>NZ_JBHSBC010000010.1:35132-57702 GCF_042650425.1 Streptosporangium jomthongense | reverse complement strand
CGATCACCACCACCGGGTCGTCTCTCCTGTCAGCCAACGATGATCCGCTCCTCGGGAAGCCCGTGCCGACGGGCGCGTTCCTACAGGACAAGCGTGGCACCGATGACGAGGAGACCGGACGTCGGCTCTATCCCGCGTACTCCAGGAGGACCCGGAGCTCACCCGCCTCGGGAACGCCGAGTTCCTCGTAGAGGGCCAGCGCCAGCCGTCCGTGCTCGTCCACCTGGTCGTGGTCGCCGAGCCGCCAGTGGGTCCACGCCAGGTCGGCCAGCGCCCGCGCCTGGACCTCGCGGTCGCCGAGCGTACGGCTGCGCTGGAGCACCAGGGTGTACAGGGTGAGCGCGTCGTCGTGGTGCGCGTACCGGTCGAGATAGGGCCGTATCACCAGGGACAGCAGGCTGAGGCAGATCTCGGGACCGTGGACGGCCGTGGCGATGATGTTGGCGCGCTCGGCGTCGAGCCAGGCGAGTGCCTCGACGGCGTCGCGGACGGGCGGGACCGGGGTGGCGGGCTGTGGGACGCCCTCCCGCTCGGCGACGCCGTACGGGAAGAGCCGGTCCATGGCCGCGCGGGAGCGGTGCAGGTAGTAGGCGAGCAGCCGCATGACGGCGCCGTCGTCCTCGGCGATCGAACGCGCGTGCTCGCGGAGCAGGTCGTGGAAGGTGTACCGGCCGGGTTCGAGCTGCAGGAGCATGTGGGCGTCGAGGAGGCTCTCAAGGAGGTCCTCGGCCTCCTCCTCCGGGATCCCGGCCAGCGCCGCCGCGCCGTACGCGTCGATGTCACGGCCGGGCACCAGTCCGAGCAGGCGGAACATGTGCCGTTCCCGCTCGTCCAGCTGCTCGTAGGAGAGGGCGAAGGCGGCCGAGACGCCGTCCAGGAGCCTGCGGTGGTCGCGCAGCCGTTCGGCCAGGTAGGCGACCGTCCAGCGCGGGCGGTGCTGGAGGCGGGCGGCGGCGATGCGGATGGCGAGCGGGAGGTACCCGCACAGGCGCAGCGTCTCGCCTACGGCCTCCGGCTCGCGCCGGGCGCGTTCCCCCACGATCCGCCCGAACAGTTCGGTGGCCTCCTCCTCGTCGAGCACCTCGACGGAGAGCGCGTGGGCGCCGTCCAGTTCGACGAGCCGCCGCCTGCTGGTGACCAGGACGAGGGTGTCGGAGTGTCCCGGCAGCAGGGGCCGTACGTGCTCGGCGTCCGCGGCGTCGTCCAGTACGGCGAGCACGCGGCGACCGGCCAGTTCGGCACGCCAGAGGGCGCCGCGCTCCGCCGGTGTGACCGGGATGCTCTCCGCGGGCACCCCGAGCTGGCGCAGCAGGGCCTCAAGCGCGGCGGCGGCGTCGACCGGTTCCCGGCCCGCGGTGTGCGCCCCCAGGTCGATGAAGAGCTGTCCGTCCGGGTAGCGTCCGGCCATCCGGTGGGCCGCGTGGACGGCGAGCGTGGTCTTGCCGATCCCGGCCATGCCGTCGATCGTGACGACCGCCGCTCCACGGCGTTCCCCCACGAGCCGCTCCACCTCAGCGACCCGACCGGAAAGATCGGAGAAATCGGGAATGTCGTAGGGCAGGAAGGTCGACCGACGGGCCGGAGCCGAGGCCTCGGCAGCCGGACGAAGGGACGGATCGTCCACCAGAACCGCCCGCTCCAGTTCGACGAAGGCGTGCCCGGGGTCGAGCCCCTGTTCCTCCGCGAGAGCCGTACGGTAGGCGCGCGCGGCGGCCAGGGCGTCGGCCTGCCGTCCCGACCGGTGCAGGGCGAGGACGAGATGGCCGTTGAGCCTCTCGCGCAGCGGGTTGGCGCCCACCTGGGCGGCCAGCTCGTCGAGCAGGTCGTCGTGCCGCCCCGCGGCCAGCCCCTCCTCGGCCAGGCGCTCGTAGGCGGAAAGCCGCCGGTCGTTCCACAGCTCCCTGACGCCGCAGACGTAGTACGCGTGCACGTCCTCAAGCGCCTCGCCGTGCCACAGGTCCAAGGCCTCGCGCAGCGCGCCCGCGGCCACCAGCTCGGTGAACTCCCCCGTGTCGACCTGCCCCGGCTCGGGCCGCGCGACATAGCCGCCCGCCCGCGTCTCCAGCAGCTGTACGGCCCCGGCGGCGCGCAGCGCCTTGCGGATCACGGTGATCGAGGCGTGGATCTGCGACCTGGCGGTGTCGGGCCGGTCGTGGCCCCACATCGCGTCGATCAGCCGCTCGATGCTGATCACCCGGTCGGCGTTGAGCAGGAGATAGGCCAGCACGGCTCGGTGACGTGGGGCGATGTCCGGCAGCGGGGCGCCGTCGACGGTCATCCGAACGGGACCGAGCAGGGTGAAGCGCAGCATCGTCCCCCCATCACCTCCACATCGCGAGCGCATAGCGAATCTATCAATACGGACATCCATCCTGATCTCACACCAACCGCAACGGAAGGAACGAGGAACACCATGGAAGCCCGTATGAAGAACCCCGCCTCGATCATCCCCGGCGTCATCAAGCCGATCCAGGAGCTGATCCAGGCCGCCCAGTCGCAGGGTCTCCCCCAGGAGCTCATGGAGATGATCCACCTGAGGGTCAGCCAGATCAACGGCTGCAGCTTCTGTGTGGACGCCGGTCTGAAGAACCTGCGCAAGCTCGGGGAGAACGAGGACCGCATCGGCCTGGTCGTGGCCTGGCGTGAGGCGCCGTACTACACCGACGCCGAGCGGGCCGCGCTGGAGCTGGCCGAGGCCTCGACCCGGCTGGCCGACCACTCCGACGCCGTCCCCGACGAGGTCTGGGACAACGCCGCCGACCACTTCGACGAGAAGCAGCTGGCCTCGATCCTGCTGATGATCGCCGTGACCAACCTCTTCAACCGGCTGAACGCCCCGATCCGCCAGGTCGCGGGCAGCTGGTAACCCCCACTTCCGAAGGAGAACAGACATGTCCGTGGTCCGCTCGCACCGCTACCACGTCGCCGACGGCGACCTTGAGGAGTTCCTCGCCCGCAGGAGCTCGCTGATCGAGACCGTCAGGGAGGGGCACCCCGGCCTCACCCACGCCGTGCTGATCCGGCTTGAGGACGGCGTCTACACCGACACCTGGCACTGGGAGAGCGGCGCGCAGATGGGTGCCGCGCTCGCCAGCCTGCCGACCATCCCCGAGGCTCCGCTGACCATGGCCCTCACCGCGGACGCCACCGCTCTGAACGGTCAGGTCGTCGACGAGCGCTGAACCCGGCTCCGGGTGAGGAGCGTCCCCTCCTCGACCATCCGCTCGACCGCGAGGGCCGGGTCGATCAACGCCTCCGGGGTGTACAGGCCCGGCGCCACGGGGTCTCCGCGCAGGCCGAGCAGCCGTTCGACGCCGAGGGCGACGCCGAGCGCGGTCAACGGCCGCTGCCCCAGGGGGTGCGTGATGTGGTGGGTCACGTCGAGCGGCGTCCCCTCGGGGCCGGTCCCCTCCAGGTCGATCCTGACCTCGACGGAGGCCGGTCCGCCCCGTCGCCTGCCCGAGGACTCGCCGACCACGAAGTCGAAGCGGACGTTCGGCGCGCCCGTCGCCAGCGCCAGGCTCGGCACGTCGGGGATGGCGACCGTCTGGCCGGGCAGTACGGTGCCGTCGGCGGTGAGCACCTCCACCTGGGCCTCCTGGCCGTCCACCCAGGTGAAGACACCGTCACGGCGCACCAGCCCCGCCGAGGTCGCGGCCATCAGGCGTTCCATGTCCTCGACGGCGGCCGGACCGCCCCCGTCCAGTTCGTCCAGCACCAGCGCGACCCTGACGGTGTGGAGCCGGTGGAACTCGCGGGCCAGCTCCAGCGCCGCGAGGACGACGAGTCCGGCGCAGCCGTGACTGGCCAGCAGGATCGGCGCGGCCGAGGCCCGCTGTGCGCCGGCGAAGACCTCCGGCGTGAGGTCCACCAGGCCGTTGGAGATGCTGAGGTACGGCAGCCCGCGTTCCTGCGCGTAACGCAGCCCGTTGAGGTGGGAGTCCCACACCGTCGCGACCACCGCCGAGCACTCCTGGCCGTCCGGCAGGCCGAGGTCGTCGCGCCGCAGGTCGAGGGGGACGGCCGTGGCGGTGCCGAGTTCGTCGGCGACCCGCCGCGCGCGGCCGGGATCGCGGCCCGCGACGGCCAGCGGCAGCGCCGGGTACCACCGCCGGAGAACGGCCGCGGTGCCCGCGCCCGCCTGCCCGGAGCCGCCCATGATCAGTACCGGTTCCATCGGGTTTCCTCCCGTACGGCTAAGCTACGTTTTGTAGGCTACACGTTGTAGCTTAAGCTGGGACCGCGACGCAAGAGGAGGACGATGGCCGCATCACCGACCCGCCTGTCCAAGCAGGAGAGACGGGAGCAGTTGCTGGAGACCGCCCTGGCGGTCGTGCGCGTCCAGGGCGCCGACGGCCTGACCCTGCCCACCCTGGCCGAGGCCGCCGAGGTGAGCAGGCCGATCGTCTACGACCACTTCGGCACCAGGAACGGCCTGCTGACCGCGCTCCACCGGCGGCTCGACGAGCAGCACCGGGCCGCGCTGACCCGCGCGCTGGGCGAGGCCCCGCCGACCGGCCCCGAGGTCGCCCGCGTCATGAGCGCGGCCTACTTCGCGTGTGCCACCGCCATGCCGGAGTTCAACGCCGTCACCGCCGCCCTGAAGGGAAACCCGGAGATGGAGGTGATCCAGCGCGAGATGCTCGACGACTACACCGACCTGATGGCCACCGCGCTCGCCCCGCACTCCGCCCTCGGCGTCCGGGCGCTCCGGCTGCGCTGTGTCGGCGTGCTCGGCGCGGCCGACGCGATCGCCGCCGAACTCAACCACGGGCGGACGACCCTCGACGACGCCGTCACCGCGCTGACCGACCTGATCGTGAGCGCCCTCTCCCAGCCCCTTCCTCAGGTCTCCCAGGCGCGGTAGACGGCCGTCGCGATCCGGACGAACGACCTGACCAGCGGGTTCGCGTCGCCCGTCCGCCACGCCACGACCACACGGCTGGGCGCCATGTCGGCCAGCGGCACCACGGTCAGCTCCTCCGGCGGGGTGTGCCCGAGCGGGGACATCCCGACCGTGCCGTTCCAGAGCACGGCCTGCAGGCACTCCTGTACGGCGCGCACCACCGGACCCTCCCGGGGCTCGCCGCCGTTCCAGTAGGTCCGCCAGAGCGGATCGACGCCGTCGGGGAACTGGAACCAGCGCCGCCCCGCCAGGTCGGCCAGGCTCAGCCGGTCGCGGCGGGCCAGCGGGTCGTCGGCGCGCAGCACCGCGCCGACCGGGTCGGCCCGCAGCTCACGCACCGTCAGACCGGTCTCGTCGAACGGCCCGCGCGTCAGGGCCACATCGACCAGCCCGGCGCGCAGCCCGCAGGTCGGATCGGTCAGGTCGGTCTCCCGGACCCGGATCTCGACGTCCGGGTGCCTGCGGCGGTACGCGGCGGCCAGCCGGGTCGCGCCCCGGTCGGTGCCGTCGCCCAGGATGCCGACGGTGACGGTCGCGGCCCCCGCCGCGGCGGCCACCCGCACCCGTACCCGCTCCGCCTGTTCGAGCAGGACGCGCGCCTCGTCGAACAGCACCGCCCCGGCCGGGGTGAGCCGGACCCCCGAGGGGGAACGGTGGAACAGGACGGCGCCGACGTCGGTCTCAAGCCGCCTGATCGCCCGGCTCAGCGGCGGCTGGCTCATGTGCAGCCGGGCGGCCGCCCGGCCGAAGTGGAGTTCCTCGGCGACGGCCACGAAATACCGCAGCGTGCGTAGCTCCATGACCGGCGACGATACCCGCAGGGCATCGCCGCCACCCAACAGGACTTGGACCGCGAAGGCCTCACAGCGCTGCAATCAGGACATGACCCACGAACCCATACCCGACCCCGTCGTCCAGGTCTCCGGCGCCCAGGAGATCGCCCCCGGCCTGCTGGTGATCCCGAACCACCGGGCCGGGCTCGTACCCAACATCGGCGTCATCGGCGGCACGCGAGCCGTACTGGTCGTCGAGACGGGCATCGGCACCGCCAACGCCGAGCAGGTCCTCGCCTTCGCCTCGGAGGTGGCGGCGGGCCGCAGGCTGTACCTGACCACGACGCACTTCCACCCCGAGCACGCCTTCGGCGCGCAGGTGTTCTCCGGCGAGGCCACCTACCTGGTCAACCGCGCCCAGGCCGACGACCTCAGGACCAAGGGACAGGGCTACCTGGAGATGTTCCGCGGCCTGGGCGAGACCGTCGCCCGCCGCCTGGACGGCGTCACGGTGCCCGTCCCGGACCTGGTCTACGACGACACCCACGACCTGGACCTCGGTGGTCGCACCGTACGGCTGCGCCCGACCGGCCGGGGCCACACCAGGGGCGACCAGGTGGTCGAGGTGCCGGACGCCGGTGTGCTGTTCACCGGGGACCTCGCCGAGACCGGGCAGTTCGCCATCTTCCCCTGGTTCCCGCCGTACGACACCGACGTCTCCGGTGTGGGCTGGCTGGCGGTGCTGGACCGGCTGGCCGCCGCGGGCCACAGGATCGTGGTCCCCGGCCACGGCGACCTCGGCGGCCCCGAAGTGCTCACCGGCGTCCGCGACTACCTGCGCGAACTGCGTGCGGAGACCTGGCTGCGGCGCGACTCGGCGGCCGACGAGGCCGAGATCGTCGCCGAGGTCAGGGCCCTGCTCGTCGAACGGCACCCCGAGTGGACCGGCCACGAGTGGATCGAACGGGGCGTCGGCTGCCTGTGCGCCGAACACGCCGAACACGCCGGGCACACGGAACACAGGGGGTCCTCGGCGCACGCCGGGTGACCTATCGGGCCGTGAACCTCCGGGAGGAGCGGACCCGGCGGCCGAGCAGGACCAGCAGGGCGGCCATGACCACGCCGACGGCCGCCAGGCTGATCCGGTCGGCCGCCGTGTCGGCGTTGGAGACCAGCCCGAAGGCCGTGTGGGCGACCAGGGCCCCGGCCGCCAGGGCCAGGCTGTGCCCGTCGGTCCACAGCCCCCCGGCCGTCCAGCGGCGCAGCAGCCACCCGGCCCCCACGGCCAGTACGGCGGCGGCCGTCATGGGCACCGCGACCCACCCGCCATGGGTGAAGAAGGGCCGGGTCGCACCCCCGAAGGGGAACAGCAGCGCCAGGTACCCGAAGACCACGACCACACCGAACCCCCCGGCCACAACGGGCCCAGGCGGTCCAGCCGGTCCGGTCGGCTTTGCCGGACCGGTCAGCCCAGTCGGTTTTGCCGGTTTTGCCGGACCGGCCAGTCCGGTCGGTTCGGTTGGTCCGGTCAGTCCGGTCCGTCCGGCTGGTTCGGCCGATTCGGTCAGCCCGACCGGTTCGGTCAGTCCGGTCGCTCCGACCGGTCCAGCCGGTCCGGTCGCTCCGACCGGGCCGGTCGGTTCGGTCGGTTCGGTCGGGGAGACGCCCGTGGGGAACCGCAGCCGCAGGCCCGCCGCCGTCAGCAGGACGACCACGGCCGCGCATCCGGCCAGGACCGCCGCCGGAGCCCGGTATCCGGGGTCGATGCTCGTCACCACGGTCACCCGCAGCAGCAGCGCGCCCAGGACGAAGACCGTCCCGGCCGACCAGAGGCCCAGCCTGCCCAGGTAGGGCCGCTCACGCAGCGAGGGGAAGACCAGGTCGGTCAGCAGGATCGGGATCACGGCGCTGAAGACCGCGTGGTAGGGGATCTGCAGCTCGGCGTAGGCGCTGTTCAGGCCCAGGATTCGGGGTGCCCACCCGGCGGCGCCGTACATCGTGGGGCTGCTCAGCGCCTGCAGGGCCAGGCCCTCCTCGACGACGCCGTAGGCCGCACCGAGCAGCAGCACCCCGGCCCAGCCCGTCCCGGCCCGCCGTACCAGCTCGCGGACCAAAACGGTGCCCGCGCCGTAGATCGGGATCCACAGCAGCAGGATCCACGCCATGCGGAGCGGCGGGTTGCCGAGGGTGAACTCGGCCACGAGCGGTGTGACCACCGCGAGCAGCAACGCGGCCCGGCGGCCGCCTTTCCGGTTCGCTGTCATACGGCGATCGTGTTCCGCGCCTCCCCTCCGGGGCCTGTGCCTCCGGGCCTGTCCGTGGCAACCCGGGTGAGGAGTCGGCGGCGACCTCGGACCCGCCCGTGGCAACCCAGGTAAGAGAGTGGCGGCGACTTTGGTTGCTGCCCACGGCCGATCCCCCCGATTACGCTGAACGCCCGTGATGGCAGACGTACGGCCCGGCCCCGCCAGGACCACCTGGGACCGGGCGACGCGGGCGGGCGGCCTGGTCTGCGCGCTGGCCTCGGCGGTCGCGGTCGTGTGGGGCGAGCTCGGCGACACCTGGCTCCCCGTCGACGTGGCCGGTGGCGTGGTGGCGTGCGCCGCGCTGTGGCTGGCACGCCGCAGGCCCGCCACCATGGCGCTGGTGGCCGTGGCCATCTCGGTGCCCGCCGCCTCGGCGTCGGTCGCGGCGGGGGTCGCGACGCTGATGGCGGCCCTGTACCGGCGTTCGGCCGTCGCGGTCAGCGTCGGTGCCGCCTGGACGGCCGCGACGCTGACGCGCTTCTGGATCCGGCCGCCGGGGCTGGCGCCGTACCCGGTGTGGGCCCTGGTCGCGGTGCTGTTCGGGGTGGCGCTGACCGGGTGGGGGATGCTGGCGCGGGCCCGCCGTCAGCTCGTGCTCTCGCTGGTCGAACGGGCCCGCAGAGCCGAGGAGGAGCAGCGGCGCCGCGCCGAACAGGCCCGCCACGCCGAACGCCTGGTCATCGCCCGTGAGATGCACGACGTGCTGGCGCACCGCCTCTCACTGCTGGCACTGCACGCCGGGGCGCTTGAGTTCAACGCGAAGGCCGACCCGGCCGAGGTGGTCGAGGCGGCCTCGGTGGTACGCGCCAACGCGCACCAGGCGTTGCAGGAGCTGCGCCAGGTCATCTCGGTGCTGCGCGAGGCCCCCGTCCTGGCCGAACTGGACCTGCGGTCCCTGGTCGAGGAGGTACGGCGGGCGGGCGCCCGGGTCGAGTCGCACGACGGCGGAATACGGCTGCCCGACCTGCCGGGCGCCACGGCGCGGGCCGCCTACCGGATCGTCCAGGAGGGCCTCACCAACGCCCTCAAACACGCGCCGGGACGGCCGGTGGCCCTGCGTCTCGACGGCGCCCCCGGCCGGGGACTGACCGTCGAGGTCCGCAACCCCGTCGAAGCGTCCGACCCCACCGAGGGACCCTTCCCAGGCTTCCACGACGAGAGGTCCCTGCCCGGCGAAGATGCCTTTCCCGGCTTTCCCGGCTCTTCCCGCTTCCCTGGCTTTCCCGGTTCACCTGGTTCTTCCGGCTTCCCCGGTTCTCCCGGTTCTCCCCGCTTCCCTGGTTCTCCTGGTTCACCTGGTTCTCCCGGAGAGGGTGCCGGGCTGGCCGGGGTACGGGAACGGGCCGAGCTGGCGGGCGGCCGGGTCGAGCACGCCGGGGTCGAGGGCGAGGAGTTCCACCTCACGGTCTGGCTACCATGGCCGGCATGACGGCCATACGCGTACTGGTCGTGGACGACGACCCGCTCGTCAGGGCGGGGCTGACGCTGATGCTCAGGGGCGCCGACGAACTGGTCGTGGTCGGCGGGGTTGCCGACGGCGCCGACGTCGGGTCCGCGGTCGACACCCACACGCCCGACGTGGTGCTCATGGACATCCGGATGCCGGGCCTGGACGGGATCGACGCCACCCGGCTGCTCCGACGACGGCCCGCCCCGCCGTACGTCATCATGCTGACCACGTTCGACGCCGACGAGCACGTCTTCGGCGCCCTGCGCGCCGGGGCCGACGGGTTTCTGCTCAAGGACACCCCGCCGGAGGGCATCGTGGACGCGATCCGCAGGGTCGTGGCCGGTGAGCCGATCCTGTCCCCGAGTGTGACCCGGCGCCTGATCGCCCACCTGGCGCCGGAGACGGACGACCGCCGCCGTGACGACGCCGACCGGCTGCTGTCCAGACTCAGCGGCCGCGAACGCGAGGTCGCCGACGCGGTCGGCCGGGGCATGTCCAACGGGGACATCGCCACCGAACTCCACATGAGCGTCGGCACGGTCAAGGGCTACATCTCCAGAATCCTCACCAAGACCAACCTGGACAACCGCATCCAACTCGCCCTCATAGCCCACAACGCTCCTCGCTAGGGCACGCTCCCCTTCCCTGGATGACGTCGCCCGAAGAGCACAAGCCGATCAGGCCGGGTGAGACCCGACCGTACCCCACGCGGATCGCCGCTCGGCGGCCCGAGCAGGCCGTGGCGGCTTCCTCCGGATCGATTCCTTTTTCGACGTGGCATTTCATCGGCCAGATATCTCGCCTGAAGCTTATTAAGCCCACCAATTACCGGCATATGATCTGTCTTCGGCCTTTATAACTCCTGGCCTATTTAACGGAGCATGAGCATGCGCGAAGTCGACCCTCCCCGCCCCTCTCCCGCCAGGGTCTACGACTACCTCCTCGGAGGCAGGCACAACTCCAAGGTGGACCGGGACGCCGCCGAACGGGTGATGAGGCTCTGGCCGGTACGGGAACTCGCCCTCGCCAACCGGAGGTTTCTGATCGCCGCCGTACGGCGCCTCACCCGGGAGTTCGGAGTTCGGCAGTTCATCGACATCGGATCCGGCCTGCCGACCGAACAGAACGTGCACCAGGTCGCCGCTCCCGACTCCCGCGTGCTGTACGTCGACAACGACGCCCTTGTAGTGGCCGAAGGCGGAAACCTCCTGGACGGCCGCCAGGCCGGTTACATCGAGGGAGACCTGCGCGATCCACACCGGATCATCACGCACCCCGAGACGTCCCGGCTGATCGACCCCACCGTCCCGACCGCCCTGATGATCATTGGGATGATGCACTACATCACGGACGCGGACGATCCGGCCGGCATCATTCGCGACCTCATGGTCCACCTCGCGCCAGGGTCCTTCCTGGTCGTCTCCACGGCCACCGACACGCTGCCCGACGAGATGCGCCAGGCGATCGACATGTACTACCGCAACCCCGCCGCGCCTCTGGTCTGGCGCAGCCGAGAAACCGTTGAACGCTTCTTCGACGGCCTGGAGCCGGTGAGTCCCGGTCTCACCGCGGTCGAGAAGTGGACCGATTCCGAGGCCGCAGCCGGACCATGGCTCGTCATCGCCGGGATGGCACGTAAGCCATGACCTCGTGACTCCGCGCTGGAAACCGCTGTCTCAGTCGCCCTGGGCCCAGGCGGCGACCGGGAGGGAGAGGTAGACGCCGAAGTCGGTCAGGCCGGTCGCGGCGGCGACGGCCTCGTGGAGGCCGTCCACCCGCTCCTGCCGGTCGGCCGCCCTGCTCTCGAACCACTTGGACCTGATCTCGATCACCACGTCCAGGCCACAGCGGTCAAACGGCCCCAGCGCCCGGAAGCGGATCTCGACGTCGCCCGGCTGCAGGTCGCCGTCGTACGGCTCCTCAGGACACTCGACGGCCACGGACACCAGGTGCGGCAACACCTCCCCGAGCTCACGAAGCTTCGTCTCGGCGATGTCCGGTCGATGGGTGACCTCAACCAAAGGCATCAGAGCACCTTATTCTTTTGCGACGCCTTCGGCGTCGCGGGCTCGGGCGCTTCGGGTCGGTGTCTTCCCTCGTCACTCCGTCGCTGCGCTCCTGCGTTCCTCAGTCCAGGAACCTTACTAGGGTTACCTTGAATGCATGACGACGGCGACGTTCCTCCAGACGGCAAAGCTCCTGCTCACCGGCCGGGAGTACCTCCGGGTCTCCCAGGACCGATCCGGCCGGATGAAGTCCCCCGGTCAGCAGCACGAGGAGAACCAGGCGTCGGCCGACCGGCACGGCATCACGCTCTTGGAGCCCTACGCCGAGAGCAAGGCCGTGTCGGCAAGCCGGTACTCGACCGACACCCGCGACGACTTCGAGCGCCTGATCTCCGACCTGCGAACCGACCGGTTCGGCGCGGATGTGCTCGTTCTGTGGGAGTCCTCGCGTGGCTCGCGCCGGGTCGGCGAATGGGTCACCATGCTCGACCTGCTCGAAGATCGTGGAAAGCTCGTTCACGTCACCACACACGGCCGGACCTATGATCCCGCGAACCCGCGCGACCGGCGGACGCTGTTGGAGGATGCTGTTGACAGCGAGTTCGAGTCTGCCAAGACGCGGGGAAGGATCAAGCGGGATATGAAGGCCAGTGCCGCCGCAGGGCGCCCGCACGGCGTGTGCCCGTACGGGTACCTGCCCGTCTACTTCTCCGACCGGCGCGGGCTCGACACGTGGAAGCCGGACCCCGTCCGCGCGCCGATCATCTTCGAGTTGTTCGACCGGCTTCGCAAGGGCCACAGTTTCAGGGCGATCGCGAAGGACTACGAGGCGCGGGGGATCACCAACCGCAAGGGGAAGCCGTTCACCCAGCAGCACCTGCGGACCATGGCGACGAAGGCTGTCTACGCCGGGTACCGGGCCTACCTTCCGAAAGAGCTGAAAGGCACGAAGGGTGCCAAGCCCGAGTTGATCGAAGGCACGTGGGAACCGATCGTTCCGCGTGATCTCTTCTGGGATGTCCAGCGCATCTTGAGCGAGCCCAAGCACCAGAACAAGGCGCCGCGTCCGGGGCGCGTGCTCCACGAGTACACCACCACCGTGCGATGCGACGTGTGCGGGGGACCGATCGGTGTCGTGAACAGTACGAAGTCGGGTGAGCCTGAGTACAAGTGTCAGATCAACTCCTGTGTCCGGATCCTCAAAGCTGGCGTTGACGAGATCATTACGGACGCGATTCTTACCTACCTCGCGCGACCCGACGTGTACGAGGCCCTGACCGCACGTTCGGCGTCGGTCGAAGCCGAAACGGCTCAGGCTGAACTTGCAAGGCTCAGGGCAGAGCTGGACAAGGCCACGAGTGAGACGCCCGCCACGGTGGCCGAAGCGCGCATGTTCGCCCGTCTGGTCGAAGACCTCACGGCGAAGGTCACCGATGCTGAGAAGCTTGTGCGCGAACTGACCGCCCCCGGCGACCTGGTAGCCCTGATCGAGCCGGGCGCCGACGTCGCCAAGCGCTGGAAGGCCGCGCCGGTGTCGGCACGCCGGAAGGCCGCCGCGATCCTGCTGGCGCCCGAACATCTGGGAGAGGTCCGCATCACCCGCTCGCCGCTTCCCCGGCGTCGCGTTCCCGCTGACGAGCGGATGGTGTGGAGACACGCCGAGTGATCGCTTCGTGAACGCAAAGGGTCACGCCGACGAAAGGCGTGACCCTTTCTTCTGTCTAAGCCATGAGGAGGTAGAGGAAACAACCGAAGATCGTCAGGAGATGACAAAGGATTCCGGCCTACGTAGTGCGGCTACCCAGACATAGCCATAATCGGTCTACGGCCCTCCGGTCCCGTGGTTCGCACGGAGGCGAGGGCAACAACGGTGCCCGACCGTTCGCGGATTCCCCATCGTTGACAGGTGTGGCCTGCCCTGAGGGGCACAGGAGCGGGCTGCAATCGGCGACCGCCATCTTCTCGGCGTGAGGGGAGATGCTGCGGACCGCCGTCCGGAGAGTTCCGGGGGGACTCTGTGGAACCCGTACCGTCATGGACTAACGCCCGCGCCCGGCTGGCCCGCGCCGCGCAACTCGGCGACCAGGAAGCCGAGGAACGCGCACGCTGTGACCTGAAGGCCGCCCGCGCCGAAGATTACATCCGGCGCCTGGTCGAGACCGCGCCGCCACTACGGCCGGAAGCCGTCGAGCGGCTACGCGCGCTCCTCTTCTCGCCCACGACGGCAGATCAGGATCAGGAGGACGCTCCCGATGCCGCCTGACACAGAGGAAGACCGCCCCCGGGCAGAGGCGGCCTTCACAGTCGAGGGCTTCGACATCACCACGGTACGGCACGGTGCCGATGTCTGGCGCTCGCTCGACCGATGCCGTCCCGTCGCCGTCCCGGAAGGGGCACGGGCCGATGTCCTATGAACTGGTCGCGGAGGTTCTCGACCACGCCCCGGAAGTGACCCCGGCTGAGGCTCTGGTCCTGGTTGCCATCGCAGAGAAGACTCGGCGCCCGGGGCGGGCCGTGGACATCGGCACGACCGAGTTGCTTCGCCGTGCTCGTGTCCAGACGCGGCCGGGCCTGCGGAAGGTCCTTGCCCGGCTCGCTGCCCGGGGGATCGAGGTCCGGGTACCGAGGGGCGTGGACAGCGCGGGGCAGCCGCTCTACGCCGTTCCCGGTCGGGCGCCGACCTACCGGTTACCGCGCTTTCCGGCGCCGCCCGGCTGTGACTGCGAGGCATGCGGCAAGGGGCTCTCTGGGGAGCCCCTTGCCGAAAAAGGGCAGGTCACAGGAGGAGATCCCCAGGGAGCCCCTTCCGAAGGGGCTCCTACAGGCTCGCCAGGCGAGCGCACAGGATCGCCTGGCGAGCCCCTGGGAGCCCCCACCCGCACCGTGCCGTTACCTCTCTCCGTCGCCGAACGACGGATCATGAGGGCGACCGACGCGACGACCACCGAGACGAGAGAGATCATCTCGATCATCGAAGCCGAGAACCGCCCCCGGTCGCTTCCGGCCTACGTTGCCCGGCTCGTTCAGACTGGCGACCTCGCGGCCCTGCTCATCCGGGTCCGCTCCGGAGACCGCCCGGCCGTCTCGGCGACCCCAGGGCCGCCCCGGTACGCCGACCTGATCGCCCGTCAGCCGTGCCCACACGGCATGCCCGGAGGTGACCAGCCGCGCCCCGGCGCCGGTACGCCAGCGTGCCCACAGTGCAGGCACAGCACCGCCCAGGCAGGCGCCCCGCCGACCGGACCGCGAGGCATGGCTGACCTCGCCGAAGGGCTCGCCGAGATCGCCCAGATCAAGCCATGAGCAGACAGCACCGAGAGGAACGAACGATGACCACCACCGCACCGGCCGCCATCTCGCCCGGACTCGTCGCGATCCTGGATGCCCTGACCGACGACACCGGCCGTCTGGTCAGTCGCGCCCGCACGCTCGCCGACCGGCTCGCCGACGACCTCGCCGACCTTCACGAGGGCCAGGCCGACGCCGAGGGGGACAGTCCGCTGTCGGATGCCGCCGACACGGCCGCTGAACTGGCAAGCGTCCTCGACGACCTCGCCGAGCGCCTGTGTAAGCCGTCTCCGTGCCAGGCCGAGACGCTGCTGTGAACGAGTCGGGGCGTTTTTGATCACGACCGGCGGGTGACCCGCGCCCGAGTCTCCCTTTTTCTCCCCCCGCGCATGCCCCTACCGGGGGTGCCCGGCCAGTACAGGGAGGCTTTACCAAAGGTCACAGGCGGACGCCGTGCCCTTGGCCTATCCTGTGATCAGCGCCTCCCGCGCGGCCAGGGTCTTCCCGAACGGGCCGGATTCCTCGGAACCGCAGCGGCATCAGGCAGTTGATCACCTTCCGTGTTCGACCCTGCCTATCGAAAGGCGTGTTCATGACTACCCTTGCTCACCTGATCGCCGCTGCCCAGCGGCAAAAGGTAGCCGCTCAGCGGCGCGTTTCCGACGCCGAGGCCAAAGCTGATCGCATTCTCCAGCGCTGCAAGGACGAAGGCCGCAGGACCGTGACCCTTGAGGAGGAAGAGCGGATTGACGCCCTGATCGCCGAGAAGCGTGCCGCGTCCGATCTGGTGAAGGAAGCCACCGCCGAGATCGAGTTGCTCCGCGAAGAGCAGAGACAAGAAGCCGAGATCGTCAGGCTTCAAAGCCAGATCCACCCAACCGGCGTCACCTTGCCCGGCCAGGACCGCGTGATACGCGTCGGTGCCGAAGCGCGTACCTACCAGCCGCCGCAGGCCGACCGGGACGGTCGCGGGGTCACCGGCCCGTCGTTCCTGCGGGACCTGTTCATGAGCCAGGTCCACCACGATCCGGCCGCCTCTGAGCGCCTGGCCCGCCACGGTCGCGAAATCGAGATCGACAACCCCGGGTTCGCTCTGCGTGCGATCAACACCGGCGCCGTGTCGGGGTTCGTGCCGCCGCAGTATCTCGTGGAGATGTTCGCCGAGTACGCCCGCGCGGGACGGCCGGTGGCCAACCTGTGCCGCCGTCTGCCCCTGCCTGAGAAGGGCATGACGGTGGACATCCCGCGCGTGACCACGCCGACCACCGTTGGTGTGCAGGCCAGTGAGAACGCCACGGTGTCCAACCAGGACCTTGATGACACGATGCTTCAGGTACCGGTCGTCACGGTCGCCGGGTACGTGGACACCTCACGCCAGTCGATCGAACGGGGCGTCATCATCGAGGAGGTGTTGTTCGCCGACCTCGCCGCAGCCTACGCCGCGAGCCTGGACGCCCAGGTGATCAACGGTTCCGGCTCCTCTGGCCAGCACCTCGGTTTGCTGAACGTCTCCGGCGCCAATGCCATCACCTACACCGACGCCTCGCCGACGGTCCCAGAGTTGTGGCCGAAGCTGGCCGACGCGGTCGGCAAGGTCATGGCTGGCCGCTTCACCGGCCCGACCGCGATGGTCTCGCATCCGAGCCTGTGGGCGTGGCTGCTGGCCGAGCGCGACACGACGGGCCGCCCGATGTTCGAGCCGTCCGGCGTCGCGTTCAACCCCATGGGAACCACCGACAACCCCACCCAGTACGGCAGCGGCCCTCAGGGCAACGTCTTGGTCCCGTTCGTGGCCAGCGGCAGCGTGCCGACCAACCTCGGGGCCGGGACGAACGAGACGCGGATCATCGTGGCCGACTTCCGCGACTGCATCCTGATGGAGGACGCCAGCGCGGCCCCGGCGCAGCTGCGGTTCGATGAGCCGCTGTCGAACAGCCTGGGCGTCCGGCTCGTGGCCTACGGCTACAGCGCGTTCGCTTCCGGCCGTCAGCCGAAGGCCATTAGTGTCGTGTCCGGAACCGGTCTGATCGTTCCGGCTCTGTAAGCCCGGTGGCCGGGCGTCAACCGGTCCCGCTCGCTTTCTCTCCGGCGGGTGGGGGGCGAAGGTCGTCTAGGTCCTACATCGGTTCGGAGGGACCGCAAGGGACGGCCTGCGCCCGGCCACCATCGCAACTCCCACGGCGAGCGCGTTTACCCGGTATCCGAACAGCGTTTTGCCGCAAAACGCTGTTCGGGTACCGCTTCGATGCTCTCGGTTGATCTGCGGCAAATCACGGTGGGCAGCTTCTGCCCAGACGCAACGTCCCGCTGTTCAGAAGCTGAACAGCGGGACGTTAGCAACTAACACCGGTCGCGCCGGGGCGACCGCCCGTTTCTGGACGGTGGGAGCCTTCAGAAACTAAAGCCGGTCGCATCAGCATGAGTGGCTTCCACTCACGGCCGTCAGCGGTCGGCCGGTTAGAACCTAACCGCCGTTGAGCAGCGCACGGACCTCGGACTCCCGGTAGCGGAGTTGCCCGCTGGGGGTGCGCACCGAGGGGATGCGGCCGGTTCGCGACCACCGGGTGACGGTCTTAGGGTCCACACCGAAGAAGCGGGCGACCTCTGTAGGGGTGAGAAGCCGGTCGGTGACGCCGGTCTCGGTGGTGAACGTGCCGTTGGGGCCGATGATGCTGGTCATGGGGGTCCTGTACGGCGTCAGTGGCGGATGATGTGGGTGATCTCGTCCTGGCGGCCGAGGGCTTGGGCCAGGCGGTGAACGGTGCCCCGGGCGACGACGTCACGCGCCCCCGCCTTGTGCTGGGCGGCGGTGACCTGCTGGTAGCGGTAGGCCCACCACCGGGGCAGGCCGGGTATGTCGCGGGCCTCGTATCGCCAGCCGCGATGGATCGTGCCGAGCAGCTCGATGAGCTGCTGTTCGCGCTCGGGAGCGTGGTCGGTCATGAGCGATCCCTTCGCAGCCGGACGGCGATCACCGGCCATACGAGGACAGCCCGCGCCGCGACCCACGGGGCCAACTCGACCCCGAGGAGGACAACGCAGAGGGCGGCCATGTCAGAAGTCCTCCCGGTTCTCCAGGGGTGCCGTAGGTGCGGGCGGTCTCAGGGGCTTCGGGGGTTGAGACTCGGTCTCGGTCTCGGTGCCGGGGAGACCGGGGAGGGCTATGGAGAGCAGGTCGAGCAAGACGCTCAGCGGGTTCTTCACGAGACTCCTGTCAGCGACGGGCGGCATGGAGAGCGCCCGGCCAGCGGGGTTGCCTGGCCGGGCGCCTGAGGGGGACCGGTCACAACGGGGTGACCGGCGCCGACGGCTCCCTTCCCCGATGCTTCGGAGCCGTCGAGGTGTGCGGCCTGGACCCCTTCGACCGGGCCGCACGTTCATGAGGTACGGCGGGCAAGGTGGGATGAGGTCCGCGCCCGCCGTACCGGCTTGTCAGGTGATGCCCCGGTGAGAGTGCCGGGGACGGTGCGGCGCGGCGGTTGGCGCCTGGGGCCGGTCACCGCCGCGCCTGCTCTGGGGAGGGGGAAGCGTTCGCCAGGCGAAGGCCGTCTCCGCCTCGCGCATCTGTTCCTGAAGCCCTTCGGAGCTGTCATCGAAGATGATCAGCGGTTCGGGCGTCGGCCAGGCCGCGATGGCGTAGAAACGGCGCTCTCCCAGGCTGTAGAGCACACTCCAGCCCTGACAGGAACGATCCAGCCGTTCCGCTTCGGAACGGGCCGGGCCGTCCCACAGGCGCCGGTACACCCTCGTGAGCGGCTGTCCGTCGCGGTGCCGTCCGCCGCGCCGAGACCGCCCGGTCACGACTCCGCCCCCTGGGCGTCGGCGGCTCGACGGGCGATTTCCTCCTGGCGCTCAACGGCGGCCTGGATCTCGGCGAAGGTGTCGGCGTCCAGGTCCGGTTCGGCCCCGGCCTGTCGCGCCTTCGCGGGGAAAGGAGTCGCACGGAAAGCCCAGAACCGGCCTGCGGTGCTGATGATCAGCCGCCAGCCCGGGATGGTCGGTGAAGGCCACTGGGCCTTACCATCGTTCACGATCGCACCTCTTTTGCGATCAGGAACCCCGTATGGCGCTGCCCGCCTGCGGGGTTCCGCTTTACATGGCCCTTGCTGGTGCCATAGTTGAAGTCGCTGGGAGTGTGAGACAAGACACACTCTGTCGCACCCATGCGCGTGCGACAGATGAGACAGATCGCGAGGGCAGCGTGATCAGACAATCAGCATTAACCTCATCGGCGGACTGGCGAGACTTCGGCCGTGTATTGAGGGCGCATCGGGACCAGTGTGGGCTGACCCTGCGAGACCTCGCCGGACGGATCGCGTGGCATCACTCCGTGATCGGCAAGTGGGAGTTGGGGAAGAACCGTCCGCCCGTCGAGGCCGTCAAGGCTCTTGACGCCGAACTCGGCGCCGGAGGTGAACTCATGGCGCAGGCGCTTCACGCGGCGATGACTGACGCCGATCAAGCGCGAAAGAGTACCGTCGAGGCAAAAGCCTCAACGCAGGACGAGGACGAAGACATGGAGCGCAGACGACTGATACAGGGTGCTGCTACCGTCGCCGTCGGTGGGGCCGTGGCACCTGTGCTGGCTGCACTGACCGACGCCTGGCAGACCTACGGCCCGCGCATCTCCGGGGCGAGCGTGTCACAGGAAATGATCGACGACTGGGAGGACGCGGCCGAAGCGCACTTCGAGCGAAGCTACTACGACCCGCCCGCCGTCGTGCTCGCAGCTCTCGCTGTGGACTACGCCAACCTTGCTCCCCACCTCAACCGCGCTCAGCCGGAAGCCGTTGAGCGGGATCTCGCCCATGCCGCCGCGCGCTACAGCACCTTGATCGCCGGTGAGTGGTACAACCTGGGGAACAAGCGGGAGGCGTACCGATGGTGGAAGCGCACGCGCACACTGGCCGATGTGTCCCGGGACACCGTGCAGGCATCCGTACTACGAAGCTGGGAAGCATCCCATCGGCGTTATGACGATGGCGACGTTCTTCCACTGCTTCAGGAAGCCCGCCGTTTGGCCGGGGAGCGACCAAGCCTGACGCTGTTCTCCGCGCTCCGCGTGGAAGCTCAGGTTCTCGCTATGAAGGGCCGCACCAGTGAAGCGATCATCGCTCTCAACCAGGCCGAGACCGTGCTGGAAGGTCTGCCTGCGCAGACCCCGGGAACCGTACGGCCCGACTGGTACACCCGAAGCCTGGTCTACACCCTCGCGGGCGACGACCGGCGAGCCGATGAAGCGCAGGACGCCGCCCGGAGGGCGTACGACTCCGGGCACATCATGTCGGCCGTATTCGAGCTACACCGCGCGGCAGCGCAAGCGCACACAGATCCGGAGCAAGGCGCTCAGCATGCCCTGCGCACCCTTGACGGTCTCCCGGTCGAACGGCGCAACAACCACATCTTGTCGGATGTCCAGTTCACGCTGGCCGTGCTCCCGGAGAAGGCGCACGCCCTACCCGCCGTGCGGGAATTGCGCGCCCTGACGGTAGGTGCCCAGTCGTTCTGAGCCAGACACGACGCCCCGCCGGTAATCCGGCGGGGCGTTCGCGGTTCTGGCATACGTATGACGGCTCCCTGGTCTCCATAACCGGTCGGCTACAGGTCCATATCCTCTTGGTACCTATACGAAAGTTTCTCTGTCCAGATACCGACGCGCCCAAGCCGACACCCCTCACACACGGCACCGGTACCCCCAACCCTTTTCCCGGGGGATTGGGGTGTTCAGGCCGGGTTCCTTGTGATGTGGCCGGGTGGCGGAACGGGAGAACCCCCTGGAGGCCGGTTGGGTTCATCCGGCGTTGAGGAGGGCCTTGATGTCGCTTTCTCGGTAGCGACGTTGGCGGCTGGGAGTTCTCACCGAGGGGCTACGACCGGTCAGGGGGGTGTCAGGTAGGAGGCCAGGGTGCCCCGGTTGCGTTGGAGGCCGTCGATGCGTTCGTCCATGGCGGCCAGTTCGCCGTTCAGGATGTCCCACAGCTCCGCGCACCAGTCGAAGTCCGGGCGTTCACCCCGCGCGCACGGCAGCACGGAACGGATCACCTCGGTGGACAGACCGGCCTTCAGCAGGGTGCGGATCTGGCGCACCGTGACCACGGAGTCCTCGTCGTAGTGGCGGTAGCCGTTCGTCCCCCGGCCGGTGTCGAGCAGCCCCTGCTCCTCGTAGTAGCGCAGCGAGCGCGGGCTGGCCCCGGTTCTGCGGGACAGCTCCCCGATCAGCATGTGCCCCTCCCGGCGGGTTGACCCTTCCACTGGTGTGAAGCCCTAACGTCGCCCCAGGAACGGACATTCCACACACGTCTGGAGCGACACATGTCCTCTTTCGTTGTTCACCGTGACGGCCACGAGGCGAGCGCCGAGGAGCTGGCGCCGCTCGCCTTCGCGGGCTACGCCCACTTCACCGCCATGCAGGTGCGCGAAGGACGGGTCCGGGGCCTCGACCTCCACCTGGAGCGGCTGAGGGTCGCCTCGATGGAACTGTACGGCCGGGCCCTGCCCGACGACCGGGTGCTGGCGGGTCTGCGGACGGCGCTCCGGGCCGGTCCGGCCGACCTGTCGCTGACGGCCACGGTCTACTCCCCCGCGGGCGAGTTCACGCGGGCGGAGGCGGAGCCCTCGCTGCTGGTGCGCACCGGTCCTCCCGCGACCGCCCCGCGCGGACCGCTCGCCCTGACGGCGGTCGGGTACGAACGGGTGCTCCCGGCCGTGAAGCACGTCGGCGAGGTCGCCAAGACGTACTTCCTCCGTCAGGCCGTCGAGCGAGGCTTCGACGACGCCGCCTTCGTCGACCGCCGGGGACGGCTCAGCGAGGCGTCGATCTGGAACCTGGCCTTCTGGGACGGTGCCGCCGTGGTGTGGCCCGACGCCGAGAAGCTGGGCGGGATCACGATGGGGATCGTACGGCGCCGCCTTGAGCGCCTCGGTGTACCCCAGCGCGTCCAGGAGATCACGCTCGACGACCTGCCCGCGTTGGCGGGGGCCGTGGTCATGAACTCCTGGTCACCGGGGATCGCGGTACACCGGATCGGCCCCGTCCCCCTGCCGGAGGCACCTGACTTCGTCGAGACACTCCATCGGGCCTACCGTTCGGAACCCCTCACGGCACCCTGAGGTTGTGTCCCCGGGCATGCTCCTGTCGTGTCAGGAAACAATGGCGTGTGACGGAAAGGGGCGGCATTTGGCGACTCAGGGGGACCGGCTGCCGGTGGCTCCGGCCGATCCGCACCGGCCGCGCGTCGCCAGGTTCACCCAACCGCCGACCGTCGGACCGGAGAGGTGAGAAAGGCCCGCGCGCCGCGGCGGCCTGCGGAGATCCACGCCGCCGGGGAGCAGGTGTTCCGGTTCTTCCCGGACGGCGTCGTGCTCGACGTGCTGGTGAAGCCCGCTCCCGGCCCCGAGAAGGGGCGGGCGATCGCGACGTGGCTCAACCGGGACTCCCCGCTCGGGGGCGTCCATGTCGCCCGCTACGACCTGCGCGACGGGGTCGTCTCCTTCACCACGCGAAGCCACTTCCTGGACGGAGCCGTCGAGGCGCGGGGAACCTGGCGCGGGGGACGGCTCGTCCTCGATCTGCGTGAGGCGGGCCGTACTCGGACCGGTGTGGTCTTCACCCGCATCTGGCCCGCCTGAGCGGGGCACGCCGTGAACGGGGGCGTCGCGGGCAGGAGGGCGGTCGCCGAAGCGGTGTCCCGGGGCACATGGCGACCGCGGCGGTACGGGGTCACGTCCGGACGACGGGTCACCCCAACCAATGGAATCATCCCGGCCGGGTGGCCGGGAACGCGTCAGGTCGGTGGAGAGGACGCCCCGGCCGTACCGACCGGCGACACGTCCGTCCATGG
>NZ_JBHSBC010000010.1:0-35124 GCF_042650425.1 Streptosporangium jomthongense | reverse complement strand
CTCATCGTGACGACGATGGCGGCCGTGACGTAGAACCCGTCCGGACTGATCTGCGTCACGCCGTTGAGACGAACCTCCCGTACCACGGCCATGGCGGGTGCTCTCGACGCCGCCGGGGGCCGGTGAGCCGTCCGGGAGATGGGGGCCGGACGGCGGCCTTCCTATCGTTGCGGTAACCGAGGGGGGCGGGGTTAGCGTCTGGACACGTCCAGCGAGACCAGGCGAAAGGGATGTGCGATGAGCAGGATCGTGGTGTTCGGGGCCGGAGGCAACGCGGGCAGGAGGGTCGTCGCCGAGGCGGTTTCCCGGGGGCACGCGGTGACGGCGGTGGTGCGGGACCCCGGCAGGCACGAGGGGGTACGGGGTCACGGTGTCACACTCGTCGCGGGGGACGTGACCCGGGCGGAGGGCGTGGCGGCCGTGGCGGCCGGGCACGACGCCGTGATCTCCACGGTCTACCGGGCGGACGTGCCCGCGGACGAGTTCTACACCTCGGCCGCCGACGCGCTGGTCGCGGGTCTTTCCCGGGCGGGTGTGGAGCGGCTGGTCACGGTCGGGGTCGGCACCGCCCTTGAGGTGGCGCCCGGGGTGGCGATGCACGACACGCCGGACTTCCCCGAGGAGTACCGGCGTTTCTCCGTCGGGCACTCGTCGGAGATCGCGATCCTCGCCGGGAGCGGGCTGGACTGGGTCGTGGTGACCCCTCCCCCGGTCTTCCTCGACGCCCAGGCCGAGCGCACCGGGGTCTACCGCGCCGGAGGCGGCGCCGTACTGCCCGCCGAGGAGGGCGCCCCGGCGTTCTCCTACGCCGACCTCGCGGTCGCGCTCGTCGACGAGGCGACCGAGAGGCGGCACACCCGCGCGGTGGTCGCGGTCGCCTGACCGGAAAGCCCGAAGCGCCCGAAAACCCGAGAGCCCGAAGCGCCCGGAACCCCGGAACCCCGAAGGCCCGAAGGCCCGAAGGCCCGAAGGCCCGAAGGACGGGAGGGTCAGACGGCGGCGTCGTAGGCCTCGCGGGCCGCCTCAAGCTCCGTCAGGTGCTCCTCGGACCACCGGCACCAGGCGTCCATCGGCCCGAGCAGGGACCGTCCCAGGTCGGTCAGTTCGTACTCGACCCTGGGCGGGACGCCGGGGTAGGCGGTGCGGGTGACGAAGCCGTCACGCTCCATCGCCCGCAGCGACTCCGTGAGAACCTTCGGGGTGATGCCCCGCAGCGGGACCTGGAGTTCGGAGAAGCGCCGCCGCCCCGGCTCCAGACAGACCATGATCTTGAGCGCCCACTTGTTGTGCATCCTCATCGGCGGGACGATGTTCCGGCAGCCGGCGAACATGTCCGGATCAAGTGGTTCGCTCATGTCCGTCACACTACTCAGGCCACCATGCTCTGCTCGTCCAGCTCGGTCAGTTGCACGGTGCACAGCCCACCGCGTTCGGTCTTCACGTCGGTCACCTTGAGCTGCGTGCCGGGGGTGAGGATGAACTCCTCCTCGCCGGTGAACGCGGAGAACGCCCGGATGCCCACGGCCCGGGTGGGACGCACCTCGAAGAGCGTCCGCTTGCCCCGGCTGCCCAGGAAGCCCCTGGCGACGTCCAGCTCGGAGGTGCAGGAGGAGACGCCCCACCATGTCACCGTACGGCCGAGCGGATACTGGGCCCGCAGGTCGAGCGAGACGCCGCGCCACAGCGGTTGCCGGTGGGCCGGCAGGTTGGAGACGGCCGCGAACAGCAGGCGCAGGTACGGCAGGTAGGGGACGATCCGGGTGCGGTCGGGGTCGCGCAGGGTGGCGTTGATCCGCCGGTAGAAGTCCGACTCGCAGGTGTAGAGGTACAGCGCGGCGGCCTCCTCCGCGGACAGGACACCCGCCTTCCGCGCACCGAACTCGTGCGCCCGCCGTACGTGCCCGCCGAGGCCGGACAGCAGTCGTTCGACGGGCTCGACGGCCTTGAGGAAGTCCATGAGCGGGGTGTCGAAGACGCCGGTGATCGCGGGCAGGAGCAGGCCCTCGTCCTTGACGCTGGCGAGCCGCTCCAGATAGAGCTGGTGGAGTTCCATCGTCGAGGCGATGAACTCCCCCATGCGGCCGGCGGTCTCACCTCCGGCGGCCGTGTTCCACCCCTTGCTGGGCAGCCAGTCGATCTCGTCGGTGCCGAGTGCCCTGAGGGCGTTGTTCACCGCGCCGAAGTGGTCGCCGTCGCAGAAGATGTCGCCCTGGGCCGCCGGGTTGGGGTGGTCGATGTGCCAGACCGTGACCTCGGGATACTTCCTCTCCAGGCGCTGGACGATCGCCTTCAGGTTGCGGGCGTGCGCTCCCCACCAGGCGAAGACGATGCCGCGGTCCTCCTCGTCCTCGGCGTCCCGCTTGGCCTTGAGGATCTCCTCGACGATCGTCTCGACGACGGGCTTCCAGAACCCGGTGTGCCTGGCGGTGCCCATCGCCCCGTCGCCGCTGACGGTCAGGGCGGCGTTGAGCAGCAGCACGCCCTGGGTGAGCATCGCCTGGAACCACTCCGGCGGCTGTACGGTCTCGTGCTCCTTGAGCAGCGCGCGGATGTCGGCGATCGGTGTCTTCTTGGGGATGCCGTACTTCCACATGGCCGCCGCCTTGATGATGCAGCGGATGCTCACGACCTTGCCGAACTGGCTGTCGCTCCAGTCGTGGAAGGTGTTGTCGAACATGGCGATGCCGGTGGCGCTCTCGGCCCTGGGGTAGGGGTTCTGGCCGAAGACGACGACCTTCCACCTGTGCGGCGGGTTGGGCTTGAGGGCCTGGAAGGTCAGTTCCCGCACGGGCACGATCTGCGGGTCACGGTTGGGGCCGATGAACTGGTCGCGCCCGGGTTGCTGCTCGATGACCGGCTTCAGGAGCGGCAGCCAGTCCTCGCCCCCGGCGAAGAGCTCGGCCAGGGCCAGCGGGTCGTTCGGGTCGGGCGGGGTCTTGCCGTCACTCATCGTGAGCTCCTGGTCAGCGTGCCGTACGGACAACGGATGGGGCGGATCGGGGGGAATTGTGCCGTCTGGAAGCCCTGGGCGCGATCTCCGGGACGGCCTCACCAAGCATGATCCAAATTGTCAGTCCGGCAGGATATTTTCGGATATGTCGGAAAGAACCTCCTGCGACTGGAGCACATCCATGGCCGTCGAACACGTGAAGTCACCGCTCAGGGTCGTGCTGACGGACGTCAACACCGAGGTGGTGCAGTCGTGGCTGGCGGCGTTCGCCGACACCCCCGAGATCGACATCACCAGGGGGTCGATCCTCGACCAGAACGTCGACGCCTGGGTCACCCCGACCAACTCCAAGGGCCGGATGGACGGCGGAGTGGACGCGGTCATCAAGCGGCACCTCGGGGCGGGCATCCAGCTCTGGGTCCAGCGGGCGATCAAGGACGAGTTCGGCGGGACGCTCCCGGTCGGCAGCGCCGTGTGCGTGCGCTCCGGGGCGGTCACCCCGAAGTTCCTCATCTCGACGCCGACGATGACCCGCTCGGCGCAGGACGTGAGCGAGACGCTGAACGTCGCACTGGCGTGCGCCGCCGCCTTCCAGGCCGTCCACATGCACAACAGGAACGAGCCCGGCGCCATCACCTCGGTCGCGCTGGTCGGCATGGGCGCGGCCACCGGCCAGGTCCCCGCCCGGGTCTGCGCCAACCTGATGTGGACCGGCTACACCCTGTTCAACGACCACTCCTTCCAGGACTACGACGACCTGCGCGAGACGGTCGTCAAGCAGCTCGACGGCATCGACGAACGCCCCGAGGAGCGGGTACGGATCGTCCCGCCCGGACGCCGCTGACGCCGAGGTGCCGGGCCGTACACAGAGAAATGCCAGGAAGGCTGGGTAACGTGCCTCGCCATGAACTGGCAGCGCACGGTCAGCAAGGCCCTGGTCAGGGTCACCGGATTCCAGCTCAACCGGGTGAGGGACGCCCCTGAGGAGGAGCGGGAGCCGATACGGCCTCCCGCCGACCCGGTGACCGACCGGCTGCTGACCGCGCCGATCTTCGTCCTGTCCCCCGTCAGGTCGGGCTCCACGCTGCTGCGGGCGCTGCTCAACGCCCACTCCATGCTGCACGCCCCGCACGAGCTGCACGTTCGCAGGCTGAGCGTGGACTTCGGCACCTCACTGTCGAAGCGGGCGATGGAGGCCCTCGGCCACAACGGCGCCGACCTGGAACACCTGCTGTGGGACCGGGTCCTGCACCGGGAACTGGTCCGCAGCGGCAAGTCCTTCATCGTCGACAAGACACCCGCCAACGCCTTCGCCTTCGAACGCATCGCCACCTGCTGGCCCGACGCCCGCTTCGTCTTCCTGCTGCGGCACCCGGCCTCCATCGCGAAGTCCTGGCACGAGGCCGGCCCCGAGCGCCGTACGCCGCAGGAGGCCGCGCTCGACGCCCTGCGCTACATGAAGGCCGTGCAGCGGGCGCGGCGGGCGCTCGACGGCCTGACCGTGCGCTACGAGGACCTGACCGAGAACCCGAGGCGGGAGACCCGGCGTCTGTGCGACTTCCTCGGCGTCCCCTGGGAGACCGGGATGCTCGAATACGGGGAGCAGGAGGTGCTCCAGAAGGGCCTCGGCGACTGGAAGGACAAGATCCGCTCGGGAAGCGTGCAGCCGGGGCGTGCCCTCCCGGCCCCCGACGAGGTCCCCGAGGCGCTGCGCCCGATGGCCGTCACCTGGGACTACCTGGCGGCCCCGTGAGAGTCCGCTACCTGCTCCTGCACGCCTACGGGATGGGCGGCACGATCCGCACCGTGGTCAACCAGGCCAACGCGATGGCGCGGGCCGGGCACGAGGTGGAGATCGTCAGCGTCGTACGGCGCCGCGACGCCCCCCGCTTCCCCATCGACCCCCGGGTGCCGGTCACCGTCCTGGCCGACCAGCGCGCCGGGATACCCCAGGACTCACTGGGCCGCAGGGCCTGGCGGAGGGTCCGCGGGAAGGTCGTGCCGCCCGGCGAGTTCGCGGCGGCCTACTTCACCGAACGGGTCGAGAGGGCCGTCGCCGACTACGTCTCCTCCCTGCGGGACGGCGTCCTGGTGACCACCCGTCCCGCGCTGAACCTCATCTCCGCCCGCCGTACCCCCAGGAGTGTGGTCCGGGTCGCGCAGGAGCACATCAACCTGGCCACCCACCCGGAGACCGTCCGGCGGCAGATCGCCCGCCACTACGGCAGGCTGGACGCGGTCGCGACGCTCACCGGGACCGACCGCGCCGACTACCAGGCGCTGCTGCCGGACACCCCGGTCGTGCGGATCCCCAACGCGATCCACCCCCTCGACCGGGCGCCGTCCCGGCAGGACGACCGCCTGGTGGTGGCCGCCGGGCGGCTCGTCCCGCAGAAGGGCTTCGACCTGCTCGTCCCGGCCTTCGCCCAGGTCGTACGGCACCGCCCCGACTGGCGGCTGCGCCTGTACGGCACCGGCCAGGGGAAGGCCGCGTTGCGCGCGCTCGTCAAGGAGCACCGGGTCGGCGACAACGTCACCCTGATGGGACGCAGCGACCGCCTCGACCGGGAGCTGGCCCAGGCGTCGGTCTACGCGCTCAGCTCCCGCTTCGAGGGACTTCCGATGGTGATGATCGAGGCCATGGCCCACGCCCTGCCGGTCGTCGCCTTCGACTGCCCGACCGGCCCGCGCGACGTCCTCACCGACGAGGTCGACGGGCTGCTCGTACCTCCGGGGGACGTGGACGCCCTGGCCGGGGGGCTGCTGCGGCTGATCGGCGACCGCGAGCTACGGCTGCGGATGGGGGCCGCGGCCGTACGGACCTCCCGGGACTACTCCCCGGAGGTCGTGACGCCGATGTGGGAGCGGCTGTTCGCCGAACTCCTGGGCCCCGCCCGGCACTGAGCCCGGCTTTCCCGCGTCCGGGCCGTACCCGGAGCACGGGGCCGTCACCACGGGCAGGTCACACGCCTCCCCGGTCGTTCAGTTTCACCGCCATCTCGCGGGCGAACTGGCCGAGCCGTTCCTTGGGCAGGGCGCCGCACAACTCGTTCAGCAGCGCCGTCACGACCGAAAGCTCCGCCCTGTCCAGCAGCGCGAGCCGTTCCCCGGTGCCGTTCTTCTCGATCCAGGCGCGCAGCTGAGCCTCGTGGTCGTCCCGGGAGATCGGTCTGCCGTCGGCGCCACGGGCCATGGAGGTGACCGGCGGGGCCACGTTGCGGTCGTACAGCCCGGCCCGGCGCCCCGCCCGGAGATACCAGGCCGCCTCCGTCGCGGCCCGTTCGCGTTCGCCGTCGGTCAGCTCCTCCCACGCCGGGTGGGACGTCCCCTCGTTGAGGAGTCTGTGGCGTGTCGCGGCGAGCTTCTCGGCGTGCCCGCGTTCGGTGTCGTCGGCGTAGTGGAAGGCGATGGGCATGCTGGTCCTCTCCGCCAGGAAAACCTGGCACCGGTCCTGGCGCAGCAGGGGCGCGGTTCTCCGCCCAGCATCCCAGAGGATTCGGCGGACACGGAACCGCGGTGTCCACGGGCCGGACTCCGGCGGCTCATCGGCCTGTGGTCACACCTCCGCCGTCTGGTCGTCGGCCCAGAAGTCGAACAGCTCGTCGGCGCTCAACTCGTCGAAGGGACGGTCGGGAGGAACCCGTCCGGTCACCAGGACCCACGTCGTCACCAGCAGCGCCAGCAGCCGGTCGTCCTCGGGGTCCCGGCCGGGGGTGCGCACGAAGGTATGGGAGATGTCTACGCGCGACATGGACTCGCCTCCATGAGGGGTAGGCGGGAGGGTTCCCCCAACCCTCCGCCCCCCGAAGCCCGGCCGCCACCACTCCAAACGTCTCCGGACGGATCCGGAAAGCTCCTCCTCCATATCAGGCGGCCGTCGTTCCACAGCCGGCTGACTCCTTCCACGGTCTCCGAACCCGCGAAGAATCCACGTTTCCCGCACCCTCGCGCACTGGATCCCACGAACAGGCTTCGTAGATCATGAAGGGTCGGAATCCGCACCGGTTGGAGTCACTGTGGCCCTGAAAGAACGGTCTTCGATGAGTTCGATCGGCGCGCCGGGGTTTCCCCTGATCGGTTCGCTGGCGGTCGTCGCCCTTCTGCTCCTGTACGGGGCGAGCTACCCCGGCGGTGTCTCCCTCTGGGTGCTTCCCGTTCTCCTGGTGGCCCTCGTGCTCGGAGTGATCTGGTTCGGCCGCCTCGTCGCCAGGCTTCTCAACCCGGTGACCCGGCCGGACGTCAGGCGGAACCTGCCGCGCTGGGCGGCGCCGCCGGCCATCGGGCTCCTGGTCCTCGCCCTGGTCATGGCGGGGGAGCCGGCGAAATCCAGGTTCGCCCTGTCCGAGCAGGCCTTCGAAAGGGTCGCCCGGTCGGCGGTGGCGGGGGACGCCGACTGGAAGACGAGGTCCGGAACGCTGGGGTCGTTCGACATCTCCTGGGCTGAACGGCATGGAAACACCGTGCGCTTCGCGCTGGCCGGTGGCGGCGACGTCATCCACGCCCACGGCCTCATATGGAGCCCGTACGGGGAACCCCCGTTGCCGGAAGAGGAGGAATACGAACCCCATGTCGAGCACTACTACGGCCCCTGGTATCTCTGGGTCGAGTCCTTCTAGCTTCTTCATGCTCGGCGTGTAGCCCCGTGGTCCGGCCTGCGGGGAATTCGGTGCCGACGGGTTTGTTCGGCCCCGCGACGCCGATGGGAGAAATCCACATAGAACCGCTGAGTTATTACCGTCGACACGTTCGGTGCGGCTGTATACCGTCCGAAGGGAAACGCCAGATACGCGCATGAGGGAGGACCATGAAACCGATCGGGCTCGTCCTCGGCGCCGTGGTGGTCCTGGCCGTTCCGTTGCTGGGAACTCCCCCCGCGCACGCCGACGGCTCCTTCGACTGCTGGTTCGGACAGCGGCAGCAGGAGCAGGGCGGCTACGCGCTGGACGCGTGGAGCTGCGACGGCACCGGCTACGTCGACTTCACGGTCACCGTCAGATCCGGGGCAGCGGCGGGCACCTACCACTGCGGCTGGGGTTTCCCCTGGAACGGCACCCTGGGCGCCCACTCCTGCTCGATCACCGGGAGCGGAGCGAAAGAGGCGTCGTGAGAACGGCCCGGCCTTCCACCGCGGCCACGTGACCGACGCCCGCCTGGGCCCCGGCGCGCCCCTCCGCCGAAACGACGCCTGACCACTGGAGGCCGCCGGGAAGGCCGGCGTCAGCAGGTGCGGAGCATGTTGAGCAGGGCCGCCTTCTCCTTGCGGGTCACGAAGAGCCGGTAGTGGTGTTTCACGGTGATCCACGAGGTCGCGTACCGGCACCAGTGGGCACGGCGTTGCGGGCGCCAGCCCTGCGGACCCCGCCCGCCCTTGGCGATGTTGGCGGAGTGGCTGACGGTGAGCAGCTCGGGGCGGACGAGGTCGTTGGCGAACGCGCGCCGCTTGGCCTGACTCCACCGTTTGGCGCCCGAGCGCCACGCGTAGGCGAGCGGCACCACGTGATCGACGTCCGCCTGCTTCTCACTCCTGAGCCGTTTGCCGTCGTACGGGCTGTACCAGAGTCCCTTGACCGGACGGCAGGCCGCGTCACGCCGTACGTGCCACCCGTCGCGGGCCAGAACCGTTTCCCGCGTGTCGCATCTTCCCGAGCGGCGTTCCCAGGGTTGGAACCGCTCGCGGCTGTAGCCGCGGATGCTCAGGGGCCTGGCGACCTTGAGCCGGGCCAGCATGTGCCGGGCGAGGGCCGCGCTCGCGGCCTGTGACTGCTTACGTGGTTCCGCTTCCGCCTGTGGGGTGGTGAGGGGAATGAGCGTGAGGGTCAGTACGGCGACGAGGACTGCCCGCCTCGGAAAAATCATGACTTTCCCCATACCCACCAAGATCCGGCTATGTCGACCGGTCACCGGCGGGTCTCCCGGGGGGCGATGACGGTGGTCAGGCCGTCGAGCAGGCGTTCGAGGCCGAAGGCGAACAGCGATTCCAGGTCGAGCTCCGTGCCCGGCTCCGCGACCTGGGCGACCAGCGGCCCGTCGGCGGACAGCTTGGCCCTGCCCCACTGTTTGCTGGTCATCCCCGTGTCCAGCTCGGCGGCTGCCTCGCTCTCGATGTTGATCGCCGTCCCGCGCACGTAGTTGACCACCGTGGCGTAGATGTGCAGCCGGGTGTCCGGGTCCAGGCCGAGGCCGTCGAGGGCGCGCAGGGTCCACAGTCCGTACGCCAGCTGCCCCGGCGGCGTCACCGGCCGGGTGATGGACACCAGCCGCGGCAACCAGGGATGACGCTGGTAGGCCGCCCATTGCAGCCGCGCGGCCACCCGCAGGTGGGAACGCCATCCCGGCGGCGGCTCCGGATATTCGATCTCGGCGAACGCGGCGTCGGCGATCAGCTGGGTGAGCTCGGTCTTGCCCTCCAGATGCCGGTAGAGGGCCATGGTGGCGACCCCGAGGTCGGCCGCCACCGCCCGCATGGACAACGCGGCCAAGCCGTCGGCGTCGGCGATCTCCATGGCCACGCGGACGACGTGGCCACGTTCGAGGCCTCCGGCCGAACGCGAGGGCAGTCTCCGGCCTGCGACCACGGCGCCGACCCGCGACGTCGACTCGATGGCGCCCGCCTGCTTGAGCGCGGCGAGCGCCTTGCTGGCCGTCGCCATCGCGACCCCCCACTCGCGCATGATCGCCCGGGTGGTGGGGACCGGGTCACCCGGCCGCAGCTCTCCGTCGGCGATGCGCCGCTCAAGGTCGGCGACGATCCGGAGGTACGGCGGCTGCGGAGCGCTCACATCGGCCATGCTGCCACGCCTCAGCGGTCAGGCATCCAGTTGCCGTGCAGGCCGAGCGGCACCCTGACGGGGAGGTGGACACGCGCGACGGGCTCGCCGGTGAAGTCCTGGGCCGAGAGGATCACCAGGTCGCTCGCGTTCCGGAGGGGATCGTGCACGTACGTGAGCAGGTATCCCTCGTCCTCGCCTTGCCCCGCGGCGGCGAACACCGCCTCCCCGACCGCCTCGTCCTTGCCGAACCCGTGCACCTCGGTCGTCCCCCGTTCCAGGTCATGCTTGACCAGGGCGTTGGTGAAGGCGTCGTCCGGTGGCATGCCCTCGGGGGCGAACGGGATCCCGTACAGGGCGGTCGCGGCCGAGTAGCCGTAGCGGTACGGACGGGTGGCGCGCGCCTGGTTCACCCGCGGGAAGTCCTGCGGCCGGTCGTCGACACGCCGCCGGTGGAGCCCGTCCGGCGTGATCGTCCAGCGGTCCAGCGTGGGCCGGATCGCCCCGGGGTCGGCGGGATCGAACGGCCCCTCGGCCGTGACCAGGTCGACCACGATCGAGTCGCCGTCGTCGTAGGCGTTGAGCGTGTGGCTGACGTGGACCGGGTCGATGTCCAGCCACCGTACGTCGCCGCCCGTCCGCGGCATGACGCCCACCCGCGTCGGGTGCTCCGGCAGCCACCGGCAGTCGAACCCGTCGAAGCCCAGCGGCGTGTCCCACACCACCACGTGGTTCTCGGTGAGCGCGAAGTCGTGCATGAACGGTGTCCGCGTCATGGGGATGCCGGTGGTCTGGACGACGGTCCCCCCGGCGTCGGTCACGATGTGCTGGACGAAGTCGCGGCCCACCATGTACGACAGCGAGTGCAGCTCGCCGGTGAGCGGGTCGTGCTTGGCGTGCGCCCCCGCCGTGAATCCTTCCGCGGTCCCCCCCAGCTCGCACACGCCCACGGTGTTCAGCTCCTCGTCCAGTTCGGCGGGCGGCAGGCCGCCCTCCGCCATGGCGAAGGTGCGCCGGGCGTGCTCGATCACGTGCACCATGGGGGCGAAACCCGGTGCGCGCACGAAACGGTTGCGGTACCACTCGGCCCGGCCGTCACGCAGCCGCACCCCGTGCACCATGCCCTGGCCCATGCCCCAGATGTGCACGACGGGGTCTTCGACGCCCAGCGGGTTGGGCCCGTTGCGAAGGTAGCGGCCGTTGAGCTCGGCCGGGACGCGTCCGGTGACAGGCAGGTCGTAGGCGGTGACTTCCTCGGCGGCGGGCGCGAAGGGCCCTTCCAGGTACTTCATGTGGACACCGTACGCAGGAGTACGACCATCCCTTTTGCAACAGCGGAAAGAGCCGCATTCTGCACTAGTGCAACGAGTGGGGCGCCCTTCGACGGCGACGGTTTCTCCGCCACCGCGGTTGACGAGAGCTGTGCCAGGGCCGACGTGACACGTGGCGCGTTCCACCACCACTCCAGCAACAAGGAACACATCTTCGCGAGGTCTACGCCATCTCAATGACCGTACGGCAGGCGTTCCTGGCCCGGCAGGACCCGTGGGACGGGATGGCGGCGGGCGGTGAGACGTCTTCCTGCCCCCGCCTCAGCCGAGCGCGCCGGTGCCCGGCACCGAACCGGGACGACCGTGGGCGACGCCTGACCGGCCTTCTCATCGGCGCGCACCGTCCGCGAGGGGCAGTTCCACCAGGAGTCGCTCGTGCACCGTGTGGTAGCCCACCGTCCGGTTCACCGCGATCATCGGCAGGTTCCGCTGGTTGACGGTCGTGCCGACGGTCCGCACGCACGGGAAGCGTTCGTGCAGCAGCAGGGTGTGCCGGGCCTTCGTCCAGCGGGCCAGGCCACGCCGCCGGTGCTGGGGAAGCACCACCGTGTCGTGCTGTGCCGCGTCCCGAGCGTCGTCCCCCGCCACGGTGATCACCGTCGCGGCGACGACCTGGCCGGTGTCGCGCCACAGCGCCGCGTGCACCATCACATGCTCGCCACCGGCGGCCAGCTGCGCCTCCCAGGCGCGCACCGCCTCCCGATCCCACCCCTGCCGGGACGCCATCTGCAGCGCGGCGCCCGGCGCGTCCAGCACGTGGCCCATGGCCTGACCGAAGGCGAGAACCAGCGGCTCGGGAACCGGGCCGTGCCAGTACACCGGCCGGTATCGGGCGGGGTCCGGGCAGGCGGCGAGATCACGGCAGCGGCGCAGCACCGTCTCGTCGAGCGACTGTTCCTGACGCTCAAGGCGCAACAGTTCCCGCGCTCCGCGCCAGGTGTGGGCGAACGCCTCCCCCGGTTCCCCGGCCGGCGCCGTCGCCTGGATCCGCTCCAGTCCGGCCCGGCGGGCGTCCTCCGCGATCCGGGTCAGCAGGGCGGAACCCACACCGGCACGCCGGGCCGACGGGGCCACGAACAGGCGGAGGAAGCCGACGCGTGGGTCGCGCGACTGTGGCCGGAGTTCGGCCACGCCGACGACCGGCCGGGCGTCGTCGCCCCGGGCGACCCAGCGCGGTACGGCGGGCGCCTCCTCGGCGAGCAGCCGTCCGGCCAGCGCGGTCACGGAGGGCGAGTCTCCGGAGGCCTCCCGCTGCCCGTCGCCGAACACCTCGCACCAGGCGGTGAGATCGACCTCGGTCGCGTGGCGTGGCACGAGGGACTCCACGGTCGCAGAGGTCATTCCGACACTGTGACATGCCTTTTTCGCGGGACGCCAGAGGACTTCCGCGGAGACCGGTGTCTGGAGCGGATCACCTGTCACGGCGGGGCGGGTGACGGAAGAATGGGGTTGGGCTCGTTGTTCTTCGGGCTTTCCAGGAGCTACGAGGGCATCCGATTTCGTCCGGACCTATCCGGAGTCATCCGGATCGTTTCGACCTTGTTCTGTCTCATCCGGGTGTGCCTGACCAGGTCAACCCCCGATCGGCCCCGGACGAGGCGGGATATGGGATCTCCCCCTGCTTGACCCTCGGTTGATGCCAATATGACTCCAACTACTACCCGTAGATCACAGATCACTCATTTTCCGGCTGGGGGCGATGGCTCACTCACACCACGTCGCGACGCTACGCGCCTTCATCGCGCAGCTCAACGAGCTGCGTGAGCTGGCCGGTTCCCCCACGCTGTCCGAGCTGCGCAGGCTCTCACGGCCGTCGGGGAAGACCCCGGGCCTGGCGAGAGAGCTGACCGAGAGCACCACCCACGACATCCTCAGCGGGAAACGCAAGCGTGTCCCCGGCTGGCCGTGGGTGTCCTCCTTCGTGAGCGCCTGCACGACGGCCGCCGAGCTGACCGGGCTCGACGTGAGCGCCCTGGGAGATACGGACGCCTGGCACCGGCGTTGGCGCGCCGCCCATCTCGGCACCCCCACCGTCCAGGAACCCGCGCCGGCCGAGACGGCTCCGGCGTCTCCGGCGTCCTCGCCGTTCACCCGGCCCGCCGTACGGCCTCAGGAGCAGTCCGGGCCTCAGGAGGCCCCCCGCAGGACGCGGCAGCGGTCCACCGCCCCGAGCGAGCCCCCGCTGCCCGAGGCCACCCAGCACCTCCTGCAGGTCTACGGCAGGACCGGTGCCCGGCTACTGCACCACAGCGACGTCGGCAACGGCGACGACTGCATGCGCCTGGCCGTCATCGCCCTGCTGAAGGGCTGGCCCGAGGAGGGGCGCCAGTGGCTGCGCCAGGCCGGTGACGCCGGGCACGCCGACGCGCCCGCGCTGTTCAACGACCCGCAGCAGTCGCGGGCCGCCGCCGAGCTGGCCTACCGGTACGGCCGCCACTACCAGCGGGCGGGGCCGGAGCAGCTCAGTGTCGCGATGTTCTTCTACCGCCTGGCCGGCAACCACGGTCAGGCGGACGCGGCCTACCGGCTGGCGATGATCCACCAGAGCAAGGGAGAAGACTGGGCCGCGGCCAGCTGGTTCAACCGCGCCGCCTCGAACGGCCACCCCAAGGCCGCCAGGAAGTTCGACGGCGCCTCCGAGCAGCTCACCCAGCCCCCGTGGAACACCGACGGCGCGCTGCCCATCGGACTGATCGAGGCCCCGGCTCCCGTTGAGCCGCCGGCCGGTGACTCTCCCGCCGACCACGGCTGAGGCCCGGCCGTACGGCGTGCCCGGAAGCGGCCGGGGACGGACGGGGTGGGGTTGGCGTGCGGCGGCGGCCATGGTCCCGTCCCTTCCTCGGGTGGGCCCGGTTCCTCCTCCAGCACCGCGCCCACCGATGACGTGTCTATCAGTGATCAGCCGGTCACCTCAGGTGAATTGACAACTTCCGGGACCGGACCGCCATTGGGACGGTTCCATCGCGACTCCCCCTTCAGGCCGATTTCCTCGCGTACGCCCCCGGCGTCTGCCCGAAATGCCGTCGGAACGCCATGATGTAGCCGTTCACGCTGCTGAAGCCGACCATGGCGGCCACCGCGCCGACCAGGTGGCCGCGCTGGAGCAGGTCGAGGGAGTGGTTGAGCCGCAGCCTGGTCCGCCACTCGGAGAAGGCCAGGCCCGTCTCGGCCCGGAACGCCCGGCGCAGGCTCGTCGAGCTCGTGTGCAGGCTCAGCGCCCACTCGGTGACCGTGCGCGGATCGTCGGGCCTGCGGCCCAGTTCCCTGGCGACGGTCGCGGCCAGCGGGCTGCTCGGCTGCGGCAGGGGGAGGCTCGCCCGCGTCGCCGCCGACAGGGAGGCGAACGCGAACGCGTCGTCGGAGAGCACGGACCTGCGGGTCCTGCTCAGCAACAGCCTGCGCTGCGCGTCGGTGACGTTCACCCCGGTGACCTCGGTGTACGGCAGGCGGTACCGCTCGGCGTCGAACGACTCGGAGACGATCATCGAGTCCTCGCCGAACCTGGCGCTGTGCGTGATCCCCGCCGGGATCCACAGGGCGACCGACGCCGACAGGCGGTGTTCCCTGCCCTGCGCGGTCACCGTGATCCACCCGAGCGGGACGAACAGGAACTGGTGGTAGGTGTGCGCGTGCGGCGGATGCCCCCAGTCCGCGACGAACTCGTCGTCCGCCATGGTCTCCGGCCCAGATACCTCTCCGATCACGGTCCGACCTCCTGACGGTCAGGGGCACGTGACCCCTGAGTGTGAGCGGCCGCCCTCCACGTTGGATCGACCCAAATAAGGTAAGGGTAACCTAAGTAGCCATTTATCAGCTTAAGAAGCAGGGGTACGGCCGCCGTGAGCGCCTGAATGGCACGGACGGACACACGGTTTGGCCGCCCGGTTGGATTTGTTTCGCCCTGTTCGTCCTATGGTCAGTTTCCTGAGCCCGTCGCCCTCTACCAAGGAGCAGCGCAGATGCCCACCCGCAATCCCCGTGCGGCCGTCACCTTTCCCATCGTGCTGAGAGAGCTGACCGTTCTGCGTGTCTCGGACGTCACGCCGGGAATGCGGCGGGTCACCTTCGGCGGCGAGCAGTTGCGGGCCTTCACCCGAGACGGGCTCGACCTGCCCGAGCTGCGTTCCGAGGGCTTCGACGACCACGTGAAGTTCTTCTTCGGCGTCGGGGACGAGCCGCCCGTGCTGCCCGCGCAGAACGTCAGCAGCCTCGACTGGCCGGTCGACGAACGGCCGCTCGCCAAGGACTACACCCCGCGCCGCTTCGACCCCGAGGCCGGTGAGATCGACTTCGACTTCGTACGGCACGAAGGCGGCGTGGCCTCGTCGTGGGCCGACCAGGCGGCCCCCGGACAGGTCGCCTGGATCGCCGGGCCGAAGATGTCCCACGGCCACCCGGAGGGCGCCGACTGGCTCCTGGTCGTCGGCGACGAGACCGCGCTGCCCGCCATCGGCCGCTGGCTTGAGGAGATGCCCGAGGGCACCAGGGCCAAGGTCCTCATCGAGATCGGCGACCCCTCCCACCGGCAGGAGCTGCCGACCAGGGCCGAAGCCGACGTCGTCTGGCTGTCGCGGGACGGCGCCCCCGCCGGGACGACCGATCTGCTCGCGCGCGCCGTACGGGAGCTGGAGTGGCTGCCCGGGACCGTGTTCGTCTGGGCGGCCGGAGAGGCGGGTGCCCTCAAGGAGGTACGGCGGCACCTCGTCACCGAACGGGAGGTGCCCCGCGAGTGGATGCACCTCACCGGCTACTGGCGCTACACCGCGCCCTCCCCCGCCGCCGAGGCGCACGAGGAGGAGGACGACGACGCCCACGAGCGGCTGCACACGATGACCGACCTGGCGCCCGGCTTCGCCGTCAGGGCCGCGATCACGCTCGGCCTGGTCGACCTGGTCCACTCCGAGGTGCGTGACCTGCCCGAGCTGGCCCGGCGTTCCGCCACGGACCCGGAGACCCTCGGCGTGCTGATGTCCTACCTGGTGTCGATCGAGGTGTTCGCACGTGACGAGGACGGCGGCTACCGGCTCACCCCCATCAGCGACGAGCTGATCGAGGACGACCACTCGGCGGAGGAGTATCACCTCGACGGGGCTCATGCCGCCCTCGACCTCTCGCTGTCCGGGCTGGTGCACACGCTCCGCACCGGCCGGAGCGGTTACCGCACCGCGGCGGGACAGACGCTGGGCGTCGCCGTACGGACCGACGAGACGCTGGGGGGCTCCGCCCGTTCCATCGTCGAGGAGACCGCGCTGTGGGTCGTGCCCGGCGTCGTCGGCGCCTACGACTGGGAGAAGGTGAGCTCGCTGACCGCGGCGGGCAGCGGGACGGGCAGCGTCGTCAACGCCCTGGTCAAGGCCTTCCCCACGCTGAAGGTGCGGATCGCGGCCATGCCGTCGGCGCTGGGTGTGCTCAGGGAGAGCGTGCTCGACACCGACGTCCTGCCGAAGGTCGAGCTGGTCGCCTCCGCGAGCGCGGTGCCGCCCGGCGGGGACGGCACCTACCTGCTGGCGCACCTGCTGACCTGGCTGCCCGACGGCGACGCCGTACAGGTGCTCACCGAGACCGCGAACGGCCTGCCCGACGGCGCCGACCTGGTCATGGTCGAGCCGTGCATGCCGGACGACTTCCACGACGCCGAGGACATGCTCTACCACCTGCGGCTCAAGTGCGCCTTCGGCTCCGGGCTGCGTCCCGCCGAGCGGATCGAGGGGCTCGCCGCCCAGGCCGGGCTGCGCGTCAGGTTCTCCAGGAACATCGGCTGGGACCACCGGCTGTGGGTGTTGGAGGCCGCGCGCTGAAGTCCGCTCGTGGTCCCGAACCTGCCGTCCACCGGGCCGGGCGCGTGTCCGAGGCCGCGCGCTGAGGTCTGTCCGGGTCAGTCTCGGCCGGTCCGGTAGACGGCGCCCCGGCGTTCGTACTCCAGGACCCGTTCGACGTTGAGGGAGACGTCGATGCCGTGACCGCGCTGGACGAGCCACAGGGCCAGTTCGAGGCCGCTGGTGACCCCTGCCGAGGTGACGAGGTCGCCGTCGTCCACCACCCGGGCGTCGACGACCTTGCCGCCCTGCTCGGCCAGTTTGTCCTTGCTCATGTGGTGGGTCGTGCAGGGCCGTCCCCTGACCAGGCCCGCCGCCCCCAGCAGCAGGGCGCCGACGCAGACCGACGCCATGACAGGGCGCGTACGGCGGGCGGCCCGCAGGGCGGCGGGGATCACCCCCCGCTTGATCTCCCTGGCCACGCCCGGCCGGTCGGGGTCGCGCGCGTAGCCGCCCGGCACCAGGATCACGTCCGCGTTCTCCGGCTGCCAGGGGGCGGTGACCTGGATCCTGGTGCCGCAGCTCGCGACGATCGTTCTCGGCCCGTCGCAGGTGACGAGTGTCGTCTCGATGGGCGCGCCGAACTTGCTCGCGATGTCCAGTGTCTCCAGCGGGGCGGCGAAGTCCAGCTCCTCGACGCCGTCGAAGAGGACGATGTGCACCCGCCGCAGGGACGACCCCGGCGTCGTGGTCGTCGCCGTGGTCGTCGCTGTGGCCGTACCGGTGCTCACCGCGGTCGGCAGGAGCGCGCCGGTGGTGACGGCGGCGGCGCTCTGGAGAAGGGTTCTGCGTTCCATGAGCCACGAGTCTGCGGTCGGCGGCCGGGACGGACCAGTGGCGTGAGTGCCGTGGTGCGCTAGGTTCTGGCCGTGTCCACCCCCGTGCCCATCGGCGTGTCCGCTCCCGTGCCCGACGCCGTGTCCGGTGGTGCGTCCGCCCGTGTGTCCGGTGGCGCGTCCGAGGCGGTGTCCGCCCCTGTGCACACCGTCGCCGTGCTGGCGCTGCCCGGGGTCGTGGCGTTCGACCTGGGTGTGCCCTGCCAGGTGTTCGCCAGCGCGTACTCGCCCGGCGGGACGCCGCTCTACCGGGTCCTGGTCTGCGGCCCCGGTGAGGTGACGGCCACCGCCGTGGGCGTCGCGTGTTTCCGGCTCAGCCCGGGGCACCCGCTCGCGGACGCCGCCTCCGCCGACACCGTCGTGGTGCCCGGCCTGACGCGGGGCGCGCCCGAGGTGACGCCCGAGGTGCTCGACGTCCTCCGTACGGCGGCGCGGCGTGGTGCCCGTGTCCTGTCCATCTGCACCGGCGCGTTCGTGCTCGCCGCCGCCGGGCTGCTCGACGGGCGCAGGGCCACCACGCACTGGCGGATGACCGGGGAGCTGGCCCGCGCCTACCCGCTGGTCGAGGTCGAGGCGAAGGCCCTGTACGTCGACACCGGGCAGATCCTCACCTCGGCGGGTGTCGCGGCCGGGCTCGACCTGTGCGTGCACGTGGTGCTGAACGACCACGGGCCCGCGGTCGCCGCGAACGTCGCCAGGGGCGTCGTGATGGCCCCGGAGCGCGAGGGCGGGCAGGCCCAGTTCGTCCGCCACCCGTCGCCCGCACCCGGCGGGGCCGATCTGGGGCCGACGCTGCGCTGGGCGCGCGAGCACATGCACCTGCCGCTGACGCTCGCCGACATCGCCCGCCAGGCGAACACCAGCGTCCGCAACCTCAACCGCCGCTTCCAGGACCAGGTGGGGACGACGCCGCTGCGGTGGCTGCTGCGGGCCCGGGTCGACCGGGCGCGGGAACTGCTGGAGAGCACGAACCTGCCGGTCGAGCGGGTCGCCGAGCGCTGCGGCTTCGGCTCGCCCGCGTCCTTCCGCGCCCGCTTCGCCCAACGCGCCGGGGTCAGCCCCAGCGCCTACCGCGCCGCCTTCCGCTTCCGGGAGAACGCCCGGGGAAACATCCAGGACGCCCCCTGAACGTCCGGGAGCCGCGTGAGGAACGTCTCGGGGGTCGGACGAGGGGGTGTTCGGGCGCCAGGGGACGTGTCCCAGGGGTGGGCGGGGGACGCCCAGGACGTCCGAGACGGCTGAAGGGCGTCCCGGGGAACACCGCCAGGCGCACGAGGGACGTTCAGGACATCCGGGAGCCGTACGGGGACGTCCCGGGGGTCGGATGAGAGGGCGTTCAGGACGCCGGAGGCCCGTCCCAGGGAGCGAACCAGGGGGCGTTCAGGACGTTCGAGGAGGCATTCGGGACGTTCGGGGGAACGGCGGAAAGGGGCCCTCGGAGAAACGACCGGCAGAACTCCCGGACACATCCCGAAAAATCGTGAATAAGCAGAAGAAAAGGGGACGGGTGGCGCCCCGTCCCCTTTCCGAACTTCAGGTCAGATCATTGCCGAAGGTCAGAAGCCCGCGGTGATCTTGGTGAACTCCCACTCGGCCTGCGGAACGCCGCCGCCGTTGACCCGGTCACGGTTGACCGCCCAGAAGGAGAACCTGGTCAGGCCCTTGGAGATGGCCCAGTCACGGATCTTGGTCCACTGGGCCGGGGTGGTCGTCTCGTTGTTGTCGGACTTACCGTTCATGCCGGAGATGCCCATGTGCGCGTAGGCCTCGGAGTCGCTCCAGCCGAACGCGCTCTTCAGCGAGCTCTTCAGCCCCTCGGAGGCGTTGACCGTGTCCTGGTACATCTCGGTGCCGCTGAAGTTGAACGGCATGATCGTGTAGTTGTCGATCGGAGCGCCCAGCGCCTTGGCCTGGTTGACCAGCCGGACGCCCGCCGCGCTCAGGGCCGTCTTGAACGTCGGGATGGTGACGACGATCTTCACGTTCGGGTTCTTCTGCCGGACGATCTTCAGACCGTTGAGGATGCGGTCCTGGACGGTGTAGTTCTCGAACTCGTCGGTGTTCTCGATGTCAAAGTCGACCACGGCCGGGCCGAGCGCGTCGATGACCTTCTGCACGGCGCCGGCGAAGGCCTCGGGGGTGGAGCAGTTCGGGCCGAGCTTGTTGCCGCTCCAGCCGCCGAAGGAGATCTCGACGCTGCCGCCCTTGGACTTGATCGTGTTGATCGCGTTCTGGTCGGAGCCGCCGGTCAGCGGACGCTGGCCGTCCCACGCCGGGTTACAGCCGTTCTGGGCGAGGATGAAGGCCATCGTGAAGGCCTTGACGCCGGTCGCGTCCATCACCGTGCCCGGGTTGGGGGGGTTGCCCCAGCCCATGTACAGGTACGGGGCGCCGGGCAGCCTGGGCGACTGGGGGCAGCCGGAGGTGCTGGCGGTCACGTCGCGGCCCGCCGACTCGCCGTTGGCGTTGTAGGCCTTGATCGTGTAGGTGTGCGCCTGGCAGGCGCCGAGGCCCGAGATGGTCGCGGTGGTCGCGGTGACCTGCGCCTTCTGCGTGGCGCCCTCGTAGACGCGGTAGCCGGTCACGGTGCCGCTGGAGGCGCCCCAGGTCAGGGTGATGCTGGTCGCGGTCGAGGTCGCCGAGGCCGTACCGGGCTGACCGGGGGCGCCGTTGTCGCCCTGCGTGGTCGCGCTGACCGGGGAGCTCTCCGGCGAGCGGTTGCCCGCGGCGTCACGGGCGCGCACGGTGTAGGTGTAGGTGCTCGACGGGCTCAGGTTCGAGTCGGTGTAGGTGGTGTCGGTGGCGGTGGTCACCAGGGTCGTGCCCCGGTAGACCTCGTAGCCGGTCACGCCGACGTTGTCGGTCGAGGCGTCCCAGGCCAGCGAGACGGTGCTCGACGAGGTGCCGGTGACACGCAGGTTGCCCGGGGTCGAGGGGGGCGTCGGGTCACTGGGACCACCCGTGCTGACCTTCCACAGGGCCGGAACCCGGTCGGGCTCCCAGCCGGGCAGCGAGGTGTGGCTCTGCAGGCACTGGTAGTCGACGCCGTTGTGGGTGACGACGGTGCCCGCCGTGTAGGAGGTGTAGGGAGCCCAGGCCGCGGCGACGGCCTGGACACTCGCCTGTACCGCGCCGGCGTCGGCCAGCGCGGGGGCGCCCAGACCCGTCATGCCGGCGGCTAAGAGCGCGAGGATGACGACACGAAATCTCACGTCACACTTCCAGAGGATGGGGGGTGTTCTGGCATGCCCGCCGCTGTCCCGCAAAGTGGGGACGGCCGTGGGCGGAGTGCGTCTTTCACCGGGCGGGCCGTACCGAGATTTCACGTCGGCACTGCCTGGCCGGCATGTGTAACGGGACAGGGTCACGTTCAGCGCGGACGCCGAAGCGACCCGTTAAGCGTGAAGGGGCAGGTGAACACCTCTTCACCGTTTTTTCCATTAGGAAACTTTCCTAATAGATTCGGATTGTAACGTCGCCCTGACGACCCTGCAAGGACTCCGGTAAAGCACTCCTGACAATGAAGGCCGTCGACGAGCGCGACGGTGGCAGGGAATCCGTGCTTTTTGGCGCGTTCCCAGCTGTCGGTTCCTCCTGGACGCGGCGCACAATCGCACTGGGGAAAACTCACCGACAAAAGGGGGACACATGAAGGCCAGAGGAGCCTTGTCGCTCACCGCCGCGGCGGTCGCGCTCACCGTCACGGTCCAGGCGCCCGCCGGTGCCGCCGTCCCGACACCGGACCCCTCCCCGACCACCTCCGTCTCCGCCGCGCGGGCCGAGGAGACGAACTTCGCCTCGGTCGACGACGCCGACCTGACCGGCAAGATCGACAAGCACATCGCCAGGTACGGCGGGCAGCGCAGGGGCGCCAACCAGATCGTCTGGAGCGACAAGGGCGCCGTCATGACCTTCCCCACCCCGGTGAAGGCCACCGCGCGCACCGCCTACGCCAGGATCGCCTGCGGCTACGGCGACTACTGCCTGTACCAGCACGCCCTGTGGGACCGCGAGGGCGGCGCCATGATCGCCTTCTACGAGTACGGCCTCCACCAGCTGGCCGACTTCGGCTGGCAGGACATCACCAGCGCCCTGGAGAACAACCAGTCCGACCGCGCGGGCGGGGCGATCTACGACGACGCGACGACCCTGAACCGCTCCCGCGCGTGGTACAAGGCGGACGCCCTCGGCTCGGGCAACGACCGGGCCGACATCGCCTACCTCTTCCCGTGATCCTCCGATAGACGCTCAAGCCACTCCTCGAAGGTGGTCGGCGCGATGCGGGCGCCCTCGCCGGGCAGCAGCACCTCGCCGGCCATCTCGACGCCGAACAGCTCCTTCCACGTCGGCACCAGCCGCACCTTACGGCCGAGCACCTCGTTGGTGCGCCTGGCCATGTCCACCAGGTCCTCCGTGTGCGGCCCGGCCACGTCGGGGTGACGGCCCTGGGGCTCACCCGTGACGACCTCGGCGAGGACGGCGGCCACGTCGGCGGGCGCGATCGGCTGCACCAGCAGCGGCGCGACGGTGGCGACGCCGTCCCGCTCCGTCCAGCTCGCCACCATGGCGGCGAAGTCGTGGAACTGCGTGGCGGGCACGATCGTCCACGGCACCGGCCCCTCGGACACGAGCCGTTCCTGCTCCCGCTTGCCCGCGTAGTGGGCGTTGCCCTCGATCTTGTGGATGCCGACGATCGACAGCAGCACGTGGTGCCGGACGCCCGCCCGTTCCTCGGCCGCCAGCAGGTTGCGCGTCGTGGCGCCGAAGTAGGCGATCGCCTCCGCCCGGTCTCCTTCGCCCCCGTTGGTGACGTCGACCACGGCGTCCACCCCGGTCAGGGCCGTGTCGAGCCCCTCTCCGGTCGTCAGGTCGACGCCGAGTGAACGGCTGACGCGCACGACCTCGTGCCCCTGGCCTTCGAGGGCGGCGACGGTGAGGGCTCCGATGTTGCCGGTGGCACCGGCGACTGCGATCCGCATGATGACCTTTCCTCCCGTGGTGTCACTTGCACGGTATCTCGGACTAAAAAGATCCGCAATGTCTTAGATAGACTCATGGCATGAAGTTGCCCGTGAGCACCGAATGGGTCCTGCACTGCGCCGCGTCACTGGCGCAGCTCCTCCCGGGGGAGATCGCGTCGGCGGCTCAGCTCGCTCAGTACTACGACCTGCCCGCGCCCTATCTCGCCAAGCAGTTGCAGCTGCTCGTCAAGGCGGGGGTGCTGGCCGCGACGACGGGTCCGAGAGGGGGGTTCAGGCTCGCGCGGCCCGCCTCCGAGGTGACGCTCCTGCAGATCGTCGAGGCGGTCGGCGGAGCGGCCTCGCCGTACGAGTGCCGGGAGATCCGCATGCAGGGGCGCGGGGCGCTGCCCCCCGAGCAGTGCCAGGACACCTGCGTGCTGGCCAGGAAGATGGCCGAGGCGCACGAGGCGTGGCGGAGCAGTCTCGCCGGGGTCTCCCTCGCCGACGTCCTGGACACCCTGCCCGGTACGGCTCCCGCCCGCACCCGGTCACGGCTGCTCACCCAGCCCTGACGGGCTCAGTCCCGGCGGTAGAGGGCGGTGAACAGCGGCCAGGTCAGGTCGGCCATCTCGGCGGGCGTGCGCGGGCAGCCGCGCTGCAGCCAGTCCGCGGCCACCCCGACCAGCGCCCCGGCGGCGAAGGCCGCGGGCACGTCGTGCGGGTCTCCGTCGCCCTGCCGTACGGCCTCCCCTGCGGCCTCCACCGTGGCTCCCACTGTGGCCTTGCCCCTGGCCTGACGTGCCCCGGCGTATCCCGCCGCGGTGGCACGGCGGCGGATGTGGTCGATCACCCGCGCGCTCCCGCTCGGCCCGAGCAGGGCGCGGTAGAGCCCGGCGTGCTCGGCCAGCGTGGTGAAGAAGGCCAGCAGCTTCTGGGGGGCGTCCCGCGCCGGGTCCTCCGAGACCGCGCCGGGACCGGGCACGGCCCCGATCAGCTCGTCGATCATCACGGTACAGGCGGCCTCGGCCAGCTCGTGGACGTCCCGGTAGTGGTCGTAGAAGGTGGAACGGCTCACCCCCGCCCGTCCCGCGACGTCGGCGACGCTGAGGCGGGACAGGTCCCGCTCCTCGACGAGCTCGATCAGCGCGCCCTGCAACGCCTTCTGCGTACGGCGCACCCGCCGATCACCCAGGGGAGCTCTGCCGTCTCTGTTCGTGGTCACGGGATAAATCTACCTTCTACCTACACATGTAGGTTTTCCTCCATATGTAGGTTAAGTTCGATGACAGGGGGCGTACGGGAGGAAGATCGGGCATCGTCGCCCGAGGCGAGCGCCCCCATCGACCGTTCCGTTCGGAGGAGAGGCCCGCGTGACTACCGACGAGCAGCTTCTGAACTACCCGTTCCCCGGTGAGACGGCGCTTGAGCCGCCCGCCGAGTGGGAGCGGTTGCGTGAGCAGTGTCCCGTGGCCCATGTGAGGCTGCCCAGTGGCGACCAGGCCACACTGCTCACCAAGTACGACGACGTCAAGCGGGTGCTGGCCGACCCCCGCTTCACCCGACGACTCGACGCGCCCGACGCGGCCCGGCTCTCGGCGGAGGGCGACGGGGTGTTCAGCGGGGAGATGACGAAGATCGTCCCCGACACGGGCGAGGGCCACCAGCACTGGCGCCGCCTGGTCGCCAAGTGGTTCACCGCCAAACGGATGATCGCGCTGCGGCCCAAGATGACCGAGATCGCCGAGCGACTCGTCGACGACATGGTCGCCGGCGGCGCCCCCGGCGACCTGCGGGCCGCCCTGGGCTTCCCGCTGCCGGTCTACGTGATCTGCGACATGCTCGGCGTGCCCGCCGAGGACCGGGACCGCTTCTCCCACTGGTCGGACGCGCTGCTCAACCTCACCCGCTACACCAAGGCGGAGACCGAGGCCTCCCAGCTTGAGTTCTTCCAGTACATGTCGGAGCACGTCACCGCCAAGCGCGCCGAGCCGGGCGACGACCTGCTCAGCGAGCTGATCGCGGTCGGCCCTCCCGAGGAGGGCGGCCTGTCCGACCTCCAGATCGTGGTCACCGGCATGGGACTGCTGGTCGCCGGGCACGAGACCACCGCCAACATGATCGGCAAGATGGTCGCCATGCTGCTGAGCGACCGGAGCCGGTGGGAGCGGCTGCTGGCCGACCCCTCGCTGGTGCGCACCGCGGTCGAGGAGGCGCTGCGCCTCGACGCCAACGCGGGCATCGGCCTGCCGCGTTACCTGCGCGAGGAGATCGAGGTCAGCGGCACGACCCTGCCTCGGGGCACCACCGTGATCTGCAGCATGGCCTCGGCCAACCGGGACGAGGGCGTCTTCGACGCGGCGGCCGAGATGGACATGACCCGCTCCCCCAACCCGCACCTGGCCTTCGGCTCCGGGATCCACTCCTGCCTCGGTCAGGCCCTGGCCCGTACCGAACTCCAGGTGGTCCTTGAGGTACTGCTGCGCAAGCTGCCCACCCTGGAGCTGGCCGTACCCCAGGAGGAACTGCGGCGGGTCGAGGGACTGGCCGTCGGCGGGCTGAGCGAGCTGCCGGTCCGGTGGTGAGGACCGTGGCGGCATTTGTTACGCGACGCCCATGGCGTCGACGTCCGTGACGGCGAAGGAGGAGCCGGCATGAGTTTGAGAGTGAGCGTTGACCAGACGAGGTGCTGCGGCGCCGGACAGTGCGTGTTGACCGTGCCCGAGGTCTTCGACCAGCGCGAGGAGGACGGCATCGTCGTGCTGCTCGAACCCGCGCCCGCCGAGGAGCTGCACAGGGCGGTCCGTGAGGCCGCCGCCGTCTGCCCGACCTCGACGATCACGGTCCACGAGGACTGAGATCCCCGCCCCGGGGCCGTTGCCCCGGGGCTTTCGGTCCGCGAGCCATTTCACGACCCAGGGTTAATAATCGATTACTCTTGGTAGCCATTCTTCTGTCTCCATATCAATGCCATGTCACACCCCACCGAGGTCGCATATACCGCCAATGGCAACAAATGACCGGCACGCCATTTCCACACAAAGACGCACATAAAAGAATTTGCCCTTTCTGGCAATCAGTGAACCGGCCGAAAAGAAATGCAATACATACCCTGGGGTCATACACACCGCCTTTCCTGTCGTGCGATACATGAGCTGCACCACCTCTCCACGACCGCCTATCGGCAGAAAGGCAGAACAAAATGAGTGACTCCGAGGTCGCCAGCAAGGAAGCTCTCGCAGCGGCTCCGAAGATCTGGCGGCACATCGTCCAGGCGAACCCTGCGGCGGCGGTCGCGTTCGTCAACAGGGCTCCGGCTCAGCATGCCGGCGAAGCCGTCTTCGCCAACCGCTCCGACGGTAAGGTCGACGTCTACTACTTCCTCTAAGCCTTGACAACATGGCTGTGACCTCGAAGAACACCTAGAGGTCACAGCCGTACGGCAAGCCCCCCGCGGGGCCGCCCAACCGGGCGGCCCCGTTTTTCGTGCGCGGGGGCCCCGGCGAGGGCGGCACGCCCGGTGCACGGACGGACACCCTCCCCCTGGGCACCGACCGGCGAATAAAAAACAGTGATCCCGTATCATCATCCGGCCGTTACATTAAATTAATTTTCAACTGATATGATGGAAACAATCACCCGGACACGCGCCTAGCATCGTCGTTCAACGGCTTGGAAACCGCGAAAGGAAACAGCCGATGAACGACGAGCACAGCCAGACCGCGCTCATGGCGGCGGCGGCCCGCGCCGCCCATCTGGTGGTCGACCGAGCACCCTTCATTTTCGAGGACACCCTCGCCGAGGCTCTGCTGGGCGACCGGGCCGAGGAGCTGATCGGCTACCACCGCGCCTACGGAGAGCACCTCATCCTGTCCGGTGTCCGCGCGCAGGTCACCACCCGTAGTCGGTACACCGAGCTTCGGCTGGCGGAACTGGCCGGGCTCGGGATGAGGCAGTACGTGATCCTCGGCGCGGGGCTGGACACCTTCGCCAACCGTTCACCGCTGGCCCGCGAGGTGACGGTCTTCGAGGTCGACCACCCCGCCACCCAGCGCTGGAAGCGCGGCCTGCTCGCGGCGGCGGGCCTCGCCCCGCAGGACGGACCGGTCTTCGTGGAGACCGACTTCGAGGCCGACGACCTCGTCGAGCGGCTCGTCGCCCAGGGGTTCGACCCGGCGGCACCCGCCCTGGTCAGCTGGCTCGGCGTCAGCATGTACCTCACCGCCCAGGCCGTCGGCACCACGCTCACGGCGGTCGGCCGGCTGGCTCCCGGCAGCGAACTGGTCATGGAGTACGCCCTGCCACCCGCCCTGTGCGACGAGACCGCGACCGCCTTCGGCCAGACGGCCATGGCCGCGGCGGCGGAACGCGGCGAGCCCTGGCTGAGCTTCTTCACCCCCGAGAAGTTGTCCGCCACGCTCGCGGAGCACAGCCTGACGGTCGCCGAGCACGTCGGCCAGCGGGAGGTCGCCGATCCGGAGAGCTGGCTGAGCAACGAGAGGCTGCTGCCCCCGGAGAACTGCCGCCTGGTCCGCGCAGTGGTCCCGGCCCCCGCCGCGTGACCCCTCCTACGGTGCCCGCCGACTCCCGCCGTCGCCGTCGCGCTCGTCGCGGCCCCCGCCGCGCGACCTGCTGAACAGCCACAGCACCGCCACCACGGCGACCACCCCCAGGGTCGCGCCGGTGAACAGGCCGAACAGGGTGTCGAGGCCGTCGAACTCCCCTATCTCATCCTTTCCGACGACCAGCACGAGCACCGTGAACACGACCTCGGCCACCAGGAGGACGCCGACCAGGGCGTAGAACCTCGGGCTGAGGAAGAAGCCCCGCCCCGGCCCCCGTGGCGGGGCGCTCAGCTCGGCGGCCGGTCCCAGACTGGCGGCCCTGGGACGCTTGAAGTACTCGAACCACACCCACGTCCCGCACGGCTCCCAGCCGTCGGGGGCGAGCGACTCGACGAGGCCGGGGCGGCGCGTCTCCCTGCGGTACTCCCACTGCTGGGAGTTCTCGGGGTCGCGGACACTGACGAACATGCCCTTGACGTCGACCTTCTCGACCTCCCAGCCCTGCGCGCCGTACTCGTTGAGCATCTTGACGTCGTGGAACAGGTCGGCGGTCCAGCGCCAGGTCTGGGCGCCCTCGACGGGCGGGGCCGAGGCGCCGGTCAGTTCGGCGGCCAGCTCGTCCGCCGGGCCGAACTCCTCCTCGGGGTCGCCACCGCTCTCGGCGAGGTAGGCCCGCAGGTCGGCGACGGTCGCCTCGACCCGGTCCGCGGGCATGCCCGCCTCGGTCATCGCGGCGGTGAGCCGCTCGAAGTAACCGTTCATCGTGACACCTCCTCCGCACCGCCCCTGCCGAGTACGGCGCGCACGGACTCGTCGAAACTCAGCCAGAGACCGCTCTGCTCGGCGAGCGTCCGCCTGCCCTGGTCGGTGAGCCGGTAGTAGCGGCGTCCCGGCCCGCGCTCGGTGACCCGGAACTCGGCGGTGACCAGCCCCGCCTCCTCAAGCCGGTTGAGCACCGGGTAGAGGGTGCCGCCCTTGATCTGGCCCAGGCCCGACTCGGCCAGGTCCTTGGCGATCTCGTAGCCGTAGTTCTCCCCGGACGTCAGGCTGGCCAGGACCAGCAGGTCGAGAACGCCCTTGAGCCAGCTCGCACGTCGGTCGCTCGTCACGGTCGCGATCCTACCTATGCCGCTTCCCTGACCAGCTCGGTCCGCTGCCGCCTGGAGAACGTGAGAGCGAACAGGTCGATCATCGCGTGGACCAGGATCGGCAGGAGCAGGTCGCCGGTCCTGAAGTAGAGGAAGGTCAGGCTGAGGCCGGCCACGGCGACCGGGACCATGCCGCGCCAGCCCTGGTAGAGGTGGCCCGCGACGAACACCGCGAGCGCGAGCCCCGCCGCGACCTCCCGGCTGAGGCCGAAGGCCTCCGTGCCGACGGCGATGAGCAGCCCCCGGAAGACGATCTCCTCGGTGATGCCCGCGGTCACCGAGAGTCCCGCGGCGTACCAGCGCTCGGTCCTCGTACGCGGCAGCAGGTGGCTGACGGCCTTCTGCTGGAGGGCGGCCTGAGCCGCCTTGGACGTCTTGACCCCCCTGGCCGCCGCCAACCTGCGGGCGATCGAGACGACCGTCATGGTGAACACGGCACCGACGACCATCCCCAGGGTGGTGTCCGGCGGCCTGTTGATCACCAGGCCGATGTCCGCCAGGTCGAGGTTCGGCTCGATCGCGACGATCACCAGCGCCACGGCGGCCACCGCCCACAGTTCGGCGCTCCAGATCGTGAGCATCCTGCGGTAGACGCCGGGGTCCTCGTCACGGGTACGGCCCAGCCGGTCGTAGGTGTGCTTGCCCGTCAGAGGGCTGACGACGGCCAGATAGACGACCAGTACGGCCGACAGCCCAAAGGCCAGAGGGGTGAACGACATGGGGAAACCTCCGCTAAGTGCTTCGCTACCTAAACGGTAGAGCAACCTAGTTAGGAATACAACCTAGATTGCGATGGCCACTTTCTACCGACAAATTGAGTTGTCTTGACAGTCCAAATCGTCGGCAATAGCCTGTGGCGGGACGAGAGCACATCGAAGGAGCGAGACCCATGCGCATCGTGATCAGCGAGTTCATGAGCCTGGACGGCGTCGTGCAGGCACCGGGCGGCCCCGAGGAAGACACCGACGGCGGCTTCACCCACGGCGGCTGGTCACACCCGTTCTTCGACCCCAAGGTCGTCGGCGGCTTCTTCGACGAAGGGCTGTCCGCGGCACAGGCGTTGCTGTTCGGGCGTCGCACCTGGCAGACGATGGCCGCGGCCTGGCCGGAGCGCGGCGGCGACCCGTTCTCCGACCGGATGAACTCCATCCAGAAGTACGTGGTCTCGCGCACCCTCCGCGACGACGAGCTGACCTGGGAGAACACCAGCCTCCTGCCCGGCGAGGAGGCCGTGGCCCACATCCGGAAGCTGCGTGAGCAGGACGGGGGCGACCTGCTCGTCATGGGCAGCCCCACTCTGGCGCGCACCCTCATCGGTGAGGGCCTGGTCGACGAGCTCAGACTCGTCGTCATGCCGGTGATCCTCGGCGGCGGCAAGACGATCTTCCCCGGCGACGGCGCGCTGCGCGCCTTCGACCTGGTCTCCCTGGTCACCGCAACCACGGGAGCGCAGGTGTGCGTCTACCGCCCCGCCGTACCCGCGTGACCGGGTGCTCGGTGTGATCGGGGGAAACCGGTTTCACCGAGAATGACGAAACACAGCAGCCCCCTCCGGATGCCGTCGGAGAGGGCTGCTGTGTTTTTGCCCCGATAGGGCGCCACGGTTCGCGGAATGGACCGTGACCCCGGGGGAAGGTCGGCCAGAGGCCCTACCGGGGAGTTCTTACCAGCGCCGCCCGCGACTCGGCGGCTTGAGGACCGCGATGAGCGCGGAAACGCTCAGCACCGCCAGGAGAAAAAGGAGCGGCACGGAAATCGCGGCCGGCTCAGAAACGGCCCAGATGGAAAAGGCCGGCAGCCCGACGACGAACACGACGGCGGCGGCGAACTCGATCAGGCTCTTGGTCTTCGAGGACATGGACCCTCCGGTTTCTCCGGCTCTTCTGGCTCTTCTGGTTTCTCCGGCTTCTGGTTTTCCGGAGAGGGATGGGACCCCGGTGGGAGGGGCTCCGCGACGCGGAGCCAGGCGGGCCCGGCCCGGCCCGCAGGCACCCCCAGCGGGGTCGTTCTGAGAGGTGGCCGGTCTCAGGCCACCAGCCGCCTGCGGGCGGCGATCACCTCCTGCGCGCGCGGGGCCCACGCCGTCACGGGTACGGCGGCCCACACGATTCGCTCACCACCTCCGATGACGTAGGTCCCCCACCGTCCCCCGCACAGCAGCGCGACCAGGAGCAACCCCCTGCCCCCGACGGCGAGCGGGTCGTACGGTGGCACGACCCTGGGCGCCTCGTACCAGGTGCCGGGGTCGCGAACCTCCACGATGAGCAGCCCCATGCCCGTCGTCAGGGTGACGTGGACCTGCCCGGTCAGCTCCGGGTGCCGGATCGCGTTGGTCACCAGCTCGGAGACCACAAGAAGAACGTCGTCCCGTACGGAACAGTCCTCCCCGATAATCTTCAGAGCCCTTTCCCTGGCAGCCGGAACCGACGCCGGGTCCCTTTCCAGCACGAAATCCCCCAGGGTCTTTTCCCGCCAGCATTGTCCGTTTGCCATAGGAATCACCCACCTTCTCCAGACCGCCCGGCTATGACGCAAATATCTGCTGAGCCGTACGACGGGGTCCTTGACTGTGCCCTTGTATTTCCTTGGGCGGTTCCCAGATTGCCGTCAACCGGTTACCTTCTGAATGGGAATTCCGCGCACACCTATTAGACGGTTGCACGGAATCTGTATGTCGTATCTGTAGCACCTCGGTATCAGGAGGGTCCGTGCCTGCCCCGAAGAAGCTCGACCCCAACCCGAAGACCCCGCTCGCCGCCCTCGGCCTGGCACTCCGCCGCTACCGAGAGGCCTCAGGCTTCACCCAGGAACAGCTCGCCGACCGCGTCTCCTACAGCCACAGCCAGGTTGGTCAGGTGGAGCGCGCAGGCCGCCGCCCGTCCGAGATGTTCATCCAGCAGTGCGACCAGGTGTTGGGGACGAAGGGCGCACTGATTGACATGTTCAAAGAGGTCGTCGCCGAAGTACGTGGAGCCCCCACCTGGTTCCGCTCCTGGATGGAGGTCGAGGCTCTTGCCGCCTCGATCCAGTCCTGGGAGCCCCTCGTCGTACCCGGCCTACTTCAGACCGCCGAGTATGCCCATGCGGTAATCAGCGGCAACGTCATGACCAATGAAGAGCAGGTAGAGGAGCTGACGAAGCTCAGGATGGGCAGACAGTCCATCCTGCAAACCTCGAATGCCCCCTTGCTGTGGGTAGTAATGGACGAGACCGTCCTGATGCGCCCTATCGGCGGCAAGGACGTCATGCGCCGTCAGGTAGAGCGCCTGCTAGAGGCGGTAAAGTCTCCTCGCATCCGGGTACAGATTGTCCCCGTAGCCCAGGGCTCCACGTACGGACTCTTGGGCGGGTTCGTCATCGCCCAGATCCCCGGGGAGGCGGACAAGGTGTACCTAGAATCGCCCGGGATGGCTCGAATCACCGACGCCCCGGAAATCGTCCGAGAAATCTCCGCCAACTACTCATCACTACGATCCGAGGCAGAGTCTCAGCGGGGATCGATCAGCATAATGAAGGAGATGCTCAAAAGATGGACCTGAGCGAAGAACTAGCCAGAGCTTCCTGGCGGAAGGCGACCAAGAGCGGAGCCAATGGCGGCAACTGCCTTGAGGTCGCCCCCCTCTCCGGGGGCCGCGTCGCCATCCGCGACACCGAAGCCCCCGACCAGGCCCCCTACGTCGTACGCGCCGCCGTCTGGGACGCCTTCATCCACGGCGCCAAAAACGGCGAATTCGACTTCTAACCCCCACCTCGCGGACCTCGGTTCCCATCATCCACAGGGCATCCCGAAACAACCGCGAGCCGTACAGCGAACAAAAAGGGGGCACCGCCCACCCCCGGACGGCGCCCCCACCGGAAACCCATTCACTCACCAAACAACGAGCCTTTTCTCACCCTCCGCACCAGGTGCCCCAAGGTGGTCGGCGCAGGACTGCCCGGACCGAGCTGAAACGCCCGGCGGTCCGCCCGGTGCCGAATCGCGCGTTCTCCACGACCTGTTGACCGTTCTGAGCTGCGGATTCAGGATGAAGAAGCTCGACGAACGCCCGCAGCACCGGACGCCTCAGCAGCGAGCCGATCCGAAGTCAGAGGAGGTTCCTGAGAATGAACCTGAGCGAAGAGCTGAGAAACGCCCAATGGCGCAAGGCCACCAAGAGCGGCGAGAACGGCGGCAACTGCCTTGAGGTCGCCCCCCTCTCCGAAAGCCGCGTCGCCATCCGCGACACCGAAACCCCCGACCAGCCCCCCTACGTCGTACGCGCCACCGTCTGGCACGCCTTCATCCACGGCGCCAAAAACGGCGAATTCGACTTCTGACCCCCACCTCGCGGGCCACGGTTGAAGCCGCGTGAGGCGGGTTACAGACCCGCGAGCCAGGGGTGTCCCGGGTAGGTGTGGGCGAGGAGTTCGCCCAGCCTCCGGCGTCGGGCCGGGGTCATGTGCGGGACGGTGCCGTGGAAGTCTCGGTGGTCCTTGGGGCGAGCGTGCTTGGCCTTGAACAGCAGCACCAGTTCGGGCACCAGGTACGGAATCCCGTCCGGACTGTGGTCGATGATGTCCTCGTAGGGAAGCCGGACCGTCTCGTCGTGGCGGCAGATCCAGGTGTTCCCGTCATGTGGTTCCCGGAAGACGTCGAGCAGATAGTCGCCGGTGAACGGCTCACGAAGCCAGGTCTGATGTGTGGCGGCCAGGACGTCCGCCGTGGCGTTCTCCCAGAGGGTGCCGCTGCTGACCGCGTCAAGGGCGTACCCGGGAAAGCGGGCACGGACCTCGGGAAAGTCGGCGGCGGGAACCGCGATCTCGACGTCCCCGTGCTCACGTGTCCGCATACCACGGAACAGGTCCAGCGCCCAGCCCGCAGCCACACACCAGGTCGCGGAGACCCCGACCAGCCGCCGCGCCACCTCACCAGGCGTCCAACAGGACGCCCACCTGGCATCGAGGGCCTCGATCTCGGCGGGCGACAGCTTCATGCCGCCGTCGAGCGGTCGCTCACTCACCGAAAGGAGCCTGACAACGGGGGTCCTCAAGAAAGGCGATAGCCCCGTTCACAGCAGGCGTCTCTGTATGACGTCGGCGAGGACGGCGTTCACGACCCTGCCGACCTCCTCGGGTCCCGGGGCTGTTCTCCCCCGGTCGGCGAACAGCAGGTGCCCGGCGCCGACCAGGGAGAGCGCGAGCGCGTCCGCGTCGGCGTCCACCGCGATGCGGCCCATCTCGCGCTCCTCCCCGAGGTAGCCGGCGACCATGGTCGCGGCGTCCGTCAGGACCGGGATGCCGGGAGCCGGTCGGTCCTGACGCAGCCGGGCGCGTAGTTCGTCGCGGAAGATGACGAGCCCGACGATCCCCACGGCGACCGGGTCGAACAGGTCGACCAACGCCCCGGTCAGGTTGCCCGCGACGTCTCCGGTCCCGGCCGAGTCGCGCAGGGTCGCGGCCTGACCCTCAAGCCGGGTGACGCGGTCCCGGACGAGGTCGGCGAGGAAGGCGTCGAAGTCCTCGAAGTGCCGGTGCAGGACCCCCTTGGCGACACCCGCCTCCGTCGTGACGGCCCGGCTGGTCAGGCCGTTCGCGCCGTCCTGGAGCAGGACCCGCTCGGCGGCGTCGAACAGCTGCTGCCGTACGTCCCGAAGGGCCACCCCGGTCGGCATCTCCGGCCCCTCCTTCTCCTCGAACCCTTCTTCGCTTACCGCGAACCGTAACCCGATTGTCGAGTGGGCATGCGCCCACTATGGTGGGCGCATGCCCACTCTAATGCGAGAGCAACCGGAGCCCCAGCGGAACGAAGCCCATAAGGCCAGGCAGATGGCCGAGTCGTTCGGCGTCGACGCCGAACGCTACGACCGTGCCCGGCCCGCCTACCCTGACGCCCTGGTGCGGCGGATCATCGCCGACAGCCCCGGCCCCCACATCCTCGACGTCGGCTGCGGCACCGGCATCGAGGCCCGTCAGTTCCTGGAGGCCGGGTGCGAGGTGCTGGGGGTCGAGCCGGACGTGCGAATGGCCGAGTTCGCCCGCCGTACCGGGGTCGAGGTCGAGGTCGCGACCTTCGAGGACTGGGACGCGGCGGGCCGTACCTTCGACGCGGTCGTCGCGGGGCAGTCCTGGCACTGGGTCGACCCGGCCGTGGGCGCGGCCAAGGCGGCGCGGGTGCTGCGTCCCGGTGGCCTGCTCGCGGTGTTCGCCCACGCCTACGACGCGCCACCCCCTGTCGCCGAGGCGTTCGCCACGGCCTTCGGGAAGGCCGTGCCCGACTCGCCGCTCGGCGCCGCGTCACCGAAACCGGCCAGGGACGTCTACCGGACGATGTTCACGACGTTCGCCGACGGCATCAGGAAGGCGGCCGTGTTCGGCGAGCCGGAACAGCTGCGGTTCGACTGGGAGCACCACTACAGCCGTGCCGACTGGCTCGACCTGCTCCCCACCACCGGCGTGCTCACCCGGCTCCCCCCGGACAGGCTGGCCGAGATCCTTCAGGACGTCGGAGCCGCCATCGACGCCATCGGAGGCGGTTTCACCATGACCTACACCACGATGGCCGTCACCGCGTCCCTGTCCCCCTGAGCCGTTCGGGGTTCGGATCATGTGGTTGTGGTGAGGAGCTTCAGCCACGTGATCGAGCCGCGAAGACGGAGTCCGGCCTTGTGGCTTTCCGGATCCCCGCCGGTCCTTGAAACCGCCGCCCCGGCTCTGACCGAACGGCGTCGGATCTAGACGAGTAAGTCCTATGTCCGGCTAGTGGTCGTAGGCGAT
>NZ_JBHSBC010000009.1:170709-272888 GCF_042650425.1 Streptosporangium jomthongense | reverse complement strand
ACGGCCAGCAGCAGGGCTACGGCCAGCAGGCCGCCCAGCCCGGCTATGGTCAGGACTACGGTCAGCAGCAGGGTTACGGTCAGCAGGCCGCCCAGCCCTCCTACGGCCAGGACTACGGCCAGCAGGCGGCCCAGCCGTCCTACGGTCAGCAGCCCTCCTACGGGCAGCCCGACTACGGTCAGCAGGGCTACGGCCAGCAACCCGGTTACGGCGCCCAGGCGTCCATGTACGGCCAGGGGTACGGCCCCCAGGGGGTCACGCCCCCCGGTGCGCCGGCTCCGCTGGCCGAATGGTGGCAGCGTCTGGTGGCGAGGATGATCGACGGCATCATTCTGGCGATCCCCACGGTGATCCTCAGCCTTGTGCTCGCGGCGATCCTTATCACCAACGGCGGTTTCGACCTTGAGAGCGGTGTGATCACCCAGCCCTCGGGGTACGCCCTGTCGACTTTCCTGACCACCATCATCGCCGGTCTGATCTATGTCGCCTATGAGTTCCTGATGTTGCGGCAGAACGGTCAGACCGTCGGCAAGATGGTCATGGGTATCAAGGTCGTCCGGGTGGGAGGCGCTCTGCAGGGCGGTCTCTCCCCCGATGTCGCCATCAAGCGGGCGGGTGTCTCCTACGGCCCCTACGCGCTGAGCGGCATTCCGCTGGTCGGATTCGTGCTCAACATCTTCACTCTGGTGAACGTGCTCTGGCAGCTGTGGGACAAGCCCCTGAAGCAGTGCCTGCACGACAAGGTCGCCGCGACGGTGGTCGTCAAGACCAAGTAGTCGCGGGAAAAGGGACCGGCGGGTTGAACCGCCGGTCCCTTTTCGTGTCCGCGTCCCGGTGCGCCGGGTTTCGTGTGCGCGTTCGCGTGTGACGGGAAACACGCCGGAGGGCGTGCCCGGTAACGAGGGCCCCTCAGGACGCGATGGAAGCGCAAACCCATTCGAGGCGGCACGAGGAGCGTTATGGCCGTCCACCCCCCTCCCTCGCCGACAAACGCCGTGCGCCACGGACGTCACGGCGCCCCCACCCCCAAGGGCCGCGGGATGAACAACTACGCGGTGCGGCCTTTGGACAGCCGTCCACACGGTCTTATGGGGCCCCAAAGGGAGAACGCGTGCCGCGGGGAGTTCGCGGACAGACGGCCGAATGGATCGCGGCCGGGGGAGGGCATCCTCCCGGGCGGCGCCGACTTCGCGTCCCCCAAGGGATTGTCCCGCCACCCGACTTCCCCTTCCCGAGGCTTCTTAGCGATGGCTCAGGAGGCGTCCTGGTGTCACATGGTTGTTACGGAGTCCGCTCCTGTTTGGTGGTTATAAGGTCTACGACTATGTCCTAGATGCCAGACAAGGACGTACTCTTGGTAAGAAAACAAGGAAGATCCGTCTTCTTCTGTCGGCGGAGTCGCACCACGGCCCCCCGCAACATGAAGAGGGCAACTATCCATACGGGTGTTCTTCGCACCGGGGGCATTGTCGGCGGTGAACCCGCCCGAGGTGATCTCCGGCTTCGTGGACGGCCCGTTTGATCTTCCCTTCCAGACCCCTCACCAGGGGCTACGTGAGCAGGAGGCCGTACGGCTCCGCAGTCGCCGAGCCGGGACCGCAATGGTTTTCCGGTGGAGTGATCATCACAAGATCGCCCTGCCGGTTTTTCCCTCCGGCTTTACGGAGCGCAACCGGTAAGACGGCTGGAGAGAAGCATTAAGGTAGTGAGCGGCAGGTCTGTCTGCCCCAGTGACACCCACCGACCGCAGGTGACGCTATGGTCATCCGTGGACGGAACCGGACCGATCGAGCGCGTCCTCCCAGCGTGGCCCGGGTTGTCGCAGGCAAAATTTCCATGGTCTCCGAAAGTTACCCACGGTGCGGAGCGAGGACGAATGAACGAGGTATTGTCCGCGTTGATACCCCCGGTGGTCGTCGGCGGGGCCTTCATCTACGGAGTTGTCAAGCTTCTTCGGAGTGAAGCCGTCGGCCGTCGCCCGGCAAAACGACGGGATCAGGTCGAGTCGCAGAACGGTTGATCACTCCCCGGGCTCGCGGGGCGACGAGAATCGCCGGGCTCCTGGAATTGCCGCTCTCCGATTGCGGGTATATGTTTAGCTAGCGAATGAAACAATACTCCGCGAAAGGATTGCGTAGATGGCCAAGCAGATCCAGGAGATACTCATCGACGACCTCGATGGGGGCGAGGCCAATGAGACCGTCGCCTTCGCGATTGACGGCACCAGCTATGAGATTGACCTCAGCGACGTAAACGCGAAGAAGCTCCGCGACTCCCTGTCGCCTTTCGTGCAGAGCGCCCGTCGTTCCGGTGCTCTGGCTCCTCGCCGTCGTCGTGCGGGTGGTACCCGGGCACTCACGAGGGAGAAGAGCGCCGACATCCGGGCGTGGGCCAAGTCCCACGGCCTCAACGTCAGCGAGCGCGGTCGAATCGCCTCCAAGATCGTCGAGCAGTACGAAGCGGCTCACTAGATCGTTGAATCATGCGGTTATGGCGGCCACGGTGGGGTCCGGTGGCGGCCATGACCGCATGACGCGTTTGAGCGGCCGATAAACGTCGTTCGCTTGCGGCGTATCGGGAACATCGCACCCCCCGCAAGTAGTTGGATGGAGGGTGAACGCCCTGCTCTCGGGGAACGTCTTCTGCGTAGAGCGGTCGCCGGGTCGGGGCTACCATGCGGGATGACAGGGCCCGGATATCCCGGACCTGCCTGACCGCTCTGTGAGGAGCGACGAGATGTTCGAGAGGTTCACCGACCGCGCACGGCGGGTTGTCGTCCTGGCCCAAGAAGAGGCCCGGATGCTCAACCACAACTACATCGGTACGGAGCACATTCTTCTTGGCTTGATCCATGAAGGTGAAGGCGTTGCCGCCAAGGCTCTGGAGAGCCTCGGCATCAGTCTTGAAGGTGTGCGTCAGCAGGTCGAGGAGATCATCGGCCAGGGGCAGTCTGCGCCGTCGGGGCACATTCCCTTCACCCCGCGTGCGAAGAAGGTCCTTGAGCTGTCGCTCCGTGAGGCCTTGCAACTGGGACACAACTACATCGGCACCGAGCACATCCTGCTCGGCCTCATCCGTGAGGGCGAGGGTGTCGCCGCACAGGTGCTGGTGAAGCTGGGCGCGGATCTCAACCGCGTCAGGCAGCAGGTCATCCAGTTGCTCCACGGTTACCAGGGCAAGGAGCCGGCCGCCTCGGGCGGTCCGCAGGAGACGGCGCCGTCGACCTCCCTTGTGCTGGACCAGTTCGGCCGCAACCTGACCCAGGCCGCCCGCGAGGGCAAGCTCGACCCGGTCATCGGCCGGGACAAGGAGATCGAGCGGGTCATGCAGGTCCTGTCCCGCAGGACCAAGAATAACCCCGTCCTGGTCGGCGAGCCCGGCGTCGGCAAGACCGCCGTCGTCGAGGGCCTGTCGCAGAAGATCGTCAAGGGCGAGGTTCCGGAGACGCTCAAGGACAAGCAGCTCTACACCCTCGACCTGGGCGCCCTGGTCGCGGGCTCGCGCTACCGCGGTGACTTCGAGGAGCGCCTGAAGAAGGTGCTCAAGGAGATCCGCACCCGCGGCGACATCATCCTGTTCATCGACGAGCTGCACACGCTCGTCGGCGCGGGCGCCGCCGAGGGCGCGATCGACGCCGCCAGCATCCTCAAGCCGATGCTGGCCCGTGGTGAGCTGCAGACCATCGGCGCGACCACGCTCGACGAGTACCGCAAGCACCTGGAGAAGGACGCCGCGCTTGAGCGCCGCTTCCAGCCGATCCAGGTGGCCGAGCCCAGCCTCAGCCACACGATCGAGATCCTCAAGGGCCTGCGCGACCGTTACGAGGCCCACCACCGGGTCTCCATCACCGACGGTGCCCTGGTCGCCGCCGCCCAGCTCGCCGACCGCTACATCAGCGACCGGTTCCTGCCGGACAAGGCGATCGACCTCATCGACGAGGCCGGCTCGCGCATGCGCATCCGCCGTATGACCGCGCCGCCGGACCTGCGTGAGTACGACGAGAAGATCGCCAACGTGCGGCGCGACAAGGAGTCCGCGATCGACGCGCAGGACTTCGAGAAGGCCGCGGCGCTGCGCGACCAGGAGAAGCAGCTCCAGCTCAAGCGGGAACGCCGCGAGAAGGAGTGGAAGGCCGGCGACATGGACGTCGTGGCCGAGGTCACCGAGGAGCTCATCGCCGAGGTCCTGGCCACCGCCACCGGCATCCCGGTCTTCAAGCTCACCGAGGAGGAGTCCCAGCGACTGCTCCGCATGGAGGACGAGCTGCACAAGCGGATCATCGGCCAGGACGACGCCATCAAGGGTCTGTCCCGCTCGATCCGCCGCACCCGCGCCGGTCTGAAGGACCCGCGCCGCCCGGGCGGCTCGTTCATCTTCGCCGGTCCCTCCGGTGTCGGTAAGACGGAGCTGTCCAAGTCGCTCGCCGAGTTCCTCTTCGGGGACGAGGACGCGCTGATCATGCTGGACATGTCCGAGTTCATGGAGAAGCACACCGTCTCCAGGCTGTTCGGTTCGCCTCCCGGCTACGTCGGATACGAGGAGGGCGGTCAGCTCACCGAGAAGGTGCGGCGCAAGCCGTTCTCCGTGGTCCTCTTCGACGAGATCGAGAAGGCGCACCCGGACATCTTCAACTCGCTGCTGCAGATCCTGGAGGACGGTCGCCTGACCGACGCCCAGGGCCGGGTGGTCGACTTCAAGAACACCGTCATCATCATGACGACCAACCTCGGTACCCGTGACATCTCCAAGGGCATCGGGGTCGGGTTCGCGAAGGCCAACGACAACGAGTCCAACTACGACCGGATGAAGGCCAAGGTGCAGGAGGAGCTCAAGCAGCACTTCCGGCCCGAGTTCCTCAACCGTGTCGACGACATCGTGGTCTTCCACCAGCTCACGCCGAAGGAGATCATCAAGATCGTCGATCTGATGCTCGCCCAGGTGGCGCTGCGCCTGAAGGACCGCGACATGGGTCTCGAAGTCTCCGACGACGCCAAGCAGCTGCTGGCCGACCGCGGTTACGACCCGGTGATGGGTGCCCGTCCGCTGCGCCGTACGATCCAGCGCGAGCTGGAGGACACGCTGTCGGAGAAGATCCTGTACGGCGAGCTCCGGCCCGGCCAGATCGTCAAGATCGGCGTCGAGGGCGAGGGTGACAACGCCACCTTCACCTTCGTCGGCGAGGCCGCGCCCACGGACCGCGTCCCGGACTCGGCCGCCGCCATCGCGGAGCCGATCCAGCACTAGGCCGAACGGTCCCCGGGGCTCCATCCCCGAAGGACCGGCAGGTCAGAGAACTGAAGCAGACCCCGTCGTGAGACATCACGGCGGGGTCTGCTCATTTGTTATACAAGGAGGTGTCCTACCACCAAAGGTAGTACTACACTCTGTAGAGTGAGCCTGGCCAAGGCTCACCAAGTGAGCCACACATCGTGCTTTCCGCGGCGAGATCGCCTTCCGGGGTCAGCCGCGCGGCGTACCGGCGAATCACCTGCAGAGGTGACGCGGTGACCGGCCTCCGCGCGGGATGCTCGGCCCACCAGGCGGGTCCCAGGACCACCTGATCGAAAGCACCACACGCTTGGAGGCATCGGATGCGTTTGCGACACCAGGACGGGACTCTCGTTCACCTGTCCTACAACGCGGGCGTCCATCCCGCTGAGGACCTGGAGAACCTGATCGCCCACCTGACCAGGTACGCCGTTCCGGTGCGCAAGCGCCTCGGCGTCGGGCGGATGGGCGTCGGACTCTGGCTCTCCCCGAGCGTGGCCGACCACCTCATCGCCGACCGGATCGAACTGGTCCGCCTGCGCCGTTCCCTGGAGGAGCGCGGTCTGGAGGTCGTCAGCCTCAACGGCACCGGCGGCCGTAACCAGGAGAGCCCCGGCCCCGACTGGGCCAAGCCCGAGCGGTACCGCTACACGATGTCCCTGGCCAAGATCCTGGCCTTCCTGCTCCCGGACGACGTCCAGTTCGGCAGCATCTCCACCATCCCCATCGGCTGGCGCCGTGACTGGCCCGCCGACCTGCACGCCATCGCGGCCCGCCGCCTCGAACGACTCTCCCGCGAACTGCGCGGCCTCTACAGCGTCACCGGCAAGACGGTCAGGGTCGGCTTCGAGCCTTGGCCCGGCTGTGTGCTGGAGACCACCAAGCAGGCCCTCGAACGCGTCTGCGGCATCGACTCCGAGCATCTCGGCGTCTGCCTCGACGCCTGCCACCTCGCGGGCGGTGCGGAGCAGCCGGAGGACGCCCTGCGCGGCCTGGCCGCCGCTGGTGCCCCCGTCGTCAAGCTCGGCCACGTCCACAACCACTTCGGCGACGCCTGCCAGGAGCTCCCCAGCACCCGTTCCGTGCTTGAGGACACCCTCACCGCGATGCTCTCCGGCGCGGTGAACGGCACGGCCCACATCGAGGTCGAAACCCACGGTCTGGCCGTACCGCTGCGCGCCAAGGGCCCCGGCGCCCTGGTCAACATGATCGCCGAGGAACTCGACTGGGCAAGGACGAACCTGACGGCACTGGGCCTGACACTCGCTGCGTAACCTTTTGCGCCGCCTTCGGCGGCGCGGGTTCGGGTGCTTCGAGCCGACGCTTTCCCTCGTCGTTCGTCCGCTGCGCTCCCTCACTCCTCAGTCCAAGCGCCGGCGCACCCGAACCCTGTCCCTTTGCGCCGCCTGCGGCGTCGCGGGCTTGGGCGCCTCTGAGTCGGTGCTTTCCCTCGTCACTCCGTCGCTTCGCTCCTGCGTTCCTCAGTCCAAGCACCGACGCGCCCAAGCCGACACTCCTCACACTTGGCACCGGTAAAGCACAGGCAAAACCCCTCACTCCTGGTGTGGGGGGCGTCGGTTTCCTCGGCTCAGGTGGTGGGAGCACTGAGGGCAACAGGCCCAATTTCCTTGGTTCGGGCGTTGGAAGGTGCCGGAACTGCCTTTGGCGCGCATGGGCCGGGTTTCGTGGGGCTCGTGCTGGTTTCAGCTCAGCCATGCGCTCCTTTCCGCGTGGGGGCTTCAGCTGCGGTGGTTGGTTCCGGGTGGGGGTCGCGCGGGTTGCTTCAGCGGGCTGGAGGGCACTGGGCAGACGAAGTCAACGGTTCTTCGGTAGTGATCACGTCGGGCCAGGCTGCCACCCTCGGTGCGTACAGCGGGAGCCAGGACGAAGCCAGGGAAAACCCACAGCCCGGTGGGTCTGCGACATGGATGGGGGACCCGGGACGGAGTCAGGGAAGGGCCACGGCTCGGCATGGGGAGTGGCGTGGCGGGCGCTGAGGTGTGGAGCCAGGGAAGGTCCACGGCTCGATTTGGGGAGCTGCGCGTCTGCGGGGTGTGGGCTGAGCGGAGCGTGGCCCGTGAGGCAGAGGGTGGGCTTCAGGGTGAGGGCAGGGGGGAGCGGAGCGTGGTCCGTGAGGCGGATGGTGGGCTTCAGGGGGAGTTCGTGGCCTGGGCGCGGGAGGGTGAAACCGCGTGTGAGTGTGGAGAGGGCACGTCAGGTGAAGGCCGGGAAAGGCTATACGGAAGAACCGGGAAAACCGATCTGGGTGGTGTGAATTGGAGGAATCCGAGGCGGGTTGAGAAGCGGGCGGTGGTGTGGGCCTATCAGGTCAGGAAAAGTCCTGAAGAAGTAGACGGGTCAGGAAAAACCGCGGTACGGCCCCGGAATCCCAAGATGTGAGCCCCGAGAAACCGCGTTGCAAAAGCCTCGGAAACTGTAATGGGGGGAAGGGCAGGTCAGCGGAGGTGGAAGACGGCCTTGTGGCTCTTGAGGTCGGGAGTGCGGACCATGGCCACGTAGGTTCCGGCCTTGGCGGCGGGGCGATGGGCTGAGCAGTCGCTGCCGGAACGGTGCCGGTTCCAGTCGATCTGCCGGACGTACGGGATGCCCCGGTCGAGCCGGCGGATCTCCTCGGCCTCTCCGCTGACGCAGTCGGCGGACGACCAGATCCGGTCGTCGCCCGAGGTGATGCGGACCTCAAGCGCCCGTGCCCCCACGTTGGCGGTGCACATCACCTTGTTGGTGTTCACCAGCGTGACGATGAACTGGGGTCGGCTGCCCCCCGGGTAGACCTCGCTCCGTCCGCGTATGTCCAGGACCAGGTCGGACGGGTCGCAGGTCTGGCCGGGGCGCCTGATCTGGACCTTGGGCTTCGCCTTGACGACGGCGGCCTTCGGGGAGGAGGTGGCCCCGGGGGACCGTGGGGCGGGAGGCGTCGGGGTGATCGTCACCGCGGGCAGAAGCGCCAGGACCGGATCCGGTGACGGGGACCCGGTGGCCGTGCCGTTCGCCCGGGGGTCGTCGTCCTGTCCGCCTGCCGAGCAGGCCCATGCCACCAGGGCGACCACCATGAGCACACCGAGGAGCGCGACCATCCGCCGCCGCCAGTAGACGTCCACTCCTATATCACTACGGAAAGTGTCCGGATCCATACGCACAGTATGGTGACTCTCCGTGGGCCGTGAAGGGCGACCCGCCGCTCTGGTCGTCGTTTCGGAGGGCGGGGTCCGGCGAAGGCGGCGAAGCACGTCCGGAACGGCACTATCGTCGGAGAGTGCCCGAGTCGAACCTCCTGTTGGAGCCTGTCCTCTCCTGGTACGCCGACAACGCGCGTGACCTTCCATGGCGGGCCGAGGACGCCTCCCCCTGGTCGATCCTGGTCAGCGAGATCATGCTGCAGCAGACTCCGGTGGTCAGGGTGCTTCCCATCTGGACGGAGTGGATGGAACGCTGGCCGACGCCCGCGGCCCTGGCCAAGGAACCGCCGGGCGAGGCCGTACGGCACTGGGGGCGTCTTGGGTATCCACGGCGTGCCCTCAACCTGCACGCCTGCGCCAGGGTGATCACCGACGAGCACGGCGGGGAGGTGCCCTCCGACCACGCGACGCTGCTGACGTTGCCCGGTATCGGCGAGTACACCGCCGCCGCGGTGGCCAGTTTCGCCTTCCGGGGGCGATACGCCGTGCTGGACACCAACGTGCGCAGGGTCCTCGCGCGGGCCGTGCGGGGGGAGGAGTATCCCCCGAAGGCCACCACGCCCGTCGAGCGCAAGCTCGCCGCCTCGCTGCTGCCCGGGGAGGAGGACGCCCCGGTCTGGGCGGTGGCCGTGATGGAACTCGGCGCCCTGGTCTGTACGGCTCGCGCCCCTCGCTGCGCCGACTGCCCGGTCGTCGGCCTGTGCGCCTGGCGGCTGGCGGGCAAACCGCCCTACGAGGGACCGGCGCGTAAGGGGCAGACCTACGCGGGTACGGACCGTCAGTGCCGGGGGCGGCTGCTGGCCGTACTCCGTCAGGCCCACGAGCCCGTCCCCAAGGACGCCCTCGACGTGGTCTGGGACGACGCCCCGCAGCGGGAGCGCGCGCTGGACGGCCTGGTCGCCGACGGGCTGGCGGAGGTCCTCGACGACGGGACCTACCGTCTTCCCACCTGAGATCGCCGAGGCACGCACCGGCTTGAGGGCCGGTTCGCGGTGGAACTCCGGGAGGGCGGGTCAGACGTAACGTTCCAGGATGGACGACTCGGCCAGGCGGGACAGGCCCTCGCGGATGTGCCGGGCCCTGGCCTCACCGACGCCGCCGACCTCCTGCAGGTCGCCGATGCTGGCGGCCAGGAGCTTCTGCAGGCTGCCGAACTGGTCGACCAGGCGGTCGACGACCGTCACGGGCAGGCGGGGCACCTTGGCCAGCAGCCGGTAGCCACGGGGGCTGACCGGGCTCTCCAGGACGTCGGTGCCCGACTGGCCGAGCACGTGCGCGACGGCCGTCAGGTCGAGCAGGCCGTCGGAGGAGAGCTGGTCGAGGTCGTGCAGGGCGTCGGCGAAGCGGCGCGGACGTCGTGCCGAGATGGGGAGGTAGTCGCGCACGATCAGCTCACGGTCGCTCTCGGTCCCGGCGACCAGCTCGTTGAGCTGCAGGGAGAGGAGTCGGCCGTCGGTGCCGAGCTCGACCACGTAGCCGGCGATCTCGTTGGAGATGCGCCGGACCATCTCCAGGCGCTGGGCGACCACGGCCACGTCGCGGACGGTCACCAGGTCTTCGATCTCCAGGGCGGACAGCGTGCCCGAGACCTCGTCGAGCCGGAGTTTGTATCGCTCCAGAGTGGCCAGCGCCTGGTTGGCCTTCGACAGGATCACCGCCGACTCCTCCAGCACATGGCGGATGCCGCCCAGGTAGAGGGCGATGATCCGCATGGACTTGCTGAGGGAGATCACGGGAAGGGACGTCTGCACGGCGACGCGCTGGGCCGTACGGTGCCGGGTGCCCGACTCGTCGGTGGGGATGGACGGGTCGGGCATCAGGTGCACCGCGGCTCGGACGATCTTGTGGTCGTCGGAGCTCAGCACGATGGCGCCGTCCATCTTGGCCAGTTCGCGCAGTCGGGTGGCGGAGAACTCGACATCCAGCTCGAATCCGCCGCTGCAGATCGCCTCGACCGTGCTGTCGTAGCCCAGCACGATGAGACCGCCGGTGTGGCCGCGAAGGATGCGTTCCAGGCCGTCGCGCAGCTCGGTGCCCGGCGCGACCGCGGCCAGGACACTTCTGCGGCGTTCGTCGAGTCCTTGTTCGTCGAGTCCTTTGTAGGTGGCTGCCACATGACCCCCGTGGTCCGCGTATAAGGTCTAGCTTACCGGCGAAGGTCCCCCCGAGTCCGGAATCACCGGATCGCCTCTTCTAAGTGACATGAGTGAGGGCGTCCCAGACGTTTTCCGCCTCAACGACATCGAAACCTGGCATGAAGGATGTGCCCCGGCCGCCGACCGGGACCAGGGTGCGGTCGCCGTTGCGCCTTTTGCCCGAGTCGAGGGACCCGGAGGGGACCAGGGCGCGGGTGAAGCCGAGCCTGGCGGCCTCCGACAGGCGGCGCCGTACGTCGCGGACCGGGCGGAGCTCACCGGCCAGGCCGACCTCGCCGAGCACGACCAGGCCGGGGGGCAGCGGTTTGTCCCCGGCGGCGCTGGCGACGGCGAGCATCACCGACAGGTCGACCGCGGGGTCGCTGAGCTTGATGCCGCCGACGGTCGCGGTGAACACGTCGCAGCCGCCGAGCTTGGCGTTGAGCCGCCGTTCGAGCACGGCGAGCACCATCGTCACGCGGTAGGTGTCGAGCCCGGAGGAGGAGCGGCGCGGCTGCTGGGCCTCGGTCCGCGCGACCAGGGCCTGGACCTCGGCGGGCAGCGGGCGGGTGCCCTCAAGGGTGACGGTCACGCACGTGCCGGGGACCGGGTCGTTGCGGTGGGAGACGAACAGGCCACTGGCGTCGGCGATGCCCTCGATGCCGTTCTCGTGCAGGTCGAAGCAGCCGACCTCGTCGACGGGACCGTACCGGTTCTTGATCGCGCGGACCATGCGGAGCCGGGAGTGGCGGTCGCCCTCGAAGTGGAGCACGACGTCGACCAGGTGCTCAAGCGTCCTGGGGCCCGCGATGGAGCCCTCCTTGGTGACGTGGCCGACCAGGACCGTGGACATGCCGCGCTCCTTGGCCAGCCTGATCACGTTTCCCGCGACCTCTCTGACCTGGGTGACACCGCCGGGGACGCCGGTGGCCAGGGTCGAGCCGATCGTCTGCACCGAGTCGACGACGAGCATGTCGGGCTGGACCTTCTCCACATGGGCGACCAGCGCGGCCAGGTCGGTCTCGGCCGCGAGGTAGAGGCGGTCCTGGATCGCGCCGATCCGGTCGGCCCTGAGCCGCACCTGGGAGGCCGACTCCTCACCGGTGATGTAGAGGACGGTCTGCTGGCGCGCGATCTTGGCCGCCGCCTCAAGCAGGAGTGTGGACTTGCCGATGCCGGGCTCTCCGGCCAGCAGCACGACCGCGCCGGGGACCAGGCCGCCGCCGAGCACCCGGTCGAGCTCGCCGACCCCGGTGCTGCGGGCCTGCGCGACCTCGGCCTTGACCTCGCCGATCGGGACGGCGGGGGCGGAGACGGCGCCCGCGGAGGCCACGTTGACGCCGCCGCGCGCGGTCTCCTCCTCGACCGTGCCCCAGGCCTGGCACTCGCCGCAGCGACCGACCCACTTGGCGGTCTGCCAACCGCACTCACCACAGCGATAGCCGACCCTTTTTGCCATGGCCGCGAGGCTACCGGTCCCGACCGACAACTTCACCCGTCGTGTCCCGGGCGCGGGCGAGGAGGCCGGCCATGCGCAGGCGGTGCTGCGGGTTCTGGGGCGGCTCGGTCCCCGCCTGAGTCGTGGGGTCCTTCCCCGTGGATCACCGGGAAGGGCCCCACGGGCTCAGATGTGGCCTTCGAGCTCGGCCAGGAGCAGGCGCTTGGGCTTGGCGCCCACGACCTGCTTGACGACCTCGCCGTTCTTGTAGAGGTTGAGCGTGGGCAGGCCGAGCACGCCGTACCTGGCGCTGATCTCGGGGTGGTCGTCGGAGTTGATCTTGGCGATCGTGACGCGGTCGCCGTACTCGGCGTCGATCTCGTCGAGGACCGGCGCGATCATGCGGCACGGCGGGCACCACTCGGCCCAGAAGTCGACCAGGACGGGCTTGTCGCTCTCCAGCACCTGTTCTGCGAAGTTCTCCGCGGTCAGGGTGATCATTTCTACTCCCGTTTCGTCAGCACGCATCCGGGGCAGGCCGTGGACAACTGTCCGGCGACCTCGGCCCTTCGGACCAGTAGCGCGCGGATCTCGTCGTCGATCTCGGCCAGCTTGCGCCGGTAGACCTCGACGGACTCGGGACAGTCGGCCCCCGACTCGTGCCCCGCCCGAAGGCAGGCCACGAACGGCTTGGCGTCCTCCAGGGTGAACCCGACCGTGAGCAGCGACCTGATCTCGGTGACGAGCTTGAGATCCGCCTCGCTGTACTCCCGGTAGCCGTTCGCCGTCCGCCGAGCCCTGATCAGCCCCTGCTGCTCGTAGTAACGCAGCGCCCTGGGACTGACCCCGGCCCGTCTGGCGAGCTCCCCGATCCGCATCCGGTCCTCCTTACGGCGCCACGGTAAACGTTGACGTCAGTGTCAGGGTCAAGCCCCGGACCGGGGGAACGCATTCCCGGCGAGGTCAGAACCGCTTCCAGCGCAGGAGGTTGGGGTATTCGAGCTCCACCCCGGACGTCTCCGCGATGGCCCGCGCCGCGACCTCCGGCGTGAACTCGATGCGGAGCACGGCTTCGAGGTCGGTACGGCGCTCGAAGGCCATGCGCAGGTCGAGAGGCCGGGTGTGCCAGCCGTTGCGCCGCCAGAACTCCTCGACGGAGGCGGAGGAGTAGGACGGGAGCGAGGCGCTGAACCAGCGGCCGAAGGCGCCGCGGGTGGCGTCCAGGTCGATGACGAAGGCCGTGCCGCCGCGCCGTACGACCCGGGACAGCTCCTTCAGGCCGGGTTCGCAGCCGGGGCCGAAGAAGTAGGCCCAGCGGGCGACGGCCACGTCGGCCGAGGCGTCGGGGAGCGGCAGGTCCTGGGCGGTTCCCCGGCGCACGTCCACGTTCGGCAGGGAGCGGCAGCGGCGTCTGGCCAGCCCGACCAGGTCGTCGTGCGGCTCGACGCCGACCACCCGGGCGGCCCGTGCGGACAGGGACGGCAGGTGGTAGCCCGTCCCGCAGCCGATGTCCACGACCGTCGCGCCGGTCAGCGGCCTGACGGCGGCCATCGCGGCGTCGGCGACCCCCTCGGGATCGACGGCGCGGTTCTCCAGCTCGTAGATCTGCGGGGTGTTCCAGATGTTCGGGCTGGGAATGGCGCCCTTGGCAAACCGCGGCATGCCCCAACCGTAGCGACGGTGCCCGGGTGATCCGCGCCACGTCAAGCGGGCGATACGCCATCGTTCCCCGAGCGCGCTTAGGCTGGCAACGTGAGTGAGAGAACCGACGGCGGTAGGGGGACCCGCTCACGCGAGCTCTGGCCGGGAGGCGAGGAATCCGTATGAGCGTTACCCGAGCATCCACCGCGAAGATCGCCCTGTCCACGGCGTCGGTGTACCCGGAACGCACCCCTGACGCCTTCGAGCTGGCGGCCCGGCTGGGATACGACGGCGTCGAGATCATGGTCGGCGCCGACCCGGTCAGCCAGGACGTCGACGTGCTCGAACGGCTCAGCGACCACTACCAGCTGCCGATCCTGGCGATCCACGCGCCGTGTCTGCTGGTCACCCAGCGGGTGTGGGGCAAGGACCCGTGGGTCAAGCTCCAGCGGGCGCAGCGGGCCGCGGAGCGGGTCGGCGCCAGGACGGTCGTGGTGCACCCGCCCTTCCGCTGGCAGCGTGACTACGCCCGCGAGTTCGAGGTCGGCCTGGCCAGGATGCGCGAGGAGACCGATGTGGTCTTCGCGGTGGAGAACATGTTCCCGCTGAAGGCCAGGGGCAACGAGGTGGTCCCCTACTCTCCCGGCTGGAACCCGATCGACTACGACTTCCCCCAGGTCACCCTGGACCTGTCGCACACCGCGGTCTCCGGTGTCGACGCCAGGGAGATGTTCAACAAGCTCGGCGACAGGCTGGCCCACCTGCACCTGGCCGACGGGCTCGGGGTGGCCAACAAGGACGAGCACCTGGTCCCCGGGCGGGGCAACCAGCCGTGCGCGGAGATCCTGGAGCGCATGGCGGGCAACGGCTACGACGGCCTCGTCGTGCTGGAGATCAACACGCGCAAGGCGAGCGGCCGTACCGAGCGGATCGACGACCTCGCCGAGGCGTTGGCCTTCGCGCGGCGGCACCTGGCTCCCTCGCACGCGTCGGGGGCGAAGGGCTCGGGAACGGCGGGCTCGAAGGGGTGACCGAGCAGCAGTCCCCCGCGGAACAGGACACCGGGCGGGGCGCGGGCCGTACGGCTCCCGCAGGGCGGGACGCGGGGCGGAGCGTCAGGCAGGGCGCCGAGCGGGGCACGGAACAGGACACCGGGCGTGGCGCGGGCCGTACGGCGGGCGGGCGGCGCCTCGGGCGCAGGCCGGGGTCGGCCGACACGCGTGGGCAGATCCTCGCGGCGGCCCGTGAGACCTTCGCGGAGAAGGGCTTCGACAAGGCGACGGTGCGGGGCATCGCCCGGCGGGCCGAGGTCGATCCGGCGCTGGTCCACCACTACTTCACCAGCAAGGAGGGCATGTTCGTCGCGGCGATGGAGCTGCCGATCGACCCCGAGGACGTGGTCCCCATGCTGCTGGCCGGACCGCGCGAGGAGATGGGGGAGCGGCTGGCCGAGTTCGTGCTGACGATGACCTCGCACGCCCAGGCGCGCCAGCCGTTGCTCGCGCTGGTCCGCACGGCGATGACCAACGAGCAGATGGCCACCCTGATCCGTGAGTTCATGACGCACGCCCTGGTCGACAGGGTGGCGCAGGCGCTGGACATCCCCCCGATCAGGATGGAGCTGGCCTTCGCCCAGATGTTCGGCGTGGTGCTGGCCCGTTACGTGCTCAGGCTGGAGCCGATCGCCTCGGTCGACGTCAAGGAACTGGTCGGGCTGCTCGCGCCCACGATCCAGAGGTATCTCGACCCCGTGTCCTGATGCGGTCCGGTGGACAGATTATTGTTCTACAGGACAGGTTGACCGTATGGTGGCCATGGTCGTCGTGTGTCGCCGTCCGTCGCACGGCATCGCGGTGGCGCGGGACGATCCGTCGCAACCGTGGACGGGCCGCGGTCGTACGCCTGACAGCCACCGCCGTCTGTGGGAGGACCCGTGCTCTGGGTAGCGATCATCGGGCTGATCATGACCGCCGTCGCGCTCGCGCTCGCCGCGCGTCGTGTGTTGTTCCTCTACAAACTCGCCACCGTGGGGGCACCGGCCCCCGAGCGGATCGAGTACGCCAGGGACAACGTCGGCACCGAGATCAAGGCGCAGCTCGTCGAGGTCTTCGGTCAGCGGAAACTGCTGAAGTGGACCACCTCGGGCACCGCCCACTTCTTCGTCATGTGGGCCTTCTTCATCCTGGCGACCGTCTACCTGGAGGCGTACGGCACGCTGATCCAGGGCGCGATCACCGGGACGCCTGACTTCCACATCCCGATCATCGGGACCTGGCCGGTGCTCGGCTTCCTGCAGGACTTCATCGCGGTCGCGGCCCTGGTCGGCCTGGTCGTCTTCGCGGTCATCAGGGTGAGGAACTCGCCGAAGAAGCTGGGCCGCAAGTCCCGCTTCTCCGGTTCGCACCTCGGCGGAGCCTGGCTCGTCCTCTTCATGATCTTCAACGTGATCTGGACGATGTTCCTGTTCAGGGGGGCCGCCCACAACACCGGCAACCTGCCCTACGCCTCGGGCGCGTTCGCCTCCGAGGCCACCGCGGCGCTGCTGCACCCGCTGGGTGAGACGGCCAACGAGGTCCTCGAAGGCGTCGGACTGCTGCTGCACATCGGCGTCATGCTGGTCTTCCTGATCATCGTGGTGAACTCCAAGCACCTGCACATCTTCACCGCGCCGCTGAACGTGCTGTTCTCCCGCCGCCCCGACGGCAACGGCCCCGCCCAGCCGCTGCGGATCGACGGCAAGGTCGTCGACTTCGAGGACGAGGACCTCGACGGTGACCGGCTCGGCCGGGGCAAGGTCGAGGACACCACCTGGAAGGGCTTCCTCGACTTCTACACCTGCACCGAGTGCGGACGCTGCCAGTCGCAGTGCCCGGCGTGGAACACCGACAAGCCGCTGTCGCCGAAGATGCTCATCATCGACCAGCGCGACCACGCCTTCAAGATCGCGCCGTACCTGTCGGCGACCCAGGAGCAGCGCGCCGACCTGCACGAGGACGTGCTGGCCCTGCTGGACAAGCCGCTGGTCGGTGAGGACGGCGTCATCCACCCCGACGTGCTGTGGTCCTGCACCAACTGTGGCGCCTGCGTCGAGCAGTGCCCGGTGGACATCGAGCACATCGACCACATCCTGGACATGCGCCGCTACCAGGCGATGGTGGAGTCGAACTTCCCGTCCGAGGCCGGCGTCATGGTCAGGAACCTGGAGAACAAGGGCAACCCGTGGGGGATGTCCGAGATGAAGCGGGCCGACTGGATCGAGGAGCTGGCCGGGCGCGAGGACGACCCCATCGAGATCCAGCTCGTCGACGAGAAGATGCCCGAGGACACCGAGTACCTCTTCTGGGTCGGCTGCGCCGGAGCCCTTGAGGACAGGGCGAGGAAGACCACCAAGGCGGTCGCCGAGCTGCTGCACATCGCGGGGGTGAAGTTCGCGGTGCTCGGCCCGATGGAGGCCTGCACCGGAGACCCGGCCCGCCGCCTGGGCATGGAGTACCTCTTCGACATGCTGGCCAAGCAGAACATCGAGACGCTCAACGAGGCCGGGGTCAAGAAGATCGTCGCGACCTGCCCGCACTGCTTCAACACCCTCGCCAACGAGTATCCGCAGCTCGGCGGCACCTACGAGGTCGTGCACCACACCCAGCTGCTGGCCAAGCTGGTCGACGAGGGCAAGCTGGTCCCGGTCACGCCGATCGAGGAGAAGATCACCTACCACGACCCCTGCTTCCTCGGACGCCACAACAAGGTGTACTCCCAGCCGCGCGACATCATGGCCAAGGTCCCCGGCGTCAAGGCGCAGGAGATGCACCGGCACAAGGAGCGGGGCTTCTGCTGCGGCGCGGGCGGCGCGCGGATGTGGATGGAGGAGCGGATCGGCAAGCGCATCAACACCGAGCGGGTCGACGAGGCGCTGACCACCGACCCGGACACCATCTCGACCGCCTGCCCGTTCTGCCTGGTCATGCTGGGCGACTCGATCAACGAGAAGAAGAACGCCGGCGAGGCCAAGGAGACGCTTGAGGTCGTCGACGTCTCCCAGCTGCTGATCAAGTCCATCAAGGGGTAGGCCGGAACCCCGGTTTCGCCGTCCAGGTACGGCCTGCGACTTGCGGGCCGTACCTGACATGGGGTCAAGATTGCGCGAAAAGGACAGATGGTCGGAAACTTATCCTGTCTATAACAGAAAAATCACGGTAATCTCAACGTCGCGGCAGCCGTTCGACGGGGAGGGGGCTAACGGTGCATGTCGTCGTAACCGATGCCGAGGTCACCCTGGCCGACGTCCTGTCCCTCCGCCTGGCCATCGACGAACCGCTCAGCGAGGGCAGTGAGCTGGTCCTGCGTCAGCGGGGCACGGCCGTCGAGCACACGCTGGCACTGGGGGCGACGGGAGCCGGGGCGCGTGACGCGACGCTCGCCTTCTCCCTGGCCCCGCTGCCGCTCAGCCCCGGCCGCTGGGACACCTACCTCAACCAGGACGGGTCACGGACCAGGCTGCACAGCGTCGACCCCGGCTTCTCCCTGGACCACATCGACGCCTACGCGCTGAGCAGGCGCACGATGTCCTACCGGGCCTACCGGACCCGCAACGGCTTCCTGGCCCTGAAGATCGACGAGGCGGAGCCGGTCGCCGAGGTCCGCGCGGTCTGGTTCCGTGAGGGCCGCTTCGAGGTCACCGGCCTGCTGGCCTTCACCGGCCTCGACGACGACGAGTCCCGGCACGAGGCGCGCCTTTCGCTGCGCCACGACGCTTCCGGCTCCGCGCTGACCGCGGCCGCGACCGTCCAGGGGGTGCGCTTCCACGCCGCGCTCTCCCTGTGCGACCTGTGCGACGTGGTGGCCGGAGACCCCACCCAGCCGACGGCCTGGGCGCCCTCACTGGAGATCGACGGCCTGCCCGCCCCGCTGCGCCTGGCCTCCCGGCTCGACGACGTGAACGGCAAGCGCCGCCGCCTGCACTACCCGGCCACCCGGGTGGACGGGGTGCCGATCCGCCCCCGCTACACCTCCGACGACGAGCTCACGATCGAGGTCGGTGGATGAGGATCTGCCTGCTGGTGCCCTCGATCTGTGGCATGCGCGGAGACGTCAGGTCCGTGGTCAACCTCGCCGGTGAACTGGCCGAGCGCCACGAGGTGGAGATCCTCAGCGTACGGCGCCACCGCGACAGGCCGTTCTTCCCGATCTCCGCCAAGGTGCGGCTGTCCTGGGTCGTCGACGACCGGCCCGGTGTGCGGCACCTGCTGCCCAGGGGACAGGTGCACGCCGAGGTCGCCCTGTGGCGGCGGCTGCGCGCCCTGCGGACCGACGCGGTCGTCTCGACCAGGCCCGGCCTGAGCGTCCAGGTCGCCCGGCACGTCCCCCGGGAGACCGTACGCGTCGCCCGCGAGTGGGGACGGCCCTCCCCGCCGGGGCCGATCACGAAGTTCTACCCCCGGCTCGACGCCGTCGTCGCCGCGACCGAGCGGGGCAGGCAGGACTGGGACCACCTCCTGCACGGCGGCGCCGACGTCAGGCTGATCCCCGACGCGCTGCCCGCGGGGCCGTGGCCGCGCTCCCGCATGGACAACCGCATCGTGGCCGCGGGTGGGCGCTGGGTGCCGGTCAAGGCCTACGACCGGCTGATCCGCGCCTTCGCCGTCGTCGCCGACAAGCGCCCCGACTGGCGCCTGCGCCTGTACGGCGGCGGCCCGGAGGAACGGCGGCTGCGCTCCCTGGTCCAGGACCTGAACCTGCACAACCACGTCTACTTCATGGGCACGACCTCCGACCTGAGCGGCGAGTTCGCCAAGGCGTCGATCGTCGCGGTGACCTCGCGGGCCGAGACGCCGCAGACGCCCGGCATGACGGTGATCGAGGCGATGGCCAGCGGGGTGCCGGTGATCGGTTTCGACAGCCCGAGCGGGCCCGGCGAGTTCGTGGTCGAGGGGCGCAGCGGGGTCCTGGTGGCCGAGGGGGGCGCCGAGATCGAGGCCTACGCGGGCGCGCTGCTGGCGCTCATCGACGACGAACGGCGGCGCAGGGAACTCGCCGCCGGCGCGCTCGGGGCGGCCGCGGTCCACACGGCGCCCGTGGTCGCCGAACAGTGGGAGAAGCTGCTGACCTCCTCCTCTTCCTGAAGGCCGTCCACGGCGGGACAAGTGCTCGATCACGGCCTCTTCCCGTCGGGCGCGACACGGGTACCGTTGGGACATGCATGGCTACAGCGGAGACAAGCAGGCCTATCTGACCAGGCTGCGGCGGGTCGAGGGACAGATCAGAGGCCTGCAGCGGATGGTCGATGAGGATGCCTACTGCATCGACGTGCTGACCCAGGTGTCGGCCGCGACGCGGGCGCTCCAGGCGGTGGCGCTCGGCCTCCTGGAGGACCACATCTCGCACTGCGTCGCCGACGCGGTCAACTCCGGCGGACCCGAGGCCCAGGAGAAGATCAAAGAGGCCTCGGCGGCGATCGCCAGGCTCGTCCGGTCATAACTAGTCACAGGACCCCTTCACGAACTACGTCCCGGACTCCGAAGGGGGAGTCCGGGACTAGGTCGTTCAGATGGTTCTCTCATCGGCCTCAGCAAACAGCCGAGGCGCTCAATCCGAGCGCGTTGTCGAGCTCCGCCAAGGTGAGCGGCCGTTCGCTGGTGGCAACGGCGCTCAGCACCTCCGCGTAGAGCGCGATCTCGTCCAACGCGACACGGTCGTGGACCCTTGAGTCCAGGTCGTCGTGCCCCACCGCGTCGTCCTTCCTTCCGCAGCCCACACCCTCTCCGAGGTTACGGTGGGCGGACTTTCGTGCCCATGGCCCATCGGGACCATTCCTCACGACACCACCACAGCCCCAACGGGATCGTTTCCCGATTTTGAGATCACAATTCGGCAAATTGCCAGATATATATGGGGTCCGAGAGATACAGCAGTGACGGGAGTGAAATAACTAAATCTGTGAGTTAATCGCGCTGAACCGTGTCAGAAGTGTCGCGGGAAGGTTCCCGAGGTGCCCGGGACGGGATCGTCACGTTCGTGCGTCAGACGGTGCACGACCGCGGCGGCCGTGGTGAACCCCCGCTCGGGCACCGGTGTTCCGGTCAGGTTGCACCACGCCAGCCCCATGGCGTAGGCGGCCCCCAGGAAGGCCGCGGCCCCCGCCCTGTCGGGTGGGTTGAGCGCGGAGGGCAGTCTGCCCGAACGGGGCCAGCACCCCCGTAACGGATGCGAGGGGTCGGAGAGCACCACGTGGAGGATGTGCCGTAACTCGGGATCGAGCCACGGATAGAGCGGGTCGGCCGCCCTGGGCCCGAAGGCCGACAGGTCGGCGGCCAGCAGCGAGGCCGCGACCGCCCGCGGCTCGGCGCCCTTCGGCACCAGGAACCCCAGCGTCCCCACCAGGTCGTAGATCGCGTGCTGGAAGTGCTCCCCCGGGGAGTCGTCGGGCAGCGTCACGTGCGGCGGGCACCGCGCCAGCCACGCCTGCCGTACCGCGTCGTCGCCGTAGTGCGCCACCGACGGGTCAGGCCCGGTACGGCGCAGCACCGGGTCGATCATGGCCAGCAGGACGTCGGCCCTGGGCCGGAAGCGCGCGTCGTACCTGATGGTCGCGGCCGTGTCCGCCATCAACGCCACCAGCCGCAGGCCCGCCTCAGGGTGACCGGCCCTGACCCGCTCGCCGTACAGGGCCGCCAGGTCGGCCAGCGAGGCCGGAGGCAGCCAGCGCACCCACTCGTCGCCGGGCAGCGGGCGGGCGAGGAACTCGCCGAACATCGACAGCAGCACCTCGTTGCCGTCGAAGGCGGGCGCGTAGGCGCACCACATGAGCGTGCCCCAGATCGCGGCGACGGGGCTGGGGACCTCCCCGGCGAAGAACTCGGTGAAGGGACCGGTGAGCGGGAAGTCCTGGACGCGCCTGCCCCGCTGGGAGACGACCAGGTCGCGCAGCCGCTCGGTGATCTCGTACGGCACGTCGGGGCCGACGAACCCCTGCACCGAGCCACGGTCGGCGGTGAGGTCGTGGATGCCGGGGACCAGCTGCGGCGGGACCAGCGAGGGTGTCCGCACCACCTGGGCGCCCGTGCGCAGGGCCGGATCGGCGGGCGGGGCCGTCAGATGCCAGCGGCCGTCGGCCGGGTCCTGGCGGTACCACCGGGCGCGCGCGCCGAACAGCCAGCGCCCCCCGTCCGGGGTGGCCAGGACGCGTGAGGAGACGGCCTCGGCGCGGGCGACGGGGGGCAGCGTCCCCCACCGGGGATCGCCCACGAGGGCACGCAGATCCCTCTCGATGGCGTCAAACCCGTCCCAGTGCCGCACGGCGGTCATGTTACCCATCCACCCCCGGCGGGCGCCCTACAACGGCCACGGGCCGCTCAGACGGGCTGGACGACGGCCGCGGCCCGATGCCTGGCGGCCTTGGCCACGTAGTTGTCCGGCGTGCGGGCGAAGGAGGCGCGGTCCTCGTCGGTCAGCTCGCGGACGACCCTGCCCGGGACGCCGGCGACGAGCACCCCGGCCGGGATCCGCTTGCCCGGCCCGACCAGCGCTCCGGCGGCCACCAGCGAGCCCGCGCCGATCCTGGCCCCGCCGAGCACGATCGCCCCGATGCCGATGAGCGCCCCCGTCTCCACGTGCGCCCCGTGCACCATCGCCTTGTGCCCGAGGCTGACCCGGTCCTCAAGCACGGCGGGCTCACGCGGATCGGCGTGCAGGCAGCACAGGTCCTGGATGTTGCACTCCTCGCCGACCTCGATGAGTTCGTCGTCGCCGCGCAGGACCGAGCCGTACCAGACGTTGGCGGCGCGGCCGAGCCGTACCCGGCCGACGATCACGGCTCCGGGGGCGACGTAGGCCTCGGGGTGGATCAGGGGGGTCGCGTCGCCGTCGAGGGCCGCGACGTAGGGGGAGGCGTTCATGCATCGATGGTACGAGGGGGCCGGATGCCCGATATTTCGGCGGCCGGTGGCGCGTTCCGGTTGCGGTCTTGGGCAGTAAGCAGGAAAGTCGTCTCCTGACGTCTCCTTTTCCGTAACACAACCTCCACGGGTAGCGCGATGACAAACCAGCACGAGAGCTTTCCCGATCTGATGCATGAAGACTCGTTCGAGGTCGTCATGCGCGGCTACAGCCGCCGCCAGGTCCACGACTACATGAGCCGCACCCGCAACCAGGTCCGCGATCTGGAGGAACGGCTCGCACGGGCGATCGACCAGGTGGAACAGAGTCGTGCGGAGCTGGCTGACGCTCGTCGGCGGCTTTCCGACGCCCCCCAGGACTACGACGAGCTCGGCGAGCGGCTCAGCCAGATCCTGAAGCTGGGCGAGGAGGAGGCCGCCGCCAAGCGGCAGGTCGCCGACGCCGAGGCGACCAAGCTCCGCGACGACGCCGCCACCGAGGCCGAGCGGATGGTCACCTCCGCCATGGAGCGGGCCGAGGGCATTCTGAACGCCGCCCAGCAGGAGGCGGAGCGGCGTGTGTCCGAGGCCACGAACGCCTCCGAGCAGATGCTCTCCCAGGCGGGCAACGAGGCGGAGGAGACCGTCAACGCGGCCCGCGCCGAGTCCGAGGAGACCCTGCGCTCGGCCCGTGCGGAGGCCGACCGCATCCTCACCTCCGCCAGGCACGAGGCCGAGCGGATGATCGACAGCGCCCGCACCGAGGCCGAGTCCACGGTGACCTCAGCCAACGCCGAGGCCCACGCCACGCTGACGGCGGCCCAGCAGCGCGCCACGATCCTGGACGAAACGACCGGGCGCCGGGTGACATATCTCACCGACACCCACCACGAGGTCATGCGCCGGCTCAACGAGATGGGTGCCGTCCTCGGCGACCTGATCCACCGCGAGGGCGCGGCGGGCCCGCTGATCGACGAGGCCTCCGTGCTGCCCCCGGCGCCCGCGCAGCAGGCCCTGCCCGCCCCGGACGCCCCGCGGGCTCCCGAGCTCGCCGCCGCCGAGGCTCAGGACGGCCAGGACGGCGCGGAGGGCGACTTCTCCGGGCAGGACTTCTTCACCCCCAGGGCCGACTTCACCCCCGACCAGGCAAGGGACGGGCAGGACGAGGAGACCCTGCTCGTCGTCGAGTCGGACGTCGAGGCCGTCCGAGTGATCGTCGAGGACGACGGGGACGGCCGGGAACGGCGCGGCCGGACGGGGAACGACGAGTACGTCGCCCGCTCGTAGCCCTTCCGCTGCGGGGCGTCCTGTGTCCGGGGCGCCCCATGACGGGCGAGGAGACGTCCGGCGGATGGCCCGGTCCGTGTGGTGTCACATCCCACCGGTGTGCGGGCCGCGAATTCAAGCTGGTGTGATCAAGCGAAAGGCCCCCGCCCCCGATGGGTCGTGGGCCTTTCGCGATTGGGGGCCCGGTGCCGGGGCCGCGCGATCCGCTGAACCAGGCACCGGGCGGCTCTTCAGGAGTCCTCGTCCGGGCCGTCCGGCCGCTCGGAGAGGTCCTGCTGACGATGGAGCTGCTCGCGCAGCTTCTCGGGGTCGTCCGCGTCGATGGTCATCGCGCATCCGAGGTCACGCTGGGCGGAGGTCAGCGGGTGGTGGCGGGTTGCCCACCACCGACCCGCGTCGCTCCGCCAGATCGTCCACGCGGGAAACTCCCGGGCGATTTCCGCCAGATGCCGATCGAATGACATCTATGCACCTTCCCCGCGCCCAGGCCCTCGCGACGTCCACCTCTCGACGGTGATGCACTTCTCTAGAGAAATCAATGATCGTGGGGGACAGGTCAACCTATCGCTTGACGAGTCGCCTTGATCTATGCGTCGAAGTCGTACTGGAGTACATAGGACGCGGCGTCCAGCACCATCTCGTTGACCTCGACGGCTGTCCCGTCCGCCGTGTAGGCGACACGGCCGATCGCGATGACCGGGGTCCCCGCGGGCAGGTCGAGCTGGACGGTCTCGTGAGGGTGGGGCATGCGGGCCCGTACCTCCTCGGTGAAGTGGGCGGGGGCGTGGCCGAGGTCGCCCAGGCGCGCGTAGACGCCGCCGGGGCCGGTGTCCCGCAGGGTGATCGGTGTGCCCTCGACGAGAGCCGCGGGGAAGCAGGAGACCGACAGCTGCACGGGCCTGCCGTCGACCGAGTAGCGTCTGCGCCGTACCCACACCTCGGTGCTGCCCAGGACACGTGCGACCTCCTCCTCGGCGGCCTCCCTGCCGATCTCCACCTCGTCGACGGCGTAGGGGCGCCCCGAGGTGTCCGAGTCCCAGATCGCCTGGCCCTGTCCCCACTGCCGCTGCGCGAGCCTGCGTGAGCCGTGCCGTCTGATCGGCCGGAACAGCCGCACGTAGACTCCCGAACCGCGTTTCGGTACGGCCAGGCCCTCGTTGATCAACACGGACAGGGCCTGTCTGGCGGTCGCGCGGGCTATGCCGTGCTCGGCCATCAGGGCGTTCTCGCCCGGAAGCCGGTCCCCGTCTCTGAGCGCGCCGGACAGGATCGCTTCGCGAAGCCCGTCGGCGATGCGCCGGTAGATCGGGGGCTCGGGAGGAACCGGGGATTGCTGCACGTTATATCACCCTCTGTCACCAACCGGGTTTGGCGTCTCCAGAGAACTTGCCCCGTCTTGTCCACGATCGCACAGATGCAGACGATGGTCCCGTGCTTCTTTTGAGCGGATCGTACCCGTGTGACGAATGACGGGAATTACCCGGTCCGTTACCGGACACCCGTCTCGGCCGCCGTCCGTGACGCCCACCACCTCCGCGTGACCATCGCGGCCAGTACGGCGCCCGCCGTGTTGACCAGTACGTCGTCGACGGAACTCATCCTGCCCAGGCGCAGGCCGTACTGGAGGAGTTCGACCGTGCACGACGCGCAGGCGGCCACGGCGGCGATCCGGGCGAGGGAGGCCAGGCGCGCCACGCGCGTCGGCAGCAGGGCGCCGAGCGCGGCGAAGACCAGGAGATTGCCTCCGACCTGCACGAACACGGTGACGGCCGGGCTGCCGAACAGCTCGGCGAGGTCGCGGAGCGGGACCAGGCTGACGGTGCTCGGGGCCGGTCGCGGGGTGAGGATCATCCAGATCCAGGGGACGGTCCCGGCCACCATGGCGACGTCGGCGGCGGCCGTACGGGTGGGGTGGGGGTGGTCGTCACGGGCGCGGCGGCGGGCCAGGAGGCGGACGGCGAGCAGGGCGAGCGGGACCGCCAGGGCGCTCACGACGATGACATCTCCCCATAAAGCCCAGACCTGTCGCATGGGGTAATGATGCCGGGGTACAGGAAGATGACCTTCAGGTAAGGGCCGGCTCAGCGCAGGTGGCGGCCGAGGAAGTCCAGGGCGAGCGCCCAGACGGCGGGTGCCTCCTGCGGATCGTGGAACTGCGGGGCCTCGTGGTTGAGGAAGGCGTGCCCGGCCCGTTCCGCCACGTGGACCTCCACGTTCGGCCGCTCAGCCGCGGCCCGTTCGACCAGGGCGACCCGGTCACGGGAGATGTAGGGGTCGGAGCCGCCGAAGACGAGCAGCAACGGGCAGGCGATCCGCTCCATCAACCCCGTCACGTCCGGTACGGCGGAGCCGTAGAACGACAGCACCGCGTCCGTCCGCGCGTCCGCCTCCAGGGAGGCTGCCAGCAGGTAGGCCACCGAGCCGCCCAGGCAGAACCCGACGATCCCGGCACGGCCGTCCGCCTCGGGCAGTTCGCGCAGCAGGGACAGCGCCGCCGCCGCGTCCGCGACCCCCCGGGGGACGTCGAACCGGGCGCCGACCCGTATCGACTCCGCGGTCCCGGCCTCGTCGTGGGCGGAGACCCAGCCGGGCTGGATCCGCCAGAACAGGTCCGGCGCGCCGACCACGTACCCCAGCCCCGCGAGCTCCTCGGCGACCCCCCTGATGTAGGGCCCGACCCCGTAGATCTCCTGGATCAGCAGGACGACCGGGCCATGACCGCCCTCGGGCACCCACAGATGCAGATCGAAGGACCCGTCCGCCACGGCCACCTTCTCAACACGGGTCTCCACACGATCCTCCTGAGCCATCCGACACCTCAGCCCAGTGAACCGCATCTCCCCCTGAGGGCTCACACCAGGAGCGACAGTCCGGGGAAGTCGGTGAAGTGGCGCCGGTTCCCGGTGAGCAGGGGAGCATCGTGGTACATCGCCGTGGCGCACACCCACAGATCGTTCACCTGGTGAGCGGCGCCGAGGGCATGGCCCTGGGCGACGGCCTGTGCCCTGAGAGTGCCCCAGAGACGCGCGAGATCCTCGTGATAGGGAGCCACGAGGTAGCGGCGGACGGCCTCCTCAAGCGCCTGGACTTTCTTCGGCCCCCAGTTCTTCTTGGCGGCTCCGTAGTACAGCTCTCCGACCGAGGCGAAACTCAGCGCGGGAACCGCGCCTTCGAGGTGTGGTCTGTACTGGTCGGTGTTGATCCCCTGCCACAGGTACGAGAACACGTCCGTATCCACGAAGACGTATCTCATCCCTCTCCTCTGCGCGCGGCACTGATGGCCTCAAGGAAGTCGTCGAAGTCGTCGATGGCCTCGCCCTGTAGCTCCTCGACGTCGCCTACGGGGGAGACACCCTGCTCGTGGGCGAGGGTTCCGAGAGGAGACGAGGGAGCGCTCGTCAGGCGCCTGACCGTCTCCAGGTGCATGACCCGCACGGTGGTGCCGTCCGGCTGAAGCTCGGCTCTGCCGCCGGCCATGACCAGCTGGTCCATCGCGTCGAGCACGAGATCACGCAGGTCACCGTCGAAGTCGGCCAGGATGCTCCCCGCGTAGGTGTCTATCCGGCAGCGCAGGGTGGCCGGTGAGAAGTCCCCCATGTGGAGACGGCCGACCACTGTGACCTCCCTTTCCGTCGCCTGGGCGGGCGCTTCGCGCAGTGCCTCACGGAAGACGGAGTCGATCACGAAGCCTCCTCCTGGGCGGAGCAGTTCGATCCTGCTCACTCCTCCTGAGCCGATTCCCCCGGCGAGCTGGCGAAGGCCGCTGACCACCGGAGGAGTGAAGTGGGAGGGGAGCCCCCGGCCCTGACGGACGTGCTCGATGCCCTCGTCGAGCATACGCAGGGACTGCTGGAGCAGGTCGTTCGTCTCGGCCTGTGGGGGGCGCGTCACATCGAGGATCGCAGACCCTCGCCTGAACCCGGTGAAGTCGAGCCGTACGGCCTCGACCACGTCGCGTGGCCTGCGTCCAGGCCTGATGGAGGTGCCGAGCCCTGTCAGGGCCAGCCGTTCCAGAGTCATCTGCAGGCCGCCCGCGATGCGGGCGAGCTCTGCCAGCGGCAGCCGTCCGTCCTCGGAGGCGGGTCCACTGATCCGGACGCTCATCGAGAAATCCGGCGAGGCATCGCCATGCCGTGCCGTCATGGTCGCACCCACCCCCTCTCGGTCTCACGGTAACCCCGCCTTCCCTTCGGCGCCGAGCGGCGTCGCGGGGGAGCCTATGGCATTTCCTCACTGTCGGTGATCGAAAATATCTGAAAAGTCACCTCAGATGCCCCGGGTCAGGGCTCGGGAGATTCCGAGGGCGGCGGCTTTCACGGCGGGGGCCAGGCGGGTGGGCTGGAAGCGGGCCAGCGGGACGGAGACCGACAGGGCGGCGACCGCCACGCCGTCGCCGAAGACCGGGGCCGCGATGCAGGCGCCGCCGAGCTGGGACTCCTCACGCTCGTAGGCCAGGCCCGCCGCCTGGATCTGGCCGAGTGCCTCCTCAAGCCGCTTGGGGTCCACGATCGAGTGCGGGGTCAGGCGGCGCAGAGGACGGCCGAGGACCTCCTCGATGAGGCCGGGCCCCGAGTAGGCCAGCAGTGCCTTGCCGATGCCGGTGCAGGTCAGCGGGAGACGGCCGCCGACACGTGAGGGCAGGGCGAAGGACTCCTGGCCGCGGATCTTCTCGACGTAGACCACGTCGAGGCCGTCGCGCACCCCCAGGTGCACGGTCTCGTGGGTGGCCTCGTACAGGTCGTGCATGAAGGGCAGCGCGGCGTGTCTCAGGTCGCGTTCGAGGGGCACGATGCTACCGAGTTCGAACAGCCGGCGGCCGAGGTAGTAGCCGTCGTCCCGGCGGGTGACCGCCCCGATCTCGGTCAGCTCGGTGAGCAGCCGGAAGGCGGTGGTCTTGGGGAGATGGCAGCGCGCCGCGACCTCGGTGAGCCGCAGCGGGCCTCCCGTGGGGCGGAACGCGTCGAGCACGAGCCAGGACTTCTCCAGCATCGAGAGCCGGTCGGTGTTCCGTTTCACGGAACTCATTCTTGCTCAACGGAGTCCCCGCGCCTATACCCGTACGTAGTGACCAGGTGTGGTCCTTTCGTGAGGAGAAGACTTGTCTGACCAGGTGACCCACTTCATCGGTGGGGTACAGGTCGCCGAGGGGGCGACGTTCGAGACGCACGACCCCGTGACCGGCGGGGTGGTCCGCCTGGTCCACGAGGCGGACCGGGCCGTCGTCGACAAGGCGGTCGCCGCCGCCCGCGCGGCACAGCCCGGCTGGGCGGCGCTGCCGATCGCGGAGCGGGCCGGATGGATGCGCCGCCTCGCCGACGCGATCGAGGCCAGGTTCGAGGAGCTCGTCGCCGCGGAGATCGCGGACACCGGTAAGTCGATCACACAGACCCGTACGCTGGACATCCCGCGTGGCGCGGCCAACTTCCGTTCCTTCGCCGAGATCGCCGCCCAGCGCCCCGACGAGGCCTTCCATCTGAAGGACGTGCTGAGCTACACGGTGCGCAGGCCGCTCGGTGTGGTCGCGGTGATCGTGCCGTGGAACCTGCCGTTCCTGCTGGCGACCTGGAAGATCGGCCCCTCGCTCGTCGCGGGCAACACCATCGTGGTCAAGCCGTCGGAGCACACGCCGGGCTCGATGGCCGTGCTCGCCGACATCGCCGCCGAGGTCGGTCTGCCGCCGGGTGTCCTGAACGTGGTGCACGGCTTCGGCGGTGGCTCGACCGGCCAGTTCCTCGTGGAGCACCCGGGGGTGGACGCGGTCACCTTCACCGGCGAGAGCCGTACCGGGTCGACGATCATGAAGGGCGTGGCGGACCGGGTCAAGCCGGTCTCGTTCGAGCTGGGCGGCAAGAACGCCGGGCTGGTCTTCGCGGACGTCGATCTGGACGCGGCCGTCGAGGGCAGTGTGCGTTCGGTGTTCACCAACGGCGGGCAGGTCTGCCTGTGCACCGAGCGGCTCTACGTCGAGCGGCCGATCTTCGAGGAGTTCGTCACGCGCCTGGCCAAGCGGGCCGGGGAGCTGCGGTTCGGGCGTCCCGAGGACGAGGACACCACGATGATGCCGATGATCTCCGCCGAGCACCGGGACAAGGTGCTGACCTACTACCGGCTCGCCGAGAAGGAGGGCGCCGAGTTCAGGGCGGGCGGCGGCGTGCCGCGCTTCGGCGACGAACGGGACGGGGGGTACTACGTCGAACCGACCGTGCTGACCGGTCTGCCGCCGACCTCCAGGGTGAACCGGGAGGAGATCTTCGGCCCCGTCTGTCACGTCACGCCGTTCGACACCGAGGCCGAGGCGATCGCACTGGCCAACGACAGCGAGTACGGCCTGGCCGCGACGGTGTGGACCTCGCGGCTCAGCCGGGCGCACCGGGTCGCCCAGTCCCTTGAGGCGGGCCTGGTGTGGGTCAACACCTGGTACCTGCGCGACCTGCGCACCCCGTTCGGCGGGGTGAAGCTGTCGGGCATCGGCAGGGAGGGCGGCACCGACTCCCTGGACTTCTACTCGGAACCCACCACGATCACGATCAAGCTGGAGCCGGAACATGAGTGAGTGGAGCGAGGCGACCGACGCGCTCGCCGAGGCGGCCGACCAGCTGCTCGACGCGGCGCGCCACGGCAAGCCGTGTCCCCCGGTACGGCAGACGCTGCCGAGCGGGACGGCCGAGGTCGGCTACGCCGTACAGGAGATCAACACCAGGAGGGCGCTGCACGAGGGGCGGCGGCTGGTCGGGCGGAAGATCGGCCTGACCTCGACCGTGGTCCAGCGGCAGCTGGGCGTCGACCAGCCCGACTTCGGGATGCTCTTCGCCGACATGGCCTGCCTGGACGGGCTGCCCGTGCCCGCCTCCCGGTTCCTGCAGCCGAAGGCCGAGGCGGAGATCGCGGTCGTCCTCAAGAGCGACCTGGTCGGCGGGCCGTTCACGGTCGCGGACGTCATCAGGGCGGTCGACTTCGTGCTCCCGGCCATCGAGATCGTGGACAGCCGGATCGCCGGGTGGGACATCTCGCTGGTGGACACCATCGCCGACAACGCCTCAAGCGGGGCGTTCGTGCTCGGCAACACCCCGGTCGACCTGCGCGGTCTCGACCTGAGGCTGGCCGGGATGACCATGACGAGGAACGGCCAGGAGGCCTCGACCGGCGCAGGCGCGGCCTGCCTGGGGCACCCGCTCAACGCGGCCGTGTGGCTGGCCGACGCGCTCGGCGGCAAGGACTTCCCGCTGCTGGCCGGGGACGTGGTGCTGACCGGCGCGCTCGGGCCGATGGTGCCCGTCGAGGCCGGGGACGTGTTCGAGGCGCACATCGACGGCGTCGGTTCGGTAAGGGCGGTGTTCTCATGACGACGGTGACCACGGGTGGGCCGGTGAAGATCGCGATCATCGGGTCGGGCAACATCGGCACCGACCTGATGTTCAAGGCGCTGCTGTCCAGGCGGGTGGAGGTCGTCGCGATGGCGGGCATCGACCCCGAATCCGACGGTCTGGCCCGCGCCAGGCGGCGCGGGGTGGCCACCACCCACGAGGGTGTCGAGGGCCTGGTCAAGCTGCCCGGCTTCGACGAGGTGGACATCGTCCTGGACGCGACCTCGGCCGGGGCGCACGTGCACAACGACCGGGTGCTGTGCGAGCACGGCAAGCGGGTCATCGACCTGACCCCGGCCGCGATCGGGCCGTACGTGGTGCCTCCGGTGAACCTGGACGTCCACCTCGGCGAGCGCAACCTCAACATGGTGACCTGCGGCGGCCAGGCGACGATCCCGATCGTGGCGGCGGTGGCCTCGCGGGTCCCGGTGCGGTACGCCGAGATCGTCGCCTCGATCTCCTCCAGGTCGGCCGGTCCTGGCACCCGCGCCAACATCGACGAGTTCACCGAGACGACCTCACGGGCGATCGAGCAGGTCGGCGGGGCCGCGCGGGGCAAGGCGATCATCATCCTCAACCCGGCGGAACCGCCGTTGATCATGCGGGACACGGTCTACTGCCTCGTCGACGACTGTGACGAGGCCGAGGTCGAGCTGGCCGTACGGGAGATGGTCGAGCGGGTCGCCGGGTATGTGCCCGGTTACCGGCTCAAGCAGGACGTGCAGTTCGAGCGCGTCCCGGCGGGTGAGCCGCTGCCGACCGGGGAGCGCTCCGGCGGCGTCAAGGTGAGCGTCTTCCTCGAAGTCGAGGGGGCCGCCCACTACCTTCCCGCGTACGCGGGCAATCTGGACATCATGACCTCGGCCGCGTTGCGCACCGCCGAGCGGCTGGCGGAGGTGGGCGCATGAGGCTCTACGTCCAGGACGTGACGCTGCGGGACGGCATGCACGCCATCAGGCACCGTTACAGCACGGAGCAGGCGGCTCAGATCGCCGCCGCGCTGGACGCCGCGGGCGTCGCGGCCATCGAGGTCGCCCACGGCGACGGCCTCGCCGGGGGCAGCTTCAACTACGGCGCGGGCGCGCACACCGACGACGAGTGGATCGAGGCGGTCGCGGGAGCCGTACGGCAGGCGAAGCTGACGACCCTGCTGCTGCCCGGGATCGGCACCATCCACGACCTCAGGCGGGCCCACGCGCTCGGTGTGACCTCGGTCAGGATCGCCACCCACTGCACCGAGGCCGACATCTCCGCCCAGCACATCGCCACCGCCCGTGAACTGGGCATGGACGTGGCCGGGTTCCTGATGATGTCCCACATGGCGCCGCCGGAGGAGCTGGCCAGGCAGGCCAAGCTCATGGAGTCGTACGGCGCGCACTGCGTCTACGTGACCGACTCCGGCGGCGGGCTGACCATGGACGGGGTGCGTGACCGGGTCAGGGCCTACCGCGAGGTGCTCGACGAGGCGACGGAGATCGGCGTCCACGCCCACCACAACCTGGGCCTCGGCGTGGCCAACTCGGTCGTCGCCGTGGAGAACGGCACCTTCCGGGTCGACGCCTCCCTGGCCGGGATGGGCGCGGGCGCGGGCAACTGCCCGATCGAGGTGTTCGTCGCGGTGGCCGACCTGATGGGCTGGGAGCACGGCTGTGACCTCAACGCCCTGATGGACGCGGCCGACGACCTGATCAGGCCGTTGCAGGACCGGCCGGTCCGGGTGGACAGGGAGACGCTGACGCTCGGCTACGCCGGGGTCTACTCCAGCTTCCTGCGTCACGCGGAGGCGGCCTCCGAGCGCTACGGGATCGACACCCGGGCCATCCTGACGGAGGCGGGCAGGCGGCGGATGGTCGGCGGCCAGGAGGACATGATCGTGGACATCGCGCTGGACCTGGCGCGCGCGAAGGAGAACGCGTGACCGACATCCACAAGCTCGCCGCGGTGCTCGACGAGGCCGCCCGTACGGCTCGCGCCGTACGGCAGCCGGAGCAGGACTACGACGTGGCGACCGCCTACCGGGTGCAGGAGGAGTTGCTGCGGCTGCGCCTGGACCGGGGCGACCGGCTGGCCGGGGTGAAGCTGGGCTTCACCAGCGAGGGCAAGCGCCGCCAGATGGGCGTGCACGACGTGATCTTCGGCAGGGTGCCGGAGTCGTCGGCGGTCCTGGACGGCTCAAACGCTGATATTTCCGGCTATATCCACCCACGTATCGAGCCGGAGGTCGTCTACCTCGTCGGCAGGCGCATCGCCACCGTCGCCGACGCCCTCGCCCCCGGTGCCGTGGTGGCCATGGCGCCCGGCATCGAGATCATCGACTCCCGCTACGAGAACTTCCGCTTCTCGCTGCCCGACGTGATCGCCGACAACACCTCGGCCGCGGGCTACGTCGTCGGCCCGTGGCGGCCGTACGACCCGGCGCTGTGGAACCTCGGCGTGCTGCTGGAGATCGACGGCCGGGTCGTCCAGGCCGGATCGACCGGAGCCATCCTCGGCGACCCGCGCAGGGCCGTGGTCGAGGCCGCGCGGCTGGCCGTACAGGCCGGGGTGGTCATCGAGCCCGGCTGGATCCTGCTGGCGGGCGCCGCGACCCCGGCCGAGCCGCTCCCGGCGGGCGCGCACGTCAGGGTGCAGGCCCAGCACCTGGGGTCGGTCTCCTTCACCGCCGCGGGCGCCGTCAACGGGGAGGCGCCGTGAGCGAGGGCGTGGTCGTCGGCGGGAAGGCCACGCCGCGTGGCAGGTTCCCGCACGTCAAGCGGGCCGGTGACCTCATCTACGTGTCCGGGACCAGCTCCCGCAGGCCGGACAACACGATCGCCGGGGCACGGGCCGACGAGTTCGGCACGGTCAGCCTCGACATCGCCGAGCAGACCAGGGCGGTGATCGAGAACATCCGTGACATCCTCCAGGCCGTGGGAGCCGACCTCTCCGACCTGGTCCAGGTGACCGCCTACCTGGTGAACATGAACGACTTCGGCGGCTACAACGCGGTCTACGCGGAGTACTTCGACGAGACCGGACCGACCAGGACGACGGTCGCGGTCCACCAGCTGCCCCACCCCCATCTTCTGATCGAGATCCAGGCAGTCGCCTACAAGGAGGAGAGCCAGTGATTCCGCCCATCGACTTCACCAAGTGGATCGACGAGCACGCCCACCTGCTCAAGCCCCCGGTGGGCAACAAGGTGATCTTCGAGGGGGCGAACGACCTCATCGTCATGGTCGTCGGCGGCCCGAACGCGCGGACCGACTTCCACGTCGACCCGTACGAGGAGCTGTTCTACCAGGTCCGCGGCAACATGCACATCAACGTCATGACCGAGGACGGGCCGGAGACCGTGCACGTCAAGGAGGGCCAGATGTGGCTGCTCCCGCCGAACCTGCCGCACTCGCCGCAGCGCCCCGAGGAGGGGTCGGTCGGCTTCCTGGTCGAGCGGATCAGGCCCGAGGGCGTGCTGGAGAAGTTCCGGTGGTACTGCCAGGACTGCAACGCCGTCGTACACGAGGTCGAGCTCCAGGTCCGTGACATCGTGTCCGACCTGCCGCCGATCTTCCAGGCGTTCTACGACGACGAGAAGGCCCGTACCTGCGGCGACTGCGGCGCCCTCCACCCGGGCAAGGGATAGCCGTTGATCATCGACGTCCACACCCACCACGTCCCCCGGGGCTGGCCCGACCTGGGCTGGCCGCAGGCGCCCAGGCTCAGGGTCGAGTCGGAGCGGGAGGCCATGATCCTGCTCGGCGACCGGGAGTTCCGCAGGATCCAGGACGACTGCTGGAACCCCCGGGTCCGTCTCGACCGGATGGACGCCGACGGGATCGACGTCCAGGTCGTCTCCCCGACGCCGGTCTTCTTCTCCTACGAGCGTCCGGCGGCGCAGGCGGCCGGGGTGGCGCGGATCCTCAACGACCTGGCCCTGGAGATCTGCGACTCCGAGCGGCTCGTGCCGTTCTGCCAGGTGCCGCTGCAGGACCCCGACCTGGCCTGCGCGGAGCTGGACCGGTGCCTGGCGGCGGGGCACGCGGGCGTCGAGATCGGCAACCACGTCGGTGACCTCGACCTCGACGACGCGGGGATCGTCCAGTTCCTCCAGCACTGCGCGGCCGTCGGCGCGCCGGTCTTCGTCCACCCGTGGGACATGGCCGACAGCCCCCGGCTGCGGCGCTGGATGGCCCAGTGGCTGGTCGGCATGCCGGCGGAGACCCACCTGTCGGTGCTCGCCCTCATCCTGGGCGGTGTCTTCGACAGGGTCCCCGACAGCCTGCGGATCTGCTTCGCGCACGGCGGCGGCTCGTTCGCCTTCTGGCTCGGCCGCTTCGAGAACGCCTGGCACCGCCGCAACGACGTGGTCGGGACCTCGCTGCTGCCGCCCTCGGCCTATCTGGAGCGCTTCAGCGTCGACTCGGTGGTCTTCGACGAGCGGGCGCTGCGGCTGCTGGTGGACACCATGGGGCAGGAGCGGGTCATGCTCGGCTCCGACTTCCCCTACCCGCTGGGGGAGACGGCGGTCGGCTCGCTGATCAGGGGCGCCGGGTTCCTGACCGAGGAGGCGCGGGCGCGGTTGCTCGGCGGCAACGCCGTACGCTTCCTCGGCCGCTGACCCCTCTGTCCTCACGGGCGTACGGCGACGCCCGGGTGACCTGGCACGGTGGTCACCCGGGCGTCGCCGTACGGCCCGCGTCCTACTTCTCGGACAGCTTGCGGCCGCGGTACATCGGGTGGTCGGTCTCCCAGTAGCGCCAGCCCTCGACCCGGGCGGGAACGTTGGCGATGCCGGTGGCGATGTGGTTGACGCTGCAGTCCTCAAGCTGCTTCCAGGTCGACCAGCCGACCCGGTAGCCGAACACGCGGTACCAGAGGTTGCCGTACTTGCCGGGGGTGACGTCCCTGGCGTACAGGTGGCCCGCCTCGACGACGTGCTCCTCGGCGAGTAGCGGGTTGACGTTGTTGCGCAGCCTGCGCAGGATTCCCTCGTGCAGGGCGTTGCGGTCGATGTCGTGCTTGATCTCGCTCTGCTTCTCGCGCTCGATCTCCACCTCGAAGTACACGCGGTACTGCCGCCTGACGCTCGCCGTGATCGTGCCGCCGGGGCCGTCGATGAAGCGGGTCCTGGGAAGGAAGAAGTTGATCGGCTTGAAGTGGTGGAACCTGAAGAAGTTGTGGGGCCTGCACTTGCGGCGGGCCTCTTCCTTGAGCGTGGGGATGGTCGGCGTCGGGTTCGGGACGGCGACCGAGTCACCCTGGCTGCCGAGGGCGGCGGGCGCGGTGACGGTCGTGCACACGGAGGCAGCGAGCGCGAGGGAGGCGGACCCGGCCAGAATCGCCGTCGTCAGCCCCCTGGACCTGGTCCTGGCGCGGGCTACGACGGCATCCGTGCGGGGAATGGGCGTGAACATAGGAAGATACCGTTCTCTCCGGAACGCGGCCCGTGGCCGCGACCAACCATCTGACCGAAATACGGCCTGTGCCCGTTACGTTGGTTGACTCAACGTAACGATAAGGATGCTTACAGTTGCCAATGGTTGTCGTGTGACGCCACGCCGTCGCGAAGTCTCTTTAAAAGGGAAAGGCCGGGTGAAAGGCGTCTAGGCAGGTGGCGGTGGCGTTCTTCCGTCAGTGGTCACATTGCTCACGAAGCGGTCGGCCCATTGCGGTTCGCGGACATTCTCCTGACCCGTGGGACTCGGTGGAATCAGGGGATGAAAGACGATCTGTCGCTAAATGTGTTGGCGTAATCGCTTTTAGTGGCTGAATGGTAATCCGAGGGGCCTGAGGCCTTGGGGCTCTCTGGGGTGCCTCCGGGGCCTCGCGGTCATACCGTGGAAGTCTCCGGTTCGACGCCGTGCCGTCATCTCGGTGGCGGCACGGCGTTCCGTCTGAGATTCACGTGGAGTCATCCATGATGACCAGGATCAGGAACGCTCTCGCGGCCGGTGCGATGGGGGCCTGCGCCCTCGCCGTGCCCGCCATGACACCGGCCCAGGCGGCCCAGGTGGACGCGCCGGGCGTCACAGAGAACGTGAAGCCCTGCAAACACGGCAAGTGTCACCGCCACCGTCACCACCGTCAGAACCCGGAACGCATCCCCGGCGGAATCCTCAACGACGACCTCAGCGACAACAGGACGCCGGGCGGCAGCAGAGGAAGCGGGGGCATCATCAACTGAGGGAGCCCTCAGCTCGGCACATCACCGGGAGACGAGGCGTCCAGCGTGGCGACGAGCCGCTTGGGCGCCACGGCCCGGTAGCTCTCCTCGACCCAGTCGAGCAGCACCTCGGTCTCCGGCAGCGGGCCCGTCAGCGGGATCGTCACCCACCCCGCCCTGCCGAGGCCGTAGCCCGAGGGCTTGGCGCCGTCGAGGGACAGGGCGTGGCCGTTCGACTCGGGGAGCTTGACGCCCACGTGCGGACTCCACCTGTCGGTCGGCTCCTCGACGCCGAGGAAGACGAAGATCTTCTTGTTGACCTTGACGACGCTCTCACCCCAGGGGTGGTCCTCGTACGCCTCGGGAAGGCTCAGCGCGAACCTGCGCATCGTCTCCCGCACCTCACGCCAGCTGTCCATGGCGCCCATTGTGACCAGCGGCACCGACAATCTCGCTCCGCCAGCGGGCGAGCACCCGGTCGATGCCGCTCCTGATGCGCTCCCTGGCCTCGGCCCGGGGGACCCCGGACATCAGCAGCCGGTCGTAGTCGGTGTCCAGGTGCCGCACCGAGGCGATCACGGCCAGCGTGACGGCGTTCTCGTCGAGGACCCTGGCCGCCGCGGTACGGCCGACCCGGCCGCTGCCCCGCTGACCGGCGTGCCGGGCGATCTCCTCGGCCCGCTCGGGCGGACAGCCGGGGAACAGCCTGACGATCTCCGCGGCCATCCGCGCCTGGAACTCCACGTCCTCGCCCGCGCGCCGTTCCCGGTCGCGCTCGCGACGGCGCAGCCGCACCTCCTCGTCGGCCAGGCACTGCTCCTCGGCCAGCGCGAGCGCGGACTCCTCGACCAGGATGCCGAGGCGTTCGTACCGTTTGCGCCGTTGGTTGAACCTGACCACCAGGGCGGCCAGCCCGCTCTCCTTCTTCGCCCTGCGGCTCAGCGCCGCGTTCCCCGCGGGCAGCAGGACCAGGTGGTCCAGATCGGCGCAGGTCAGGCAGTACGGCTCGGTGCCCTCCATGATGAGGTACGGCCCCGTCCCGCCGCAGCCCGCGCACCTCCACTCCCGCTGGGGCTCGACCGCGACCAGATCGGGGGCCTTGGCCTGCCGTTCGGCCAGCCGCCTCCTCCTGGCCTCGCTCATGTCGGGGGAGACCCAGTGGACACGGAAGACCGACTCCTCGCCCCCGGCCAGGAAACGCAGCTCGCCCCGGTCCCTGCCGCTCGACAGGTAGGCGCTCTCGCCCTCGGTCAGCCCCCGTTCGAGCGCCCAGCACCTGAGCAGGAGGGCCGCCTCGGTCATCCGGGCGCCGTCGACCGCGGTCAGCTCCTCAAGCGTGGCGGCCCCGCCCTGCCGCCAGGTGTCCACCTGACCGGCGCGCAGCCAGCGCAGGCCCGTCAGCACGTCGATCACGGTGACGAACCCACGCTGGGCGAGCGCGGCCTCGGCCGCCTCGGTGATCCGCCGCTGCAGTCTGCTCACCCCGACAGCCTGCCGTACGGGAATCAGGGACGGGGAATGTTGCGCAGGTTCGCCCTCGCCATGTCGATCATGCGCCCGACGCCGCCGCTCAGCACCACCTTGCTCGCGGCCTTGGCGAACCCCTTGACCTGCTCTCCGGTGATGCGCGGCGGGATGGACAGCACGTTCGGGTCGGTGACGACGTCCACCAGGTACGGGCCGGGGGCCTCCAGGGCCGTGCCGAGCGCCTCGCGGACCTCCGAGGGACTGCGCACGGTCACGGCCTCGACGCCCATCGCCGTGGCGATCGCCGCGTAGTCGGTGAAGGGGTAGTCGGTGCCGAAGTCGGGGAGGCCGTCGACCAGCATCTCCAGCTTCACCATGCCGAGCGAGGAGTTGTTGAACACCACGATCTTCACCGGAAGGTCGTGGTCCCGTACGGTGAGCAGCTCCCCGAGCAGCATGCCGAGCCCGCCGTCGCCGGACAGCGAGACCACCTGCCTGCCGGGGGCCGCGAACTGGGCGCCGATGGCGTGCGGCAGGGCGTTGGCCATGCTCCCGTGCCTGAAGGAGCCGATGACACGCCTGCGGCCGTTCGGCGTCAGGTAGCGGGCGGCCCAGACGTTGCACATCCCGGTGTCAACGGTGAAGACCGTGTCGTCGCCGGCCAGCTCGTCCAGCACGTCGGCGACGTACTCGGGATGGATCGGGACATGGTGCTCGATGTCCCGGGTGTAGGCGTCCACCACGTTGTCCAGGGCCTTCAGGTGCCGTTCGAGCATCCTGTCCAGATAACGGCGGTCCTGCTTCTGGCGCACGTCGGGCAGTACGGCCCGCAGCGTCTCCCCGACGTCGCCGTGTACGGCCAGTTCGAGCGGTGTCCTGCGGCCCAGGCTGCCCGCGTCGTGGTCCACCTGGACGGTCCGCGCGCCGGGCAGGAACTCGTCGTAGGGGAAGTCCGTGCCCAGCAGCACCAGCAGGTCGGCCTCCCGTGTGGCCTCGTAGCACGCGCCGTACCCGAGCAGGCCGCTCATCCCCACGTCGTAGGGGTTGTCGTACTGGATCCACTCCTTGCCCCGCAGCGCGTGCCCGACCGGGGCGAGCGTGCGGGCGGCCAGCGACATGACCTCCTCGTGCGCGCCGCGCACCCCGGCGCCGCAGAACAGCATCACCTTCTCGGCGGCGTTCAGCGCGACGGCCAGCTCGGAGACCTGGTCGGCCGGAGGGTGGAGGGTGCCCGGCTGGGTGAGGAAGTCGTGCGGCCCGGCCTCCTGGGACACCCGCAGCTGCGCCACGTCGCCGGGCAGGACGACCACGGAGACTCCAGGGCCGCCGATCGCCCGCTGTACGGCCACGCGCAGCACCCTGGGCATCTGCTCCGCCGTGCCGATCACCTCGCAGAAGCCGGCGCACTCGGTGAACAGCCGTTCCGGGTGGGTCTCCTGGAAGAAGTCCGTCCCGATCTGCGGGCTGGGGATCTGCGAGGCCAGCGCGAGTACGGGGGCACGGCTGCGGTGGGCGTCGTACAGGCCCTGCACCAGGTGGGTGTTGCCGGGCCCGCAGCTGCCCGCGCACACCGCGAGCCGCCCGGTGACCTGCGCCTCGGCGGCGGCGGCGAAGGCCCCGGCCTCCTCGTTGCGTACCTGGACCCAGTCGATGCCCCCGGTTCTGCGCACCGCGTCGACCACCGGGTTGAGGCTGTCGCCCACGACCCCGTAGATCCGTTCGACTCCGGCCTGCCGCAACACCTGGACGAACTGCTCGGCGACGGTCCCCATGGCGCTCCCCCTCGTTTCGCGTCATGGGGTACCTCACCGGTTTTTTCCGAATCACTCCGGACCGCGTAGGGCTGACTACGATTGGGCGATGACGGTGACCGTACTGACGGGGGCGGGCATCTCCACCGAATCCGGCATTCCCGACTATCGAGGCCCGAACGGCCTGTGGCGCGCGGACCCGGAGCAGGAGAAGCTCGTCACCTACCACCACTACATGGGCAGCGCCGAGATCAGACGGCGGTCATGGCTGTTCCGCCGCGACAGTCCAGCCTGGGACGCCGAGCCGAACGCCGCCCACCGCGCCCTGGCCACGCTGCCGGACGCCTGGATCATCACGCAGAACGTCGACGGCCTGCACCGGCGCGCCGGGTCGCCGCCGGACCGGGTGCTCGAACTGCACGGCAACATGTTCGGCGCGGTGTGCACCTCGTGCGGGGCGGACTCGACGACGCGTGAGGCGGTCGAACGGATCATGGCGGGGGAGGACGACCCGGCCTGCCGCGCGTGCGGCGGCGTCCTGAAGACCGCGACCGTGATGTTCGGTCAGTCCCTCGACCAGGATGTCCTGTCCAGGGCGGTCGAGGCGGCAGGGAACTGCGAGGTGTTCGTCGCCGTGGGCACCTCCCTGCAGGTACGGCCCGCGGCGACCCTGGTCTCGATCGCGGCGGAGGCGGGGGCCAGGGTGGTCATCGTCAACGGGGAGCCGACGGCCTACGACCACATGGCCGACGAGGTCGTCCACGACCCGATCGGCGTGGCCGTACCCCGGCTGTGCGCCGCGCTCACGGCCTGACGGGCCTTGACGGGCCTTGATGGGCCTTGACGGGCAGGGCCCGCCGGGTTCGGGCCGACCGGCGCCGGTAACCGGTCGGCCCGAACCCGGCGGGCCATGTGACAAGGCCGGTGACACGAGGTGTGTCACCGGCCGCGTCATGGGCGCCCTGTCACAGGCGCCGCGTCATGGGCACCGTGTCACGGGCGCAGGGCCTCCTGGACCAGCGCGGTGTCGGTGAACTGCTCGAACTTCGTGGCGACGCCGTCCTTGACGTGCCACACGTGCGTGAAGCGGACGTCCATGTACTTGCCGGTGGCGAGGTAGGTGCCCCGGTAGTTGCCGATCACGACGATCGTGTCGCCGCCGTCGACGTACTCCTCGGGAACCGCCTGGTAGTTGTCCCACTCGCCGCCGAGCCTGGCGAAGACCTTGTCGCGCACCTCGTCAGGGCCGATGTAGGTGCCCGCGTACGGGAAACCGGCCATCTCGGTCCACGCGGCGTCGGGGCCGAGCAGGCCCAGGATGCCGTTGACGTCACCCGCCGCCGAAGCCTCGTATGACGCGCGGACCGCGTCGAGGTTCTTGCTCATTGCCTCTCCTTACTTCACTTCGCTTCGCTGAACAGCGCTTGTCCTCAGACGGGCTCTCCGCCGTCCGGGTAGGTCACCTGGCCGAGCGGCTGGATGTAGGCGCCGCCGCCGGAGTTCCTGATGTCACCCTCGCCGGAGATGCCGAGGAAGGAGCCGACCGAGCGCAGCGCGGCCCAGTCGTACAGCCAGGTCGCGGCCACCGGGATGAGGAACTCCCTGAAGGTGAAGACGTAGACGTCCTCGGCGATCTTCCAGGTGCTCGCCATGTCCACGTCACCGTGGCCGCGCTGCTCGCCGACGAGGCACTGCCAGGCGTAGCGTTCGGAACTGAGGTAGACGTGTTCGTAGAGGTGGTTCGGGCTGTAACGGTACAGCGCCCGCCTGCCGATCAGGTCACGAGTGGGTGCGGGCGCCTCGCCCGTGACCTCACGACCGTCGATGGTTCCGGGGGTGAAGGTCTGGGAGACCTGAGGCTCGCCGGGGGTCCGCTCCTCAGCGACGATGGAGACGATGCGCAGGGCGCGCCCGGTCGCGGTGTGCAGGACGACGACGTACGCCTCACGGGGCTGCGAGGCCTGGGTCCAGTGAACGAAGAAGAGATCGTCGCGTACGGCGATCGCCTCGTACCAGTCGGCGGCACCGCCGTCGACGTTCACGCTGTGCGCGTCCTTGAAGGAAAGGGTGGTCGTGGTCCCGTCGTCGAACGTCAGGCTCACCTCGGTGCCGGCGAGGACGTCGGAGACCGGAATTCGGTTGGTGTCGATCCCGGCGGCGAAGTCGTCCATGTTCTTCCAGCCGTCTGGCCGGTCTACTTCGGCGGTCACTACGACTCCTTCCTACGCGAAGTTATCTATGAAATCATATAGCTTCTAGCTGCAAAGGAGTAGGCCGATGAGGCTAAAAGGTAAGGTCGCCCTGGTCACCGGGGCCGGTACGGGAATCGGCGCGGCTGTCACCCGAAGGTACGTGGAAGAGGGCGCCAGAGTCGTTCTGACCGGTCGGAGAGAGGCGCTCCTTACCGAGGTCGCCACTCCGCTCGGAGACGCGGCCGTGGCCTTCGCCGCCGACGCGACGGACGCCGCCCAGATGCGGGCGGCGGCGGACCTGGCGCGTGAGCGCTTCGGCTCGCTCGACATCGTCGTCGCGAACGCCGGTGGACACGGGGGTTCCGGGGTCGCGGACACCGACGACGAGTCGTGGGGGCTCAGCCTCGACGCCAACCTCAACAGCTGCTTCGTGACCTGCCGGGAGACGCTGCCCGCGCTGATCGAGAGCCAGGGAAGCATCGTGATCGTCTCCTCGATCGCGGGTCTGGCCGCCGGACCCAACGTATGCGGATATGTCACGACCAAGCACGCGCTGGTGGGGCTGACCAAGTCGCTGGCCCGTGACTACGGCCCCAAGGGCGTGCGGGTGAACTGCCTGTGCCCCGGCTGGGTGCGTACCCCGATGGCCGACCACCAGATGGACGAGCTCGCCGCCCGCGACGCCATCACCCGTGACGAGGCCTACGACCTGGTCACCAAGGACGTCCCGCTGCGCCGCCCGGCCACCTCCGAGGAGATCGCCGACATCTGCCTGTTCCTCGGCTCCGCCGAGTCGGCCATCATGACCGGTTCCGTGATCGTCGCCGACGGCGGCGCCATGGCCGTCGACCTGCCGACCCTGGCGTTCGGCTGATCCTCGACGCCCGTACGGTGCCCGGCGGCCAACGCCGGGCACCGTACGGGTCAGACGGCAGGCCGCCTCGGGTTCGTAGGGACTCGTAGGAAGAGGGCGACCACCACCGCCGTGACCAGGCAGAAGGCGGCGTTGACGACGATCGCGACGCTCACCCCGCCGAGCACGTTCCCGACACTCTCCCCACCCTGGGCGTGGACGTAGGCCGCGACGACGGCGCTCATGACCGGGATGCCCATGGTGATGCCGACCTGCTGGCTCATCGTGGCCAGACCTGTCGCCAGCCCCTGCTCCCCGTCGGGAAGCCCGGAGGTCGCGGTGACCATGAACCCGACGATCGCGACCAGGTTGGCCACCCCACCGGCGAAGGTCGCCACCAGAAGCAGGGCGATCCAGCCGGGCTCCGGCCCGAGCAGGGCGAGCGGAAGGGTCGAGGCCGCCTGGACGACGAGGCCCGCGACGACGGCCCTGGCGCCGCCGATCCCGCCGATGACCCTCGGGCCGACGATCCCGCCCAGTACGGTGCCCACGCCGAGGACGGCGAAGGCCAGACCGGCGCCCAGCGGGGAGTAGCCGAGGACCTTCTGCAGGTAGAGGGTGAGCAGGAAGACCAGGGAGGTCTCCGTCGCGAAGGCCAGCAGCCCGGCGACGTTGCCCAGACCGACACTGCGCCGCTTCAGGATCGCGACCGGCACCAGCGGCGCGGCGACACGCTTCTCGATCACCCAGAAGGCGGCAAGGAGCAGCACGCCGGCGCCCAGGGCACCCAGCACGGCCGGGTCGCTCCAGGAACGCTCGCCCGCCGTGGTGAGTCCGTAGATCAGGGCCAGCAGGCCCGAGGTGACCGCGACCGCCCCCAACGGGTCGAGTTTCGGCCGTTCCGCGGGCCGGGTCTCGGTGAGCGTGGACGGGGCCAGGACGAGCACGACGACCGCGACCGGCACGTTGACGAAGAACGCCCACCTCCAGCTGAGCAGGTCGGTGAGGACGCCGCCCAGGATCGCCCCGGTGGTGAAGCCCGCGGCCATGAGGGCGCCGTTCAGGCCGAGCGCCCGCTCCCGCAGCGGCCCCTCGGGGAAGGCGGTCGTCAGCAGGGAGAGCGCCGCCGGAGTGACGGCGGCGGTGGCCAGCCCCTGGGCGACACGGGCGATCAGCAGCGGTTCGGGAGAGGTCGCCAGGCCACCGGCCAGGGACGCGACGCCGAGCAGCGCCATGCCGGACAGGAAGAGCCTGCGCCGTCCGAAGAAGTCGGCGAAGCGCCCGAACAGCAGGGTGAACCCCGCGGCGCAGAGCGCGAAGGCGGTGGCGATCCACTGCAGGTTCCGCAGGGAGAAACCGACGCTCTCCCCGATCTCCGGCAGGGCGACGTTGAGAATCGAGAAGTCGACCGCGAGGGTGAAGCTCGCGCTCAGCAGCAGGACCAGAGTGAGCCGCTGCTTGGTCGTCATCCTGGGCCGGGTCCGTTGGTCCACGCTTGACACGTCGAGGGTCCGTTCTCGCTGGTGGCTTTCCGCTGTCGGTTCACCACCATCGATCGGACCGGGATCGGCAACCAGGCCTCAGAAGCTCCTACCCACCGGTTGCCTGGCACCGGCAGGGACAGGCACGGCCCGGATAAACCGGGCACCATGGACTTCATGCAGGACATCACGGCACTCGGGGAGTTTCTCCGCACGAGACGAAGCAGGCTCAAGCCAGAGGACGTGGGCGTCGCCTCCTACGGCAGGCGTCGTGTGCCGGGCCTTCGCCGGGAGGAGCTGGCCCAGCTCGCCGGTGTCAGCGCCACCTACTACACCCGGCTGGAGCAGGGGCAGAGCGCCAACGCCTCGGAGGCCGTCATCGACTCCCTGGCCCGCGCGCTCGACCTGAACGAGGACGAACGCGCCCACCTGCACGACCTCGCCAGGCCCGTCCCCGCGAAACGCCGCAGACCCGCCAAGCCCGCCACGGTACGGCCCGGCACCCGCCAGCTCATCGACGCCATGGGTGAGGTTCCCGCCGTGGTGCTGGGGCGGCGCAACGAGGTGCTCGCCTGGAACAGGCTCGGACACCTGCTTCTCGCCGGGCACCACGCCTTCGACGCCCCCGACCGGATCGCGGACCGGCCGAACCTGGCCCGGATGCTCTTCCTCGACCCGCACCACCGCAACCTCCACGTCCACTGGGAGGAGGAGGCGATCCGCGCGGTGGCCTCGCTCAGAGTCGTGGCGGGCCGCTACCAGGACGACCGCGAGCTGGCGGAGCTGATCGGCGAGCTGTCCATGAAGAGCCCGGAGTTCGCCGCCATGTGGTCTCGGCATCCGGTGGCGACCTGCGCCTCCGGCACCAAGCGCTTCCAGCACCCGGAGGTCGGCGACCTCACCCTGGAGTTCGAGGTCCTGCACCTGCCGGACGACTCGGGCCACCGCGTGCTGATGTACAGCGCCAAGCCCGGCGGCTCCTCGGAGGCCGGACTGAAACTCCTGCGGAGCATGGTGAACTCCGTCGGTTTCTGACGCCGGAGGAACCGGCCGTGGCCCTCCCGGCCGGCAGGAGGCCGGAAGGACCACGACCCGCCGGACCGGGTACGGCCCGGCGGGAACGGTCCGGGCCAGGGGCGCCGGACCGGAGAAGGGTCAGGAGACGCCGAACCGGGAGATCGGCAGGTCCTCGGTCGCCACGTGCACGATGTGCGACTCGGTGTAGACGTCGATGCTGTGCTTGCCGCCCTCACGGCCGAGGCCACTGGCCTTGACGCCGCCGAACGGGGTGCGCAGGTCACGGACGTTCTGGGAGTTGACCCAGAGCATGCCCGACTCGATCTGCTGGGCGAGCCTGTGCGTGCGGCGCAGGTTGTTCGTCCACAGGTAGGCGGCCAGGCCGTACCGGGTGTCGTTGGCCAGCTCCAGCGCCTCCTCCTCGGTGGAGAACGGCGTGACGCACACGACCGGGCCGAAGATCTCCTCCTGGAAGATCCGCATCTTCGGCGAGACGTCCGCGAACACCGTGGCCGACAGGAAGTTGCCGACCGGCAGGCTGTCGGGGCGTGAGCCACCGGCGACCAGACGGGCGCCCTCGTCGATGCCGATCTGGACGTACTCCATGACCCGGGCGTAGTGCTCGGGGTGGACCAGCGCGCCCAGCTCGGTCGCCGGGTCGTCCGGGGCGCCGACCTTCACGCGGGAGGCGCGCTCGGCGAAGCGCTGGACGAACTCCTCGTAGACGGTGTCCTGGACCAGAACGCGGGAGCTGGCCGTGCAGCGCTCGCCGTTCAGGGAGAAGACACCGAAGACGGCGGCGTCGAGCGCGCGGTCGAGGTCGGCGTCGTCGAACACGATCAGCGGGGACTTGCCGCCGAGCTCCATCGACAGCGTCTTCAGGTTGTCCGCGGCGTTGCGCATGATGATCTGGCCGGTGGTGGTCTCACCGGTGAAGGAGATGATCGGCACGTCGGGGTGGGCGACCAGGGCGGCGCCCGCCTCCTCACCGATGCCGTGCACGATGTTGAACACACCGGCGGGCACGCCCGCCTCCTCCATGATGGCCGGAAGGAGGCTGGCCGACAGCGGGGACCACTCGGCGGGCTTCAGGATGACCGGGCAGCCGGCCGCGAGCGCGGGCGCCAGCTTCCAGGTCTCCAGCATGAACGGGGTGTTCCACGGGGTGATCAGGCCCGCGACGCCGATGGGCTTGCGGATCACGTAGTTCAGCTGGGCGGAGGCGACGCGGTAGACGTCCTCACCCAGGGTGGTGATGACGTCGGCGAAGAACCGGAAGTTCTGCGCGGCGCGGTGGGCCTGGCCACGGGCCTGGGTGATCGGCAGACCGGTGTCCCGGCACTCCAGGGAGGCGATCTCGTCGTCCCGCTTCTCGATCGCGTCGGCGATCTTGCGCAGGACGCCGGCGCGCTGCTGGGCCGGCATCTTCGGCCACGGGCCCTCGGTGAAGGCCTTGCGGGCCGCGGCGACCGCGGCCTCGATGTCCTCGGCCTGACCGGCGGAGACCGTCAGGTACTCCTCGTTGGTCGCGGGCTCAAGGGCGGTGAACGTCGCGCCGGAGACGCTGGGGACATGTTCCCCGCCGATGTAGTGCTGCAGGTTCATCAAGCCACTCCCTCACTCTGGGCCAGCAGTTCGTTGATCCGCTTGATCCCCGCGTCGGTGGGCGTGATCAGAGGCGGGCGGACATGACCGGAGGCGATCAGACCGCGTTGTTCCAGGACCCACTTGGCAGGGGCGGGGTTCGTTTCGACGAACAGCAGCTCGACCAGGGGGTGCAGGGCGTAGTGCAGGTCGAGGGCGGTCTTGTGGTCGCCCTCGACATAGGCGGTGTACATCTTCGCGACGGCGGCCGGGGCCAGGTTGGCGACCGCGCTGACGAAGCCGACGCCGCCGATCGCGAGCAGCGGCAGGCAGAGCAGCTCGATGCCCGACCACATCAGGAAGTCACGGCCGCACTTGTGGAGCACCTGGGAGAAGTGCTCGAAGTCCTTGGTGGTCTCCTTGATGCCCACGACGTTGTCGTGGTCGCGGCGGAGCCTGGCCACCGTCTCGGGGGCGATGTCGACCGCGGTCCGCGACGGGACGTTGTAGATGACGATCGGCAGGCTGGGGAACTCCTTGGCGACCGTGGAGTACCAGCTGTAGAGCGCCTCCTGGGTGGGACGCGCGTAGTACGGGGTGATGACGAGGGCGGCGTCGGCGCCGAGACGCTCGGCCTCCGCGGTCAGGCGCATGGTCTCGTCGAGCTTGGCGGAGCCGGTGCCCGGCAGGAACGGCACGCGGTCGGCGGTCTCCTCGGCGACGGCGGCCATCGCGGCGATCCGCTCGTCGACGCTCTGCGCGCCGGGCTCACCGGTCGAGCCGCCGATCGAGATGCCGTGGGAGCCCTGGTCGAGCTGCCAGCGGACCAGGGCACGCAGCGAGTCGAGGTCGAGCTCGCCCGTCGCGGTGAACGGGGTCACCACGGGGGCGAGGGACCCGCGAATGCTCGCGGGATCCGAACGGAACTTCATGTGATCACTCCTTGTGCTGCTACAGGTCGGTCTTCGCGGGGGTCAGGGTCACTCGGCGCTTGCCTGCTCCTCGTAGACCTGGCGCCAGGCCTTGTTCATCGGGTAGAGGCCGTCGACAGAGGCGCCCTCGTCGACTCGCTCGTAGATGAAGCGCTCCTCCTTCTCCTGCTTGACGGAGTCGCGCGCGACCTCGGCGACCAGCCGGGGCGGGATCACGACAACGCCCTCCGCGTCGCCGACCAGGACGTCACCCGGCATGACCAGCACGCCGCCGCAGTCCACCGGGATCTGCGAGTCCATCGGGACGTGCCTGCGCCCGAGCACGGCCGCGTGCGCGACCCCGTAGTAGGAGGGCATGTCCAGGCTGGAGAAGGAGGGGCTGTCCCGCAGGCCGCCGTCGGTGATCACGCCGACGGCGCCGCGGCGCAGGGCGCGCAGCGCGAGGATGTCGCCCAGCGTGCCCGCGCCGTGGTTGCCCCTGGCGCTGATGACCAGGACCTCACCCGGCTGGATCTCCTCGACGGTGCGCTTCTGCGCGTTCATGCCGTTGCCGATCTCGGCGAAGACGTCCTCACGCAGCGGGAGGTAGCGGAGCGTCCTGGCGACGCCCACCATGCGCAGGTCGGGCCTGGCGGGCTTGACGCCCTCGATGAAGTGGTGGTCGATGCCCCGCTTGCGCAGCTGGGAGGAGATCGTCGCGGTGGAGACGGACTTCAGGGCCGCGATGAGATCCTCGTCGAGGACGCCCGCCTTCTCGGCGCCGGGGACGGGGGTCGAGCCGTACGCGGCGGCCTTGAGCTGGTCGGTGACCTTGGGCTGCACGCCGTAGGGGGGCAGGGGGCCCTCGTCGGCGACGACCTCGTTGCGGAGCCTGCCGGTGTCCTCAAGCTCGACCTCGACCACGTCGCCGGGCTGCACGACGGTCGATCCCGCAGGGGTGCCGGCCAGGATGATGTCACCGGGTTCGAGCGTCATCAGCCGGGACAGGTCGGCGATCAGCAGGTCGAAGCCGAACAGCAGCTCGTCGGCGCACGCCTCCTGGACCAGGTCCCCGTTGACGTAGGTGCGCAGCCACAGCTTCGACGGGTCGTCCGTCTTGAGGATGGCCGGGCCGATCGGCGTGTAGCCGTCCTGGCCCTTGGCGCGGAGGTTGGAGCCGAGGTCGGCGTGCTTGAAGTCGTAGACCCCGAAGTCGTTGGCGGCGGCGTAACCGGCCACGTGGCCGAGCGCCTCCTCGGGGGAGACCCGGTGGGCCCGGGTGCCGATGATGATGGCGATCTCACCCTCGAAGGCCATCAGCTCACAGCCCGCGGGCCGGACGACGGGCCGACCCGACCAGGACAGTGAGGAGGCGGGCTTGAGAAAGTAGGAGGGGACCGCCGGGGTACGCCCACGCTCGGCCGCTCGGCTGCGGTAGTTGAGATGGACCGCGATGATCTTTCCTGGCGTCAGGCCGAGCGGGTGATCCACGGCCACCTCCCTGAGTTAAATCGTATACGACATCATGCATGATACGCGATGAGGTCACGTCGGGCTATAGACAAAGATATTTGAATTCGTACATGATTTGGAGGTGTTCGGGCTTGTGAGACCCACCGCGGGGGAACACGAGCACCGGACGGACCCGAGGAGATCGACAGATGACGGACCTGGCCAGCGGAGACGGGCGCGTTCCCGTGTCCCGCACGGCCGCCGACGGCCTCTTCGCGGCGGGTACGGCCCGCGTTCGGGCGGTGACGCCCCGGAGGACACACCGGCCGATCGTCCGGATACTGTCTGAGAACGACCCCGGTGCCCCCCACGACATCGTGGATCGTGCCAGCACCTCGGAGTACGGCCCCGCGACCTTCGCCACGGCCTTCGTCCGAACCAGGGACCTGTCCACCCCCCACCGCACGACGGCCGGGGACAGGGCCGGAGCCGTCCTCACCGACATGATCCATGTCCCGGATGCCGCGACCAGCGGCCACGACCGGGGGATGGGACCGTACGCCATCGTCGCCTATGCAGAAGTCAAGGGCGTCTGGACACACCTGGGAGGGTCGTGATGGGAGAGCTCGTCATGGCGGCCAAGATCACGCATGTGCCGTCGATCTGGCTGTCGATTCAGCCCGGTAAGCACTTCGGCATCCGGAGGAACGCCGAGCTGGCACTCACGGAGATCGGCAGGCGGGCCCACGAGCGTGGGGCCGACACCTTCCTGGTCGCCGACACCCACTGGCTGAACAGCATCGGCTTCCACCTCAACGGCAAGGAACGCCACCAGGCCACCTACGTCAGCCACGAGCTGCCGCACTTCATCCACGACCTGGCCTACGACTACCAGGGCGACCCCGAGCTGGCCGAACTGGTCCGTGAGGAGATCGTCGCGGGCGGGCAGAAGGCACGCGTCCACGACTACAACGACCTCGGCCTTGAGTACGCCACTCTCGTGCCGATGTACTTCATGAACAAGGACTCCTCGATCCGGGTGCTGCCGATCGGCTGCAACATGTACTCCACGATCGAGGAGAACCGCAGGATCGGCGAGGCGCTGATGCGGGCCATCCGCCGCAGTGACAGGAAAGTGGCCTTCCTGGCCAGTGGCTCGCTGTCGCACGCCTTCCCGGCCAACGAGATCGCCGAGTCGATGCTCGACGACGTGAGCAGCGAGATCAACCGGCAGGTGGACATCAGCGTCCTCGACATGTGGACGCAGGGCCGTACGGCCGAGTTCCTGGAGATGCTGCCCGACTACAACAAGCGCTGCACGGGAGAGGGTGCCATGGCCGACACGGCCATGCTCTTCGGTCTGCTCGGCTGGGAGAATTACACCGGCAACGGCGAGCAGCTCTGTCCGTACTTCGGCAGCAGCGGCACCGGCCAGGTGGTCGTCGACTTCCCCCTGCCCGCCGAGGTCTCCTGATCCCCAGGGGTACGGACGTCTTCCGGCGGAGATCGGAGACGTGCAGTACGATAAGAAATCGTATGTGAAAGACTCTTCGAGGAGTACGCGACCAATGCAGGACCGACAGGGCTTGGCCTCCCGTGTTTTCCCCTCTGACCACCCCGTCGACCTGCCCCCCGTGCTCCTCCTGCACGGCATCGCCTCCGACGGCGAGACCGACTGGGTCGCGCCGGGCACCGTCGCCGCGCTGAACGACGCCGGGCGCACCGCCGTCGTGGTCGACCTGCGCGCCCACGGCGCCAGCCCCGCCTCCGACTCCGCCGAGGAGGCGGGCGCCCCGGCGCAGGCACGCGACATCCTGGCCGTGTTGGACGAGGCGGGCGTCGAGACGTTCGACATCGCGGGCTACTCGCTGGGCGCCAGGCTCAGCTGGGCGGTCGCCGAGGCGGCTCCGGAGCGCGTGCGCCGGGCCGTACTCGGCGGGCTCAGCCCCGTCGAGCCCTTCACCATGGTGGACATCGCCGCCCTCCACAAGGCCGTCGCCGAGGGCGTGCAGCCCGAGGACCCCTTCACCGGGATGATCGCCGGGATGGTCGGCTCCCGTGGCCCCGAGCGGGCGCCGGGTCTCGCGCTCGTCGTCGAAGGCCTGGCCGGGAGCCCGTTCGACCCGAAGGGATGGCCCGGCCAGACCCCGCCGGTCTTCGTCGTCGGCCAAGACGACATGATGACGAACGGAATCGAGCGTATCGTCGGTCTGGTAGACGGAGCGGAGCTGCTCACCGTCCCGGGCGACCACTTCGGCGCGCTCACGGGTGCCGAGTTCCGTGGCATCGTCGTGAGGGCGCTGAGCCGGTGATCACCAACGGGGCGGGCGCCCACCAGGGCAGCGGCCCAGGGTTAAAGATGAGGGGACACCGGTGAGAGTGGTCAAGAAGACCGCCAAGGCCAAGGAGTCGAAGGCGGAGATCAGCTACGGGCTGCTCCGTTCACGAATCCTCGACGGAACGTACGGCCCCGGCTACCGGCTGGTCATGGACCAGCTCGCCAGGGAGACCGGAGTCAGCACGATCCCGCTGCGCGAAGCCGTACGGCGACTGCAGTCGGAAGGACTCGTCGAGGTCGTGCGCAACATCGGCGCACGCGTGGCCGTCTTCGACTCGACCCAGGTCGAGCACACGCTCAACGTCCTGGCCCGGCTTGAGGGATACGCCACGGCGATCTCCGCCCCTCTCATGTCGCCCGAGCAGATCGAGGAGTCGCGGGAGATCAACGCCCGCATGGTCGAAGCCCTTGAGGAGTTCGACCCGACCTCCTTCACGGCCCTCAACCGGCAGTTCCACTTCTCGATTTACCAGTACTGTCCGGACGACCACCTGGCCAACCTGCTTGAGTCGGAGTGGGCACGGCTGGACCACATGCGGCGTTCGAGCTTCACCTACGTTCCTGGACGGGCCCGGCGTTCGGTGGTCGAGCACGAGCACATGCTCGACCTGATCTCGATGGGCGCCCCGGCGGAGGAGATCGAACGGGTGGCCTGCGCCCACAAGATCGCCACGGCCGAGGCGTTGCACAACGCCCATGTGACGGCTGTGTAGTTTTGCGCCGCCTTCGGCGGCGCGGGCTTGGGCGCTTCGAGCCTGCGCTTTCCCTCGTCACTCCGTCGCTTCGCTCCTGCGTTCCTCAGTCCAAGCGCCGGCGCACCCGAACCGACACTCCTCACACTTGGCGCCGGTACCCCGAACTCCTCACGCTGGGCGTCGGGAGAGAATGAGGCGACAGGCGGCGTCCGAGGGGGGCGAGTAGGGGCGTGGAGGCCTTCTGGGGTGGGCAAGTGCGGAAGCTGTGGAAAGGGCCGTGTTCTAGGGTCATGGTCATGAAGCAGCTGCCTGCGCTTTCCGTCGCGGAGGTCTTCTCGGAGCGGCTCCTGCTGCGCAGGGCGTTGCACGATGGCGACCGTGAAGGGCTCGTCGAGCTCTCGACCGATCCCGAGGTCCAGGCGTACATCGGTGGCCCCCGGCCTCTGGGTGAGGTCGAGCGGCACTTCGACGAGGTCATGGCCTCCGGCGCGACGACCAGGCCGGGTAACTACGTCATCGCGGACAACACGACGAACCAGGTCATCGGGACGTTGACGCTCGCCCGCTGGTGGACCGACCACCCGCAGCGGGTCACCGAGGACGGCGAGGAACTGGTCCTCGGCTATGTCCTGCGGCGCGGCGCGTGGGGCGCGGGGTACGCGTTCGAGGCGGCGACGGCCGCGTTGCGCGCGGCGGCCGAGGAGTTCCCCGACCAGCCGGTCGTCCTCGTGACCCAGACCGCGAACAAACGCTCCCTGAAACTCGCCGAACGCCTCGGCTTCCACCTCACCACCACGTTCGAGGAATTCGACGCCGAACAGGCCCTCTGCGTCACACGCCTGTCCGCGTTCAGGGCCTGATCACCGCTGTGGGCGCGGGGCTTTCGGACGTGCCTCCGCTGGCCGGGCCGTAAAGGCCGTGACGGACCTGCTCATCACCCTGAAGGGTCCGCAACCGGGTGAGCACGATCCGGCCCGGGTGGTCTGGGGCGGCGGGTCCCTCATCACCCTGAAGGGTTCGTGGCGGTGCGAAAGCGTGGGGGCGGGGCGCTCGTTGAGTGAGTTTCGGCTCTTGGGCGGAACGGGGTGTCGCTTGAGCCGGGCCGGTCGGGAGGCCGCGCATCGTCGGCGCATCGCGGAATCATCAACCGGGGCCCACAGGATCGGTGCCACAAGAAGCACCGAACAGGGAGTGTCCCCATGTCCACCACCGCCACCGTCGTCACCGTCCTGGCCGCCCTCTGGGTGGGTTTCTCCGCCTTCTCCCTCCTGCGCCGCGCCGAATGGGTCGTGAAGCCGCTGATGGACTACGGTGTCCCCCGCTCGTGGTGGACCTGGCTCGGCGCGGCCAAGGCCGCCGGGGCCGCGGGTCTGTTGGCCGGCCTGTTCGTGCCGGTCGTCGGCGTGGCGGCCGGGGTCGGCCTGGTGCTGTACTTCGCCGGGGCCGTCGTCACCGTGCTCAGGGCGCGTTCGTACTCGACCGTGGTCTTCCCCCTGCTGTACATGGGCCCGGTGATCGCGGCCCTGGCGCTGGGACACCTCGCCTGACAGCGGCACGTGTCCGATCGGCCCTCAGGGGAGCGGAAAGGGCGGAAGTAGGCTGACCGCGGTCGTCCCGCTACGGTGAAGGAGCCACTGTGACCACAGACCCGACGATGACCCGGATCGGCCAGGGAGTGGAGCTGCACCACCACCAGGGCCAACGCGAAGCCGCTCGTGACGTGTTCGCGCGGATCTGGGATGACATCGGCGGTGAGCAGGGCGATCCGCTGCATGTCTGCGTCCTCGCCCACTCGATGGCCGACGTCCAGGACGACGTGCGGCAGGAGCTGATGTGGGATCTGCGGGCGCTCGCCGCCGCCGATCTCCTCACCGACGAGCGGGTGGCCCAGGCCGGGTCACCCCTTTCTGCGGCCGGTCTGTATCCGTCGTTGCATCTGAACCTGAGCGAGTGCTACCGCAAGCTGGGCGATTTCGACCGCGCTCGTGAGCATCTCCAGCAGGCGCGGGCGAGGGTCGGCGCGCTCGACGACGACGGGTACGGGCGGCTCATCAGAGGTGGCCTGGAGCGGTTGGCCGAACAGTTGGGCGAGCCCGCCTGACCGCGCGGCTGAAGCCGAGATTTCAGAGCACACCTTGTCGCCGGTGGTGAGGTGCCCTCCGTGCTGGTGCGTGTGTCACGACGTCACCTTCGACTTATGGCGGGATTAGCCGGAAAGCTGGATGTAAGTGGTGGATTCTCCGGTTTGGGGGTGGTTGGGAGGTCCTGCTGCTGTTAGGTTATGCCCCTAACGAAGGTTAGCCTTACCTTAGGGGGCGCGGTGGTGTCGCAACGGCGGGTTGTCGGGCGTCCCGGGCGGACCACCGTGCGCGACATCGAGAAGACCGGGGTTGGAGGGCGGATCACCTCGCCGCCGCGCCGGGGATACGCGCCGGACATGACGGCGGTGGTCCGTGGGACGGTCGCCGGGAGCACGGCGAGACCGACGGCCATGGCGAACCCGATGCCTCGGGCTGCCGAGGGCCTGAAGGCCATGAAGGCTACGGAGGGGGCGCGGTGATGGCCGCGCGGGGTTTCCAGGGAGCCGTCATGCGCGGCTTCGGGGCTCGTGACCATGTGGCGACCGTGGTGCGGACGTCCATGGTCACGCCGCACATGGTACGGATCCACATGTCGGCGCCGACCCTGTTCGAGAACGTCACCGTCGGCCCCACCGCGTGGCTGCGGTTCTGGTTCCCCGATCCCACCGGGTCCGACAGGGAGCATCAGCGCGCCTACACCCTTGTCTCGTGCGAGCCGGAGACCGGTGAGTTCGCCGTGGACGTGGTGCTGCACGAGCCCGCGGGACCGGCGACCGTGTGGGCGAGGAGGGCCGAGCCCGGCGACGAGGTCCAGGTGATGTCGTTCGGCTCCTCGCGCTTCGCCGTACCGGACGAGCCGCCTGCGGGATATCTGCTGGTCGGCGACCCCGCCTCGGTGCCCGCGATCAACGGCATCGTCGCCGCGCTGCCCGACGACGCCGAGATCGCGCTCTACCTGGAGAAACAGCACGAGGAGGACGAGCTGATCCCGCTCGCCTCCCACCCGGGGCTGCGGGTGCGGTGGGTGCCCAGGGACGGCGAGACCTCGCTGGCCGCCGCGATCGACGAGCGTGACTGGTCCAACTGGTACGCCTGGGCGGCGACCGAGGCGGGCTCCCTCAAGCACCTGCGCAGGACCCTGCGTGACAGGTTCGGCTTCCCCAAGGCCGACACCTACGCCCAGGCCTACTGGACGTACGGCAGGGCCATGGGTTCGCTGCGCCGTACCGACGAGGAGAAGGCGACCGGGCAGGCACCCGCCGTACGGCCTGCTGAGGGGGAGGCCACCGGGCAGGAGGATGTGCGGGCTGGCGGGTCGGCTTCCGTGGCGCAGGACGGGCGGGTTCCTGGGCGGTGGCGGTCGCAGGCGGCCAAGGAGCTGCTCGCGCCGGTGAAGACCGCGATGATCGTCGCCGGGGTGGTGCAGGGGGTCGTCACGCTGGTGCAGCTCGCGCCGTTCGTGCTGCTGGCGGAGCTGGCGCGGCTGCTGCTCGCGGGGGCCGACGGGGATCGGCTGTGGGGCACCGCCGTGGCCTTCCTGGTCGTCTTCGGCGCCGGAGCGCTGCTGGGCGGTGCGCTGACGGTGTGGCTGCATGTCGTGGACGCGCGGTTCGGCGCGCGGGTCCGTCACCGGCTGCTCGGCAAGCTCGTACGGCTGCCGCTCGGCTGGTTCACCCGGCGTGGCTCCGGGGCGGTCAAGAAGCTCGTGCAGGACGACACGCTGGAGCTGCACGGTCTGGTCACGCACGCCATCCCCGACGGGGTCGCGGCCGTCGTCGCCCCGGTCGCGGTGCTGGTCTACCTGTTCGCGACCGACTGGCGGCTGGCGCTCGTCCTGTTCGTCCCGATCGTCGTGTATCTCTTCGCCTTCGCCGCGATGATGTTCCAGAGCGGCCCGAAGATCGCCGAGGCGTCCCGGTGGGCGGAGCGGATGGGCAACGAGTCGGCCGCCTTCTTCGCGGGACAGCCGGTGATCCGGATGTTCGGCGGCGTCGCGGCCTCCTCCTTCCGGCGTGAGCTTGAGTCCTACATCGGCTTCCTGGACGGCTGGCAGCGGCCGTTCATCGGCAAGAAGACGTTCATCGACCTGGTCACCCGCCCGATGACCTTCCTGTGGTTGATCATGGTCGTCGGCACGCCCATGGTCGTCTCCGGGGCCATGGAGGCGGCGACGCTGCTGCCGTTCCTGCTGCTCGGCACCACCTTCGGCGCGCGGCTGCTGGGCATCGGCCTCGGGATGGGCGGCGTCCGCGCGGGCGTCCTGGCGGCCCGCCGTATCGCCGTCGTCCTCGGCGAGAAGGAACTGGCCGTCCGGCCTGAGGCGGTGGAACCGGAGGGGGAGCGGGGGGTTGTCCGCTTCGAGGGGGTGAGCTTCGGCTACCGGCCCGGCAAACCCGTCATCCACGACGTCTCGCTGACCCTGCGGCCGGGTACGGTCACCGCGCTCGTCGGTCCCTCGGGGTCGGGCAAGTCGACGCTCGCCGGACTGCTGGCCCGCTTCCACGACGTGGACTCCGGCGCCGTCACCGTCGGGGGACGCGACATCCGTGCGATGTCCGGTGACGACCTCTACACCCGTGTCGGGTTCGTCTTCCAGGACGCGCAACTCGTGCACGGAACCGTACGGGAGAACATCGCCCTGGCCAGGCCGGAGGCGACCACGGCCGAGATCGAGACGGCGGCGCGGGACGCGCGGATCCACGAGCGGATCCTGCGGCTGCCCGACGGCTACGAGACCGTGCTGGACGGCGACGGCGGACTCTCCGGCGGGGAACGGCAGCGCCTCACCATCGCGCGTGCCCTGCTCGCCGACACCCCGGTGCTGGTCCTCGACGAGGCGACGGCGTTCGCCGACCCCGAGTCCGAACACCTCGTGCAGCAGGCCCTGACCCGGCTCACCCGAGGCCGTACGGTGCTCGTCGTCGCGCACCGCCTGCACACCGTCGTCGACGCCGACCAGATCGTCGTCCTCGACCACGGTCGCGTCGCCGAGACCGGCACCCACACCGAGCTGATCGCGTCCGGCGGCCGTTACCGCAGGCTGTGGGACAGCCGGGGAAGCGTACCCGCCAAGGCGGAGGTGTCCCGATGATCCGCACCCTCGTCCGGCTCGTCCCCGCGACCGATCGGGGCAAGGTGGTCGGGTACGCCCTGCTCACCGTGGTCTCCGCGATCCTGCGGGGAGTCGGCTGCCTGCTGCTCGTCCCCCTGCTCGGCGCGTTGTTCTCCACGGTTCCGGCCGACGCGCTGCCGTGGCTGGGCGCGCTCACCGTGAGCGTCGTGCTCGTGTGGGCCGTGGACACGGCCGTGTCCCGCATCGGCTTCGACATCGGGTTCACGCTGCTCGGCACCGTGCAACGCGACCTCACCGACCGGCTCACCCGCATCCCGCTCGGCTGGTTCACCGCCGAACGCACGGCGACCGCCAGGCAGGCCGTCGCCGCCTGCGGCCCCGAACTGGTCGGGCTCGTCGCCAACCTGCTCACCCCGTTGCTGAGCGCCGTCCTGCTTCCCGTCGTGATCGCGATCGGCCTGACGGGCTTCGCCTGGCAGCTCGGGGCCGCCGCCTGGGTCGCCGTCGTGGGACTGCTGGCCGCGCTGTGGGCGACCACCAGGATCACCCGCGCGGCCGACGCCGCCGACACGGCCGCGCACAGCGCGCTGACCGAGCGCGTCCTGGAGTTCGCCCGCACCCAGCAGGCACTGCGCGCCGCCCGCAGGGTCGAACCGGCCCGTAACGGCGCGGGAGCCGCCGCCGTCGCGCAGCGCGGTACGGCGCTGCGCCTGGTGCTGCTGCAGATCCCCGGGCAACTGCTGTTCGGCCTGGCCGGTCAGGTGGCGCTGGTCGCGCTCGCCGGAGCCGTCACCCTGCTCCACCTCGACGGGAGCCTCGGAGCGCCGCAGGCCGTGGCGCTCGTCGTGGTGGCCGTACGGTTCCTCGAACCCTTCACCGTGATCAGCGAGCTGGCACCCGCGATCGAGTCCGTCCGGGGCACCCTCGACACCCTGCGCGCCATCCTCGACGCCCCGGCACCCCCTGTTTCAGCCGCCGCTTCGGCCCCCGGCCGGGACGCGCCGCGCGTCGAGTTCCAGGGGGTGGGCTTCGGCTACGGCGACGACGAGGTGCTCAGGGACCTGTCCTTCAGCCTCGAACCGGGGACGACCACGGCCGTCGTCGGCCCCTCCGGCTCGGGGAAGAGCACGATCCTGTCTCTCGTCGCGGGCTTCCACGAGGCCTCGCGGGGACGCGTCCTCATCGACGGCCAGGACGTCTCCGGGCTCGACCCGGCCACCCGGCAGCGGCTGTCCAGCATGGTCTTCCAGCATCCGTACCTGTTCGGCGGGACCATCCGCGACAACGTCCTCGCCGGTGACCCGGACGCCGAACCGGCACAGGTCGCGCAGGTCATGCGGCTCGCCCAGGTGGACGAGATCGTCGGGCGGCTGCCCGACGGGGAGCGTACGGACGTCGGCGAGGCCGGGGCCGCCCTCTCCGGCGGTGAACGGCAGCGCGTCAGCATCGCCCGTGCCCTGCTCAAACCGGCGCCGATCCTGCTGATCGACGAGGCGACCAGCGCCCTGGACACCGAGAACGAGGCCGCCGTGGCCCAGGCGCTGAGCCAGGACGTACGGCGACGCACCCGTGTCATCGTCGCCCACCGCCTGGGCGGCATCCGTCACGCGGACCGGGTGCTCTTCGTCGAGGACGGCGCGATCGTCGAACAGGGAACCCCGGCGGAACTGCGCGCGGCCAACGGCCGCTTCGCCGAGTTCTGCCGCCACCAGGAACAAGGACAGGACTGGCGCCTGCGCTCGGCCGCCCCCGACCACGACCTGGTCCTCTCCCCGGACCCGGACTGAACCGGCCCCCGAAGGAGAGGGTTCAGACGACGATGACCCGGCGTCCGCGGGCGTGACCGGCCTGGCTGTCGGTGTGTGCCGCCGCCGCTTCGGCGAGGGTGTACGACTTCTCGACGGGGATGTGGAGTTTCCCCCGGGAGATGAGGTCGGCGGCCTCGGCGAGCGCGTCCGGCACGCTTCCGGCCACGCCGGAGAACCGGACGCCGAACTCCGGCGCGCCGAGATCGGCGATGGAGATCACCTTCTGCGGATCCCCGGTCAGTTCGACGAGTTCGCGGATCACGCCGGAGCCGGCCAGGTCGAGGGCCGCGTCGACACGACCGAGCCGTCGCACCCGCTCGACCCAGCCCTCGCCGTATGTCGTGGGGACGGCGCCCAGGCCGCGTAGGTAGTCCTGGTTCGCGGCCCCGGCTGTGCCGATCACCGTGATGCCACGGTCACGGGCGATCTGCAGCACCGCCGATCCGACTCCGCCGGAGGCGCCGCTGACCAGCAGCGTCTGCCCGGGCCGTACACCGACCTGGTCGATGACGCGCAGCGCGGTCTCCACCACGGAGGGGTATCCGGCCGCCTCCTCGAACGTCAGTCCCTCGGGCATCGGGGCCCAGGCCGACAGCACGGCGAACTCGGCGTAGGTGCTCGAACCCTCGCCGAACACGTGGTCACCGACCTTGACCCCTTCGACGCCCGCGCCGACCTCGTCCACCACCCCGGAGGCGTCCAGCCCGACCCCGGCGGGCAACTCGATCGGACGGGCCTTCTGGAACTGGCCTTCGCGAATCCGCCAGTCGACGGGGTTCACCCCCGCCGCCCGTACGGCGACGCGTATCTTCCCAGGTCCCGCGTGGGGCTCCTCGGCGTCCACGAGTCGCAGGACGTCCGGGCCGCCGAACACGGCGAAGCTCACTTTCCTCATGCCGCCGACCGTAGCACTAACGGTTAGCCTTTTAAAACCGTTGTTATTTCGTATCTGATAGCATCATGGCATGACCGTGCCGTCCGGGCGCCGCGAGCGCAAGAAGGCCGCGACCCGCCAGAAGATCGCCGAAACCGCCCTGCGTCTCTTCCTGGAGCGTGGATACGACGCGGTGGGCATCCGGGACGTGGCGGCCGAGGCCGACGTGGCCGTCACCACGGTCTTCTCGCACTTCGCCTCGAAAGAGGCCCTGGTGTTCGGGCAGGACGAGGACTTCGAGCGACGCCTCAGGCAGGCGGTCACCGACCGGGCGCCGCAGGAGCCGCTCATCCCCGCGCTGCGCCGCGAGATCCGGGCCATGGTGCGCCACTGCGCGTCGAACAGCGGCACCCCGATCTGGGGCATGATCGACAAGACACCCGCCCTGCGGGAGTACGAGGAGTCGATGAGACTGCGCCACGCGGAGTCCCTGGCGACGGCCATCGCCGCCGATCCCGACCTGGCACGCACCACGACGGCCTGCCGGACGATCGCGAGGTTCGTGGTCGACGCCTACGCGCTGGCCCGCGAGGCCCCCGACCCGGAAGCCGCCGTGGACGAGATCTTCCAAATGATCGAAGCCGCCTGGTCAGCCACCAAGGGGTAACCCTCGGACTTGGATCCCGCCACCCGGCCTGTCCACATCCGGCCGGGTGAGAAGCCCTCTCCCTCCGCCCCCCGCCGAACCCCACCACGCGACCGCGCACACCCGACGACACGCCGATCAGCAGGGATTCCGATCCGGACACACCCGGTGCCACGGACGAGAGACCTCAGTTCAGGCGCCGACGCCGTACACGAGAAGTTTCGGCCCGCGCCTTACCAACCCCCACGCGCAAGAAGTTTCGGTCCATACGCACCAACCCCAAGCGTGAAGAGTTCGGGGTACCGGCGCCAGGTGTGAGGAATGTCGGTTCGGGCGCGCCGACGCTTGGACTGAGGAGCGAAGGAGCGCAGCGGATGAGCGACGAGGGAAAGCGTTGGCTCGAAGCGCCCGGACCCAGTGCTGCCGAAGGCAGCACCATAAACACAGCCCGGCGCCCCCCCACGGTGCGCCGGGCTGTGTTGTTCTGGGGTCACACCAGGAGCTGGCCGCCGTCCACCTGGACCACGGTGCCGGTGATGTGACCGGCGTTCGCGGAGGCCAGGAACAGCACCAGCGGTGTGATGTCCTCGGTGGTCGCGATCTTGCGGAGCGGGATGCGCGACTCCCACGCCTCCCGGGCCTCGGCGTTCTCCATCAGACCGGCGGTCATCGGGGTGTGCACGGGACCGGGGGCCACGCCGTTGACGCGGATGCCGTGACCGGCCAGCTCGACGGCGCCGGTGCGGGTCAGCGCGTCCACGGCGGCCTTGGTGGCCTCGTAGTGACCCATGCCGGGGGTCGGCTGGCGGGCGCCGATGGAGCTGATGTTGACGATGCAGCCGCCCTTGCCCGCCTTGATCATCTGCGCGGCGACCGTCTTGGTGACGGTGAAGGTGCCGCGGAAGTTGACCGAGACGACCGTGTCGAAGACCTCGAAGGGGAGGTCGACGAGGAGGCCGCCACCGGCGACGAGGCCGGCGTTGTTGACGAGGACGTCGACGGTGCCGAGCTTCTCGGCGACCTCCTCGACGGCCGCGTTGACGCTCTCGGGGTCGGTGACGTCGAGGGTGACGGCGTGGCCGCCGATCTCGGCGGCGACCTCGTCGGCGCCCGCGCGGTTGACGTCGGCGACGACGACACGGTCACCGGCGGCGGCGAACGCCTCCGCGACGGCCCTGCCGATGCCGCTCGCGGCGCCCGTGACGAGGACGACGCGTCCTTCGGCGCCGCTCACCGGGCTTCCGCGACGATCACGCGGGGGCTGCCGGGCAGCGCGAGGGTCTCGACGGGGGTCCAGCCGGCCTCGGTCAGCCAGCCGTGGACCTGGTCCTCGGGGTAGACGATGGTGCCGTCGATGGTGAGGTACTCACCGGCGTGCAGGGCGTCGATGCTGCGCTGCTTGTCGTCGTTGTCGAGGAAGAAGTCGAGCAGCAGGAGCTTGGCGCCGGGGACGGCCGCCTCGCGGGCGCGCTTGACGATGGTCCTGTTCTGCTCGTCGTCGTAGCGGTGCGCGACGTGCTCAAGGAAGACCAGGTCGAAGCCGGTGGGGATGTCGCCCTGCAGCGGGTCGCCCTCGACGATCTCGACGCGCTCGTTCAGGCCGGCCTCGGCCAGCACGCCCCTGGCGGCCTCGACGAGCGGGCCGCCGGAGAAGAAGGTGCCGTTGAGCGCGGAGTTGGCGGTCAGGGCCTCGACGAGGAAGGAGACGGACAGGCCGCCGTAGTCGAGGACCTTGGTGTAGGGGGAGAAGTCGAAGTTGTCGGCGAGCATCTTGGCGTGCAGCGCGTTGTAGGTCATGACGCCGCCCATGAAGATGTCCATGCGGTCGCCGGACATGTCCAGGTCGCCGGGCTTGCCGGTGCGGACGGTGTTGATGAAGCCGAGCCAGTGGCCGTAGCTGACGGCGTCGAGGAAGGCGAGGAACTTACGCAGGTCGAGGTCGCCGGCGGAGCCCGCGAGGTACCGCGCGGTGGCGGGGGTGTTGGCGTACACCCCGTCGGTGCGGGTGAGGAGGTCGAGGCTCGACATCGCGTCGGCGAGAATCCTGGCGACGTTCGCGGGGATCCCGGCGCGCTCGGCGATTTCGGCGGCGGTCGCGGGACCGTCGGCCAGCGCCGCGAACACTCCGGCCTCACTGGCGGCGAAGAGCTGCTTGGCGGCCATGTAGCCGATGGCCACGTCCACGATCTTCGAGGGGCTCGCGGACGAGGTGCTGTCGGGGAGAGACGACATGCGATGCGCTCCTTTGATTCCAAACAATATTGGGAATACTATACGATTCACCAGGCAGCGACCAGGGGTCGCACATCGGCATCGGAGGTTCTCTGTGGAGTACTCAGGTCAGGTCCCCCGGCGTCGGCTCGGTGAGCGTGGCCCCCTGGTTCCGGTCTTCGGTCTCGGCTCCTGGAACACCTGGGACAGGATGGAGCGGGACGACGCCGTCGCCCTGATCCGTTACGCCGTCGACCGTGGCGTGAACCTCTTCGACGTCGCCCACTACAACTTCGGTCCGCACGCCGAGAACGCGGTCACCGACATCATCTTCGGTGAGGCCGTCGTCGAGGCCGGGGTGGCCAGGGACGACTACCTCCTGTGCGGCAAGCTCTGGCTGTGGGAGTACCCCAAGTCCTCCTTCGCCGAGCAGATCGACACCTCGCTGTCCCGGATCGGGACCGACAGGGCCGACTCCGTCGTGGTCGGCGACTTCTTCGGCGACCTGGACATCCGCGCCGTGGTCACCGACGTGGCCGAGCTGGTGCGGGCCGGGCGCTTCCAGACCTGGGGCGTGAACAACTGGTCGGCCGACGACCTGTGGTTCGCGCGTGACTTCGCCATCGCCGAGGGCATGGAGCCGCCGTCCTTCGCGCAGCTCAAGTACAGCCTCGCCCGCCGTTCGGTGCCGGACGGCACGCCGTACGGCAGGCTGTTCACCGAGGGTGGTATGGGGCTGCAGGCCTCGGACGTCTTCGAGGGCGGCATCCTGGCGGGCAAGCTGAACCCGCAGCGCAAGATCGGCGCGGACCCGGGCGGCATCCGCGACCGGATCCGTGACTCCTACCCCGAGGTCAAGCGGATCGCCGAGGGCTTCGGCGCGACCCCGGCCCAGCTGGCCATCGCCTTCACCCTGACCCACCCGGCCGCGGCGAACGTGCTCTTCGGCGCCAGCAGCAGGGCGCAGCTCGACGAGAACCTGGGCGCTCTCGAACTGCTCGAACGGCACGGCGACGAACTGCGTTCCGCGGTCGGGTCGCTGTGGATCGACAAGGGCGTGGTCGCCCCCGACGCCTCCTGGGGCACCGACGCCCCGAACAAGGCCTGACGACTCCGTTCGGCGTCCCGGCCGCCCTTTCCCGGCGGCTCCGGGACGCGTTCGGCTCGTGCCCGTGCCGTACGGCGGGGCAGCGTCCGGAACCAGGCCCGTAGCCGGGCCGGAAAACGAGGCCGGGTCCGTAACCGGGTTTCGGACGGGACCATACGGCAGGGTGACGTGACGAGGGACCGGCTCGCGTGTTCGCGGGCCGGTCCCTCGTGGCTTCTCGGTGCGACTGGACGTGGTGTCCTCCGGATCAGCTCTCGTGGACGACGCGGCCGTCCACCATGGTCAGGCTCACCGGGACCTGGGGCAGGGCCTCGGGCTCGACCTCAAGCAGGTCGCCGTCCAGCACGCACAGGTCGGCGACCTTGCCGGCCTCCAGTGAACCCTTCCACGACTCCGCCCCGTCCTGCCAGGCGGGGGTGATGGTGTAGGCCCGCAGGGCCTCGGCGACCGCGAGCCGCTGGGCGGCGCCACGCACGGCGCCGTCGAGACCACGCCGGGTGACGGCCGCGGCGATCCCGACCCGCCAGTCGGGGGTGAGGACCGGGGCGTCGGAACTGAGGCAGAGCTTCACCCCGATGTCCAGTGCGTCACGGGTCGGCCACGTCTGGGGGAGGATGTCCTCGCCCAGGGCTCCGAGCACCATATGCTCAGTCGCCACGGGTATTCCCACCTGGGTGTTCAGTCCGATGCCTGCGGCCGCCATCGTGGCCAGGGTCCTGGAGGAGATCACGTCGCCATGGATGATGTAGTGCCTCGCGTCGCGGCCGTCCCTGGAGGCCGCCGCGGCGAAGGCGTCCGTCACCGTCCTGGTGGTCCTGCTTCCGGTCGCGTGCACGGCGACCTGGTGTCCCGCCGCGTGCGCCGCGTCGATCATCGCGATGAGCACGGCCTCACGCTCGGCCTCGGAGGCCCCCTCGACCAGCAGCCCGCCGTACGTGCCGTCGAGGTAGGGCTCGTCCATCCAGGCGTTGCGCATCGGCGGGATGCCGTCACCGAAGATCTTCACACCCGCGACGCGGAACCAGCCGGGCACGTCGGCGGGGGGCGTGAAGTCACGCAGCCCGTCGAGCACCCCGGACAGCGAGCTCGCGCCGTCCAGCTCGCCGAACAGCATGAGGGCGGTCACCCGGGAGGTGAGCCTGCCCTCCGCCGCGAGGTCGGCGTAGTCGCGCAGGGCCGCGGAGCCGAAGCAGCCGCTCGCCCCGTTGTCCTCCCCTGGGCCGAGGCCCGGTTCGGTGTAGCTCGTGACCCCGAGTGACGCGAGCAGTTCGGCGGTGCGCAGGATCGCGCCACGCCGGTCCTGTGAGGTCTCCAGCCGCGCCGGCGGCTCGCCTCCGTGGTGCCCGGCCGCCATCTGGTCCATGAGGAGGGCGGGCCACATCTGGCCGAGCCAGACGCCGTGGAGGTGGGAGTCGTTGATCCCCGGAAGGACCGATCTTCCCCGCAATGGGATGACGCGGGTGTCGGGACCGATCAGAGATGAAATTTCATCTTCTGTTCCCACCCGGGTGACGCGGCCGCCGGTGATCGCGATCGACTCCGCGACAGTGTCGGCGGCGTCGACGGTGTGCACCTTACCGCCGGTCATGACCACATCCGCCGAGGCGGCGTCGTACCTCGAATCGTTAGGCAACATTTCACCATCACACTAGACACGTCATTTGGACCCGCATAACGTACATGGAATCGGATACGATTTGCGAGTGCCTGAACCTTTGGGAAGGCACTCGGGCCGCCCCCGGAGGTAACCCCATGCCCCTGCATCCCGAGGCGCAGCGAATAATCGACCGCACCGGCGTTCAGGACCAGGGCGAGGCCCCCCAGCTTGACGCGGCGGCGATGCGCGAGGGATTCCGTCTTGCCTGGTCCATGCCGGACGACCTTCAGCCGGTCGGCGGTGTGGTCGATACCGTGTTCCCCGGTCCCGCGGGTGAGGTACCGGTTCGTGTATACACCCCCGAGGGCGACGGGCCGTTCCCGGCGCTGGTCTGGTTCCACGGCGGCGGGTGGACCATTGGCTCTCTCGACGAGAACGAGGTCGCCTGCCGGGCGGTCTGCGCAGGGGCGGGCGCCGTCGTCGTCTCCGTCGACTACCGGCTCGCACCGGAGAACCCCTTCCCGGCCGCGGCGGACGACTCCTACGCCGCGCTCCTGTGGGTCCACGAGAACGCCGAGGCGCTCTCGGTCGACGCCTCGCGCCTCGCCGTCGCCGGTGAGAGCGCGGGCGGGAACCTCGCCGCCGTCGTCGCGCTCAAGGCCCGCGACCTGAACGGTCCCCGGCTGTCCCTGCAGGTGCTCGTCTCGCCGATTCTGGGCCACCCCGACGACGGGCGCGCCTCCTACCGGGACTGCTCCGAGGGCTACTTCCTCTCGAAGGAAGGCATGGACTGGTTCTTCACCCAGTACCCCCGTAACGCCAGTGATCTCGACGACCCCTATCTCCTGCCGCTCCGCTCGAAGGACCTGTCGGGCCTGGCGCCCGCGCTGGTCGTCGAGGCCGAGTACGACGTCCTCCGCGACGAGGGCGTCGAGTACGCCGAGGCGCTCAAGGCCGCGGGCAACCAGGTTGAGCTGGCCGTGTTCGACGGCATGATCCACGGCTTCTTCGGACTGCTCACGCTTGAGCTGGCCGAGGTCAGCGGTGTCACTGCCCACGTCGTCGAGGCACTGCGATCCGCCTATGTGAAAGGCGCCCAATGAGCGGCGAAGTCCTCTCCCTTAAGGACGTCAGCATCAACCGGGGTGACACCCCGATCGTCCACGACGTCTCCCTGACCGTCGCACCCGGAACCGTCACGGTCGTCCTGGGCGCCAACGGCGCCGGAAAGACGACGCTGATGGACGGAATCGCGGGGCTGGCCCCCGTGACCTCAGGAACGATCCAGCTCGACGGCGCGCCGATCGAGAAGCTTCCCATCTACAAGCGCTCCCAGGCCGGTCTGGGTTACGTCGAGCAGGCCCGTACGGTCTTCAGGACGCTGACCGTCGAGCAGAACCTGCTCGTCTCCCGTTCCGGCAAGGGCGACGCCGAGAAGGTCTACGAGCTCTTCCCCGAGTTGCAGAAGCGCCGTACGCTCCAGGCCGGTCACCTGTCCGGCGGTGAACAGCAGATGCTCGTCCTGGGACGCGCGCTGATCTCCGACCCCAAGATCATACTCATTGACGAGATGTCCCTCGGCCTCGCGCCCGTGGTCGTCCGTCGCCTCATGCACGCCGTCAAGGACCTGGTCGGCCTGGGCATCGCGGTCCTGCTCATCGAGCAGTTCGCGAACCTGGCCCTGGAGATCGGGGCCAACGCCTACGTCCTCCGCAAGGGCCGCGTCGTCTTCGACGGCCCGTGTGACGAGATCAGGGGCGACTCCGAGCGCCTGCATGAGTTCTATTTCGGCGCCATGCCCACGGACGCCGTCGTCGAAGCTGGGGGCGAGAACCCGTGAACATGATCGACAAGCGTTCGTGGGGGATCGCCCTGGCCGTCGCCGCGGCGGCCTGCGTGATCGTGCCCAACGTGCTGCCGCCGTACTGGGTGTATCTCGCGATCACCGCGGTCGTCAGCTCGGTGATCATGCAGAGCTACGGTGTGATCGTCGGCAGGGCCGGCGTCATGTCCCTGTGTCAGATGTCCTTCGCGGCCATCGGCGCCTGGGTCGTGCTCCGCCTGAACCTGGCCGACGCCCCCGGCGGCTTCATCGTCTGGCTGGTCATCGGCGGTCTGGCGGCCGTTCCCGTCGGCGTCGCCATCGGCCTGCCCGCCCTGCGCATCCGTGGCGTCAACCTCGCGGTCGTCACCTTCGGCTTCGCCGTCGCTGCGGACATCGTGCTCAACGCCAACCAGTTCCCCGGCACCACCGAACTGAAGACGCTGCAGCGCCCCGGCCTGTTCCACACCAACGGCGGCTACTTCGTCCTGGCCGTGATCGTCTTCATGGTGCTCAGCATCGGGCTGGCGCTGTTCAACCGGACCAGGCTCGGCATGTCCTGGCTGGAGATCCGCTACTCGGAGCGGGCCGCGGCCGCGCACGGCATCTCGGTCGCACGCAGCAAGCTCGCCGCGTTCGCGCTCAGCGCCTTCATCGCCGGCATCGGCGGTGGCCTGATGGCCGGTCAGCTCGGTCTGGTCGTCTCCAGCAACTTCGCCATGGGACAGTCGCTCGCGCTCTTCGCGGTGGCGATCCTCATCGGCCCGCACAACCCCGAGGGCGCCCTCATGGGCGGCATCTTCGGCGCGGTGATGGCGACGATCCTGGAGAAGCTCAGGCTGCCCCAGGACCTGGGCGGCATCCTCTTCGGCCTCTCGGCGATCTTCGCCCTGCGCAGCGGCGTCAGCCAGACCGACTTCACCCGGGCCCGCAAGCGGGAGGCCGCCGCGCGCAAGCTGCTGGAGAGCCTCCCGGACAAGCCCAAGGAGGAGCCCAAGGCGGCCGTCCCGGCCACCGAGTCGACCTCCCTGGTCCCGCCGCCCGCCCCCGCGGGCGACCAGCCGGCCCTCGACGTGCGCGGCCTGACCGTCAGGTACGGCGAGGTCCTCGCGCTCGACAGCATCGACCTCACCGTCCCCAGCGGTGGCGTCGTCGGCCTGATCGGCCCCAACGGCGCGGGCAAGTCCACCTTCATCGCCGCGGTCAGCGGGTTCCTCCACGCCTACGAGGGCACGGTCGAGCTTGAGGGCAGGTCCCTGGACAAGCTCAGCCCGAGCGCCCGCGCGAGCAACGGCCTGCGCCGTACGTTCCAGACGACGGTGATCGCGCCCGAGCTGACCCAGTACGAGTACCTCTCGATCGGCGCCAACAGGAAGCTGTCCAAGCAGGAGGCCGACGAGCTGCTCGACTTCTTCGGCTGCCCGCCCGGAGAGGTCCCGGTGTCCATCGTGGACGTCGGCAGCCGCCGTCTGCTCGACGTGGCCGCCGCCATCGCGGCCAAGCCCAAGGTCGCGCTGCTCGACGAGCCCGCCGCCGGTCAGTCGGCCGCCGAGTCGCTCAAGCTGGGCCAGAGGCTCGCCGAGGTGCCCTCCCGCTTCGGTGTCTCCATCCTCCTCGTCGAACACGACATGGAGCTGGTCCGCGCGGCGTGCGCGCAGGTGACCGTTCTCGACTTCGGACACGTCATCGCGTCCGGAACCACGCAGGAAGTGCTCGACGACCCGGCGGTCATGGCCGCCTACCTCGGTACTGCCGACGTGCCCCTCGTATAACCCTCCCGAACCCGACCCCTACCCCCACCCCCCCTCTTCCCCCAGCCCCAAGGAAGTAGTGCAGTGATGAAGCGTTCCCTCACCAGCGTCGCGGTGGTCGCCGCCCTGGCCATGGCCAGCGCGGCCTGTTCGAGCAGCGACTCCGGCACCGGCGGCCCGATCAAGGTCGGCTCGATCAACGGTGTCACCGGCCTGTTCCAGACGCCCGAGGTTCCCCAGGCCGTCAAGGCCGTCTTCGACGAGGTCAACAAGCAGGGCGGCATCAACGGCCGTCAGATCGAGCTCGTCAGCAAGGACGACGCGATGAACCCGCAGCGTTCCACCGAGGCGGCCCTTGAGCTGCTGGAGTCGGAGAACGTCGTGGCCCTCGTCGGTTCCTCCAGCGCGGTCGACTGTGGCCTGAACCGCGCCACCTACACCAACGCCGGGATCATCTCCATGCCGGCCGTCGGCGTCGACCCCGCCTGCTTCACCAGCCCGAACATCGCCCCGGTCAACCCGGGTCCGTTCAAGCTGATCACGGCGATGCTCTACTACGCCTCCGAGACGCTCAAGCGCGACAAGGTGTGCATGTACTACACCGTGCTGCCGGGCAGCGGCGGTGGCATCGACGCCGCCATCAAGGAGTGGACGGACCTCACCGGCAAGCAGCTGGCCGTCAAGGACACCTCGGTCGGCCAGGGCGACCCGACGCCGTACCTCGTCAAGGCCAAGGCCGCAGGCTGCCAGGCGATCCTGTACAACGCCACCGTCGGCCCGTGGTTCGCCCAGGCCAAGACCCAGGGCATGCAGGACGTCGACTTCATCGTGGCCGCCAACAGCTACACCGACGCCAACGCCCAGGCGATCCCGGACGGCCTCAACGTCTACGCCGGCACCGAGTGGCAGCCGTACACCGACGAGACCCTCCCCGGCAACGAGCGCTGGGCGAAGGTCATCGACGAGAACAAGATCCAGAAGACCGCCTTCAGCCAGGGCGCCGTCATGGCCGCCGACCTGTTCGTCCAGGTCCTGAAGACCGTCAAGGGCGACATCACCCGCGAGTCGGTCACCGAGGCCTTCAAGAACATGAAGCCGATCGACTACCCGATGGTCGGTACCCCGTGGATCTTCGGTCCCGGTGAGGCCCACAGCCCGATCGAGGGCAGCCGCTTCGTGAAGGTCGAGGCCGGCAAGTGGAAGGTCCTTCCCGAGGGCTTCATCGTCCCCGGCAAGAACTGATCTTTCAGGTCTTTCAGGAGCCCCAGGAGGTGGGTGTCCGATGTTGAATTCCTTGGTCGCGGGCCTGACCAGCGGTGGCGTCTACGCCCTGCTCGGCCTGTGCGTCGTGCTGACCTACCGGCTCGTCGCCGTGGTCAACTTCGCCATGGCGGGTGTGGGCACGATGGGTGCCTTCATCATGGTGTCGCTGATGGACCTGGGGCTGCCCTGGCCCGTCGCGCTGGTCGTCGGAGTCGTGGCGGGGTCGCTGCTGTCGGCCCTGATCGGCTCCGGGCTCGTCCGCTGGTTCGGTGAGCACGACGAGCGCACCAAGGCCGCCGTCACCGTGGCTCTCTTCGTGGCCATCGGGGCGATCGGTCTGCGCCTGTTCGGCAGCACGTCGACGGGGGCCAGGAGGTTCCCGACCGTGTTCGACTCACCCGCCTTCACCCTGGGCGACGTCGTGGTACCCCAGTCGGTGCTGGTCTCGCTCGCCTTCGCGGCGCTCATCACCTTCGGGGTCGGCCTGATGCTGTCCCGGACCTCCGTCGGCCTGCGGCTGCAGGCGCTGTCGGAGCGTCCGGGCACCGCCCAGGTGGTGGGCATCCCGGCGCCCAAGCTCGCCATCGCCGTCTGGGCCGCCATCGGCGGTGTCAGCACGCTGGTGATCCTGCTGGTCGCGCCGCGTCTCGGTGGGGACTTCTCCACCCTGAGCGGGCTTGTCACCACGGCCCTGGCCGTGGCGATGGTCGGTTCCTTCAAGAGCCTGCCCCTGACACTTCTGGGTGGTGTGCTCATGGGCCTGCTCGAAGGTTTCGCCGCGTCGCTCGACGAGATCCAGAAGTACCGGGGCGTCGTCCCCTTCCTCGTGATCCTGGTGCTGCTGTGGTGGCGCAGCCGTAACGAGGTCTGGGACACAGCCCACAGCAGATAGCGAATTCGGAGATCATCGCATGACAGTCCCTACGTCCACGCGGGCCGCCGTACTGCGCGCCCACGGGGAACCTCTGGTCATCGAGGAGCTGCCGCTCCCCGCCGAGTGCGAGCCGGGTGGCGCGATCGTCAAGGTCGACTGCGCCACGCTGTGCGCGACGGACGTGCACATCTGGAGCGGCGGCATGTCGTTCCCGGGCATGCTCCCGATGGTACTCGGCCACGAGATGATCGGAACGGTCGTGGCCGTCGGGTCGGGCACCGTCGACGCCCTCGGTCGCCCCGTCGAGGTCGGCGCCAAGATCGGCTGGTCGGAGTCCACCTGCGGCTACTGCTACGGCTGTACGGTGATCCGCAACCCCGTGGCCTGCTCCAAGCGGGGCTACGGGTTCCTGCAGCGCTCCGACGTGTGGCCGCACTCGACCGCCGGACTCGCCGAGTACGACTACGTCACGCCGACCGCCCAGAAGTACATCCTTCCCGAGGACGTCAAGGACACCTGGGCGGCCAGCGCGGGCTGCGCCGTCAAGACCGTCCTGCACGCCTTCGACCGCGCCGGGGGCGCCAAGCTCGGCTCGAACGTCCTCGTCCAGGGGGCGGGCGCGCTGGGCATCGTCGCCACCGCGGTCGCCAGCGCCTCGGGTGCGAGCAAGGTCATCACCGTCGGCGGCCCCGACTCCAGGCTCGAACTGGCCAAGCGCTTCGGCGCCGACGTCACCATCGGCCTGGACGGTGACGCCGACAGCCGTCGCGCCGCCATCATGGAGGCGACCGACGGCCAGGGCGCGCACCTGGTGATCGACGTCGCCGGAGCGCCCGGTGTCGGCGCGGAGGCCATCGACGCCGCCGCCTGGGGCGGCACGTTCGTCATCGTCGGCACCACGGGCCCGCGCCCCGACCCGATCTCCCTCGGGACGATCATGGGCAAGGAGCTCAACGTGCTGGGGTCGCTCAACGGCGACGTCGGCGACTACTACAACTCGATCGAGTTCCTGCGCTCGACCCAGACGCGGTTCCCCTGGGACGAGCTGTTCAGCGAGCCCGTCGGACTCAGCGGGGCCTCGGCAGCGCTTGAGTCCATGTCGCGCCTTGAGCAGGTCAAGGCCGTCGTCCACCCGTGGCTTCCCTGAGAACCTGCTTCCGGACCCTCGCCTGATCCTCCGAAGGTCCCCGCGGAGACGCTCCGCGGGGACCCGAGGGCCGTTTCCGCGGGTCTTCCACAGACCTTTCCCGGGGCTTGGCAGGCGAGAAGCTCCACCGAACAGAGCCTGACGGCCATCCACATATTTTTCGAGGAGTCCGATGTCCACGCCCAAGAAGGTGGTTCCCCTCCGCAGGGTCGGAACCCACGGTCCCGACGTCTCCGTCCTGTCGCTGGGGTCCTGGCACACCTACGACCGCATGGCCTTCGAGGACGCGGTGGCCATGGTCCGCCACGCCGTGGACCTGGGCATCAACCTGTTCGACGTCGGCGTGTACGGCTTCCCCGGCCACCCGCCGGTCTTCACCGACGTGCTGTTCTCCGCCATCGTCAGGGCGGCGGGCATCTCCAGGGACGAGTACCTGCTGTCGGCCAAGCTGTGGCTGGAGCCGTACCCGGAGATGTCGCTGCGTGAGCAGCTGGAGAAGGCCCTGTTCAGGGTCGGGACCGACCGGGCCGACCTGGTGATCCTTGGCGACATCCGCCGCGACGACCTCGACCTGAACCAGCTCGCGGTCGATCTCGCGGAGCTGGAGGTCGACGGGATCATCGGCTGCTGGGGTGTGAACAACTGGTCGGCCACGGCGGTCAGGACCATCCGCGACCACGCCATCCAGGCGGGTTCGCCCGGTCCGCAGATCGCGCAGCTGAAGTACAGCCCCTGCCGCAGGTCGATCCCGGACGGCGCGCCGTTCGCCCAGGTGTTCGCCGAGGGCATCACCATGCAGGCGTCGGACATCCTCGAAGGCGGCATCCTCGCGGGCAACAAGAAGCCCGGACGTGAGATCGGCCGCGACCCGGGCGGCGTCCGCGAGCGCATCATCGAGGCCGCCGACGGCCTCGCCGCGGTCGCGGCCGAGCTGGAGGTCACTCCCGCCCAGCTGTGCGTGGCGTTCACCCTCACGCACCCCTCGGTCAGCACCGTGCTGTTCGGGGCGACCAAGATGCAGCAGCTCGTCGACAACGTCAACGCGATCGAACTGGTCGAGCGGGTCGGCGCCGAGCGGCTGCGCGAACTGGTCGCCCCCTTCTGGGTCGACGCCGACGTGGTGAACCCGGAAGGCCCGTGACCCCCACCCGGAGGCCGGTGAGGTGAGTCACCGGCCCCGGGCGCTTTGCCCGGCCCGGTTCCCCGGTGGGCGGGGAACCATGTGCCCGTGAACCGCCCGTCCTGTTCCTCCTTCTCTCGCGGTGCGGCGCGAAAAGGCGGAACAGGGCGGGTTTTCCCGTTCTCAACCGTTTTACCGGTACGGCGGGCCGTACCGGTGCGGCCTGGTACGGCGGGCTTGCCGATACGGCGAGCCCTATTGGTACGGCGGCCCGTATCGGTACGGCGGCCCTTGTCGGTACGGCGGCCCTTGTCGGTACGGCGGCCCTTGTTGGTACGGCGGGCCTTCAGCCGAGGTCGAGGACCGGGATCAGTTGCTCCTCCTCGTAGGTCAGGTGCGCTTCGAGCTCGTCGACGAGCCGTTCGATCTCGGCCCGCACCTTCAGCGGATCGTCCCCCGAGAGGGCCCGCTTCAGCTCCTCCACGAGTGCGGCGACGCGCTCGTGCTCCCTGGCCAGCCGTTCGAGGACCGGGGCGAGCGAAGGGTGCTGCTCGGCGAGGACGGGGAACATCATGGTGTCCTCGCCCATGTGGTGATGGTGCAGGCCCTGGCAGACGGTCAGGCAGTTGATCCTGAGCTGCACACCGAGGCCGGGCCGTCCCGAGTCGGACAGCTCCTTGCGGATCAGCGCCAGTTCGCGGCGGAAGCCGTCGTGCACCAGCCTGAGGTAGGCGCCGCCCGACGGCGCGTTGCTCCGGGGCGGCCCGGCGATGCGAAGCGCGACGACCGGGATGACACGGGTCGTCTTGGCCTGGTACTCGGCCCAGCCCGGGTCGCCCTCCACGGCGCGGGCGAACGCCGCGTCACGCTCCTCGCCTTCCAGTACCTCCGCCACGACGTCGAAGTCGAAGACCCCGGTCTCGACGGTGGCCCGTGGGTTGGCCTTCAGGTTGTGGTACCAGGCCGGGTGTTTGGGGGACCCTCCGGCGGAGGCGATGACCAGCATGCGGTCGCCGCCGTCGGGCAGGTAGCCGAGGGGGTTCGTGTGCGGTCTGCCCGAGCGGGCGCCGACGGTCGTGAGCAGGAGCAGTCTCGCTCCCTCGAAATAGCCACCGACCTGGCCGTTGTTGGCACGGAACTCGTCGATGACCTGCTTGTTGAAATCCACTCTTCTCCATTGGTCGATCCTGCTTGCCGTACTGAATGGAGAAGGATGCGGCGGGCCCCTGGCCCGCCCGGCGATCAAGCGTCAGCCGGGCTGCTCTCTGGTGCGTGGCCCAAGGCCGACCCGGCAGTCACGCGGTTAACGCTACTTCATCGGGATTTTTCGCGCAAAAGCGGTACTTCCTGAAGGTCGTCTCTCGAAGTGGAGAAGGTGATACCGGCGGTGGTGAGCGCCACGTCGGTCTCGACGCCGGGCTCACGGACCATGGCCGCGGGAGCGTTCGTCACCACACCTTCAACCGCCCCAGTCGGGCTCTGAAGGGCGATCAGGGGGGCGTTGAGGAGGACGGTGACGCGCTCACCCGCTTCCCACCCATGACCCTCCATCCGTTGTTCGACGAGGAGATCGTCGAGAGTCTGGCCGGGCTGCCCGACTGGAACGGAACGGGTACACGATCCGGCGCGCTTTCCGGCATACCTGACCACGGGTGCAGTGCACCCGGCGATGTACATCGCAGCCAGCAGGGGCTCGATTGCCAGACCTTGTCGGTCAGCTCACTTCGTCGCACTGCGAACGACCGTCTAACCGCGCCAGAGGCGATCATTTATCAGGCATTGCCCAGGGGCTGCTGTTACCTTTGACGTGCTCGGCTCCTGACCCCATGTCCCCTCTACGGCTTCGCCTTCTGTTCACGCAGGTCAGTGACGATTTGAGATCAGGTAGACCAGTATGCTGTAGGGGCACCCTAGACCGAGCATGAGGCAGTGACTGTCTTGCCTAACGAATATGACGCCGGAAAACTCGCCCTTGATCAACTGATTCAATGGGTTGACGATAATGTAACGGATGCATCGCGAAATGAGGCGTCCACTCGTTTGCATTTGATAGACCGCCTCATCTTCGATGTTCTTCAGTGGCCGCGCTCAGCAGTACATCCCGAAGAACCCGCAGGGACAGGTAGAATCGATTACGCGCTTGGCGAGCCGGCGCCTCGAATGCTCATAGAAGCCAAGCGTGAGGGTGTTTACTTTGACTTGCCGGCAGGAGCCGAAGCCGGTGTTCACACCCTTGGCAGCCTAACTGCGGGTGACGCCGGAAGAGCACTTCGCGATGCCGTCAATCAGGTGATTCAGTACGCTGCGACAAACGGTGTGGGACTGGCTGGAGTATGCAACGGCCATCAACTTGTCCTCTTCATGGCAGTACGGACGGACGGCGTGGCACCGCTCCGGGGGCGCGCCCTCGTGTTCCCATCTCTGATAGACATGCGGAACTCCTTCAGAGATCTCTGGGATCACGCGTCTCCCGCGGGGGTCGATGCGCGTACCCTCTACAGAAGCCTGAAGGCTACCTTCACGCCACCGCCCGAGCCACTCTCGACCCATCTGGCCAACTACCCGGGACTGAAGCGTAGAAATGATCTACAAGCAAATCTCGATATCCTGGGCGAGCTTTTTCTTGAAGACGTGACGAGGCTTGAAGAGCTTCGCGTGGATTTCTTGCAGGACTGTTACGCGAGCAGTGGTGCGCTCTCGCAGTACGCAGAAATCAGTCGAAAAATACTGCAGACGCGTTACGCGTTGCTCAAGGAGGAGGACGGCCCGGAGGCGACGCCGGTCGAGGGCAAGAAGGGCGTCACCCCGCACCTGACACAGGATATGCTCGCCGCCGCTGCGTCTCGCAGGCCCATTGTTCTTCTTGGTGACGTTGGCTCCGGAAAGACGACGTTCATCCAGAGACTGGTCAACGTCGACGCCAGGGAGATATTTGATGACGCCTTTAGCATCTATATAGATTTTGGTGCTTCAACCACACTGGGCGCTCTGAACAGATTCGTCATCGACGAGGCCGTCCGGCAACTGCAGACTCGATATGATCTGGACATCGAGGAGGCTTCTTTCGTTGAGGACGTCTACCGGCGGGAGCTCGAGCGATTCGATAAGGGACTGCTCGGTAAACTCCGCGACATTGATCCCGTGGCTTACGAGCGAGGACGGATCAACCACCTTCAGCGACTGGTGGAGGACCGGGCCAACCATCTGAGCGAGAGCCTGGAACGTCTCCGTACGAGTTGGCGTAAACAGATCGTCGTATTCCTGGACAACATTGATCAGAGGAGTAGCGAGGACCAGGAGCAGGTCTTCCTGATCGCCAACGAGCTGGCGCAGTCCTGGCCGGCCACGGTTTTCGTGACCCTGCGACCGGAGACTTTCTACCGGTCCAGCCGTACCGGCACGCTGTCGGGTTATCACGCGCGGGTCTTCACCATTTCTCCTCCTCGTGCCGATATCATGCTGCAACGCCGAGTTGATTTCGCCCTGAAAAACCTGAGGGAAACAGGGCGGCTGGGTTCCTATCCGGTAAGCGTTTCCGTCGACAGTGAAAGCCTGGTCGATTTTCTCGAAGTGCTGTCGGAAAACTTCCGCAGTAATGCAAAACTGCTCGCACTGATCGACAATATCGCAGGCGGAAACATGCGCCTTGCCTTGAAGTTCGTCACGGACTTTCTTGGTAGTGGTCATGTCGATACGGCGAAAATCTTGCAACGATACAGGGAGTCGGGAAGCTACGTCATAGCGGTGCATGAATTCCTTCGTGCGCTGCTGTATGGGGACAATAACTACTACGACCCCGAGGCCTCTCCGGTGGCCAACCTGTTCCGCATCGGTCAGCCCGATGGTCGAGAGCACTTCCTGCTTCCGCTCCTGCTCAGTTTCGCCCAAACGGTGGGGGAGCAGTCCGGTGAGGAGGGATACGTATCCGCAGACGATCTCTATGCGTTCACCCAACGTCTCGGGTTCGGTGCGGACCAAACCGCAGGTGCGTTGGAATATGCAATAAGAAAGCGACTCCTGGACGGGGCTCCACGGTATTCTGGAGAGCGTCGACACCTGCATTACAGGATTACCACTGTAGGTTCGTACACCACGAGAGTGCTGCTGGAGTACTTTGCTTACGCCGATGCGGTTGTAATTGATACTCCTATTGTGGACTCGGGGTATCGGCGACTGATAGAAGACGTGCATCCCCTTGCCGACAGGGTCGCGAGGGCGGAATATTTCCGCAACTACCTCAACAAGCAATGGTCCAACGTGAAGGAGGAAGGTCTTCCATGGGAGTGGCCCGACACGAGTGAGCGCCTCTCGAAGGACATACATCGTGTCGGATACCATGCCGACCCCGACACCTGGCGTTGGCCGGGACGGTGACCCACAGCTGTGGGAAGCACGGTGAATCTGGCCGTCGATGGTCGGTACGGCCGATCCAGCAGCCCCACCGCAGCCCCCGGCAGGTCCGCAACGATGCGGGGTGGGCCCTGCGCCTGTGGTGCGAACACCGCGCCGGACCGCTGAGACCGGCCACTCGTCGGCGTCGCCGCCTCCACATGCCCGCCCTGACCATCCAGGATCGGGCGACCGGCGAGCCCATGCGCGGATACGAACCGCCTGCCCCGGCGAGCCGGTTCACAACGACGTCAAGAAGCTCAGCCGTACCTCCGACGACGGAGACCACAAAGTCCTCGGCCGCGCAGCCCTCGGACGGTACTGGATGCGACCGCCCGCACACCGCCGGCCTGAACTAGGAGCTGTTCGGGGTTCGGATCTCGGTGGGGCCGGAGAGCGGGCTGGCTGTGGCTGGTAGAACTCGGACGTGGCGCGTTTTGATGTGACGGATACCGAGTGGGCGTTGATCGAGCCGTATCTGCCGGTGGCGGCTACCGGGCCGTTGCCGCGGCGGGTACGGGATCAGTTCAACGGGATCCTGTGGCGCTTCCGTACTGGTTCGGGCTGGCGTGATGTGCCGGAACGGTATGGGTCTTGGTCCACGCTGTATTCCCGGTTCAACGGCTGGGCCAAGGCCGGGGTGTTCCAGGACTTGATGGAGGCGCTGATCGCTGAGGCCGCTTCGCGGGGGCAGGTCGGGCTGGAGCTGGTCAGTGTGGACTCCACGATCGTGCGGGCGCATCAGGAATCGGCCGGGCTGGCGGTGGCCGGGGAGACGCTGGATGCGCTGGAGCAGGCGCTGACGGAGGAAAAGGGGGCTCCACTTGCGGAGCAGCCGCCGGTGCTGCGGGTGATGCGCCGCAGGTCAGCCTCGGTGCGGACAACGCCGATGATGCGGACGCGTCGCCGGGTGGGGATCGTGCCGCCGCTCGCCGACGACGCCGGGCCCGCGCTGCGGTTGCCGGGCTCGGCCGATCCCGAGGCGGGCTGAGCAGCAAGATCCATGCCGCGGTGGACGCCGCCGGGCTGCCGCTGGCCTTCGTGCTCACGCCCGGCCAGGCCGCCGACTGCCCACGCTTCGTCACCGTCCTGAACAAGATCCGTGTTCCCGGCCGGGTCGGGCGGCCGCGTACCCGCCCTGCCGCGGTGGCGGCGGACAAGGCGTACTCCTCCAAGGCCAACCGTGCTCATCTGCGCCGCCGCCGGATCAGGGCGGTCATTCCGGAAAAGATCGATCAGCAGGCCAACCGTAAGAAGAAGGGGTCGGCAGGTGGGCGGCCCGTGCTCTTTGATTCGCAGCGCTACCGGCAGCGCAACACCGTTGAGCGCTGTTTCCAGAAGATCAAGGCCTGGCGCGGTCTGGCCACCCGCTACGGCAAGGCCCCGGAAAGCTACGAGGCCGGGCTCTACCTCCGAGGCTCGATCATGTGGCTGAAGCTCCTTACCTCAACCACATGATCCGAACCCCGAACAGCTCCTAGGGTCTGCGCCAGGTTCGGGACAGGGCGAGCAGGCTCAGGCCGAACATCAGGACGCCCAGGGGGAGGTGGACCGAGGGGATGTGGGCGATGCCGAGCAGTACCTGGACGGAGGCCAGGATGAGGAAGCCGGCGGCGTGGAGGATGGGGCGGGGGGAGCCGCCGCCTGGCTTCCAGGCCAGGATCGCCGCGAGGACGTAGAGGACCGACGCTCCGTACATGACGCGGGCTCCGGCGCTGTGCAGGGTCTCCCCGTAGGAGGTGGACAGCAGCAGTCCGGCGGAGGTCGCCTGGACGAAGATGGTCAGGGTCTGCAGAGCGATCGCGATCCGCAGAAACGAGAAGTTGCGCTGTGCTGTCGCCTGAGTGGCCATGTCACGGTTCCCCTGTTCCGCCCTGGAAGTGTCTTGGAGTGCCTGTCGGTGCCCTGAAGGGCCAAAAAATGCCTGAGAGTGCCCTGAGACACCCGGAAGTGCCGTGAAGCGCCAGAAAAGATCTTGAAGTGTCCGGAAATATCTGGATGCGCCAGGGATCGTTGGATAGTGCTGAAAAGTACCCCTAGGTAGTGGATCGATAAGGTCTCATCAGTCCGACGACGCAGGCCCGCGAAAGGTAAGGCGAGGAGGCGGCCGGGAGCATGGACACGGCTGGGACGGCCGCTGAGCGGCGCCAACTGATCAATGTCGCCTACCGGTTGCTCGGTTCACTGGCCGAGGCCGAGGACGCCGTACAGGAGGCCTACACGCGCTGGTACGCGCTGCCGCGAGGCAAACGGGAGGAGATCGCGTCCCCCGGCGCCTGGCTGACGACCGTGACCGGCCGCGTCTGCCTGGACGTGCTCGGTTCCGCGCGGGCCCGGCGTGAGCGCTATGTCGGCGCGTGGTTGCCCGAGCCGCTGCCCGACCGTGCCGAGTGGGGTCACGGCCAGGGCGCCGACCCCGCCGACCAGCTGGTCCTGGACGAGTCGGTGGCCATGGCCTTCCTCGTCGTCCTGGAGTCGATGACCCCGGCCGAGCGGGTGGCGTTCGTTCTGCACGACGTCTTCCGCTACTCCTTCGCCGAGATCGCCGACGTTCTCGACCGGACCCCCGCGGCCTGCAAGCAGCTGGCGGCCTCCGCCCGGCGGCGGGTGGACGGCACGCGGGCCCCGACGGTGGCGACGGTGGCGCGGGCCGACGCGGTACGGCAGGTCAAGGAGGCGTGGGAGACGAAGGACATCACGGCCCTTGTCGGCCTCCTCGACCCGGCCGCCGTGATGGTCGCCGACGGCGGGGGAGCGGTCGGCACCGTACCGCACCCGGTCGAGGGCGGCGCGCGCATCGCCCGGTACATGGTCGCCATCGCCGACATGGCCCCGGGGCTCGAACTCCTGGAGCGGTCGGTCAACGGCATGCCGGGTCTGGTGGCGCGGCGTGCCGGTGTGGTCACGACCGTGGCCGCGTTCGACGTCGCCGACGGTTACGTCACCCGGATCTGGGTGGTCCGCAACCCGGAGAAACTACGCCTCTGGACACAGGACGGCTGACACTCCGGTGGAGAACACAAGAAGGGACGTGCCTGGTGGGCACGCCCCTTCCTCGTGGAGGACCTCCCCGATCGGAAAGCCTCCTCCGGACCGGAAAACTCGCTCCTCCGGATCAGAAGGCCCGCTTCTCCGGACCAGGAGGCTCGCGACCTGGAGGGGAGGCCGTCAGGAGTGACCGATCACCACGGTTTGACCGCGAACCCCGGCGGCCACGGTCGGGGCGGAAGGAGTGGAAGGCCGCCTGGACGGCCCGGGGCACTCCTGGCGGGTTCAGCTTCCCGCCGGGGGCCCGCCGGAGCCGTCGACGTCGTTCCAGAGCGGGTCGTCGACCACAACGCATGGTTTGACCTGGCCATTGACCACGTAGGTGGGGAGCTGCCACTGCGTCCCCGATCTTCCCGACCCGAACACGCGGTCCTTGTTCTCGGTGAGCATCATCACCAGGGTCTGTCCGTTTCCGACATACCGAGGATCGATTTCCAACCCTCCTCCGTGAGGCAGCAGGCGAACGGCCTTGGCGGACGCGGAGCCCTCCCATTCCTCCGGGGATGCGCCCCCAACGATGTCTCCCCTGTTCCCCTGGCACGCCTTACCGGACTTGAGGTAGGTGATGTCCGCGGACACCCCCATCTTTTTCAGATCCTGTTCCAGCTTGTCGGCGTCCCTGAACTCGTTCAGCTTGACGTTGATCGTGCCGTCGGTGTTCCTGGTCACCGCGTACGCGGCCTGTTCCGACCCGGTCAACAGCGGCATCGCGATCGTCGCCGCCGCGGCCAGCCCGGCCACCGCCGCCCCCGTGAGCAGGCGGCGACCGATGCGTCGACGGTTGGCGCGCGCGGTGATCTCGGCTTTCATCTGCATCAGTATCTGTTCCTCGAAACTCATCCCAGTGTTCCTTCCAGAACGAAGGGCAATCCCCGCAGCCTGCGGCGAGCGCGGTGCAACCGCACCTTGGCGGCCCCCGGCTGGATGCCGAGGGCCACCGCCGCCTCGGTGACCGTGAGCTGGTCGATGACGACCAGTTCGAGTACGGCGCGTTCCCCCTTCGGCAGGCCGGCCATGGCCGTGAAGAGCCGCCTGGCGGGCTGCTCCGCGTCGATGCGCTCCTCAAGCTTGGCGATGTCGTCACTGTCCAGTGGTCGCCTCCCGCTCATCCGGCTCGCCAGCCGCCACTCCTTGAACGAACGCCGCCGCTCGGTCGAGACCCTGTTGCGTGCCACGCCGTACAGCCACGCGAGCTCGGTCCCCTGCTCGGCCCGGTAGGTGTGGGCGGAGTTGAGCACCGCCATGAACACCTCGGCCACCATGTCGGCCACGGTGTGCGGGTCGTCGACGCGTCGTGCGAGGAAGCGGGTGACCGCATCGACGTGCCGCCGGTAGAAGGCTTCGAACGCCGCGTGATCTGTGGCGATCTCCGCCTGTTTGCGAAGCACTGGCAATGCCCCCCTTCGTTGGCTAACACCCCCTTTGGTCAGAATCTCCCAAAGGGTTACAGGGGGCGGATCCGCTCCTTCGGCCCGGCTGGAGCGGCGCCGTCGTCCCAGGCCGAAACGCCACACGGCACGACACAGGGCGGGAACATGAGCACCCGCCCTGTGCGCGACCACCTCGCCGCCCTTCGCAAGGGTGACGGAGGCGTCGGTACCGGTTGCTTCGGTCGGCTCGTCCGGTGAGAACCGGGTCCACCGCGGCCCACGCATCGCCCGGTACATGGTCGCGACATGGCCCCGGAGCTCGAACTCCTGGAGCGGCCGGTCAACGGCGTGCCGGTGTGGTCACGACCGTGGCCGCGTTCGACGTCGCCGACGGTCACGTCACCCGGATCTGGGTGGTCCGCAACCCGGAGAGACTACGCCTCTGGACACAGGACGGCTGACACCCCAAACAGACGCTCCAGCTGGAAGAGCCCTGGACGGAAAGCTTCAGCGGGCAGGCCTCAGGTGGAAGGTCCGGACGGAAGGCGCCGAGCGGAAATCCCGGCTGGAAGAGCCCGGGTGGAAAGGCCGGACGGGAAGGAAACAGAGGAAGGGGCGTGCCCGTTGGGCGCGCCCCTTCCTCGTCGGAAACCCCGGTCGGCGAGCCTCCTCCGGACCAGAAGGCTCACGACCGGAAGTCAGGAGTGGCTGATCATCACGTGCTTGATCCGGGTGTAGGCGTCGAAGCCATACCGCGACAGGTCCTTGCCGGTTCCCGAGTGCTTGAAGCCGCCGTGGGGCAGCTCGGGGATGATCACCTGGTGGCAGTTGACCCAGACCGCGCCGAAGTCCAGTTCCGCGGTCAGCCGCATCGCCCGGCCCGTGTCGCGGGTCCAGACGCTGGCGGCCAGGGCGTAGGGGACGCCGTTGGCCAGCTCGATCGCCTCCCGCTCGTCGGCGAAGGACTGCACGGTCACGACCGGGCCGAAGACCTCCTGCTGCACGATGTCGTCGTCCTGGCGGACCCCGGCGACCACGGTGGGGGCGAAGAAGTAGCCGGGCCTGTCCAGGCGGTGGCCGCCGGTGACGACGCGGGCGTGGCCGGGCAGCCCCTCGACGAAGGAGGCGACCCGTTCTGCCTGCGCGGCGTTGTTCGAGGGGCCGAGGAAGACGCCCTCCTCGTCGGGAGCGCCGACGGTCAGGGCGTCCGCGGCCTCGGCGAGAGCCTGGGTGAAGGCCTCGGCGACGCTCTCCTCGACCAGGACGCGGGTGACGGCGGTGCAGTCCTGGCCGGTGTTGAAGAAGGCGGCCTCGGCGACGGAGCGGGCCGTCTCGACCACGTCCACGTCGGCGAAGACCACGGCCGGGGCCTTGCCGCCCAGTTCGAGGTGGACGTCCTTGAGGTCGTCGGCGGCCGAGCGCATGACCTCGATCCCGGCGCGGGTCGAACCGGTGATGGCGACCATCTCGACGCCGGGGTGCTCGACAAGCGCCCGGCCCGTGTCGCGGTCACCGCAGACGACGTTGACGACGCCGGGCGGGAAGACCTGCGCGCACAGCTCGCCGAGCAGCACGGTCGAGCCGGGTGTGCTGTCGGCGGGCTTGATGACCAGGGTGTTGCCCGCGGCCAGGGCGGGGCCGATCTTCCAGGCGGCCATCATGAGCGGGTAGTTCCACGGCGTCACCTGGGCGACGACGCCGATCGGCTCACGCCGTACGAACGAGGTGTGGCCCTCGGCGTACTCGGTGGCGCCCAGGCCCTCCAGGACCCGGGCGGCGCCGGCGAAGTAGCGGATGGCGTCGATGGACCCGCCGACGTCCACGCGGCGGGTGATGCCGCGGGGCTTGCCGGTGGACCGTACCTCGGCCTCGGTCAGCGCGTCGCGGTTCTCCTCCATCAGCCGGGCGAGGTCGAGCAGGAGCTCCTGCCGCCTGGCCGGGGTGCTGCGCCGCCAGGAACGGGCGGCCTCGGTGGCGGCGGCGACCGCGGCGGCGACGTCGTCGGCGGTCGAGCGGGGCGCGCGGCCGTACACCTTCTCCGTGGCCGGGTCGACGAGGTCCATCCACTCACCGCCCGCGGGCTCCCGGCTCTGCCCGTCGATGACGTTGCGCAGGGTGTCCATGGGTCTCCTTAGCTGGTGAGGGTTTCGACGCGGGCCATCACCCGGCGGCAGAAGGCCGCGACGTCGTGCGGGTCGTCGGTGAACTGGGAGGGCTTGATGCAGAAGGTGTCGAAGCCCTGGGCCATCTGGTCGGGGATGGTGGACAGCGCCTGGTCGAGGTCGGCGACCGAGTCGTTGCCGGGGAAGATCGCCCGGGTGCCGCCGATCATCTCAAGCTCGGAGATGTCCCGTCCGGCCTCGCGCATCGCGTTCGCGAGCAGGTCGAGCTCCTCGGGCTTGGGCCTGCCGAGCGGGTTGAAGCCGTGGCCGTAGCGGACCAGGCGCCGCAGCAGCGGGCCGTGCAGGGTCTGGCCGCCGAACCAGAGGGTGGGGCCGCCGGGGCGGAAGGGCTTGGGCTCCAGGTAGACGTCCTCGAACGGGTAGTACTCGCCGTCGAAGCTCGCCGGGGACTCCTTCCAGAGCAGGTCCCAGGCGGCCAGGTGCTCGTCGAGGAGCTTGCCGCGCTTTTCGTACGGCACGCCGAGGGCGGCGTACTCGTCGCGGCTCCAGCTCACCGTGGGGAGCACGACGAGACGGCCCTCGCTGAGCCGGTCCAGGGTGGCCATCTCCTTGGCCAGCAGCAGCGGGTGGCGCAGCGGGGCCAGGATCGCCCCGGCGACGAGCCGGATCTGGCTGGTCACCGCGGCGATGGCGCTGAGCAGGACGATCGAGTTGGGCCAGGAGGTCTTCGGGTCCTGGTTGCCGGGCAGGGCGTACTCCCTGGGGTTGGGCATGACCCCCAGGGCGCCGGAGTCGGGGCCGAGCACCACGTGTTCGCTGAGCATCACCGAGTCGAACCCGGCGTCCTCCGCCTCACGGGCCCACCGGACGACGGAGGCCAGGTCGTCGCCCGGCGTCATCGTCCAGTTCTCGCTGAGGATGAGCAGCATCTTCGGGGTCGCCACGGGCACGCCTCCGCCTGTCGTCTAAAGATTTGGGTCCAAACGGTATGTCCCGGGGGTGGGTGTTGGCAAGGTTTGTACGCCGTGAGCTGCGCGGCCCCCCATTGACGGAGAGTCATTTGGGTCCATACATTCATTCAAACAACCCCTTGGAGGCCTCCGATGTCCCAACCAGCGGACCTGATCCTGGTCAACGGCGACGTCCTGACCGTCGACGCCGACTTCTCCGTGGCCCAGGCGGTCGCGGTGCGGGACGGACGCATCCTCGCCGTCGGTGAGACCGCGGAGATCGAGGCGCTGGCCGGACCGGAGACCCGGGTGATCGACCTGGCGGGCCGTACGCTCCTGCCCGGCATCAACGACTCGCACCTGCACGGCGCCGCCTGGGGTCTGACCAGGCCGCCCTTCGCGCTCAGCGTCGGCTACCCCGCCGTCAGGTCCATCGCCGACATCGCCGAGACCGTACGGCGGGCCACCGAGACCACCCCCGAGGGAGAGTGGATCACCGGCCTCGGCTGGGACCTCGGCTACCTCGCCGAAGTCCTCGCCGACCCGTCCCGCCGCCCGCACCACCGTGACCTGGACGCCGTCTCCCCCGACCACCCGGTCGCGCTGACCGACTTCTCCGCGCACATGCTGTGGGTCAACTCCAGGGCCCTGGAGATCGCCGGGATCACCCGCGACACCGTCGCCCCTGCCGGCGGGGTGATCGAGGTGGACGCCGACGGTGAGCCGACCGGCATCCTGAAGGAGGCCGCCCAGGCCCTCGTGCAGGGCCTCATCCCGGTCGCGAGCGTCGAGCAGCGCAAGGAGGCCATCCGCCAGGCCGTCGCCGCCCTGCACGCCGAGGGCATCACCAGCTACACCGAGCCCGGCCTCGGCCCCGGCGGCACCCAGATCCTCGGTGGCGGCCTCAGCACCGAGTCCCTGGACGCCTACATCGAGCTGGCCCGCGCCGGGGAACTGGCCGCCAGGGTCAGGGTCCTGCTGCTGCCCGCCGCCATCGGCGGCTCCGCGGCCGACCTGGTCGCCGGGCTCGAAGGCCTCGGCGTGCCCGACGACATCGACCCCGACCTGCTGTCGGTCATCGGCGTGAAGATCTTCGCCGACGGTGTCCCGCCCAACGAGACCGCCTGGATGCACGAGCCGTACGGCAGCGCGGGAGGCTACGGCTCGCTGTGCGTGCACGGCGCGACCGCCGCCCTGCAGGAGGCGGAGCTGCGGGAGATGATCAGGCACGCGCACGCCGCGGGCTACCAGCTCGGGGTGCACGTCACCGGTGACCGGGGCATCGACGCCGTGGTCGACGCCTTCGTCGCGGCCAACGAGGTCCACCCCAGGCCGGACGCCAGGCACTACCTCATCCACGGCGACTTCGTCTCCGCCGAGAGCCTGGCCAAACTCTCCGCGCACGGCTACTCGGTCAACATGAACCCCGGCATCAAGTGGATGACCGCCGACATGATGGACGACATCCTCGGCAAGGCGCGCTCCGAGTACCAGTGGCCGGTCCGCTCCGCGGTCGAGGCGGGCGTCGCGGTCTGCTCAAGCTCGGACGCGCCGATCACCGAGCCCAACTGGCGCCAGGCCGTCGCCTCGATGATGCTGCGCGAGTCCAAGGCGACCGGCAAGGTCAGCGGCCCCGACCAGTGCGTGGACCTGGCCACCGCGCTGCGCGCCTACACGATCAACCCCGCCCGCCAGGACTTCGCCGAGTCCTGGAAGGGCAGCGTCGAGGTCGGCAAGATCGCCGACCTGTGCGTCCTCGGCGGTGACCTGCGCGCCGGCGACCCGCACGATTACGCCGACATCCCGGTCGACCTGACCGTCCTCGGCGGGAAGGTCGTCTACGAGCGCGCCGGGAGCTGAGCCACCAGGCGAGGGGCCGTCCCGGGGGTGCGCCCGGGACGGTCCCTTTTTCATGTCCTGCTCAGATGGCGATATTTCCGTACCGACAGCGGCAGGAAGACCGCGACGAGCAGCAGCGGCCACGCCACGGCCATGGGGATCGCGTTCAGGGTGATCCAGGACCCGGCCTCGAAGCCCGGGGTTCCGAACAGGTCCCGTACGGCCGCCGCCGTGACCGAGAGCGGGTTCCACTCGGCGATCGCGCCGAGCCAGAAGGGCATGGTCGCCGGGTCGACGAAGACGTTGGACAGGAAGCCCACCGGCCAGACCAGGATCTGCACGGCCGTCACCGACTCCGGGCCGCCGGCGGCCAGGCCCGCCAGGATTCCCACCCACAGCAGGGCGAAACGCAGCAGGAGCAGCAGCCCGAACGCGGCCAGGGCCGGGCCGGGTCCCTCGTGCCAGCGCCAGCCGAGCGCGAGCCCCGCGCCGACCATGACGGCCAGGCCGACCACCGAGTTGAGCATGTCGGCGACGCAGCGGCCCGCCACGACGGCCAGTGAGCTCATCGGCATCGAGCGGAACCTGTCGGTCACGCCTTTCGCGGCGTCGGTCGTCACGGCCATCATGGTGTTCTCCAGCCCGAAGAACACGGTCATGGCGAACATCCCGGGCATCAGGAAGTCGAAGTAACCTCCCCCGCCGGGCACCTCGATCGCGCCGCCGAACAGGCCGCCGAACATCAGCGCGATCATGACGGGGAAGATCCAGCCGATGGCGACCGTGCCGGGCCGCAGGGCCCAGTGGTTCAGGTCGCGCCTGGTGATCGTCCAGGTGTCCGCGAAGGCCCAGCCGACCGTGGACAGTGCCGTCATCGAACGACCTCCTTGGTGAGTTTGAGGAAGACCTCGTCGAGTGTCGGACGGCGCAGGGTGATGTCCTGAGGCTCGACGCCCGCCTCGTTCAGCGCCGAAACCAGCTCGGCCAGCGCGCGGGTGCGCCCGGCCACCGGCACGCTGACCCGGTCACCCTCGGCGTACGGCTCGCCGGAGGCGACCCGGCCCGCCAGGCCGAGCACCGTCGTCACGTCGTCGCCACCGGACAGCACGACGTCGATCCGGTCACCGCCGACGGTGGCCTTGAGCTCGTCCGGCGTGCCCTCGGCGACGACCCGACCGGCCCTGAGCATCGAGATCCGGTCGGCCAGCCGGTCGGCCTCCTCCAAATACTGGGTGGTCAGCAGCACGGTCGTGCCCGACTCGGCCAGCTCGCGGACCGCCTCCCACACCTCGGCGCGGGCCGCCGGGTCGAGACCGGTCGTCGGCTCGTCGACCAGCAGCACCGGCGGCGCCACGATCAGGCTCGCGGCCAGGTCGAGCCTGCGCCGCATGCCCCCCGAGTAGGTCGCGACCGATCTGCCGGCGCTCTCGGTCAGGGAGAAGCGTTCGAGCAGCTCCTCGGCCCTGCTTCTGGCCACCGGGGAGGGCAGGTGGTTCAGCCTGCCGAACATCACGAGGTTCTGCCGTCCGGTCAGCACCTCGTCGACCGCGGCGTACTGCCCGACGAGCCCGATGTTCCGGCGGACCTGCCGGGCCTGCGTCGCGACGTCGAACCCGGCGACGCTCACCCGCCCGGCGTCGGCTTCGAGCAGCGTGGCCAGGATCCGGACCGCGGTCGTCTTGCCCGCCCCGTTCGGGCCGAGCAGCCCGCGCACCGAGCCCGCCCGCACCCGCAGGTCGAACCCATTCAAACCCGTCCCCTCCGGCGCCTTCGGGTAGCGCTTGCGCACCCCCTCGGCGTCGATCGTGAACTCGGGTCGCCCCACGTGCACCCCTTTCTTTCGTACGGCGTACCGTACACCGTACTGAATGACTATAGTGGGGTCAACGCCGAAGGTTTGGAGACTGTTCCCGTGAGCGGAAGAAAGGGCGCCGACCCCGCCCGCAGCCTGGCCCTGCTGTGGGGGGCGCACGGCAGGCCGGGAAGGTCCGGGCTGACCATCCGCGCGATCGTCGAGGCCGCCGTCGAGCTGGCCGACACCGAGGGCATCGAGGCCGTCTCCATGCGCCAGGTCGCCGAGCGGCTGCGGGTCGGCACCATGTCGCTCTACACCCACGTGCCCGGCAAGACAGAGCTGGTGGACCTGATGGTCGACACCGCGTACGGCAGGCTCTACGACGACGTGGACGCGCCCTCCGCACAACCCGGCGGCTGGCGGGGGGCGCTGCGGTTCGTCGCCGCGCGCAACTGGGACCTCTACCTACGCCACCCCTGGATGCTGCAGGTCACGGGGGGCCGCCCCGCCCTGGGACCCAACGCCGTGCTCAAGTACGAGGCCGAGCTGCGGCCCCTCGACGGCATCGGCCTGACCGACCTGGAGATGGACGCCGTCCTCACCCTGGTCCTGACCCACGTCGAGGGCACCGCGCGGACCAGGGCGAGCCTGGAGGAGGCCCGGCGCGACAGCGGCCTGACCGACGACGAGTGGTGGGTGGCCAACGCGCCCCTGCTGGACAAGGTCGCCGACGAGAGCAGGTTCCCCGTCGCCTCCCGGGTCGGCCAGGCAGCGGGCCAGGAGTACGACGCCCCCGCCGACCCGGAGGTCGCCCTGACCTTCGGCCTCGACCGCATCCTCGACGGCGTGGCCACCCTGATCACCGGCCGGGAGGGCTGACCACCACGGAACCGTCCAGGAAGTCGTACTGTCCAGGAAGTTGGACCGTACGCTTGGGATATGCCGCGCAAGATCCAGAACATCCACGTCGAGGGATACACCTCGATCCGCCAGGCCGATGTCCGGCTGGGGGACATCACGCTCCTGGTGGGAGCGAACGGCGCGGGCAAGAGCAACTTCATCGCCGCCGTGGAGCTCCTCGGCAGGATCGCCGACGGTGAGCTCGGCCTTGAGGTCGGCCTCAGGGGAGGAGCCCAGGCCCTCCTGCACGCGGGCGCCAAGGCGGGCGGGTCCATCGTCCTGGGAATCGAGGCCGTGGACGGCGAGGCGACGGACGGCTACACGGCGGTGTTGATTCCCGCGGCGAACGACACACTGATCTTCGAACAGGAGACGGTCGTCACAAAACGGCGAGGCGTTGCCTTGGGGGGAGGCCACCGGGAGACGCTCCTGCACACCGCGCCGGAGGACACGGAGGACATAGTGGACATCCTGCGGGGGTGCCGGGTCTTCCACTTCCAGGACACCAGCAGGAACGCCCCGGTCAAACAGCTCGGCTACGTGGACGGCCAGGACTTCCTACGGCCGGACGCGGGAAACCTCGCCGCCTTCCTCCTGCACCTGCGCAGGGAACACCCGGAGAGTTACGAACGGATCCGAAGCACGGTGCGGGTGATGGCGCCGTTCTTCCGCGACTTCGTCCTGGTGGAGGACGCCAAGGGGCGGACCAGCCTCCGCTGGAACCAGCAGGGCGTCGACGCGGTCTTCCCCGCGGAGGCCCTCTCGGACGGCACCCTGCGTTACATCTGCCTGACCACACTTCTTCTGCAGCCGAGGCCTCCCGCCCTGCTGACCCTGAACGAACCCGAGCTGGGACTGCACCCGTTCGCGATCGTCCAGCTGGCGGACATGCTGAGATCCGCCGCCACCCGCAGCCAGATCGTCATCGCCACCCAGTCGGTGACCCTGCTCAACCAGTTCTCCCTCGACGACCTCGTGGTGGCCGAGAGGGACGAGGGGGAAACGGTCCTGCGCAGGCCGGAGCCCGAGGCCCTCCGGGAATGGCTCGACGACTACTCCTACTACGGCCTTCCCCGAGACACCCCTGGGATGGACGACCTTCCGAGTGGGACGCCTCACGCGCGCGTCGAGCATGTGGAGAGGGCCATCCATCGTGCGCTGGACGATGACCCGCGTCTCGTTCCGAACCTTGTTCTGCACGAGACGGAGACGTGGGTGTTCGCCGCGGCGAAAGAGCTGGGGGAGCTTCTCGGCAGGCCGGATGTCGCCGACGCCCTGCGCAAGCAGGCCGAACGCGCCGGAGGGCCCGAACTGGTCAACGACGGAAGGGAGACCGCCCCTTCGAAGCGCATCCTGGCGGCGTACCCGGGATACCGGAAGACCCATGACGGGCCTCGCCATCGCGGATCACGGCCTCGCCGCCCTGCGGCGTGACTGCCCGCATCTGGACGCGTGGGTGCTTCGGGTGCTGGAGGGCGAGAGAACGGTGTGACCCGGTGGCTCACCCGGTGGAGTCGAGGACGAAGACGTAGGTTCCGTTGCCGGCGTACATGTTCAGGAGCAGCCGGGGGTCGAAGAGGACGTCGACGCTGTTGCGCGGTTCCCCGGGGAAGTAGAGCTGGGTGGTCAGCAGCCGCAGGCCGGGGGCCTGGATCTTGACGTGGATGTGCCGGGTGCGGCTGGGATAGGGGCCGGGCACGACCGTGGTCAGCTTGAAGGCGCCCCGGGGGTCGGTGAGCTGGTGGCCGCGGAACGCGAACCCGACGCTGTCGTATTTTCCCTGGCTGTCCGCGTGCCAGAAGTCCATCAGGACGTTGGGCAGCGGGTCGCAGGAGCGGTTCACGACGAAACCGCTGACCTTCAGCGGGGTGCCGGAGCCGGGAAAGACGTTGCGCGCGGGAGAGCTCGGCCTGAAGTGGACGCCCACGGGCTGCTGGACGGTCGGGTCGTCGTCGCAGAACGGCGTGGGGTCGAGGAGCCGCCCGGCCTCCCCGGCCAGCGCGGGTGCGGCCTGGCCGAGCAGCAGCGGGATCGGCACACCCATCAGGGCCGCCTTCAGCAGCGTCTTCCTGCTGATGCCGTTCTCGGTCTCGTCGGTTACGCGATCGGCGCCCACGGTGGTCTCCTCGGCGTGCGGGGGGTGTCCGGTTCCTCGGAGAACGGCAGGAGCCGGTTTGTTTAAGGTCGCATGGAATTGAGATCATTTGCACCCAACGGGCGTCCATAGCCTCGGGTAATACCCCCTGGCTGTTCATTGTCCGAGGCGTCGTACCCCCGATATAGTGCCTTCCTTTTCATGAAATTTCGGTAATTGGGGGGCGAGATCTCCCTGGCCACAGGGGTGGTTTTTTCGGGGGAGGATACGTAGCTTCTTCTACTGGGCCACGCATGTGGCGGCGGTTTTTCGGTGGCCACTTAGTGCTTACCGTTTGGCCGGCAAAGTTAGAACCGTATCCCTTTTCTGCCCCCCAATCCCCGTGATGTTCCGTACCTTCCGGATGTTTCCGGTGGCGTCGGCGCCCGGTGTTCCCAGCGAACGCCAGGCAGGCGGGGAAGCCAGGAAGGAACGACACGCATGAAACGTAAGGGACTGATCGCGGTGACGGTGGGTGTCGCCACGGTCGCGGCGACCACGCTCTACACGGCACCCGTGAACGCGGCCGGACAGACCACCCCGGGAACGTCGAACGCGACGACGGCCGACCCCGGAAGCGACCCCAGGGCGCTGGCCGCGCAGGCCGCCGACAAGGCGGTCGCCGAGGGGCTGGGCGCGTTACGCAGGGGCCCGGAGGAGAGCTTCGAGCGCACCGGCGTGACCTCCGGCGCCGACGGCACGCAGTACGTCGGCTACGAGCGCGCCTACAAGGGGCTGCCGGTGGTCGGCGGCGACGCGGTGGTCGTCACCGACGCCGCCGGAAAGATCATCGACACCGTCGCGGCCACCGGCCCCACCGGGGACGTCGCGCTGACGCCGAAGGTCAGCACGAGGAGCGCCCTGAAGGTCGCCAAGGCCAGGCTGTCCCAGGTGGACAAGGCCGAGCAGCCGAGGCTCGTGGTGCGGGCCGGGGAGAAGGGCGAAAGACTCGCCTGGGAGGTCGCGGTCTCCGGCGTCGCCGACGGGAAACCGAGCGTCCAGCACGTCTTCGTCGACGCCCTCGACGGCTCGGTCATCGACGCCTACGACCTGGTCAAGTACGGCACCGGCAACGGCTTCTACAACGGCCAGGTGACGATCTCCACCTCCGGCTCCGCCGGCTCGTACACGATGAAGGACCCGACCCGCAACGGCCTGGCCTGCGGTGGGCAGAACGGCGCGCCGTACACCAAGGACGTCGACTCCTGGGGTGACGGAACCGGCACCAGCCTGGAGACCGGCTGTGTCGACGCCTTCTGGGCCGCCCAGAAGATGTGGGACATGCTCCGCGACTGGTTCGGCTACAACGGCTTCAACGGCCGTGGCGGCGGCTTCCCGACGCGGGTCGGCATGAACGACGCCAACGCGTACTGGAGCGGCTCCTACGCCGTCTTCGGCCGCAACCGGGCGAACACCCAGCAGGCCACCGCGTTGGACGTCATCGGCCACGAGTACGGCCACGCCATCTTCCAGTTCGCGGGCAGCGGCAGCATGGGCACCGGGAACGAGTTCGGCGGGCTGAACGAGTCGGCGGGTGACATCTTCGGCACGCTGCTCGAACACTACGCGAACGTCCCCGGCGACCCGCCGGACTACACCATCGGCGAGGAGGTCGACCTGCTCGGCACCGGCCCGATCAGGAACATGGCCAACCCGTCGCTGATCGACAGCGCGCCCAACTGCTACTCCTCCACGATCCCCATCACCGAGGTGCACGCCGCGGCCGGGCCGCAGAACCACTGGTTCTACCTGCTGGCCGAGGGCACCCACCCCGGCGGCGGTAAGCCGAACAGCCCGGTCTGCTCCGGCCCGTCCTACCTGGCCGGTATCGGCATCAAGAAGGCGGGCAAGATCTTCCTGAACGCCCTGCTGCGCAGGACCTCGACCTGGCGTCACACCGACGTCCACCGTGCGACCCTCGCCGCCGCGGCCGAGCTGTACGGCTCCCGCAGCGTCGAGTACGCCGCCGTCTGGGCGGCCTGGAGAGCGGTCAACGTCCCCTCCGCCACGCCGACCCCGCCCCCGGTCCCCACGGTGACGCCGGTGGTGGCCCCCACGGGACCCGGTGACCCCCCTGGGGTCAGCCTGGCCAACGTCAAGGCCCACCTGCAGCAGTTCCAGTCCATCGCGTCGAGCAACGGTGGCACCCGCCGTTCGACCGGCGCGGGTTACACCGCCTCGGTCACCTACATCGAGAACAAGCTGCGCGCCGCGGGCTACACCGTGACCCGGCAGAGCTGCACCAGCGGCTGCAGCCGGGGCGCGGGTCCCAACCTGATCGCCGACTGGCCGGGCGGTGACGTCAACCAGGTCATCATGGCCGGTGCCCATCTCGACAGCGTCTCCGCAGGTCCCGGCATCAACGACAACGGCTCCGGCTCCGCCAGCCTGCTTGAGGTCGCGCTGACCCTGGCCCAGTACAGGCCGACCGTGGCCAAGCACGTGCGGTTCGGCTGGTGGACCGACGAGGAGCAGGGTCTGCTCGGCTCGAAGTTCTACGTCAACTCGCTCGGCTCGGCCGGGCGCTCCAAGATCAAGCGGTATCTGAACTTCGACATGGTCGGCTCGCGCAACGGCGGTTACTTCATCAACAACATCTCCACCGCGGCGGCGGCCGATCTCAAGGCCTTCTACAACCAGATCGGTGTCCAGACCGAGGAGAACGTCGAGGGCGCCAACCGCTCCGACGACGCCTCCTTCCGCAACGGGGGCATCCCCACCTCCGGGGTCGCGGCCGGGGCCAGCGCCCGTAAGACCTACGCCCAGGCCTCCAAGTGGGGAGGTACGGCCAACCAGCCCTACGACTCCTGCTACCACTCCGCCTGCGACACCACGAGCAACATCAGCGACACGATCCTGGACCGGGCCGCCGACGCCACCCTCTACGCCATCTGGCGGGCGGCCGCGAGCACCGGACCGACCCTCGCGCAGCCCCAGCCGTGACATCCACTGTGACACCCGCTGTGACGCGCGCCTGAACGGGTGAACCCCGGCCGGATCACTCCGGCCGGGGTTCACCTGCCCCTGTACTCCCTCGGCCCCGGCGCAGGCACGGTCAGGGGCCTGCCGGACAAGGCCGCAGGCCCCTGACCTCCCGACGTGCTCCGCCGGGGCGGGCTCTGGGGATCCGCAAAACAGGCTCTAACGCTGGGGCGCGCGGATGCCGCGGAACTCCCAGTCGCCGCCGAAGGTGGTGGAGATGACCTCCTCCGACTCGGTCGGCTGGGCGCCGCAGTCGTCGCGGATCGGCGCCGGGCCGGTCACGATGTGGTTGGTCAGCTTGCCCAGCCCCTCGACCTCGACCTCGACCACGTCACCGGGCTGGACCGGGCGGGAGTTGGCCGGGGTGCCCGACAGCAGCACGTCGCCGGGGTAGAGGGTGATGGTGCGGGCGATGTCGGCCACCAGATAGTGCATGTCCCACTCCATCTCGTCGGTGGAGCCGTCCTGCACCACCTTTCCGTTGACGAGGGTGCGCAGCCGCTTGTGGTGGAAGTCCCAGTCGGTGACCAGGCCGGGGCCGAGCGGGCACAGCGTGTCGGAGCCCTTGACGCGCAGCATGGACCCGGCGTCGGTGTCGCGGAAGTCGTGCAGCCCGTAGTCGTTGCCGATGGTGTACCCGGCGATGTAGTCGCCCGCCTCCTCGGGGGAGACGTTGCGGGCGGTGCGGCCGATGACGATGGCCACCTCGCCCTCGTAGTTGAGGTACTTGCAGCGCTCGGGACGGACCACGGCGCCCTTATGCGCGTTGAGGGCCGAGGTGGGCTTGTGGAAGTAGGTCGGGGCATCGGGCAGGGTGGTCATGAACTCCTCGACCCGGCTGCGGTGGTTGAGGTGCACCGCGACGACCTTGGAGGGAACGACCGGCGGCAGGTGCACGGCCTCCTCGACACCGACCACCCGCCCGTCGGCGCTGACCAGTTCGTCGCCTTCACGCCGCACCTGGGTGGCGGCGCCGTCGAGCAGGATTCTGCGATATTCGGGCATCAACGGCCCTTTCCACGTTGAGAGTCGGAAGAGAAGCGAGGACTGGGCGCGCAGGTCAGCCGGGATAGGGGTAAGGGTAGGGGTCGTTGGAGGGGTCGGTGCGGTGCGGAGCCGGGAAACCGCCCGCGGGCGGGTCGAACCACAACAGGACCTGGCCGGTGCCCACGGAGTTCTCGTACTCCCCGTACTGCCGGCCCGGCGCGGTGCAGTCCCCCTCACCCAGAGCGCCGATCATCATGAGGTAGTGGCCGAACCGGGCCTCCGGCTTGAACCGGGCGAACTCCGGCATGGTGTCCAGCACCCGGGCGTGATCGCCCTCCTTGAACCAGCCGATCCGCTCGTAGTCGGCGGCGCGGGCCTCGGGGGTGATGATGTGCTCAGGACCGGAGGCCTCGTGCGCCCGCAGATGCCGCAGCGGCCAGAAGGTGTGCGACAGGGCGCCGGAGGCGATCAGCAGCACCTTGCGGTCCGTCGCGGCGATCGCGTCCCCCAGGGCGCGTCCGAGTCGCAGGTGGTCCTCGGCGTCACCGGTCTGACACACCCCGATGCTCACCCACCGCTTACCGGCCACGCCCAGATGCGTCCACAGGTTGGTGGTGGCGTAGTAGATCGGCAGGTAGGGGTCCTCGATCGCGGTGATCCAGGTGGCGTGGTCGGCCGCCCTGGCGGCGATGGCGTGCGCGAGCTCCTGGTCGCCGGGGAAGTCGTAGGGCATCCGGCACATGCCGCGGGGCAGTTCCTCGGAGGTGAACAGGCCCGCGCGGTGCTGCTGGGCGGTGACGACGAACTCGACCGTGGTGGCCCAGTGCGAGTCCAGCACCACCACCGTGTCGTAGTCCACCGTCTCGAAGACGTCCTTGCGGAGTTGCCGCAGGCCCGTGACCAGGGTGATCTCCTGGCCGTTGTTCAGCTCCCGCCGGGTGGCCTCGGGAAGGACGATGGTGGGCACGTGGGCCAGCAGGCCCGCCCCGACTACCTGGCCCATGGCGCGCTCACCGTGTTCTTCACGTCGCAGTAGAAGTCGAAGCTCCAGGTGCCGCCCTCACGGCCGACCCCGGACTCCCGGGACCCGCCGAACGGCGCCTTGAGGTCACGCACGAAGAAGCAGTTCACCCACACCGTCCCGGCGACGAGCTGGGCGCTGACCCGCTCGGCCCGCTCCTGGTCGCCGGTGATCAGGGTGGCGGCCAGCCCGAACCGGGTTCCGTTGGCCATCTCCACCGCCTGCTGCTCGCCGGTGAAGGTCTGCAGGGTCAGCACCGGCCCGAAGACCTCCTCGGTGAGGATCTCGCTCCCCTCGGCGGCACCGGTGATCAGGGTCGGCCGGTAGTACTGGCCGCCCAGGTCGGTGTTGGGGCCGCCGCCGATGACGGCCTTCGCCCCGGCCTCCAGGGCGCGCTGGACGAAGCCGTCGATGCGCTCCAGGTGCCTGGGGTGGATGTTGGGGCCCAGGTCGGTGGACAGGTCCCGGGGGTCACCCTGCTTCAACGCGGTGGCGCGTTCGACGAACCGGGCGGTGAACTCCTCGGCGACGGACTCCTCGACGAGCAGGCGGGTACCGGCCAGGCAGACCTGCCCGGCGTTGTCGTACTGCTCGACCGCCAGGTTCACCGCCAGGTCCAGGTCGGCGTCGGCGAACACGATCAGCGGCGACTTGCCGCCGAGCTCCAGCGACAGCGGGGTGAGGTTCGCGGCGGCGGCGGAGGCGATGGTCCGGGCCGTGGGCACGGAGCCGGTGAAGCTGATGCGCCGCACCCGGGGGTCGGCGACCAGGGCGGCGCCTGCCTCGGCACCGTAGCCCTGCACGACGTTGAACACCCCGGCGGGCAGCCCGGCCTCGGCGGTGATGTCGGCCAGCAGGGAGGCGGTCAGCGGCGTCCACTCGGCCGGCTTGAGCACCACCGTGTTGCCCGCCGCCAGCGCGGGCGCGATCTTCCAGGTGGCCAGCATCAGCGGCGCGTTCCACGGCGTGATCAGCGCGCACACCCCGGCCGGGTCCCAGCTGACGTGGTTGGTGTGACCGCGGGTCTCGAAGTCCTCGTGGCCCAGCTCCAGCAGCCAGTCGGCGAAGAAGCGGAAGTTGTGCGCCACCCGCGGCATGACCCCCCGCAGATGGGAGCGCAGCAGGGCGCCGTTGTCGGTGGTCTCCACGATCGCCAGGTCCTCAAGCCTGGCCTCGACCCCGTCGGCGATCGCGTGCAGCAACCGCGCCCGCTCAGCCCGGGAGGTCGCGGCCCAGGCGGGGAAGGCGGCGTGGGCGGCGCCGACCGCGGCGTCGACCTCGGCCGCCCCACCCCGGGCGACCTGGGCGAGCAGGGTCTGGTCGATGGGGGAGTGGTCGTCGAACGTGGTGGGCGAGCCGACCCGCTCGCCGCCGATCCAGTGATCGCCGTGGACGGGGATACCGGCGACAGTGGCCATCCGCTTCTCCTAATCGTTTGGCTCCAAACAACCTAGGGTGAGCCGCGATGGCAGGTCAAGACCTAGGAGGAGCTCTAGGGTACCGTTTGGCTTCAAATGAACCTTTGAAGGAGTCCGGGATGTCTCGACGTCCGCTCATCGCGATCCCGTCGCGTTTCGCCGCCACCACCTCCGCCCTGCGGTATGAGGCCGTGGTCACCGCCCGGGCGCTGGCCGACGCGGTGTACCGGGCGGGCGGGGAGCCGTTCCTCATGCACCCGGTCGACGCCGAGCGGGCGGCCGAGCGGCTCGCGGTGGCCGACGGACTGCTGCTGCCCGGCGGCGGCGACCTGGCCCCGCAGTCGTACGGCGAGGCCGTGGCGCACGAGACGGTCTACGACGTGGACGCCGAGCAGGACGCCTTCGACCTGGCCGCCGCCGAGTACGCGCTGACGACCGGCCTGCCGACGCTGGCGATCTGCCGGGGGCTGCAGGTGGTCAACGTGCTGCGGGGCGGCAGGCTCCGGCAGCACATGGAGGCCGACCACCGTCACATGGTGCACCCGGTGACCGTACGGCCGGGCTCGCTGCTGGCCGGGATCACCGGGGAGGGCCGGATCAGCGCCTCGTGTTACCACCACCAGTGCGCCTCCGGGCTGGGTGAGGGCCTGGTGGCGGTGGCGCACGCCGTGGACGGCACGGTCGAGGCGGCCGAGCTGCCCGACGCGGCCGGGTGGTTCCTCGGGGTGCAGTGGCACCCGGAGGACACCGCGGCGAAGGACCCGGCCAACCAGTGCCTCTTCGACGCCCTGGTGACCGCCTCCCGAAATTAAGGGTGATTGTTCCTATTTCATTCACCCTTGTCCCAGGCGTTTGCTGCATTGATCGGATGAAGGTGGTTACAACCGCATAACGATGCCGATAAAGCATGCATGGTGAAGTGCGTGAGTATTGTGATTGCAGGGGCTTGCGTGGCTATGGCCACTATTGTGGGATTTGTTCCCAGGGCCTACGCGGCTGACTACGACACGGCGTGTGCGAATCCCACCGTTACCCTCACCAGCGGGAGCCCCGTGCCACCGATCTCCGCGGGCATGGTCGTGCTCTTCCAGGCGGGGACCTACAACAGCCTCTCGGCGATGGTGACCGGCGGTGGCGTCGCCTGCCTGGCCCCCGGGGCGAAGTGGACGGTGACCTCCTTCGGCGTCGCCCCGGTCGGGTCGATCCACGTGCGGGGCGAACTCGACGTGCAGACGCTCCAGGCGCTGAGCAACGGCTTCCTGCTGGAGAACGAGGGCACGGTCTCGGTGAGCGGCATCATCCAGGCCGGTGCGAACTCGATGCTGATCAACCACAAGGGGGCCACCTGGCAGGGCACCGGATCACAGACACTGTTCGGTACGGCGAGCCTGACCAACGAGGGCACGATCGACCTGGTGGGCTCGCTGACGTTGGCCGAGCAGAGCTCGTTCACCAACGTCGGCGACACCACGCTCGGCGCCTTCCAGAACGGCTCGACCACGACGAACACCGGGACCATCACGGTCATCGGCTCGGCCACCACCTCGGGGACCCTCTACAACAGGTGCATAGCCGACTTCCGGTTCGGCTACGAGTCCGAGGGCTCGACGACCAACGAGGGCATACTTCTGGCCGTCAGCGGCACCCGGGACAGGACGGGCCTGTACATCTCCGGGACCTACACCAGCACCGCGACCGGCGTGACCAGCGGCAGTGACTTCACCATCGCCGTGACCGGGCAGATGACGGGCGCGGGGAGCTACCGCTTCACCGGCCTCACCACGGTGGCGGGCAGCGCCGTCGGCAGCCCGCAGATCGTCTTCTACGACACCTCGCAGACGGGAAGCCAGATCTTCGACGTGGTGACGGGCACGGTGACCAACGTGGTCAGGGCCGTGGTGCCACCGCCCGACCCCGCCGTCCTGCCCGCCGGATGCGCCGCGGCGGGGGTCGACCTGTCCATCACCAAGTCGGTCAGCCCGGTGAGCTGATCGTCCGCGCTGTCTGACGAACTGGTCTGCCCTGGGTGTGGCACGATGCCGACAGACTGTGACCGGGTGTATAACTCGTGGAGTTTTCCCTGTTCAGCGACTTGATCGGCTTATGAGTGAAGAGATCGAACGCCGTATGGCCAATGGCTTTGTTGTCTCTGGCCTGCATCCAAGGACCGGCCGAAGCGGAAGAAACCGTGCGCGCCGGTCATGAGGTGGTCTTCGCCATGACCATCAGGAACGTGGGACCCGCGGTCGCGCGCGAGGTCGTCGTACGTGACCCGCTCGACGACCGGCTGACGTTCCTCTCGGTCAGCCCCGACTCCTGCGGTTACCAGGACCGGGTGCTGACCTGCCGGTTGGGGAGGTTGGGTCCGGAGGAGGCGGTCACCGTCGAGTGGCGGGGGCTGGTCTCCCCGGACACACCGGACGGCTACCGGCTGCGCAACGTCGCGAAGGTGTCGGGCGTGACCCCCGAGTCGCGTCTCGACAACAACCTCGGGCGCGCGGAGATCACGGTGACGAACCGGCCTCCGCACGTCAGGAGGCCGCCGCACGTCGAGAGGCCGCCCCTCTTCGAGAAGCCGCCGCTCGTCGCCGGACCGGCGCCGGTGCCCCGGGAGGAACTGCCGTTCACCGGCTTCCCCGCCTGGCTGCTCGGCCTGGCCGGGCTGCTGGTCGTCGCGGGCTCCGCCGTACGGTGGACGGCCCGCCGGACCGGTTGAGCCCTGCCCTGAAACCGCCGTGAAACCGTCCTAGAACCGTCCTGAGACA
>NZ_JBHSBC010000009.1:87357-170675 GCF_042650425.1 Streptosporangium jomthongense | reverse complement strand
GGCTCGCCGTCCGCCCGGGCGGACGGCGAGCCCGACGGGAAGCGGGTTATCCGGCCCGCACGGACTTGGTGATCGTCAGATCGGCCACGGCGTTGATCGGCGTGTCGATCGTGACGGTGTTGTTGTCGGTGTCGGGGTCGGAGTTGTCACCGGTGACACTGGCGGTGTTGCTGACCGTTCCGGTCAGTTTGGCGTCGACGTTGACGTTCAGCGTGATGCTCGTGCTGGCTCCGGCGGCCAGGGTGCCGACCTCACAGGTCACCACCTGTCCCGCGGCGGTGCATCCGGGCGGCGTGCTGGAGACGAACGTCAGTCCGGCGGGCAGGGTGTCGGTGACGACGACTCCCGTGTCGTCCGACGGCCCGTTGTTCGTGACGGTGATGGTGTAGGTGCCGGTACCACCGGAGTTCAGCGTGCCGGCCGTCTTGGTGATCGACAGGTCGGACTCGGCGGCGACGTTGATGTTGGCGTTGTTACTGGTCTCCGGCGTCGAGTTGTCGGAGTCGACGTCGGCGACGTTGGGAATGACGGTCCCGACCGGCGTGTCGGGCCGGACCCTGACCGTGATGTCCCAGGTCTGCGTCGCGCCGACGGCGAGCGAGGCGACCGTACACGTGACGACCTGACCCGCGGCCGTACATCCCTCGGGCAGCGGGGGGACGATCTCAAGCCTGGAGTCCAGGGTGTCGGTGACCACGACGTTGGTGGCGACCGCGGGGCCGTTGTTGGTCACGCTCAGCGTGTAGATACCGTTCTGACCCGCGTTGACGGTGGCCTCGGGGTCGGCCTGCCTGATCCGCAGGACCCGGGGTGTCTCGCGCAACACCGTGCGGTGATGGACGACCAACCGGGCCCTCTTCTGGTCGGCGGCCGCCCGTGCGCGGTGCCGGAGCACGGGCCCCCTGGCCGTCTTGGCCCTCCTGGCCACCTTGCCCATCCTGTCGACGTGGGCCGTCTTGGCGATCTTGCCGGCCCTGGGGGCGCCGGTCGTGCCGGCCGCGCTCGCCGAGGTTGGGAGGGCCATCATGAGCGCGCAGGTCACCGCTCCCACGGACAGCCACACCGAGCGACGAGAACGCAGGATAGCTTTGGCGAACAATGTCTCTTTTATCACGGTTCTCCTTTTAGGTAATAAAGCAATGCATGCTATTTCCTTGAGAAACGCGAGGTCGCGCACCCGGTGTGGTGTTTTGTCAATGGTTTGTAGTAGGGGTTTCCGATGGGGTGGTTAACGGAAAGCCGCGATGGTCTTCCGTTAACTCCCCGAGGGAAAGGCCAGGGGCAATCGTCCCGGAGTGGAAAATAGGGTCATATCAATCGGATTTTGTCCTTCGGGCCGGAAAGCGCAAAAAGGCGGGGTCCCACCCGGAGAACGAGTGGGACCCCGCCCGAGGCGGAGCGAAGGGGCTACTCGGCGCGGCGGCGGCCACCGCGACGCGGCGGAGCCGGGTTCTCCTTGCGGAGCTTCGCGCGACGCTCCTCGCCGTGCTCCTCAAGATGGGTGACGATCCGGCGCAGGGACTCCGCCAGGGTCACGGCCTCCTCGGCGTCGAGGTCGGTGACCACGAACGCCTCCTCGTCGTTGAAGGCGGGGAAGAGCCGCTCCATCAGGGAGACCCCCTCGGGGGTCAGTCGCAGCAGGGCCAGCCTGCCGTCGTCGGGATGCTGGCTGCGTACGGCCAGGCCACGGGACTCAAGGGTCTTGATGATGCCGGTCAGCGTGCCCTTGGAGATGCCGGCCTCGGCGGCGACGTGCCGGGTCTCGATCTCCTCCCATATCCACACCACCCACAGCACGACGAACGCGCTCCAGGTCAGGTCGGCCACGCGCAGGGCGGAGTTCTCCAGGTGCTGTCGCACGGCGGTCGCCGCACGGTGCAGATTGGAGACGGCGGCCAGTGCCTCGCGTCTGATCGGGATGCTCCCGAGGCGGCGGCTGACCGCTTCCTCGGTCTCCGTCAATGAATAGTACGCGGGCACGCGAACTCCTCGATGTCGTACGGCGGGTGGTGGCCGGCCGGGAAGAACAGATCCTCACGCCATTTTCGACGGCGTCACTCCCTCCGCCGGTCAGGGGAGCGCTCTCCTTTCCATCCCAGCGGATGTTCGCCGCGCACGTCAACGGACTGGCGCCGGATATGACAGGACCCGTACGGGGTTGCACCGTACGGGTCCTGTCATATCCGGAAGGTCACTCGGCTCCGGAGCCACCCGCCTGCAGCAGGGTGCCGCCGTTCCAGACGACGCCGACCTGCCGGTAGTAGCCGCCGATGACCTCCTCGACGCGCAGCGCGGACAGCTCCTCGGTCGGGGCGTCGAACAGCTCGATCTCGGCGTCGCCCTTCCAGGCCTGGCCGCCCTCGAAGGACTGCCCGGCGCTGGAGATCAGCTCGTCGAGGGCCAGGCCGCCACCCGGCTCGATGGAGGGCAGCCAGCGGTTGTGGGCCATCGGGTGGCCGTTGACGAAGCCGTTGGTCTCGCTGGGCTCGTTCAGCCGTACGACGGCCTGGGCCAGACGGCGGTCGGCGGCGGCCAGGGTGGCGCCGAACGTGCCGCCCTCGCCGATGCGGGGCGCGGCCTGGCCGTACGGGTAGGGGCGGGTCTGGTGGATCGAGCCGAGCTTCTTGGGGTAGCCCTGGTGCATGCCACGGGCGATCGCGAAGTCCTTGTCCACCCAGATGTAGACGCAGCGGGAGAAGGTGCGCCCCTCGAAGGCGCAGCGCACCACGACGAAGCACTCCTTGTACTGCGAGCGCACCGGGTCGAGGAGCTCCTCCTTGCTTCCCGAGCAGGACTGCCAGTCGGCCCAGATGATCGCGACCGCGCCGGGGTCCTCGTCGGCGAGGGTCAGGGGCTCGGGCAGCAGCTCGGCCACCCTGGCGGGGTCGGTGCGATACTCGACGGTGAGCAGATCACCGGAGTAGTACCACGGCGGAGCCGGGACCAGCGAGGAGCGGCCGGTCGCCGTCTTGGGAGTGAAGAAGCCGCGCACCGTGGCCACGATGTCTCCTTGCCTAGGGAACGTCTTGGACTGTTTGGGGCCATACGATATGCCTTGAACTGCGAGATGTCACGATGGGAACGGCCGCCTTCCTGGCTGGAGCCTTGTTCCTCGGCTGTTCGAGGCGTATGTTTTGCATCCAAACGAAATCCTGGGACGAACCAAGGGGGACGCAGTGAGCGCGGAGTCCGCAGAACGGACGGTCGAGCGCCTGAGCGAACAGGGCATCGACGTCGTCCGGGTCGGCTACCCCGATCTGATCGGCACCGAGCGCGGCAAGGACGTCCTGCTGGAACGCCTGCCCGACGTCGTCCACAGCGGTGTCGCCTTCTGTCAGGCCGTCTACTACACCTCACCCCAGGGGGACACCGTCCCCGTCCCCGGGGGTCTGGACCGGGGCCTGCCCGACGTCTCCATCCGCCCCGACCTGGGCACCCTGGTCGAGCTGCCCTGGGAGCCCGGCGTCGCCCACGTCCTCGGCGACGCCTACGACCCGGCGACCGGCGACCCCTTCCTCGAATCCCCCCGCCAGGTGCTGCGCGCCGCCGTCGCCCGCCTGGCCGACCTCGGCCTGACCGCCCTGGCCGGTCCCGAGCTTGAGTACTATCTGCTCGAACCCGACCCCACGCCCGGCTCGTCCAGCGGGTGGCGGCGCTACGACGACGCCCTGGGCAACGTCTACGTCACCGGGCGCAAGGGGGACCGCCTGTCCCACGTCCTGCGCACGCTGCGCACCCTGCGCAAGCTCGACATCGGCGTCACCATGGGCAACCACGAGTTCTCCGGCGGCCAGTTCGAGATCAACCTGCACCACTCCGAGGCCCTCGACGCCGCCGACCGCGCCTTCCGCTTCAAGGGCGCGATCAAGGAGCTGGCCCGGCACGACGGCCTGATGGCCACCTTCATGGCCAAGCCCTTCGACGACGAGGGCGGCTCGGGCTTCCACGTCCACCTGTCATGTGTGGACGCCGAGGGCCGCAACGTCTTCGCCGCCCAGCCCGGCGACCAGGACGCCGAGCACGGCCTCTCCGTCACCGCGCTGCACGCCATCGGCGGCGTGCTCGCCCACGCCCCGGCCCTGGCCGCGCTGCTCAACCCCACGATCAACTCCTACAAGCGCTTCGGCCCCGACACCCTGGCGCCCTGGCTCAACGACTGGGGGCTGGACAACCGCAGCGCCATGCTGCGCATCCCGCCGGAGCGCGGCGCGGGCAGTCGCATCGAGGTACGGCTCGGCGACGCCTCGGCCAACCCCTACCTGGGCATCGCGGGACTGCTGGCCGCCGTCTACCTCGGCATCCGCGACCGGATCACGCCCCCGGCCCCGCTTGAGGGCTACGGCTACGACGCGACCAAGGCGCCGGTGCTGCCGATGACGCTGCCCGCCGCGCTGGACGCCTTCGAGGCCGACGCGGAGCTGACCGAGGTGCTGGGCAAGGAGTTCGCCGCGGCGTACCTGGCCTACAAGCGTGACGAGGTGCAGCGCTTCTCCAGGACCGTCACCGACTGGGAGTTCCGCGAGTACGCCTACCACCTCTGATGATCTTCCCGTCCCGGCCGGACTTTCGCGGGTCACGCGGCCGGGACGGGGAGCCAGGCGGTCAGTCGTCGAGAAGCACCGAGATGGCTCCCGAAGGGCACAGCCGCTCGGCCCGCTGGACCGCGGCCCGCTGGGCGGCCGGGGGCTCGGCGTCGAGAAGGACGACGGTGCCGTCGTCCTCGCTCTGGTCGAACACCTCGGGCACCGTGAGCGCGCACATGCCCGCGCCCACGCACCGTTGCGTGTCGGTGTGGATTTTCATCGGATCCTCCAGTATGTGTGGCCCGTGCGGTGGCGTGGGAGGAGATCGTTTGTCATCTCCCATAAAAGTACATGTGGTGTAAGTTTGCAATAAGTGCATAACATAATTCCATGCACTAAGATTCGCCCATGGGTGAGGTCCCCGGGCTGCGCGAACGCAAGAAACTCCGTACCAGACATGCTCTGATCTCCGGGGCCCTACGCCTCTTCCTGGAGAAGGGCTACGAGCAGACGACCATCTCCGAGATCGCCATGGCCGCCGACGTCTCGACACGGACGTTCTTCAGCTACTTCGCGAGCAAGGAGGAGGTGGTCCTGTGCGACGCCAGGGAGAGCCTCGACCGCCTGCTGCGGACGTTCGCCGAACGCCGCCCTGACGAGGGCCCCGCCGACCTGCTGGCCCGCGCCGTGGAGACGATCTTCGAAACCCTGGCCGAGGACGCCGAGATGGGCTGGGAGATCACCGAGATCAACCGCCTGGTCATGAGCGTCCCCTCACTCAGGGCGCAGGCGCTGCTGCTGATGTTCGACGTCCAGCACCAGATGGTCGAGGCCCTCCAGGACGCCTTCCCCGGCGAACTCGACGCCGTCGAGGCGTGCGCCGCCGTCGGCTCCGTGGTCGGGACCGCCAAACTCGCGATCTCCATGGGTCTGAAGCAGGGCGGCCCCGCCGAGGAGGTGCTCCAGGGGTGCAGAAGGGCCGTCGGCCTCGCCCTCGCCGGGCTGCGCGCCGTACCTCCCTTCGAGAGCTGACATTTCCTGACCTGGGTGGCCGTCGCGCGCCCGGGAGCGGGAAAAGGCGGGCCACCGATGACCACGGCATGACCCTTTCCTGACCGAGGGGTTCCTAGCGTCTTCCCTGGGCCTGTTCCGCGGGAGTCGCCCAGGTGTCCCGCGGGACGGGCCCTCGTTGGAACCAGGGCGACGGGGGCGGTCATGAGACGGCTGGAAGACGGACGAGGGCGGCTTCGCGCCGGTACGGCCCTGGTCATCGCGCTCGCGTGCGTGCCGGGATGCGGGAGCGGCCCCGCCGTACCGGCCGGCCCCGCCGAGCCCGCCGGGTCTCCGCACGGGCGGGTCCCGGTGAGGGCGGAGCCGAAGACGCCGGACGTCTACGCCCACGACCGGCCGGGGATGCTCAGCCCGGCCGTGAGGGACTTCCCGCCGCGGGTCTACGTGCCCAACAGCGAGAGTGACACCGTCAGCGTGATCGACCCAAGGACCTACCGGGTGATCCGCGAGTTCCCCGTCCACGGACGACCACAGCACGTCGTCCCCTCGTGGGACCTCAAGACGCTGTGGGTCAACAACAACGACGGCAACACGCTCACCCCGATCGACCCGAAGACCGGCAGACCGGGCAGGTCCATCCCCGTCGACGACCCCTACAACCTGTACTTCACCCCGGACGGCCGCACCGCCCTGGTGATGGCCGAACGCAACAACCGCCTCGACTTCCGCAACCCGCGCACCATGCGGCTGCGGTACTCGCTGCCGATGCCCTGCCGGGGCGTCAACCACGGCGACTTCACCGCCGACGAGACGGTCTTCCTGGCCAGCTGCGAGTTCTCCGGCCAGCTGGTGGCCGTGGACGTGGCCGCCAGGAAGGTCCGCGCCGTCGTCGACCTGACCCAGACGAAGGTGCCCCACGGCCACCCGGACACCGACGGCGTACGGCACGCCACGGCCGACGGCCACACGACGTCCGGAGGGCACGCGACGGTCGGTGGACATGCGCGGGTTGGGCACGCGAGGCCGGGTGGCCACGTGATGCCGGATGGGCGGGCGCCCGTGGGCCACGTGGCGTCCAGGGGACATGGGATGGCCGGGGTTCGGGGGAGCATGCCGCAGGACGTCAAGTTGTCCCCCGACGGCACCACCTTCTACGTCGCCGACATGTCCAGGAACGGGGTGTGGCTCGTCGGCGCGAAGGACTTCCGGGTGAAACGCTTCGTCAGGACCGGAGAGGGAGCCCACGGCCTCTACGTCAGTCGTGACTCGAAGCTGCTGTACGTGTCCAACCGGGGTGAGGGGTCGGTCTCGGTCATCTCCTTCGCCCGCCACAAACCGGTCGCCACCTGGCGCATCCCCGGCGGCGGCTCACCGGACATGGGCGGCCTGTCCGCCGACGGGCGCCGCCTGTGGCTGTCCGGCAGGTACGACGGGGTCGTCTACGTCCTCGACACCGCCGACGGCCGTCTCATCCGCAAGATCCCCGTCGGCGCCGGACCGCACGGCCTGGCCGTCTACCCCCAGCCGGGACGCTACTCGCTCGGCCACACCGGGATCTTCCGGTGAACGGGGAGGCCGTGGTCGGACGGCGCCTGGTCCTGGGCCTCGGGCTCGTCGCCGCCCTCGGCGGCGTGGTCTCCTGCTCCCCGGGCAGGAGAGGGCCGGGCGCGGCTCCCGAGATGGTGCCCGAGGCGGTTCCGAGGACGGTCCCCGGGGGGACCTCCCTGGTGCCGACCCCCCGGCCCCTCTCCGTCCCGGCCGCTCCGGGCCTCGCCGTGGGGCCCTCTGCGAGCCCCGCTGTGGGCCCTCGCCAGGCCGTTCAAGAACCCTGGCAACCTTTCCCCGACGACCGGCACCCCGCCCCGGGCCCCTGGCGGCCCACCGCTCCCGGGCAGGCCGCCTCGGATCTCCAGCACCCCGTCCGGAGATCGTGGCGGCCCGCCTCCGATCCTCCGGATCTTCAGAGCCCCGCCCCAGGCCCCTGGCAGACCGCCCCCGGTCCCGGGCAGGCCGTACCGGACCCGTGGCAGGCCCTGGGCATCCACCCCGCCCCTGCCCCCGGTCCCGCCGCCACCCCGGCCACCCGGAAGCGCATGTCCGCCAGGAGGAGGTCCGGTGCCGGGCGCATGGCTCGCGAGGTGAGCAACGGTCCCCGGGACCGGCCGAGGGTGGCGCTGACCTTCCACGGCGCCGGACCGGCCGACCTGGCCGAACGCGTCCTGTCCGAGGCCGAACGGCACGGCGCCCACCTGACGGTCCTCGCGGTCGGCGACTGGCTCGCCCGGCATCCCCGGATGGCCCGGCGCGTCCTGGCCGGTGGCCACGACCTGGGCAACCACACCGAGCACCACCTGGACATCTCCTCGATGGGGGAGCGCGAGGCCTACGACGAGATCGCCCGGTGCGCCGCCAGGCTGCGCCGCCTCACCGGGACGATCGGCTCCTACTTCAGGCCGTCGAGAGCCCACCACGCCACACCCATGGTCCGCGAACTCGCGGCCCGCGTCGGCTACCGGACCTGCCTGTCCTACGACGTGGACTCCGACGACCACAACGACCCCGGAGTCGCGACCGTCACGGCCAACGTCCTGGACACCGTACGGCCGGGCTCGATCGTCAGCCTGCACCTGGGCCACCCAGGTACGGCGGAGGCGATGCCCCACATCCTCAAGGGCCTTGCCCGCCGCCGCCTCCAGCCAGTGACCGTCACCGACCTCCTCGCCCTCTGACGGTCAGGGCTTTCTGGCGAGGGCACCGTACTGGGAGATCCGGGTGGGGAGCCCACCGATCTCGGGGAGGTCGGGGCGCCACAGGGAGCACGAGACCAGGCCGGGGTCGAGGATGTCGAGGCCGTCGAAGAAGCGGGCGATCTCCTCGCCGCTGCGGGCGGTGATCGGGGGCGTGGCGTGCTCGTTCCAGAACCGCATCGCCTCGACGTTCGCCTCCCCGCCCAGTTCCAGGGTCGGGTGGGTGAGCACCAGGTAGCTGCCCGAGGGCACCGCCGCCATCAGCCCGCGCACGATGGCCAGCGCCTCGTCGGTGTCGAGGATGAAGTTCAGGATGCCCAGCAGCATGACCGCGACGGGCCGGTCGAGGTCCAGTGTCCTGGCGGCCTCGCGCAGGATCTTCGCGGTGTCGCGGGCGTCGGCGTCGATGTAGTCGGTCGCGCCCTCGGGCGTGCTCGTCAGCAGGGCGCGGGCGTGCACCAGCACGAGGGGGTCGTTGTCGACGTAGACGATCCGCGACTCGGGGGCGAGGCGCTGGGCGACCTCGTGGGTGTTGTCCACGGTCGGCAGGCCGGTCCCGACGTCGAGGAACTGCCTGACGCCCGCCTGTCCGGCGAGGTGGCTGACCACGCGGCCGAGGAAGGCGCGGTCGGCGCGGGCGACGTGCACGATGTTCGGGAACATGCCGAAGACCCGTTCGCCGACCTCACGGTCCGCCGGGTAGTGGTCCTTACCGCCAAGCCAGTAGTTCCAGACCCTGGCGTTGTGCGCGACCCCGGGGTTCAGCCTGGTGGCCTCGGAGAAACCCGTCCTGTCGTCCACAAGCTCTCCCTGCTCCCGCGTCATGACGCCTCCGTCATGATCATTAGGATGATAATGAACACTTGGTTCCATGGATTCATCCCCCTGTGCCGGACCTGTCCGGCATGTAAAGCTTGGACCCGGCCGTACATCCTGAATAGGGAGCGAGCGTGCGTACTGTTCGGACGAGCATGACCTCGTCGGAGGAGAACCTCACGCCTGACTACCGGCGGACGGGACCAACGGTGGCGCGGATGCTGGTCGGCGCGCAGCTGCGCCGGCTGCGCGAGGCCAGGGGCGTCACCCGCGAGGAGGCCGGGGAGCACATCCGGGCCTCGCACTCCAAGATCAGCAGGCTGGAGCTCGGCCGTACCAGCTTCAAACGGCGTGACGTGGCCGACCTCCTCACCCTGTACGGCGTGGCGGACGAGGCCGAGCGCGCGACGCTGCTCTCGCTGGCCGAGCAGGCGAACGTGCCGGGGTGGTGGCAGGATTACCACGACGTGGTGCCCGACTGGTTCGAGGCCTTTCTCGGCCTCGAACAGGCCGCGAGCGTCATCCGCAGCTACGAGGTCCAGTTCGTCCCCGGCCTGTTGCAGACCGAGGGCTACGCGCGGGCCGTCGTCCAGCTCGGCCGTCGCGACGTCAGCCCCCTGGAGGCCGAACGACGGGTGGCCCTGCGGCTGCGGCGCCAGGAGCTGCTGCTCCGGAGGAACCCCCCGAAGCTGTGGATGGTGATCGACGAGGCCGCGCTACGCCGTCTCATCGGCGGCTCCGTGACGATGCGCGCCCAGATCGAGCACCTCATCCGCCTGTCCGCACTGCCCCACGTCACCCTGCAGATCATGCCGTTCCACATGGGGGGACACGCCTGCGCGGCGGGCCCCATCACGATCCTGCGCTTCCCCGAGGGGGAACTGCCCGACGTGGTCTACCTCGAACAACTCGCCGGTGCCCTCTACCTGGACAAACCTTCGGAGACCGAGAAGTACTGGCACGTCATGAACAGCCTCGACATAGAAGCCGAACAACCGAACGCGACCCCGATGATCCTGGAGCGAATCCTCAAGGAACTGTGAGGGGCCCTTCCCCGGGGTGCTTTCCGAAAGGCCGTCGTCGCTGGGCCTGTTCGTGAGGAGGGATGTTGTCGGCTGCGGGCATGGGTCGCGGTGGCGTTTGACGTGCGGGACCACCTGGTCAACGGCATCGTCCCAACCGAGGATCTTTAGCGGCCAGACTTCATTCAATCCGGTTGTGAACCCTTCAGGGCGATGAGCGACGAGATGATCAACAGTGGCGGACTCATGGTGTTGCGAACCCTTCAAGGTGATGAGCAACCCGAGGGTAAAGCCTCAGGTCAGGCCGGGCGCGGTGGGGGCGGAATGCGCTGGTTCTGCAACAGTCCGGCGGTAGCGCAGAGGTGCAGGCCAGAGCGTTGATCGTCTTTTGAAGTCTGGCCAGGTCCTATAACGCCCCCCTTCCCATGGCTGGTTTCAGGAGCCGCGAGAGATGTCCGGGCCGCTCGCTGGGTCACGGTGTAAGGCGGGTCATGTCCGGGTGCGGCAGGTGAGAATGCCGCCGTGGCAGGTGATGGTGAAGGCGCCTTCGGTTTCGATGACGGCTGCTGCCAGGTCGGTGGCGTGGCGGATGGTGGGGTGGAAGGGGACGCCGCTGAGGTGTGCCCAGGCTTCGTAGGAGGCCAAGTGGGCGGTGATCGGTGCGGGGTCGGTGAGGGTGATGGTGCCGGGCAGGTGGCGGGTGTGGATGTCGGTGAAGGCTTCGGCGAGGTAGGCGGGGGCTTTTTCCAGAGAGAAGCGGGAGCTGAGGGAGACGCGGGCGGGTCCTTCGGGGAGGCCGAGGATGTGGCCTGCGGCGGTGCTCCAGAGCCGGTCGAGTTCGTGTTTGTCGGTGTCGCTGTTGGTGGAGGCGATGAGCAGGCCGCCGGGGCGTAGGACGCGGGCGATCTCGGTGATCGTGGAGGGGACGTCGGTGACGTGGTAGAGCATGTGCATCGCCAGGACGGCATCGATGCTGTGGTCGGCGAAGGGCAGGGTCTGGGCGTCGGCCACGAGGACGGGCGGGGGAAGGTGGGTGAGGATGCCCGCTGACAGGTCCAGGCCGACGATGTTCAGGTCTGGCCGGCGGGCGCGCAGGTGGGTGAGGAATTTGCCGTTGCCGCAGCCGATGTCCGCGACGGCGCCGGTGACGGCGGCCAGTTCTTCGGTGACGATGCCGGGCAGGTCGTAGCGGGGGTGTTGCCAGCGGTAGATCGACTGGCGGGCGGCGAGGTGGCGCTCGTCGGCGTAGGCGTGTCCGGCGAGGATGGCCTTGTCGGCGACGGCGGCGTCCTGTCGTGTGGTGTTGCTCGTCACTGGGGCAACTCCGGAGGATTCGTGAGTGCGGGACGAGAATGATCTTCCCCGAAGGTGCTCTTGTCCGCTTTGGCAATGAGATCAAGTAGATCAGTGAGGATCGCCGGGGTGGTGGCGATGGTGGCCTGGGCGTTGACGGTGTGCGGAGTGCCGTCCAGATCGACGACCACAGCCCCGGCCTCGCGGGCGATGAGCACGCCTGCGGCGGTGTCCCATGGCTTGTTGCTCAACATGATCGCCGCGTCGATCCGTCCCTCGGCCACCCAGGCCAGATCGACGGCGGCCGAGCCGAACATCCGGACCCGCTGCACCCGGGCGGCCAGCTCCCCGGTGACGGCCAGCCGTAGCCGGTTCTTTTCTGCGGCGGCCTGTCCTACGGCGTAGTCGCCGATGCCCACGATCGCCTCGGTCAGGTCGTCGGTTCGGCCGCAGTGGATGGGGTGGCCGTTGAGGTGGGCGCCGCGGTGGTGGGCGGCGCTGTAGCGGGAGCCGAGGAAGGGCAGGTCGATCACTCCGAGGATGGAGGTGTCGTTGTCGATCAGGCCGAGGGAGACGCCGCACAGGGGGATGCCGTGCAGGAGGTTGGCGGTGCCGTCCACCGGATCGAGGGCCCACACCTGCCCCTCTTCCTTGGCTGGACCGCCCTCTTCCTCCCCGAGGAAGGCGATCTCCGGGGTTTCCCGGGTGAGGAAGTCACGCACGGCATGTTCCACGGCGTAGTCGACCTCGGTGGCCATGTCGCGGTCGCCTTTGGCGGTGACGGCTCCGGGAAGGCGGGTTCTGACGATGTCGGCGGCGATGGTCACGGCCTGCTCGGCGATGGGCAGAACCGTACGGACGTCAAGGGTCATACCGGCAGGCTCCGCTCCCACAGCGAGGTGAACACCCGATCGAAGACGGGGAACAACCCGTCGGCGGCGGTGTTGTCGTTGATCACAATCGTAGGGGAGTCGACACCGCGCGCCTGTGGGAGGTACGGCTGGACCACGCAGGTGGCACCGTCCACGATGAGGATGTTGAAGCCAGTCGCCCCTTTGAACGGGTTACCCAGGGCGTGACCTCTCCTGAGAGTTCGTGTCACGGTTCCCCTGGTTGGGAAGGCGTTGTCGCCCCGTGGTGAGGGGGGTGCGTCGTAGCCTGAGGGAGGTGTTGACACTCCCGGAGGTGCTGGGCGTATGCACGATCAAGCCACCATCGGAGCCCGGCTGAGGGCGCTGCGCCGTTGGCGGAGGATGAGCCTGGAACAGCTCGCCGGACAAGCCGGGCTGAGCAAGAGTTTCCTGTCGATGGCCGAGCGTGGGCAGCGGATTCTCGATCGCCGGTCCCATATCGCCGCACTGGCTTCGGCCCTTCGGGTCTCGGAGACCGAACTCGTGGGCGCTCCACATCTTGGCAGGGACCCCGAGCAGTCCGGCCCGCACAGGGTGGTGCCCATCGTGCGCGCAGCCCTGACCGGTAACACCCTCAACGACCCGGCCACGGATCAGGCGCGTCCTCTCGACGTCCTGCACACCGTCCTTTTTCGTGAGATAGCCGATATGCGGGATTCCGCGGACTACGTGAGCCGTGCGCAACTCGTGGCTCCCGTCATCGACGAGCTGCACTGGCACGCGGCCACAGGCGGTGAGGCGAACCGCCGCCGCGCACTGCGGCTGCTGATCGAGGCGTGCCACGAGACCGGGGTGACGACTCTGAAGTCGCTCGGTCATCAGGACCTGGCCTATCTCGCGGCGGCTCGGGCGAATGAGGCGGCGACGCTGCTGGATGAGCCCCTGACGACCGCCTATGCCGCGTATCTGCGGGCGAGGGCGATGCCGAAGGGCGACTGGGGCCGACCGTTGCGGATCGCCTCGACCGCTGCCGACCGCCTTGAGCCGCACATCGGGTCGAGGGACGCGGGCGAGCTGTACGGCATGCTGCACCTGACGGCGGCGCTGTCGGCCGCGGCCATCAGCAGGTCCGGCCTGGCCGCGGATCATTTGGCCGAGGCGCGGAGCGTGGCGGTACGGCTGGGCGAGCGTCAGAACGCGTTCGGCACGTTCGGTCCGACCAATGTGGCGCTGTGGGACATCGCCATCGCCATGGAGCGCGGTGACTACGGTCAGGCCGTCGCGGTCTCGTCCGGGGTGGTGCTCGGGCCGATGCCGAACATGGAGCGGCGTGCGGTCTTCCACGCCGACCGTGGGCGGGCGTTCGCTCATCTGAAAGGTGAGCTTCCCGGTGCGGTCACCGAGCTGAAGAAGGCTGAGCACATCGCCCCGCAGATCATTCGTAACAACCCTGTCGTGCAGGAGACGGTGCTTCATCTGCTCGGGCGTCCGCTGTCGGCTTCTCAGGGGCGGGAAGTGCGGGGCATGGCCGCTCGTATGGGCCTCCCTCACTGACCGCATCCGGCCAATCCCGTCGGAGTTCACACCTGTGAACTCCGACTGTTCCCATGCGACTACGTTCCGTGTCCATGGGGATCGACGCGGTCACTGACGCCGCCTTCCAGCTTGAGCGACTGCGCGCCGAACTCATCGGCCACTCGTGGGCCGCCGACATCCTCGGCACCGCGAAGCAGCCGGTTCTGCGCGTGAACAACCCCGCCGAGGCGGAGATGCACGACGAGGTCGTGTGCCAGGACGGCACCTTCCAGTGGGCATGGGGCGGGCTCATCGGACCGGTCGTCAATCCCGCTGAGGCAGCCGACCGCATCATGTTCGTGCTTCGAGAGGTCGCTTCCTGATGCACGCCGACCACCCGGCGCTCATGACTGATCACAAAGGAGTGAGACCCATGGAGAACGCCAGACCCGTTCAGTCGATCCCGGGGTGGCGGTTGATCATCAGCGACGCTGGCCGGTTCTGGGCGATCCGCAATCGGGCGTTCCCGCGTACGGCATTGCGCGCTGGGGCCGAGCCGACCGTGGACGCCGACACCTTCGAGCAGGTCCAGGAAGCCGTGGCCGCGCAGGAGGAGAAGGCTCGCGACGCTGTTGCGGGGGTGGTTTCGTGACCGGGCGGCATCGGGATGGCCTGCCGTACGCGCCGGTGTATCGGCGGGTGTGGGATGGCCCGGCGCGGGCCGAGGCCGAGCGGATCAACCAGGTGTGGGCCGACTGGACGGTTCTCTACAGCCTGGGGCGCCGCTGCTTCTACGCGATGGCTGTCTGGGACGGGCCGCGGCCGGTGATCGTCGAGGACGTCACAGGCGACGGGTTGGAGGAGCGGATGCGGGAGGCGGAGATGATTCGGGCGATGCGGCTCGCGGCTTCCACGTCGAAGTCTTCCCCGGCGCCGGTTCGTGGCGGGGCTTCCCGTAGGAGGGGTGGGGCGCTCGGTGAGGAGTCGGCGTTCGCTGGGGGACGGCGTTCGCCGGGTGGGAGGGCGGCATGATGCTCCCGGCCTGGGTTCCTCGTCAAGTTTCTGAGTTTTCAAATCGAGCCTGTAACTCCGTGCAGACGGCTCACCCGGACTGGCTCGTCTTCCACAGCTCGCGGTCCGGCCTGTGGAGCGCCTACCGAAGCGTCCTGCCCGGCAGGCCGTACCCCCGGGACGTGCTGTTGGTGCGGGCCGAGACTGCCGAGGAGCTTGACCGCAAGCTGAGCGCCCAGACGGTCCCGGCGGTGCCGCCGAGCATCCAGGCCGTCGCCGTCGCCCGCGCTCTGCAGGCCGCTCGGGTCAGGCAGTTGGCGAGGGCATCCGGTCTGGTCCAGGCCGCTCGAACCGTACGGACCGGTCAGGGCGCCGCGCTGGATCGTCCCACCGGATTGCGCAGGTTACTGCGCTCGTGAAGCCGGTACGGCGGGCGGTGGAAATTCATCCCACCCGCTGCTCGCCGTACCCCATGAACGTGCGGTCCAGGTAGGAGGGACCTGGGCCGCACATCTTCGCAAGGCGGCTCCCACGCACGTTCTGAGCGTGTTGGGGAAGGGGAGTCGTCTGGCGCACCGGTCTCACTCGTGGGGCCGGTCCTCCTCCAGGGTGCCCGGCCGTCGTGCTCCCCGGCTCGGGGCCGGGCACCCGCCCTCACTTCTTCGACTCTTCCTCGGCTCCCGGAACACCTCTGGAACAACCCCGGGAGGCTCTCGGAACAACTCCCGGAATCAGGGACGACCATGACCGAGTACGAACGCCGGTTGATCGACCTGCTCATCAGCGCCCACCCCGCCTGGCGCTACGAACACCTCCACCTACCCGGCCTTCCCCGATGGTGGGCCATCCGCTACAAACCGCTCCGCTCCGACCAACGCGCGGCCGGAGCCCGCGACATCCTCGGCAGAACCACCCTCCACCGCCTCGCCGAAGCCCTGGCCCACCACGACGAAATCCTCCACCGCACCCGCCCCTGACCCCTTACGGAGCCCCCATGTCCCCACTCAAGGCCGTAGCCCCCGACGGCACCTTCACCACCGGAACCGGCACCACCGAACGCCTCCTCACCCCAGGAGAGGTGGCCCGCATCTTCGGCGTCGACCCCAAAACCGTCAACCGCTGGGCCCTCACCGGCCGCATCCCCTCGGTGAGAACCCCCAGCAACCAACGCCGCTACCGCGAAACCGACATCAACGCCCTCCTCAACACCACGTCTTGATCACCATCGGATGGTGACGGATCATCCCCGCGTGCGCGGGGAGCACGGCACTGGAAGTTCACTTCTGCCGCACACGGCGGGACCATCCCCGCGTGCGCGGGGAGCACCGCTACCCCGCGACCGCGTGGCAGTGGTCGCAGGGACCATCCCCGCGTGCGCGGGGAGCACTGGTCCGGGGTGATCCCGGCCTTTTTCCAGGCGGGACCATCCCCGCGTGCGCGGGGAGCACTCAAGGGCGACTGGATCGACAAGATCCGGTTGAGGACCATCCCCGCGTGCGCGGGGAGCACCCTCGGCGACCTGCGGGTTTGTCGGCAGCGAGGGCTGAAAATCATTACTTTCGTTGAGACGGACATTTCGGGCATGTTGTTTGGTTGATGCGGAGGGCTCTGGGGGCAAGGGCGGCGGCATGGCTTTCTGGTGAGCGGTGGGTTTTCCGCCTCGGGGCGTACTTGTGGATCGGGGAGTTTTGCGTTGTGTCGCACGTTAGCCTGTGGTCGGCGCTGTCTCGGTGAACTTCATGGTGTGTCCGGTATGTCCAAGTCGATGGAAGTGATGATTTTCGGCCCTTGCCGCTGATAAACCCGCAGGTCGGCGAGGGTGCTCCCCGCGCACGCGGGGATGGCCCCTCCCCAGGACCCCCGGCCAAAGCCGGGGGTCTGTGCTCCCCGCGCACGCGGGGATGGCCCCCATGGAGCGCGTCCACATGGTCCAGGCGACCGGTGCTCCCCGCGCACGCGGGGATGGCCCCATGAGCGGCGTGCAGTTCCGCGCTCGTAACGCGTGCTCCCCGCGCACGCGGGGATGGTCCCGTCACCGGCACGGGCATCACATCGGCCAAGCAGTGCTCCCCGCGCACGCGGGGATGGTCCGGAGGGTGAGGTGACCTTGCTGCGCTGGTCGCCGTGCTCCCCGCGCACGCGGGGGTGGTCAGGTCGGTTGTGTGATGTGGTCGGACGCGCAGGGAGGCCCTGTTGAGGGGGTCGCCTATTCCTTGTGGCCGATGCCGCCGACTACCCAGATTGAGTCGGGGCGGTGGATCAGGTCGTCCTCGGGGCGCCATTCGGGGATGTAGACGACTCCGGGGTCCACCAGGGCGAGGCCGTCGAAGTAGCGTTCGATCTCGGCCTTGCTGCGCAGGCCCTTCCTGTGGGGGCCGCTGACGGCGCCCTCGTTCTGGTAGAAGGCGGCGAGCTTGGCGGTTGCCTCGGGGCGCAGGTCGCCGACCGGGTGGGAGATGGCCAGGTAGCTGCCCGGCGAGATGGTCTTGCGGAGGTAGTCGATGATCTGGTCGACCTGGGAGTCGTCCTGGATGTCCTGGAGCACGCCGAACAGCAGGATCGCGACCGGCTCCTCGGGGTTGATCATCTTGGTGAGGCCGGGGTCGGCGAGCAGCGCCTCGGGATCGCGGAGGTCGGCCTCGACGACCACGGTCAGCCGGTCGTCCTGCAGCAGGGCCTGGCCGTGGACCACGACCATGGGGTCGTTGTCGACGTAGACGACCCGGGCGTCCGGCGCCACCGCGTGGGCGATCTCGTGCACGTTGCCCTGGGTCGGCAGGCCGCAGCCGACGTCGATGAACTGCCGGATCCCGGCCTCCTGGGCGAGGAAGCGTACGGCCCGGCCGAGGAAGCGCCGTCCCTCACGCCAGAGCACGGGCAGTTCGGGGGTGATGGCCATCGCCGCTTTGGCCGCTTCCCGGTCGGCGGCGAAGTTGTCCTTGCCACCCAGGAAGTAGTCAGCGACCCGCCCCATGTTCGGGGTCGTGGTGTCGAGCCTGGGCCTCTCCGGCTTCGACGATGCCACCGTGTTCTCCGTCCAGCAGATCCATTTTCTGCGGAGGTTATCCGCTTTTCTTATGCCCCGGGGTCATATTCCGGCAACCGGTAGCCCCAGCCTGGCGGTTCATGGCACTTTTCGCGCGGGTCATGTCCACTTCCGCGCATGATCATGCGTTGAGGGCCCGGGCCTGGCACGGAAGGCGGGCAAACGACGGTGACGGCTGTCACTGGTCTCCGGCGGACGGCCGACCGGGCGGTGACCGAATAGCCCTTTAGGGAGCCTCCACCGTTCTGCATGTAGCCATGCAGGAGGCATGATGAATGAATATATTCCATGCCCAAGTCTGAAGCCCGGCCCCACTCCAGACCCGGGCTCTGAGTCACGGCCGCGCTGGGCCCCGACCGACGCCCCCGACCGAGGAGAAGTATGAGTCACGACGACGCCGGACCCCGCATGCTGCGGCTGTTCGAGGGACACCGGCTGACCCCCGCGCAGCGCAGGATCGCGCACTGCCTGGTGCAGCACGCCGGGGAGGCGGCCTTCCTGTCCAGCGTGGAGGTGGCCGAGCTGGCCGGGGTCAGTCAGCCGTCGGTGACCCGCTTCGCGATGGCCCTCGGGTTCGACGGCTACCCCGCGCTGCGCAGACAGCTGCGTGAGCTGGGCTCCCCGGAGACGGTCGTCCAGGACGAGGCCGGGGAGGGCGCCGAGGAGGAGGCGCCGAACGAGTTGCAGCGGGCCGTACTGGCGGAGATCGCCCACCTGCGGCGGCTGGCCGGGACGCTGGCCGATCCCAAGCCGGTCGTCGCCGCCGCGCGGCTGCTGTCGGTCTCCCGGCCGCTGCCGGTCCTCGGGCTGCGGGCCGCCGCCGCGCAGGCCGCGGGGTTCTCCTACTTCGCGGCCAAGGTCCACCCGGACGTGCGGTTGCTCGACGAGGGCGGGTCCATGCTGGCCGACCGGATCGAGCGGGCCGCGGCGGCGGGGGCGACCGCGCTGTTGTGCTTCGCGCTGCCCCGCTATCCGGCGGAGCTGACCGAGGCGCTCACCGTCGCCAGGGACGCCGGGCTGAGCGTGGTGACGGTCGCCGACAGCGCCTTCGCGCCCGCCGCGGCGCTGTCGGATGTGGTGCTGGCCGCCGAGGTCGGCACGAGTCTGGTCTTCGACACGGCCTGCGGCCCCATGATGCTGGGCAGAGTCCTTCTTGAGGCGATGTGCGATGAGATCCCCGGGGCCGAGGGACGGCTTGAGGCGTTCGAGGTGTCGGCCGCGGCCAGGGAGATCTTCACGGACTAGCCTGTTGACTGAAACTATTCAAGCGGGATACAAGTGAATACATCTATTTGAACATGTCGGCTGACGGCCGACGTGCTGGAGGGCGGAAGCGTGGCTGAGCAGAACGGCCGAGGTCCGATCAGGGCTCCGCGTGGGACGGAGCTGAACACGCGCGGCTGGCAGCAGGAGGCCGCGCTACGGATGCTCATGAACAACCTCGACCCCGAGGTCGCCGAGCATCCCGACAAGCTCGTCGTGTACGGCGGCACCGGCAAGGCGGCGCGTGACTGGCGCTCCTACGACGCCATCACCCGCACCCTGAGCACGCTGAAGGGCGACGAGACCCTCCTCGTGCAGTCCGGCCGTCCCGTCGGGGTCATGACGACCCACGAGTGGGCGCCGCGTGTCCTGATCGCCAACTCCAACCTGGTCGGCGACTGGGCGACCTGGCCCGAGTTCCGGCGCCTCGAACAGCTCGGCCTGACCATGTACGGGCAGATGACCGCCGGGTCGTGGATCTACATCGGCACCCAGGGCATCCTCCAGGGCACCTACGAGACCTTCAGCGCCGTCGCCGCCAAGCGGTTCGGCGGCTCCCTCGCCGGGACGATCACCCTCACCGCCGGGCTCGGCGGCATGGGCGGCGCCCAGCCGCTGGCCGTCACCATGAACGGCGGCGTCGTCATCTGCATCGACTGCGACCCGCGCAGCATCGACCGGCGCATCGAGCACCGCTACCTCGACGTCAAGGCCGACAACCTCGACGAGGCCCTGCGCCTGGCCTACGAGGCGCGCGACGCCCGCAGGCCGCTGTCCATCGGTGTCGAGGCCAACGCCGCGCAGGCCGTACCGGAGCTGCTCGCCAGGGGCGCCGAGATCGACGTCGTCACCGACCAGACCTCCGCGCACGACCCGCTGGCCTACCTGCCGATCGGCGTCGCCTTCGAGGACATGGCCGACGAGGCCGCCAAGGACCCGGAGGGCTTCACCCAGCGGGCCCGCGAGTCCATGGCCAGGCACGTCGAGGCGATGGTCGGCTTCCAGGACGCCGGGGCCGAGGTCTTCGACTACGGCAACTCGATCCGCGGTGAGGCCAAGCTGGCGGGCTACGCGCGCGCCTTCGACTTCCCCGGCTTCGTGCCCGCCTACATCAGGCCGCTGTTCTGCGAGGGCAAGGGCCCCTTCCGCTGGGCCGCGCTGTCCGGCGACCCCGCCGACATCGCCAGGACCGACCGGGCCATCCTCGACCTGTTCCCCGAGAACGAGTCCCTGGCTCGCTGGATCAAGATGGCCGGGGAGCGCGTCCACTTCCAGGGCCTGCCCGCGCGCATCTGCTGGCTCGGGTACGGCGAGCGCGACCGGGCCGGTGAGCGCTTCAACGACATGGTCGCCTCCGGCGAGCTGTCCGCCCCCGTCGCGATCGGCCGTGACCACCTCGACTGCGGCTCGGTGGCCTCGCCGTACCGGGAGACCGAGGCGATGCTCGACGGGTCGGACGCCATCGCGGACTGGCCGCTGCTCAACGCCATGGTGAACGTCGCCTCCGGCGCGTCGTGGGTCTCCATCCACCACGGCGGCGGTGTCGGCATCGGCCGTTCCATCCACGCGGGCCAGGTCACGGTCGCCGACGGTACGGCCCTGGCCGGGGAGAAGATCCGCCGGGTGCTGACCAACGACCCCGGCATGGGCGTCATCAGGCACGTGGACGCCGGATACGACCGGGCCAACGAGGTCGCCGAGGAGCGCGACGTGCGCGTCCCGATGCGCGAGGGCGACGCGTGAGCGACGCGTACGAGAAGGCGGGCGCGGCGGGGGAGGGCTTCCGCCGGATGTGGCGGGAGCTGCTGCCCGTCGGCCGGCACGCGGGCAGCGGCGGTTACCGGCGCCACGCCTGGACCTCCGCCGACGCCGAGTGCCGCGCCTGGTTCGCCGAGCAGGCCGAGGCCAGGGGCCTGGGCTACGAGATCGACCGCAACGGCAACCAGTGGGCCTGGCTGGGCGACCCGGCCGCCGGGGACGCCGTCGTCGTCGGCTCGCACCTGGACTCGGTGCCGGACGGCGGCGCCTACGACGGCCCGCTCGGCGTCGTGTCCTCCTTCGCCGCCCTCGACGCGCTGCGCGAGCGGGGCGTCACCCCGTCAAGGCCGTTGGCCGTCGTGAACTTCGGCGACGAGGAGGGCGCCAGGTTCGGCGTCGCCTGCGTCGGGTCACGGCTGATGGCCGGTGTCCTGGAGCCGGGCCACGCCAGGGACCTGCGTGACGGCGACGGCGTACGGCTGGCCGACGCGATGGAACGCGCGGGCCGGGACCCGGAGGCGATCGGCCGCGACGACGAGCGGCTGTCGCGGATCGGGGCGTTCGTCGAACTCCACGTCGAACAGGGCAGGTACCTCGCGGACACCCCGCACGCCGTCGGCGTCGCCTCCGCCATCTGGCCGCACGGCCGCTGGCGGTTCGACTTCCCCGGCGAGGCCAACCACGCCGGGACCACCCGGCTCGTCGACCGTCACGACCCCATGCTCGCCTACGCGGCGGCCGTGCTTTCGGCCAGGGAGCTGGCGCGGGAGGCCGGGGCGCTGGCGACCTTCGGCAAGATTCGCGTCGAGCCCAACGGGACCAACGCCATCGCCTCCCTGGTGACGGCCTGGCTCGACTCGCGGGCGGCCGACTCGGCGACGCTGGACGCGCTGGTCAAGGCCATCGCCGAGGCCGCCGAGGGAGCCGAGGTCACCCGGGAGTCCTACACGCCGGTCGTCGACTTCGACGTCCCGCTGCGGGACCGGCTGGCCCGGGTGCTCGGCGGCGTCCCGGTGCTGCCGACCGGCGCCGGGCACGACGCGGGCATCCTCGCCTCCGCCGTACCGACCGCGATGCTCTTCGTGCGCAACCCGACCGGGGTCTCGCACTCCCCGCACGAGCACGCCGAGGAGACCGACTGCCTGGCCGGGGTGAGCGCCCTGACCGACGTTCTTCAGGACCTGCTGTGAACGGCAGGTTCTGGGCACGACACGCCTGGACGGGAGGGGCACAGGCAGGAGCCCCCGGTCCCGGAACCCCTGGGGCTGGGGTATCCGGGTCCGGGGGTTCCGACCCCCTTGAGTCCGGGCTGCTCATCGAGGTGACCGACGGCCGGATCACGGCGTTGCGGCCGGGCGGCGAGCCCGGCGACGCCGTGGTCCTCGACGGGCTGGTGCTGCCCGGACTGGCCAACGCCCACTCGCACGCCTTCCACCGGGCGCTGCGCGGCGAGACCCAGGTCGGCGGCGGCACCTTCTGGACCTGGCGGGAGACGATGTACCGCGCCGCCGCGGCCCTCGACCCCGACACCTACCTCGACCTCGCCACGGCCGTCTACGCCGAGATGGCCCTGGCCGGGATCACCTGCGTCGGGGAGTTCCACTACCTGCACCACGCGCCGGGCGGCACGCCGTACGCCGACCCGAACGTCATGGGGGAGGCGCTGGTCGAGGCGGCGGCACGGGCGGGCATCCGGATCACGCTGCTCGACACCTGTTACCTGTCGTCCGGGTTCGGGGCGCCGCCCGACGCGACGCAGGCCCGCTTCAGCGACGGTACGGCCCACGCCTGGGCGGAACGCGCCGAGGCGCTGGCCGTCGCGCTGGACAAGCACCCGCACGCCGTCGCGGGCGCCGCCGTGCACTCCGTGCGGGCCGTCCCCGCCGACCAGCTCGCCGTCGTCGCGGCCTGGGCCGAGGGCAGGCTGGCGCCGATCCACGCGCACCTGTCCGAGCAGCCCGCCGAGAACGAGGGCTGCGTCGAGGCGTACGGCGTCACGCCGACCAGGCTGCTGGCCGACCACGGCGTGCTCGGTCCCCGGGCGACGGCCGTACACGCCACCCACCTGACCGGCGACGACGTCGCCCTGCTCGGCGGCAGCGCCACGACCGTCTGCATGTGCCCGACGACCGAACGGGACCTCGCCGACGGCATCGGACCGGCCAAGGACCTCCAGCTCGCCGGGTCGCGGCTCACCCTGGGCAGCGACAGCCACGCCGTCATCGACCTGTTCGAGGAGGCGCGCGGCATGGAGCTGGACGAACGGCTGCGCACCCGCCGCAGGGGGCACTGGAGCGCCGACGAACTGCTGCGCGCCGCCACCGGCGACGGACACGCCTCACTCGGCTGGCCGGAGGCGGGCCGCATCGAGGTCGGCGCCGTCGCCGACCTGGTGACGGTCTCCCTCGACTCGGTCCGCACCGTCACTCCACGGCCCCGCCCGGAGACCGCCGTCTTCGCCGCGACGGCCGCCGACGTGCGGGACGTCGTGGTCGGCGGCAGGCTGGTCGTACGGCACGGCGCCCACCGGCTCGTCCCCGACGTCCCCGCCGCCCTGCGCCGGGCCGTCGGCCGCCTCTGGGCGTCGTGACGTCATGGTCTCCCCGTCGCACCGGAGACATGAGCCGAGGTGCGCCGTGGTCTCCTCGCCGCGTCGGAGCCGTGTCACCCGGCACGACGGCGGCATCATGAACGCAGGGGCCGGTCCCTGGCCCGTCCCACACCATGCCGTGGTGAGCGCCGGGACCGGTCCCTGTACCCATTCACGCCGTGCCGTGGTGAGTCCCTGTTCCGCCTGTCTTTCCGCACGTCCGGAGGTACCGTGAGCCTGCTCGTCACCGGTCTGTCCCGTCTCGTCACCAACGATCCGTCGCTGGGGCAGGGGCCGCTCGGCGTGGTCGAGGACGCCGCCGTCGTCCTCGACGGGCCCACGGTCGCGTGGGTGGGTCCCGCCTCCTCGGCTCCGGCGGCCGACGAGGTCCACGACGCCGGGGGCAGGGCCGCGATCCCCGGCTTCGTCGACTCCCACGCCCACCTGGTCTTCGCCGGGGACCGCACGGCCGAGTTCGACGCCCGCATGTCGGGCACGCCGTACACGGCCGGGGGGATCCGCACGACGGTCGCGGCGACCAGGGCGGCGAGCGACGCCGAACTGTCGGCCAACGTCGCCAGGCTGGTCGCCGAGGCGCTGCGCCAGGGGACCACGGTCATCGAGTGCAAGTCCGGCTACGGGCTCACCGTCGAGGACGAGGCCCGTTCGCTGCGGATCGCGGGTGAGCACACCGACGAGGTGACCTATCTCGGCGCCCACGTGGTCCCGGCCGACACCGACGCCGACGCCTACGTGGACCTCGTCACCGGGCCGATGCTCGACCGGTGCGCGCCGTACGCCCGCTGGGTCGACGTCTTCTGCGAGCGCGGCGCCTTCGACGGCGACCAGGCGCGGGCGATCCTCGAAGCGGGCGCCAAGCGCGGGCTCACCCCCCGGGTCCACGCCAACCAGCTCGGTCACGGCCCCGGCGTACGGCTCGCCGTCGAACTCAGCGCCGCTTCCGCCGACCACTGCACCCACCTCGACGACGCCGACGTCGACGCCCTGGCCTCGGGGAACACGGTCGCCACGCTGCTGCCCGGCGCCGAGTTCTCCACCAGGGCCGCCTACCCGGACGCCCGGCGCCTGCTGGAGGCGGGGGCGACGGTCGCGCTGTCCACCGACTGCAACCCGGGGTCGAGTTTCACCACGAGCATGCCGTTCTGCGTGGCCGTCGCGGTGCGGGAGATGGGGATGACCCCGGACGAGGCCGTGTGGGCGGCGACGATGGGCGGGGCGCGGGCGCTGCGCCGTACGGACGTGGGCCACCTCGGCCCCGGCGCCCGCGCGGACCTCGTCCTGCTCGACGCCCCCTCCCACGTCCACCTGGCCTACCGCCCCGGCGTCCCCCTCGTCTCGGCGGTCTGGCACCGGGGCGAACGCGCCGTCTGACCCTCGGATGAGCGAATGCGGGAAACTATCCCGCACCGTGCGCGAAACTATCCTGCATTCGCGCACGGTTCTCGGTCACCCGTCGAACTTCGTGGGGGTGAAGGTGCCGACGGTCATCGGGGCGGCGAGGATCAGGTCGAGGACCTGCCGCACGTGCTGGAAGTGCGGGGTGGCGAAGTGCTCGGTCAGGGCCTCGGGGCCGGTCCACTCCTCGACGACGACCATCCGGGCGGGCTCGTTGGGGTCGACGTACGGCCGGTAGGCCAGGCAGCCGGGCTCGTCCAGGGACGGTTCGATCATCGCTTCGAGGGCGGTACGGAGCCGGTCCTCCTGGCCGGGCCTGGCCAGGAGTTCGGCGATGACGGTCAGGGACATGTCAGCACTCCTCCTTGGTTCTCGGAAAGGGCGTCACGGCCGGGCCGGGCCGACGCCCGCGCCCGAGGCGGTGATCGCGACGGCGATCTCCTCAAGGTCGGCCGGGGTGAGGCGCACCGCGTCCGCCGCGATCCACCCGTCGACCTGCGCGGCCGTACGGGCTCCGACGATGGCGCCGGTGATGCCCGGCCAGGCCAGCGTCCAGGCGATGGCCACCTCGGCGACCGTCACGCCGTGCCGCGCGGCGACGGGACGCAGGGCGTCGGCGAGCCGGAGGTTGGCGGGCAGGCCCGTGGTGAAGTCGCGGCTGGCGCGACGCCAGTCGTCGGCGGGCAGGGAGGCGACGCGTCCGGCGGAGAAGGTGCCGGTGAGCAGCCCCGACTGGAGCGGGGAGTAGACGATCACGCCGGTGCCGTGGGCGTTGGCCCAGGCGACCTCCGCCGCCGCCGAACGGTTGATCGCCGAGAACGGCGGCTGGACGACGTCGACGTGGGCGATCTCCTCGGCCGCCTGGAGCTGTTCGGGGGAGTGGTTGGACAGGCCGATCGCCCGGACCTTGCCCTCGGCCTTGAGGTCGGCCATGACCTGCCAGTACTCCTGAAGCGGTGTGGCGTTCGGCGAGACGGCGCCGCTACCGTCACCGGCGAACTCCAGCGACTCGCCGGTGTCCGGCCAGTGCACCTGGTACAGGTCGATGTGCTCGACTCCGAGCCGCCTGAGTGAGTCCTCGACCTCGCGGCGCACACTGGCGGGCTTCATGATCCGGCGCGGCGCGGCCAGCGGGTTGTCCGGGTCCCAGACCAGGCCGACCTTGGTGAACAGGTAGGGCCGGTCGGCCTCGGGCAGGCCCGCAACGGCCCTGCCGACCAGCTCCTCGGAGTGGCCGAGGCCGTAAACGGCGGCGGTGTCGATCCAGTTGACGCCGGAGGTGACCGCGCGCCGGATGGCGGCGATCGACTCGGCGTCGTCGGTGGCGCCCCAGCCGAAGTGCCAGCCGGGGCCGGAGACGGCCCAGGAGCCGAAGCCGAGACGGCTGACGTTCATGCCGGTGCTGCCAAGGGGAACGGTGGTCATGTCGGTGCCTTTCGGAGTTACCGGGTTGATGTCCACCACTTTCCTGCTCTTTCCACGGCTTACCCAGTGGCGGCCCGTGCCTGGGCACGGCGTGACCAGGCTCGCGTTTCCGGGGTTGGGGATACTGGATTCATGGCACTGGACAGACGTGTGGAACTGGGCGAATTCCTAAGATCCCGTCGCGCCAGGCTGCGGCCCGAGGAGCTCGGGCTGCCCGCCTACGGCGGCAACAGACGTGTCCCGGGGCTGCGCCGGGAGGAGCTGGCCATGCTCGCCGGGGTGAGCGTGGACCACTACGTACGGCTTGAGCAGGGCCGTACCCTGCACTTCTCCGAGGCGGTCCTGGACGCGGTCGCCCGCGCGCTGCGGCTGGACGCGGCCGAACGCGACCACCTGTACCGGCTCGCCCGCCCCTGGTCGGAGGCCGACCGGCGGGAGAACGTCCCCGAGCCGCAGCGGGTCAGGCCAGGACTGCGCAGGCTGCTCGACCTGGCGTCCGGGGTCCCGGCGTACGTCGTCGGACGCAACACCGACGTCCTGGCCTGGAACCCGCTCGCGGCGGCGTTGATCACCGACTTCGGCGCGCTGCCGCCGCGGCGGCGGAACCTGGCCCGGCTGGTGTTCCTGGACGAGGGGACGCGCGGCCTCTACGCCGACTGGTACGGCAAGGCCGCGGACGTGACCGCCTTCCTCAGGCTCGACATCGCGCGTTATCCCGACGATCCGGAGACGGCGGTGATGGTGGACGAGTTGTCGGCCGCCAGCCCCGAGTTCAGGGAACTCTGGAGTGAGCACGGCGTCCGCGACAAGACCCACGGCCGGTACGTCTACCGGCACCCGGTGGTCGGTGAGCTGGAGCTCGGATACGAGACGCTCCGGCTGCCCGACGACCCCGACCAGGCGCTGATCGCCCACACGGTCGAGGAGGGGTCAGGCTCGGAGACCGCGCTGCGGCTGCTGGCCCTCTGGGCGAAGGAGAGCCTCGTCAGCCCTCAGCCGCGTTCCTGACGCGCTCCAGGTAGGGGACGAGGGCGGCCATCAGGTCGGCGGGCCAGGGGAGGTTCCGGCTGAGTTCGGCGCCGTTGTCCCGCCACATCCGCCGGGCCGCCTCCTGGGTGTCGCCGGTCGTCCCGCCACCGGGGTGGAAGGCGGCGCCCAGTTCGTCCCAGCGGGTGACGAGTTCCCGGACCCGGGGGTCGTCCACGGGGGTGTCGGCCCGCACGTGGCCGAGGAGTTCCTCGACCAGACCGGCCCAGCGGGTCCTGGTCTCCTCGACGGCGGCGGCGCCGAGTACGGCCCTGCGCTCGGCGAGCTGTTCGCGCTGTTCCGGGGTGAAGTGGGTTTCGAACACAGAGATCATCTCCAGGGTCGTCATGAACCGCCCCGGGTCGGGCATCGTGCCGCCGTCGAGCTGCCCCAGCAGGTCGCGCAGCCGCAGCTTGAGCCGGTCGATCCGCTCGGCCTGCTCGTCAAGGCCGCGGAGCTGCGCGGACAGCAGCCCGCGCATCGTCGCCAGGTCGTCCGCCGGGTCCGCGAGCACGACCGCGATCTCGTCGAGCGACAGGCCGAGCGAGCGCAGGGCCCGAACCCGGTACAGCCGCCGCAGGTCGTCCTCGGTGTAGCGGCGGTGTCCTGAGGCGGTGCGTTCGCTCGCCGACAGCAGGCCGATCTCGTCGTAGTGGTACAGCGCGCGCACGGTCGTCCCGCTGGCCCGCGCCAGTTCTCCGATGCTCCACCGGCGTCCGGTGATGTCCTTCCCGGTCACCCTTGAAAAGGTAGAACCCCCCGTTACGGGGGGTTCAAGTCTCTTCTGGAGGAAGCGAGACTTCGAGGGGTGCCGACCGGAAGGCCGACACCCCGGTTCTCTTAGAAGAAGCGGACGGGGAAGCCGTTGAAGACGCCACCCCGGCAGAAGCCCCAGCGCCCGATCACGCGCACGGGCACGCCGCCGCCCAACTGGCACCGAGCCGGAGAGATCCAGCGAATGGTGATCTCGCCGGTCTCGGGTGTGGGGTCGTCGGCGGTGGTCGGGGCGGTGACGATCTCGGCGGGAGCCGGGTCGGCTGCTGCGCTGGCGGGCACCCCGGCGGCCAGCGGCGTCGCGACGACCGCTCCTGCGAGCGCCAGACCTGCGAGAAGACGACGGATCATGTTGAGTCCCTTCACGGTTTGTGATTTTGACGTAACCGATCGTGACTCATTCTCGGCCGGGCGAGGCTCTCCCACGCCGGGCCATTTGACTGACCGTGAGTTTTTAATCACTGGCGGTAATGCTGTCTTTCCCCGGCTTCTCGGTGGTTTTTTTCGGAGGCATTTCCTGTTTTGTCGCTCCGGGATGATGTGTTCAGTGGGGAAGGGGTGCTTTATTTGTTAAGCGAGAAAAGGGGCCTGTTTATCTGCTTTTGGCGGATGGATGTCGGCATTTTCTGCCAGATGGCGGTGATCGGTGGGGGTAGAGCGGGGGCCCTCACGGCTCGCCGATGGCCCCCCGGGCGGTGAACGAGATCCAGGCGTCGGGTGGCAGGTCGGGCCGGTTCGGGACAAGCCGGTGCTCCTCGGTCCAGGCGTCCCCGGCGATCGCGGTCGCGACCCGGCGCCAGAAACGCGCCGCGTCGGCGTTGTCGTCCTGGAAGGCGATCTCCCACGTGCCCGGATGCCGTGCGACGACCTGCCGTACGGCACGCAGCCCGACGCCCGTCCCCCGTGCGCCGCGCACGACGAAGAAACCGCTCAGCACGCGGACCGGGCCGTCCAGGCCGCGGACGACGGCCAGGCCGAGAGGGCGCTCGCCGTTCGTCACCAGATACGGCGCCCAGCCGGGATCGGTGAACGCCGCGTGCAACCGGTCGCTCCTGAAGGTCCCGTCCGCGTCGGGCAGGGCTCCGCGAAACTCCGACATGTCATGACAGAACATCAGCCAGAGCCGCTCGGCGACGGGCAGGTCGGCTTCCTGGGCGAGCTGGACGAAAACCTCTGACATGGATCTCCCCGGTGAAGGTCGTGGAACGCGAAAAGCCTCCTCGCGGGACGGGGTCCTGGCCGAGGAGGCTCAACGTTTCCCGGGAAACATATCAGGGTTTCCTCGTGGCTTGGACCGAAGGCGCCAGTTTGGTGAACTTCCGGATGTTTCACAGTGGTGTGGGACGGTCTCGGCTGGGCGGTGCGCGACGCTCGTCAATCCCGAACCCCTTTAACGTATATGCGCCGGTCTCCACGCTTTGACTGGATGTTGTGGGAAATTTCGGTGCGTGGTATTCGTTAGGACGGTGAGATCTGCGCGGCAGCGGCCCGATCGGGCCTGCGTGCCGTACGGACCGCACTTCCCCTCGACGGTCACAAGTCTTATCGCGGAGAGGTTCGATCCCGGTCGTCCGTGCTGATGTCACAGAAACCATCAACGACGCCGATCGGAACAGCGTGAACAAAAGGTTTACGCGTCACGGAGAGGGCGAGTCGTGAGCGACCCCCGAATTTATTCTCTTATCTGCGAAGCGCCTGAATGACGTTTGCGGGATGGCGGGGAACACGGCACGGACAGGAAAAGCGTTGCCGGGTCTCACCCTTGGGGCGGGACCGGTGGGCGAGCCACGGGCGTTCGGATGTCCGCCCGTGGCCGCTCAGCTCCCGGTACGGCCGGAGCCGGGCCTCACCGGATGAGCTGCTCGACGTTGATCTTCACCTCGTAGACGTCCCGGTACGGGCTCGTCCCACCACTGCTCAGGGGCCACAGGATGGGCAACGGCTGCGTCAGGTCGAAGGAGATGATCGGTGTGGTCGGCTGGACGGTGTCGACCGGATAGATGTTCCACCGCGGGGACGCCGTACCCCCCGTCCCGGGGGAGGACTGCGAGCCGGTGGGCGTGGGCCTGGGCTGCGAGCCGGGGTTCGTGGGGAACAGCGGCGGATCGAGGTTGACGAAGGTCATGGTCGAGCGCGGACCCACGTTGGGGGTGCTGCTGCCGCCTCCCCCACCGCCGCCGGTGCCGCCGGTCGATCCACCGCTCTGGGTGGGGGTGACGGGCAGGTTGTGGCGGTCGTTGCGGCTGGAGTCGCACGGCTGCGCAGCTCTGGCCGGTGGGCGCGCTCCGTCGGGCGCCTTGACGCGCAGCCCGAGTTCGCCCGCGATCATCAGGGCGTAGTGTCCCGCCAGCGCCTTCTGCCCCTGCTGGTTGGGATGCCCTGACTGCTGTTTCTGGTTGAAGGAGTCCCCGGCGGGTGCCCAGACGAGGTTGCGGGTGTAGGGGGTTCTGGTCCCCAGTTCGTGGCCGGCGAAGGCGTTCTCGATGTCCAGCAGGTCGGCGGCGATCCCGTGGTCGGCCAGGACCTGCTGCGCCTTCTTGATGGAGGCGGTCAGCCGAGGCGACAGGGCACGGAGTCTCGCCCAGTCCGCGTCCCGGTTGAGGATGAACGTCAACCATCTCATCGGGCCTCCGGGAAGGAGGCCGTTCGCGAGAGACTGGGGGTAGTTGACCATCATGATCCTGGCCTTGCCGCCGGTGGCGGTCTTCGTCGCCCGTACCAGCTGCACCAGTCGCGCCGACAGGGTCGACGGTTGCGTCAGCGGACGGACGAACGGCGGGCGCGGAGGTTCCGAATCCGCCCATTCCTGTTCGGAGGTGCGGGTGGTGTCGAACAATGGCGCGGTCTCCGCCTCGACGGCGCTCAGGTCGCCCTTCTTTTCGAGGAGGGCCTGCAGCCTGGGCCCGAAGTCGACGTCGTTTCCGCCGAAGCCGGAGATCACCAGGTCGGTGGCGTTGTCCAGCCCCTGGCTCTGCGGCGGGTTGACGCGGCCGTGGTCGTTCTGGCCCACGAAGAAGTGCTCGCTGGCGGCGCCGGAGGAGGCGTTGAAACGTACGTCGAAGAAAACCTCGGGATTGGCGCGGCGCAGCAGGTCGATGCCCTGCAGGACCGCCGCGTTGGCCGAACGGTGCCGGAAGTCATCCTCGTAGTCGGCCTGGGTGTGCCCCAGCGCCGGGATGGGCGGCTTCCCGTTACCGACCCAGAGGTAGGGGTCGGGCAGGAAACCGCGCTTGTTGAAGTAGTCTCCCGCCCCCTCTCCCGATATGTACGAGTCGCCCATGATGACGATCTTCACGACCTTCTGCCCAGGCAGGGGGACACCCTGGCGGAACTGGGTGGGTTTGTCGTCCCCCCAGAACAGCGGCCCGCCCGGCCCGGTACCCGTCGGCGGGCAGGTGTCGGTCGGCGCGTACCGCTGAGCCAGGTAATCCAGGCCGTTGGTGTTGGGGAGGTTCGCGAGCGTTTCGGCGTCGTAGTCGTTGAGCAGCGGGACGTCGCCGCCCACGGTGGCGCTCGCGGGAGTGAGGCCGGCGGCCGCGACCAGGACCGTGGCGAGGGCCGCTCCTGCGAGCGCGCGAGGCAGGGGGCGATGTAAGGATCTTCGCGTCATGCCGTCAACTATGAGCAACGCTCACATGGGGTACCTCCTGCTGAGGAAGGAGCCCACCCCCCGCCGACCGGCCGCCGCCCCCTCCTGCCGGGGAAGGATCCTCCCGTCACATCCGCGAAGGCGATGGCGGGTCCGGCCTGGTCACGGGCGCGGCTCGGTGGCCGGACGCCGTACGGACCGGGGCCGCCGCCGTCGTGGGTCGCCGGTTCACGCTCGGATGTCCCGGGTCGGGTGTGTGCGATCATGACCGGAACGGACGCCCGTTTCCTCGGCATCGCCGACCTGGTCGAAACCCCGTCCGTCGCGAGGGAGTCCATCCCGACGACGTCGCGCTCTGCCTGGAGGTCGACCGGTTCCCCTTCGCCATGGTGGCGGCCCTGGAAGGTCCGCTCATGGTTCTGCGTCCTTCACGCGACTCTCTGGGCGGTTCCCTCGGCCGCCGACCGTTCGACGGCGGCGAGGAGCCGGTGGTGGCGTAGGGCGGTCTCGAAACCGGGATACGGCTGCCGGGCTTCGGCGAGGGCTCGGGCCACCTCCTGGTAGAGGGCCGCGATGTTGGCCGGAGGGCCGGACCGGACGCTGTCCGGAACCGTGCGACAGGTGTCGGGCACGGCCAGGACGTCGTCTCCGATCCTGATGTTCCAGTCGCCCCAGTGGATGAACGTCCCGGGCTGGGCGGGGGTGGCGGTCAGCGTTCCCTCGCTGCCGACGAGTTTGAGAAGGAAGGCGTCCTGGGTGGACGCGTTGCCGCCGTGCACGACGACGGAGGCGGTGGCGCCGCTCGCCAGCAGCCCGTGCAGCAGCACGTGACCGGGCGTGGCGTTGGGCACGATCCGCTCCGTCCCGGTCACCAGCACGCGGTCGTGCAGGCGGGGCAGCCGGGCGGAGACCTCGGTCAGCGGGCCCGCGACCCGTTCGAGCGCGGCCAGGAAGTGACCGGCCATGATGGTCAGGACGTTGGTTCCCGCCGAGGGGTCGAGGCTGAACACCAGGTCCGGCCAGATCCGGTTGCCTCCGAAGGGGGCGCCCTCCGCCACCAGCGCGACCGATTCGAGCGTGCCGATCCGGCCCTCGGCCAGCAGGTCGGCGACGAAGCGGGCACTCGGGGAGTGGTGCCCCTGGAGCACGACCGCGTGGACGACACCCGCGGCGACGGCGGCCTCGGTCAGCTCCCTCGCCTCGTCGGCGTCGACGCCCAACGGCCACTCGGACACGACGTGCTTACCGGCGGCGAGGGCGGCCCTGATCACGGCGGCGTGCCCGGGGGTCTTCACCGAGACGACGACCAGGTCGACATCGGGATGCGCGACGAGTTCACCCACGTCGGCGAAGGCGTGCCGTACGCCGTGGGCGGCGGCGGCCCGGTCCGCGCCGGCCTGATCGGTGGTCGCGACCGCGGTCACGTCGAACTCCTCAAGCGCGGCGAGCGCGGGCAGGTGCGAGCCGTTCGCCCAACCGCCGGCACCGACAACCCCGACTCGGATCATGCGTGTCACCCCTTAGTTTCGTACCGATTGGTACGAAATTAGGATGATGCGGCGCCCTCGCGCAAGGGGTAACGTACCGATAGGTATAAAACTCGGAGGAGAGCACGGAGGACGGCATGCCCGGCGGGCGCCCACGCTCGTTCGACGCGGACACCGCACTCGACCGCGCGCTTGAGGTGTTCTGGCGGCACGGCTACGAGGGCACCTCGCTGACCGACCTGACCACCGCGATGGGCATCAACAAGCCCAGCCTCTACGCCGCCTTCGGCAACAAGGAGGAACTGTTCGCCAAGGTCCTCGCCCGCTACCTCGACGGTCCCGGCGCCTACACCGCCGACGCGCTGGCCGCCCCCACCGGCAGGGAGGTCGTCGAACGGCTGGTCCGCGGGGCAGTGGACCTGGTCGCGGGAGAGGACACGCCCCACGGTTGCCTGTGCGTCAACAGCGTGCACGCCTGCGGGCCCGACGCGCACGCCGTACGGCGGGACGCCATCGCGGTGCGCAAGGCCAGTGAGGCGGCGCTGCGCAGAAGGCTGGAACAGGCCACCGACCTGCCCTCCCGCCACGACCCGGCCACCCTGGCCGCCCTGGTCCACACGATCACCGACGGCATAGCCGTACAGGCCGCCGCAGGCCGAGGTCACGACGAACTACGCCGGATAGGCGACCTGGCCCTGCACGCCGTACTGACCTGAGAACCGCGGCTCACCATCAGGGCGACCCCGCCACGGCCGCCGAGCTGAGCCTGTCGGTCGGCATGGCCGGGGCCGCCGCCCGGTCACGCCCCGGGCGATGCCGTAAGGCGACGGCCTGTGGCGCGGTGCCGGGTGACGCTCCGCCTTCTCTCGGACATGCCTGACCGGTCCGGGAACGCGCGTCCCGCGCCACCCGGTCGCCTGCCCGGATTTCAGTCGGTGGGAAAGCCGTTCTCCAGCGAGGCCACCGTCCCGCTGTCGGCCGCGTGGACACACGCCTCGATCCGCCGGGCCGGCAGCGGACCGAGCCGCTCACCCACCTGACCGACCTCGACGAACGCCCATCCGGCCAACTCCTCCTCCGGCACCCGGATCGAGGCGATCTCCTGCGGCGTGAGCCGCCCGCCGTCGAACATGACGATCAGCCCTTCGGGTCGCTGCGGTTGTGAGGCCACCCAATCGATCGCCAGCACCCGTCCGGTCGGCCGGTCCAGCCCGAGTTCCTCGGCCAGCTCCCGCCGACACGCCGCCTGAGGCGACTCCTCGGTCTCCACCGCGCCACCGGGGATCTCCCAGCCGGGCTTGTAAGCCGGGTCGACCAGCAGAATCCGGCCTGCCGCGTCCCGCAGCAACGCCCCGGCCGCCATCCATTTACGTGCCAGCGATGCCATGTACTCATCCGGCGACATTCGTGGAGTGCTCGAAGTCATGGACGCGACCGTAACGGCGGCACGACCCCCAGCCCACCGGACACGCCTGCCTTCGTCCACATCATCAACGACGCGTACTTGGTATGAACAGGCCAAGCGGAAGGGCTGACCACTTGTCCGTTTCCAGCTGCCTTTTTCACATGGGTGCGGTGCTGAACCGGACGTTGGAACATGACGACCTGCGTGCGGATCGCCGGAGCCGAACGGGAAGGGCTTCGAGTCAGGCTCGCCGACACCGAGGGCGAGCTTGCCCAAGTCGGCCGATGCTCCTATGCGACTATTGTCGATCTTGATCTGTACGGGTCGGTGATGCCTCCGACCCGAGGTGCTTCGCTACACCGGTCGCACCTCCACGCTGACGTCCTCCGCAGAGGAGAGAGTGCCATGAGTCTTGATCGTGCTCGCAGGTCGCCGTTGCACTACGCGGCGATGTCCAACGACGTCAGCGCGGCCGAGGCGCTCCTGGACGCCGGAGCCGATCCGAGTGGATCAGACGAAAAAGGACTGACGCCACTGCACTTCGCAGCTCAGGAAGGCTCTGTGGCGGTCGCCCAGCTGCTCCTGCACCGACACGCGTTGGTTGACCAGGCCGACCACTACGGCAATACGCCGCTGAGCACTGCCGTGTTCTCCTCACGCGGAGATGGTCGAATGATCGAATTGCTGCGCCGGTGGGGAGCCGACCCGCTCAGGGCGAACAACAGCGGTCAGACCCCACTCGGCCTCGCCCGATTGATCGCCAACTACGAGGTCGCACGTTTCTTCGCCGACCTGACGTGACTTCGGAGAACGCCTCCTGATGGGTGGAGGAGGGCCTTTCCCGAGTACGACATAGGACCGGTAGCCGAGTACCGGTTCAGCGGTGCCGGGGGAAGGCGAGGGTTCGTGTGACGTACAGGCGGATCGTTCCCTTCGTCGATTCGTCCGCCTGCCAGACGAGCCAGTCACCCCCCACCGGGGTGTTCTGCCTCGTGGGGTACATCACGTAGGGCATGTCCGGGTCGCGTGGCCTGTCGGGGGCGGGTTCGGTGACCAGGTAGGTGGCCTTGAGGCCGCGTCTGCCGATCTCCGGGAGGACCTCGCCCACGGTCCTGCCCTCGACCCGGTACCCGCCCAGCGACGTCGCCCTCACCCAGGGGGGAGGCGTCTTCGCCAGGTAGTGCGGCCGGTCGTCGGGGACCGGATCGCAGGGCGCCACCGGGTCCCGCATGAGGATCGTGCTGGTGCCGTTCCATCCGTTGACGGGGTCGACGTACAGGGTCCAGACGAAGGTCTGGCCGGGCTTGAACAGCTTGGTGTCGATCTGCATCCGCCAGGCCCCGGGATCACCGGGGACGTTCGTGGGCGTGCGGTAGAGCCCCCCGGGGACGTCCGTCACGACGGCGCCGCGTGGCTCCCTGCACTTCCGGCCCGCCGGGACGTAGTCCACGACGGCGGGCACGTCGAGCTCCTGGAGCTGCCTGGTCAGCCCCTTCACGTCCGGGAAGTCGCCGGGTGCGACGTCGCGTACGGTGACGTGCACGACGCCGTCGGAGTCCTTGCTGACGGCGTAGGCGGGGGCGGCCCCTCCGACGGACGAGACGGTGATCGCGCCCGCCGCGGCGGCGACCGCCGTCCCCGCCGCCAGGGCCATGACGATCCGGCGGCGTGGCCGTCCGGCCCGCTCGGCCGTCGCCCGCGCCGCCACGTGCTCCTTCAGCTCGGCCAGCCGGCGCTCTTCGAAGCCTGCGAGAGATCCGTTCATGACGATCCTTCCAAGATGGTCTCCGGGCAGGTGCCGGGTTCGTTCACGAGCCGGCGGTGCGCGCGGTGCAGCCGTACCCGGGCGGTGGCGACACGGATGCGCAGGGCCGTGGCGGCGTCGGTGACGGACAGGCCGTCGACGTCCACCAGTTCGGCCACGGCTCGCAGGCCCTTGGGCAGCCGCTCGATGGCCGCCAGCAACGGGCGGGTGGCCCGTTCGGCGTCGATGCGTTCCTCAAGCCGCGCGATGTCGTCGTCGTCCAGAGGACGGCGCCCCGCGGCCCTGCCGTTCTTGTGCAGTTCCCTGGCCGCTCTGCGCAGTTCGGACGCCACCACGTTGCGCGCGATGCCGAACAGCCACGCCTCCTGGCTGCCCCGGTCGGGCCGGTAGGTGTTCGCCGCGTCGACGGCGGCCAGGAAGACCTCGGTGGTGAGGTCGTCCACCGTGTGCGGATCGGTCATCCGGCGGGCCACGAAGCGGCTCACCCGTTCGACGTGTCTTCGGTAGAAGACCTCGAACGCCTCGGGATCCCGCATCGTCTGCCGGAGATCCTCCGGTGGAACGTCTGTCATCCACTGCGCCTTCCGCTGACTCGGGACTTTCCCCTTCTTGGTGAGCAGCGGGGCGGGATATTACATCCCGATCGGATCGGCCTCCCGCCGTACCGGCGTCCTCGTCATGAGCGCGACGGACATCGCGGGCCAGACGGACGCGGCGACAGGACCCGCCTCCGACGACGGAACCCACGCCAGGGCCCGCACGCGGCGTCAGACCCCTGACGTCACCGCAGGCTCGGGACACGGCGCGCGCTCCACACGGCCAGCGCGGCGGCCAGGAGGAGGACACCGGCCAGCCAGAGGACGCCCCGCAGCGGCAGCGCGTCGACGACCGTGCCCCCGGCCAGCGCGCCGAGGCCGATCGCGAGGTTGAACACCGCGACCCACAGGGCGGAGGCCTCCTCGACGGCCTGGGGAGCGGCCTTGATCATCCAGGTCTGCAGGCTGGTGGAGACCCCGCCGTAGACCAGGCCCCAGATGACGAGCAGGGTGACTCCGCCCCCGGCGGTGAGTCCCGCGACGGGGTAGAGGAGCACGGTCACTCCCAGGGCGGTGGCGATGGCCAGGACGGTGCGGTGGAGCCTCTTGGCGACGACGGCACCGGCGACGAAGTTGCCCGCGACGCCGGCGACGCCGAACCCGAACAGCAGGGGCCCGACGAATCCCTCGTCGACGCCGGACAGGTCCCGCAGCACGGGGCCGACGAAGGTGTAGGCCGAGAAGTGGCCGGTGACGATGAGGAAGGTCGCCAGGACGCCGATCCGGACGCCCCGGTTGCGGAACTGGCCGGTCAGCCGTCGTAGGGCGACGGGACGCGCGGCGGCCAGCGGAGGCAGTACGGCCAGCAGGGCGACCAGCACGACGAGTGCGAGGACGCTCAGCGCGCCGAACGCGACCCGCCAGTTCGTCAGCCCGCCGAGGACGGTGCCGATGGGGACGCCGAAAACGTTGGCGGCGCCGACGCCGCCGAAGATGACGGCCGTGGCCCGTGGCACGTCGGCGGGGGCGACGAGCCGTACGGCCAGGCCACCGGCGACGGCCCAGAACCCGCCGATCGCGACTCCGGCCAGCACCCGGGCGACGATCAGGAGCGGGTAGTCGGGGGCCAGGGCGGAGGCCAGGTTGGCGAGCGTCATGAGCCCCATCAGGGCGACGAGCAGAAGCCTGCGGTTCATGGTGCCGACCAGGATCGGGACTGCGGGCGCCGCGACGGCGGCGACGACGCTGGGGACGGTGACCATCAGGCCCGCGGCGCCCTCGGACACCGACAGGGCCGACCCGACGGGACTGAGCAGCCCGATGGGGAGTTGCTCGGCCGTCACCAGGAGAAAGGTGCCGAGGGCCACGGCGAAGACCGCGATCCAGTGGCTTCCCGGTGAGATGTCCGGCTCGGTCGGCGTACGTTCGGTGGCCATCACGTCGGGCTCTCCTCACTCGTTCGGGAGCGATCGCTCCCATACGACGGCACACCCTAATACGGGAGCGATCGCTCCACAACGTTGGTAGGGTTCGTAGCATGGCGCGACCCAGGGAGTTCGACGAGCAGGACGTGATCGACAGGGCGACCCGGCTGTTCTGGTGTCGCGGTTACAACGCCACGTCCGTGCGTGATCTGGGGACCGAACTCGGGCTCAGGCAGAGCAGCCTGTATCGGACCTTCAACGACAAGCACACGCTGTTCCTGCGCGCGCTGGACCACTACCGGGCGACCGAGTCCACCCAGGCCGAAGAGCAGCTGAACGCCCCCGGCTCCTGCCTCGACATCCTGCGGGAGTGGCTGCTCTGGCTGGTCGGCCACGAGGCCGGACGGGGCTGCTTCGTGGTCAACACCGCCACCGAACTCGGCGCCGCCGACCCCGAGGTCCACGAAAGGGTCGAGGCCGCCTTCGACGTCACCCGGCGGACCCTGACGTCGCTGCTGCGCCGTGGCGTCAGGGAGGGCGACCTGCCCGCCACACTCGACGTGGACGCCGCGGTGGAGACGTTGTTCACGACGGTGCTCGGCCTACGCGTCCGCGAACGCGCCGGACACGACCCTCAACGACTGGCCACGGCCATCGACTTCACGATCAGAACACTCACGACCCCGCCGCCCTGATCGCGGTGGTTCCGCAGGTCGATTTTGGTATGGCCGTGTGCGGAAAGGCCTGTCCAAAATCCCGATGTTTTCGTGTCGGATGTGCATTCTCGGGGTCGTACGGCGTGGCGATTATGGAATGTCATGTTTTGTAGCGAATTGTGGCGCGTGGCTGGTATGGCATCGGCTGACTGTGTTCTCGACGGGCGGAAAAAGTCAAAGTTGCATGGCGTGCAAGTCCGGGTATGGTCGAAAACAGGACGCACCATCCACTGTGATCCACCACAGGAGCGCTGATGCCTCGTTCCACCACCGAGATCCATCGCGTCGAGAAAGCACCCGAGGCCGACCAGGCCACATTGCGGGTGCAGTTGCCCGACGAGCTGAAGGTCAGGCAGTGTCCGTTCGATCCGCCGCAGGCGCTGGCCAGGATGCACGCGCGGGCGCCGGTCAACCAGGTGACGCTGGGCACCGGAGAGAAGATGTGGGTGGTCACCGGCATCGACGAGGCCCGCTTCGTGATGTCCGACCCCCGTTTCAGCGCCGACCGCTTCAACCGCCGCAACGCCCTGATCTCCGTCCCCGAGGAGATGCGCGAGAAGCTGTTCGACGCACGCGCCATGGCCGGGCAGTTCGTGGCCATGGATCCACCGCAGCACACCCGCCTGCGCAAGCTGGTCGTCGGCCAGTTCACCCTGCGCCGGATGCGCGCGCTCGTCCCGCGCATCACCGAGATCGTCGAGGATCACCTGGACGCGATGGAGGCCGCGGGCACCTCGGCCGACCTGGTCAGGGCGTTCGCCCTGCCCGTGCCCTCCCTGGTGATCTGCGAGCTGCTCGGCGTGCCGTACGAGGCCCGCGCGGACTTCCAGCGCCGCACCTCCACCCTCATCCGCATGGACACACCGGTGAAGGAGGTGCTGCGGGTCCGTGAGGAGATGCGGGAGTTCATGCGCGAGCTGGTCGACGCCAAGCGGGCCCAGCCCGACGACGGCCTGATCTCCGGGCTGATCCACGGCGACCACGCCGGAGAGCTCACCGACGACGAGCTGGTCGGCATCGCGAACCTGCTGCTCGCCGCCGGGCACGAGACCACGGCCAACATGATCGCCCTGGGCGCCTTCGCCCTCCTGGAACACCCCGACCAGCTCGAACTGCTGCGCGGCAACTCCGAGATAGCCGACAGGGCCGTCGAGGAGCTGCTGCGTTACGTCTCGATCCTCCACATGGGTCCGTTCCGCGTCGCCACCGACGACGTGGAGGTGGGCGGCGTGCGGGTCCCGGCGGGCGACACGGTGATGATCTCGACTCCGGAGACCAACCGGGACCCCGCCCACTGGGAGGACCCGACCACCTTCGACCTCACCCGCGAACGCAACCCGCACGTGGCCTTCGGGTACGGCATCCACCAGTGCCTCGGCCAGCAGCTGGCCCGCGCGGAGCTGAGCGTCGCCCTGCCCGCCCTGGTGCGCCGCTTCCCGCACCTGCGGCTGGCCTGCCGTCCGGACGAGGTGCCGATGCGCGACGACATGTTCATCTACGGCGTGCACTCCCTGCCCGTCGCCTGGGACGCCCCCCAGGCCTGAGCCCGTACCGGTTCCGGGCGGCCGTTCGCGTCGGCCCGGGACCGGTCGAGCGGGGCGCCCAGCCCCGCGTCGAGCTGGGCCACCACCGTGTCGATGAGCGAGCTGAGCGGGCCCGGCTCGCTCAGCCAGCGCTGGGTCGCCACCCGCAGCGCGCTCAGCATGCACGACGCCACCAGGCCCGGATACAGGTCCTCGTCCCCGACCCCCGTCCGCTCCGAGACCGCGGCGGCCAGTTCACGCTCGCGCGCGGCGAACGCCTTGAGCCGGTACGGCAGCAGCGCCGGGTCACCACGCAGGACCTGGAGGTGTTCGACGTGGAAGCGCAGCTTGTCCTCGTCGACCACCTCCAGTACGGCCGCACGCAGCGCCGCCAGCACCGGTTCGGCGGCGGGGCGGCCCCGGAAGGCGGCGACGATGGCCTCGGCGATGGCCGCGTCACCCGCGACCACCGCCTCCTCCTTGCAGGAGAAGTAGTTGAAGAAGGTCCGCAGCGCGACCCCGACCTCCTCGGCGACCTGCTCGGCGGTGACGTTGGCCACCCCGCGCTCGGCGCACATCCGTAGCGCCGCCTCGCTCAACGCCGCCCGGGTCGCGCGCTTCCTGCGCTCCCGCCGCCCCATGCCGCCTTCGTCCATGCACCGCACCTCAGCGCTCGCGCCTGCCGTACCCGGAGAATAGATGGTCACCCGCCGGGCGACCATGGGCCATACGCCCGGTCCTGCGGTGGCCAAGAGTCATGTGGACGAGGTTCGTACGGCGCTCTCCGCGACGGGGTCCAGGCGTGCGTCGCTCAGCGCGGCCTCGACGCGGCGGTTGCTGGTCATGGTCGCGGTGACGGCGGTCATGGTGAGCAGGAGACCCGCGGCGACGTACAGCGGGGTGCGCAGGCCGTAGGCGTTGGCCAGCCCGCCGCCCAGGAACGCGCCGAACGGGGCGGCGCACATGGAGAGCATGCGGGAGGTGGAGGCGACCCGGCCCATCAGACGGGCCGGGACGATGGCCTGCCGGAGCGAGGGGCCGAGGACCATCGTGGCGCCGATGCCCGCCCCGCAGACGGCGAGCGCGAGCCCGGCCACGTACGCGTTCGGCGCCGCGGCGAGCCCCACGATGGCGAGGCCCTCGATGGTGGCGGTGCAGGTCAGCGCGGTGCCGGTGCCCAGGCGCCTTCCGAGGAAGGAGGCGACGCCCGCGCCGAGCAGGCCGCCCGCGGCCTCGGCGGTGAGGAGCAGGCCGAAGCCGAAGGCGCCGATGCCGAGACGTTCGCGGGCGAACAGCGGCAGGACGGTCTCCACGGCGAGGAAGGCGATGTTCCCGACCGCCGGACGCAGCGCGAGCCCGAGCAGCAGCCGGTCCCGGAAGACGTAGGAGGCCCCGGCCCGAGCCTGCCGGAGCAGTGACTCGCCGGCGCTCGCGGCGGGGCGCGGTACGGCGGGCAGCGACCGGACGAGCAACGCGGACAACGCGAACGACACCGCGTCGGCGAGCAACGGAACCGAACGTCCGAGCGCGAGCAGCGCGCTACCCACGGGTGGCCCGGCGAAGCCGGACGCCGCGGTCTGGGTGCCGCGCAGGCGGGCGTTGGCCCGCTCAAGCTGGGCGGGGTCACGGCCGAGCAGGTCCGGCAGGTACGCGGTGGCGGCCGTGTCGAAGAACAGTGAGCCGAGGGCGAGCAGGAACGCCACGGCCGTCAGCAGCGGGACGCTCAGCACGTCGAGCGCCGCCGCGGCGGCGGGTACGGCCAGCAGCACCGCACGCGCGGCGTCCGTGACCCACATCGTGCGGCGACGGTCCCAGCGGTCGACCAGCGCGCCGCCGAGCACTCCGAACAGCAGCCAGGGCAGCGTCCCGGCGGCCGTGACGACGGCCAGCACCATCGGATCCCGGGTCAGCGTCAACGCCAGCAGCGGCAGCGCGGCGTGCATCACCCCGTCGCCGAGCGAGGACACCGTCTGCGCGGTCCACAGTCGTCCGAAGCCGGCCGGTAACTTCGTTGCGTCACTCATCGGATCAGGCGTCCCCCTCGCCCTGGTCGGCGAAGGTCCCAGAGGTGCCCGCCACCACGGTCGCGGCGAGATTATTCGTTTTCATCACGGTATGTTCCACTATGGGAGGGAGTGTAGAACCGGCGCCCCCGAGATTTCCGCGCGGCTCCGATGACGGCGGTCAGCGCATCCGAGGGCTGCCCGACTCACCCCGAAGCTCAGCTCGGGAGAACCAACCCCCATCCCAGGCCGTGGATCGACAGAGCCGGGGAGGCCGTCATGCTGCTCGGGTCGCGGGCCGGGTTCGGCCTGGAGTTCCATATCGAGCGGGACCCGGGACTGCTGTGCGTCGACGTCTTCGTCGGCGGGCTCCACGTGAACACGTGGGACAACGCGTTCTACCCGCCGCTGCTGGTCAAGAAGCTCAGGGACGAACTCGGCCGCTTCCGCACGCCGGCCGCGCGACCGGTGGGGTTCACCTCGCCGTCCGAGTCCTTCCTCATCGCCGAGAACGGGCTGTACGGCGACGCCGGTACCGACGCCGAGGCGGCACTCGCACGGTGTGTGTTCCTGGAATGGGGCGAGTGCACCGACGAGGTGACGGCGTTCGCGTTCCCCGACGGGGACCGGGTGCACCTCGCCTGCCGGGTCCGTGACGGAGGCAGTCCCGCCTGGGGCACCGAGGCCCGGCATGAGCCGACGGTGGTTTCGGTGAGCCGGACGGCGCTCGTCGAGACGCTGGAGGGCGGCCTCGCCGTCGCCGAACACGAGTGGTCCGTCCGGCTCACCACAGGGGACCCCGCCTGACGGCGTCCCTCCCAAGTCGGAGATCGGCGTATGGAACCAGGGTTTCCGTAGGGGACAACTCCGATGCCCTACCGCCCTCCCACGTCGGATCTTGATATGGCGGAGGCCGAGAGCCGGACTCCGTGAATCGGAGGAACACCGTGAAGGGAAGACGCACCGGCACGGCCGTCGTGGCGTGCCTGACCGTGTCGCTGCTGGCGACGCCCGCCGTGACCGCCCCCGCGGCGGCGGACGCGAGCCCGAGCGGTCGGCCGGGTTTGCAGGCGATGCTGGACAAGATCGTCGCAGGCGGTGCGGTCGCCGCGATCGCCGAGGTTCGCGACGGGGACAGGACCTGGCGAGCCGCAAGCGGCAAGGCGAGGATGAACAACGCCCAGCCGGCCCCGGTGAACGGGCGCTTCCGGGCCGGGAGCGTGACCAAGTCGTTCACGGCGACCGTGGTGCTTCAACTGGTGGGAGAGGGAAGGCTGCGCCTGTCCGACAGCGTGGAGAAGTGGCTGCCGGGGCTCGTGGACAAGGGTGCCGACATCACGATCAGGCACCTCCTCCAGCACACCAGCGGCCTTCCCGAGTACTCGACGGACATGATGGACGAGGCGGGCATCCCCAAGGAGCGCTACCGCACCTGGACGGCACGCGAACTGGTGGAGAAAGCGGAGAAGCTCCCGCGCGACTTCCCACCCGGGTCTGACTACAAGTACTCCAACACCAACTACATCGTGCTCGGCATGCTGATCGAGAAGGTCACCGGCAGGCCGTACGCGACAGAGATCAGGGAGCGGATCCTGCGACCGCTCGGCCTGCGTGACACCCGCGTGCCGGGAGCCTCCCCGGAGGTGTACGGCCCGCACGCCCACGCGTACGCGCCGGTCACCAGGGGTGGCCAGGTCGTCCCCGTCGACGTCACACGGTTCAATCCCACGATGGCCGGTGCGGCGGGTGAGATCGTCTCCACCACCGAGGACATCAACCGGTTCTACCGCGCCCTGTTCCAGGGCAAGCTGCTCCGTCCCGGTCTGCTGAAGGAGATGAAGGATCCCGGCACGACCGAGGGGTACGGGCTGGGGCTGGAGTTGGCGCCTCTTCCCTGCGGCACCGCGTTCGGCCACGGCGGCGGCGCCCCGGGTTACCTCACGGTGGCGTTCAACTCGGCCGACGGCTCACGACAGGTCACGTTGTCGATGACCCCGTTCTCCGGCGACCCTCACCAGGCGGCCATGACCCTGCTGACCTCCGCGCTGTGCCCCTAGACCGTGGCTCACGGTGAGGGCTTCGTCCTCACCGGCCGCCGATCCCGTTCGCCCGCCGCGATGCTCACCGGCGGGCGACGCGGAACGGTCGGTTCATTGCCTGGTGGTCCCCCGCGGCCGTCGCCGCCACGCGCGCTTTCGCGCCGCCTTTCCTTGAATTACTCTTTGTTATAAATCGAACACAAGGGGTGATTGTTGTGCGACGTGTGATGTCCACGGTCACGGGCGCTCTGGCCGTCGGGGCCGCGCTCATCGTGGCCGCCCCCGGCTTCGCCTCCGCCGCGACCGGGACCTTCGAGTACAGCTCCCGCGGCATCTCGCACACCTTGAAAGACCCGAACGACCGTCAGTGCTACGACCTCGGTGACGCGGTCGGCGCCGAGAACGACACCGACCGTGTCGCGGTGCTGTACACCGGCAGGGGCTGCCGTGGAACCGCTGTCGCGAGGGTCGTCCCGGGTGGTTCCGCCGTGCGGGTCCGGTACGCGAGCGTGATATTCGAGAGTTGACGGCATCGAGGCGGGGCTTGCCGTGGAGTGGCGGGAAGCCCCCGAGCGGTCGAACGAGTGCGGAAAGGCGTGACCGCTGACAGGTGTTCGGCCGTCCGGGTGCGGCCTCATCGGCGGAACGACCGGAATCCGGCGACGTGACGCCGGTGGCGCTGTCGCCGGAGAGCCGTGATCAGAGCTGGTAGAAGTTCCTGTAGTGGTCGGGGGAGTACCAGACGGTGCCGGTGTTGCGGTCGAGGACGATCCGGTGGGCGTCGCGGGGGCTGCCCTGGCGGCGGGGGAAGACGTCGTATTCGGCGTAGTCACCCCCGGCCGGGAGTTGGTGCTCGCGGTTGCCGAAGACGCCGCCGCTGAAGTTCGACTGGCCGGTGGGCCAGGGGAACCACCTGCGGGCGGCGGGGTAGTGCAGTTGGGTGCCCCAGATCATGTTCGCGTCGCGGGCGGCGGCACAGCCGGGGATGGTGCAGTTGGGATAGACCGCCGCGGGTGAGGTGTGCGCGGAGGCGGGGGAGAGCGTCCCGGTCAGGCCGGTCAGCAGGGTGATCGCGGTGGCCAACGCCACGAGGAGCCGGGTAGGAGAAGTACGCATGGGGGGCCTTTCTAGGCGACATCCCTACCATCATCACCTCATGGATGCATTCGACTACTTACCGTAATGGTTCAGGCATGTTCCGGATACGCGGAAGTGGCGCGAAGGTCATGACGGTCTGATCGCATACCGTCGGCGCATCGTGACCGAGGGGATGTCGTTCGGCGGATTCTCGAACAGCGCGCGTGCCGGTCTCAGCCGTATCGCTCGACGAGCGCGTTGCCGATCGAGGCCAGGTGGCCCCGCACACCTGGCGGGCCGGTCACCTCCAGCCATTCGACCAGCCCGGAAAGCTCGCCGGCGAGCGTGTAATCGTCGTAGCCGCGGATCACGACCTCGATGCGGCCGTCCGGCGTGGAACCTCCCACTTCGAGCCGACCGCCGAACGCCATCCGGAGCAGGCCTATCCCGTGGGGCACGCACACCGCCTGGATTTCGAAGGGCGTTCGCCCGTGGTCGATCTTGTCGGCGATCTCGCGCCAGCTCTCGGCGAGGTCGAAGTCCTCAGGCCGGTGCACGGGATCATCGGTCGGGCCGACGGACGACACACGGTCGATCCTGAAGGTCCGCCGACCGGCCTCGGTGCCGGAGACGAGGTACCACGACGGGCCTTTGGCGACGATGCCCAGCGGGTGGACGGTTCTCACGGTTTCGGCGCCTTTGCCGTCGACGTAGCCGAGCCGTACCTGGACGCCGCGGATCACCGCGTCCTGGAGTTCGTCGAGGAAGCGAGGTGGTCGGTGCTCGATCCGACTCGACCCCCATCGTTGCGGGTCCATGACCAACGACGACGCCGCCGCCTCGGCCTGCGCCCGGAAGGGCTCCGGCAGGGCGTGGACGAGCTTGCGCAGGGCCGCCTTCACGGCCGGCGTCGCGGCCGAGGCCTGGCCGGCGACCAGGAACAGGGCGCGGGCCTCACCCGCGGTCAACCCGGACAGGTCGGTGCGGGCGCCGCCCACGAGGCGCCAGCCGCCGCCTCGGCCCTGCATGGAGTACACCGGCACCCCGGCCATGGCCAGGGCGTCGAGGTCGCGGCGGGCGGTGCGCTCGGAGACCTCCAGCTCCCGGGCGACCTCCGCCGCCGTCACCTGCTCGCGCCGCTGCAGCAGGAGAAGGACGGCCACCAGCCGATCGGTTCGCACGCCGACAACACTTTCACAGGAAACCGGTCACGAGATGACCGGTTTCGGTCGGCAGGATGGTCACCGACATCGGCCCTCGGCCTTTCGGAGGTGCTCTTCGGGCACCTTCGTCCCCCGATCAATCAGAAAAGACGAAGAGGAAACGCAGTGTTCGATCCAGTCGATTTTCCCAAGCCCACTCTTGTTTCGGTAAACGGTGTGGAAATTGAGGTCTTCGAAGCAGGCCGACGAAATGCGGGGAAACCCATCGTGCTCTGTCACGGCTGGCCGGAGCACGCCTTCTCCTGGCGCCATCAGATGCCCGCCCTCGCCGCGGCGGGTTACCACGTCATCGTCCCGAACCAGCGGGGTTACGGAAATTCATCCCGCCCGGCCGAAGTGACGGACTACGACATCGCACACCTGTCGGGCGATCTCATCGCTCTTCTCGATCACTACGGATACGAAGACGCCACCTTCGTCGGCCATGATTGGGGGGCGGCCGTCGTCTGGGGACTGACCCTGCTGCATCCGGACCGGGTGAACACGGTGATCAACCTGAGCCTGCCCTACCTGGAGCGCGGGGAGAGGCCCTGGATCGAGTCCATGGAAGAGGCGTTCGGCGGCGACTTCTACTTCGTCCACTTCAACCGGCGGCCGGGTGTCGCAGACGCCGTGTTCGAAGAGAACACCTTTCGGTTCCTCCGCAACATCTACCGGAAGAACGAACCTCCAAGAGAGCCTCAGCCGGGTATGGCGTTGATCGATCTCGCCAGAGCGGAGAAGCCACTCGGTGAGCCCGTGATGAGTGACGGCGAACTGGCCGTTTTCGTCTCCGCCTTCGAGTCGACAGGGTTCACAGGCGGTATGAACTGGTACAGGAACCTTGACCGCAACTGGCACCTGCTGGCGGACGTGGACCCGATCATCCAACAGCCCACACTCATGATCTACGGCGACCGGGACGTGGTCGCGAAGTCCGAAAGACTGACGGATTTCGTACCCAACGCGGAAACGGTCAGCCTGGATTGCGGTCACTGGATCCAGCAGGAGAAGCCGGAGGAAACAAACCAGGTGATCCTGGAGTGGCTGGGCCGGCGGGACGCCACCTGACGCGTGTCCAGGAGCGCTGTGAGCCGGTCGCCCGACGGCCCGCAGAAGCATGTGCCGGCCATGGACGGAAGGCGAGATCTCCGGTAGGCCGTTCGACGACCAGGAGGAACGAGACCGGGGACCTCGGGGCGGCACGACCTGACCGACGCGCGGCGGGCGGTGCCGCGGCCCGGACACCGACCGGTCGGCTGGAACACCCGGTGAACGGTCAGTCCGAGAAGATCGCGCGGCGCAGCGGGGGGATCACGCCGCACATCCGGAAGAACGTCCGTGCGACGGTCCGGACCGTACGGCTGGGCAGGGTGGCCAGGCGCAGGTACATGGTGGCGGCCCGCACGGCGGCGAAGCCGTTCCTCAACATCGCGCGCTCGTACTCGGCGAGGGCGGGCAGCAGGTCGAGTTCGCCCCGGTCGACCGCGACCAACGCGCGGCGCAGCACGTTGGCGTCGTACAGCGCGGCGTTGCCGCCGAGACCGCCGACCGGCGGCATGGAGTGGACGGCGTCGCCCAGCACGGTCACGTTCGTGGTCGTCCACGGCCTCACCCGTTCGGCGGCGGCGAAGTCGAACCGCTCGACGGTGTCCGCGGGCGTCCGGGCGATCAGCTCGCGCAGGCCGGGGTGCCAGTCCGTCAGGCGGGACGCGACCACCTCGCGCAGCCGTTGCCCGCGTTCGCGTTCCTGGGTGCCGGACGGGTCCGTGGGCGACACGCGCCGATGGGCGACGTAGGCCCACATGACGTAGTCGTCGTCCCCGGCGTCCTGGACGAGGAGATCCGGGTCCAGGCCCACGGCCCGCATCCGGTCACCGACACGCTCGACGACGGCCTCGTCCGTCTCCCGGCGGCGGAACACCGCAGTGAACAGGAAGTCCCGTTTCGGCAGGAACATGTTCTTGGCGCTGGTCACCTCCTCGGGCAGCCACGCCGCTCCGTCTTCGAGCCGGAGCTTGCCGCCGATCCCGACGCCGGGTACGGAGGACCGCCGCGCGTGCGGCAACAGCTGCCGCCGCACGCGCGAGTTGGCACCGTCCGCGCCGACCAGCAGGTCGCCGGTGACCGAGGTGCCGTCGGCGAAAAGGGCGGTGACGGTGCCGTCGGGGTTCTGCCGGTAGCCGGTGAACTCCTTGCCGAAGTGGACGACGTCATCCAGACCGGCGAGCAGCAGCCGCCGCAACGTGATCCGGCTGACCGCGTGCGTCCGCTCGGACGGGTCGAGCCCCGCGGGCGGGGCGTCCTCCCGCATCAGCAGCCGCATCCGCTCGGTGAACACCCCCATGCCGGGTCCGGGATCACCGGCGGTGGCCACCAGGATCTGCCAGAGGTGCGGAGGAAGGCAGTCGTGCAGCGCCCGGCTGCCGACCGGTTCGATGTTGAGCCGGTATCCCTGTAACCGGGCGTCGGGCGCGGCGTCGCGTTCGAAGACCGCCACGTCGATCCCGGCGGCGTGCAGGCCCTGGGCCAGGCACAGGCCGCCGATGCCGCCGCCGACGATGACGACCCGGAGCGTACGTGTGGACATGGATGCTCCTCCTGAGAGCGAACCGGAGTTAGGTACGGATCAGTAACCGTTCGAGGAGTTCGAGGACGTCGTCGGCGCGGTCGGAGGCCAGGCTCGCCCCCTTGACGGTGGCGATGACCAACTCCGCCCCTGTCGCCGGGTCGACGCCCGGGGCCAGTGCTCCGGCAGCGGCGGCGTCGGTCAGCAGGGTGCGCAGTGAGTTCCGCCAGCCCTCCTCCCTGCCGGCGATGATCTCCCGTAGCTCGGGGTCGCGCCGGGCCCGCAGATCCAGCTCACGCAGGACGATGTGGAGCTCGGGCTGGCCGACGATCTTCTGACGGAGCGTGGCCAGGTGGCCCCGCAGCCGCTCGACGGCGCTTCCTTCCGGCGGTGTGGTCGACCAGAACTGCCGGGTGGTGTGGTCCACGACCGCTATCACCAGGTCCTGCTTGGTGGGGAAGTGGTGGTGGATCGACGAGTGGTCGATGCCCACCTGGGCGGCCACGTCGCGCATCCGCAACCGCTCGAACCCGCCTTCGGCCAGACATCGGTACGCCGCCTGCACCAGCGCGTTCCAACGCTCCGGACCGCCCGGCGGTCTGCCTCGTCGCGTCGTCGCCATGTCCGTCCCCTTTAATCCACCAACCACTTGGTGGATTAATATCAAGGGCGCTGACGGGGTGTCAATACGATCGGCGAAATGAGATCCCGCGGCGCTTCGTGATCAGCCGTTCTCGGCCGTGGGCCAACGCTCCCCGGACAGGGCGACAGCCGTCCGACCACCCTCTCGCACGCCGGGTGATCCCCGGCCCGGTGCGGCAACGTTCGACGAGACGCCTGCGGCCGGTGGCTCGTGACCTGCCCTGACCGGCTTTCTGGGCGACGGCCCCGAGCACCGGCCGTTCGACGTCATGCTTCGCGGTTCACCCTTCGGGCGCCGCCGCTCCGGTGGAGGCGACAGTGCGATCGACCGTGAGCGTGATGAGGCGCTTGGTCGCCCGGGTCTGCGCCACGTAGAGGTCCCGGAGGCCGGCCTCGCTCGCCCCCTCGATCTCGTCCGGGTCGACGATGATCACCGTGTCGAACTCCAGGCCCCGCGCGTCGGGCGCGGCCACGACCGTGGCGTCGCCTCCGAGGGATCCCGGTTCGATCTCCATCGCGCGCCGAGACGAGACGACGACGCCGACGAGTTCTTCGGGATGGTCCTCCCGAAGCCGGGCGAGGAGGTCGCCGACGCCGGTGTCGACGTCGGCCTCGGCGACCGTGACGGAGGCCGGGGGTTCGCCGTGGCGGATGGAGCGGGAGAGGCGTTGCGCGGGGGCGATCCGGGCGAGCAGGGGCCTGGTCGCCTCCAGGATCTCGGCGGTCGTGCGGTAGTTGACCGTGAGCGTGTGATGGACGTACCGGTCCGCGACGAACGGCTCCAGCGCGTCCTCCCAGCTCGTGACGGTGGTCGTCGACCCCGTCTGCGCGAGGTCGCCCACGATGGTCATCGAACGGTTCGGGCAACGACGCATGAGCATCCGCCACCGCATCTCGGAGAGCTGCTGCGCCTCATCGACGACGATGTGCCCGTAGACCCTTTCCGGAGGCCCGTCGACGAGCGCTCGCGCCTCGTCCAGCAACGGGAGGTCCGCGCCGCTCCACCCCGCCCTTACTCCCTCGACGATCGAGTCGATGTCTTCTTCGGTGAGCTCGGCGAACGCGTGGGCGAGCGCACCGGGATCAGAGAGCAGGCCGCGCAGGACGTCCTCCGCGCGAAGGCGGGGCCAGACCGTGTCGACCATCCGGTCGACGTCGGCGTCACCGAGGAGGTCGTCCCGGATGCGGTCCCAGTCGATGTCGAGCCCGTCCTCCTCCGGCTCTGGATCTCCCGGGCGGTGCGCGAACATGCGATCGAGGTCGATTCCGCTGAGTTCCCTGAGCTCGTCCTCGAAGTCCGCGATCTCTTTCGCGGTCTGCTGCTCCAGTTCGTTCACGAGTTCGTCGACGATGTACTCAAGGAACAGTTCCCTCGCGCGGTTGTGACCGATACCGCCCTGCAGGGCGCCGCGTCGGGCGGCGTCGACGCGCGTGGAGTCCAAGGTGACGCTGCCGTGCGCCGTGGTGAGCGGCAGGGGCACGCCGTACGGCTCTCGCGCCCGGACCCGCCGCGCGAGCGCCTCGGCGAAGCGCGCGCGTCCTTTGACGCGGGCGATCGCCTCCGGCTCGGTTCTCGTCGCCTCGACCCCCACGAGATCAGGCGCCGTGGCCAACTCGACGTCGTTCTCACCGAGCGATGGCAGCACGTTGGAGATGTAGGCCAGGAAGCGTCTGTTCGGGCCGAAGACGAGCACGCCGCGCTCCGCGATCGCGGGAAACGCGTACAGCACGTACGCCGCCCGATGCAGGGCGACGATGGTCTTGCCCGTTCCTGGGCCGCCGTCGACGACCGTGATCCCGCGATGCTCGGACCTGACGATCTCGTCCTGCTCCCGCTGCAGGGTCGAGGCGGCCTCGCGCATACGCCCCGTCCGCGCCCCGCTCAACGCCGAAACGAGAGGGCCGTCGCCGACGACGTCCTCGGCGGTCGGGTCGGTCCCGTCAAGGATCTCGTCGGTGACGTCGACGACCCGGCGATCCTCGACACGCAGGTGACGACGACGACGCAACCCCAGCGGTGAGGCCATCGTGGCCGCGTAGAAGGGCCGCGCGGCCTCGGCCCGCCAGTCCACCAGCAGTATCTCGCCCGACTCGGAACGCAGTCCGATGCGGCCGACGTGCAAGGACGCGCCGCCTTCTGAACCGTCGATGCGCCCGAAGCACAGAGACCGCTCAGCCAACCGGAGCCGACCGATGACCCCGGCCAGCCGTGAGACTTCCGCGTCTCTCGCCTGATGATCTTCCGGGCCCTCGACCGGAGCGGCCATCACCTTCTCCCGCGCCGCGACGCTCTCGGCCTCCTCCGCGTCAAGACGCGCGTACATCACCTCGATCGAACGCTGCTCGTCCGCGATCTGCCCCACCTTGCCGGCGACCGTGTCCACCACCGGTGCTCCCCTCGTCGGGCGTCCATCTTGGGGGGCGAGTTCGTCAAAGACAAATTTGACTTTCCCGGCGGAATTTGGCCTTCTGACCAGCCTTTACGAGGAACGCGCGACACCGCGCCAAGGCATGAACGCGCTTGTCGCGCAACCGCTCGCGAGGGGACACCTCCCGACGAGCGAGCCGGACGACGCGTCACCGTGCCGCCGTCGACAACCGATGGCCGGCACCGGTCAGACGATGAAGGATGCGCCACCCCGCCTTCTTCTGGCACGCGACACACCCACCCGCCCGTGCGACCCGTCACCGCAGGATGACGCGCCCGCGCGGAGGAAGGACCTCCGTGGGCCTCGGCGTCATCAGCATCCAGGGCCCGACGACCACACCGTTTGTCAGCCGGCGGTCATTCGTGGCGGAGGGCCTGTCTCACGGCGCGGGTCCGAGTGCGGAAGCCCATGAGTGGGCCCGGATAGCATCGAACACACAGAGTGTTGATCCGACTACACAATCGGAATATGGGGAAGGCAGCGGAGCATGGCATTCACCGGTCCAGCCGTCGGCAAGCGGTACAAGATCAAGCATGTGAAGAGCGGGAGATACCTGGCGCACGCTCAGCTCGCCAAGGGGCAAGTCTACGAGTACGTCTTCTACCCGACGAGCGCAGACCCGGACTACTTCATGGTGCTCATCTGGGGCAGCCCCCACCTGGAATGCCTGAAGTCCGTCGATGGGGAGTCCCTGTTCACCTCACTCTCACCCGTCAAACCGGAGAGTGGGGGCCAGACGGAGAACACCGTGCAGGACGAGAAGAAAGCGATCTTCGAGCTGGAGGCCGTGGGCGACAACTTCCTGTTCCGCCATCCCGACACCGACACCTACCTGCACTCCTGGGTCAGGAACGCGGACTTCACCCTGCTCCGCGCCGGCAGCCGTGAGCAGGCGGCCGGCGACGTGTTCGCCCTGGAGGAAACCGGGACCTACGACGCCGTCGTCAAGGCATGGGAGGAGGCCAAATCCATCACGGGCGCGATTCCGTCACCACCGAAGCTGACGTCGTTGAACAAGCCCGCCGACGATTACCCCACCGATCCCAAAGAGGGCCCCCTGACCGGAAAGACGGTCGTCCCCTGGTTCCTTGTCGAACGTGACGGCACCCACAACGCTGACTGGCAGGCGTTCAACACCCCCTACTACGTCATCGATCGGCATTCGCGCTGGCACCTGGAGAAGTTCCAGGTGTACGCCAACAACACCACCGAGTCACGCGAGTGGAGCACCACCGTCGGCGTGACCAAGACCGAGAGCACGGAGATCGACAGAACGCTCAACATGAGCGTCACCGCCGAGGCCGGCTTCGCCTTCGAAGGCATCAGCGCGGGCGTCAGCACCACCGTGTCGAAAGGGCTCGACGTCCGATGCGTCAAGGCGACGGAGACCAGCTGGACCGGCACCTACAAGGAGTCCAAGCAAATAGCGCCCGTCGGAGGCGACGAGGCGATCGGCACCTGGCTCCGCCACGACCAGTACCGCATCTACCGAGCCGACGGACAACACCTCCTGATACCTTTCGAGGTCGTCGACCCCACCCCGCACCAAGACAGCTACACCGACAAGGCATAGCCACACCCAACGCCACCGAGTACACCCGGCCGGTATGTCCGGTGAGGGGCGCGCCAGCCTGCTTACCGATGAACGGATCCACAGCCGCACCATCTGATCGGCTCCGGTACTGGCCAGGTGGGTACCGTCCCGGCTGACCGCCACCGTAAGGCCGGCACGGACAGGCCTGGGGCCACCCCGCGGCTCTGGAACACACCTCCAGCCCGCGGAACCGGTCTTCCTGACCCCGTTCGACAACCTCATCTGGGACCGCGACCGCACCCGGCGGCCGTTCCGGTTCGACTACACCTTCGAAGCCTGCGAACCGCCCACCAAACGCCGGTTCGGCTACTACGTCACCCCGCTCCTGGCCGGAACCCGCCTGGTCGCCCGGGTTTCGACTCCGCGGGAACATTTGTCCAAGACCGGCGGCCGACTGACCGTGCACAGTCTCCCCATGAGTCAATACGACATTGAGCACTCGCATGGGATGCACGTGGTCCATGACGGCCCGCGGCAGGCACCGCCGTTGCTGCTCATCCACGGGTCGGGGGCCTCGGGCGGTTTCTGGGGCCCGGTGGTCCCGGCGCTGGCCGGCCACCATCATGTCATCCGGGTCGATCTGCCGGGTTGCGGCCAGTCCCCGCCCGCGCCGTCGTACGACGTGCCCGCGCAGGCGGGTCAGGTGGCGGCGTTGCTGGACGACCATGGGCTTCGTCATGTCGCCGTGGTCGGGCACTCCAGCGGCGGCTACGTCGCCACCGCGCTCGCCGAGCAACGTCCCGACCTCGTGGGTTCGCTTTCGTTGATCAGTAGCGGCCCGAGTCCGGACGCGCTCCTTCGGCAGCCGTTCATTCTTCGGGTGCTGCTGGCCCCGCCGTTGGGCCCGCTCATTTGGCCGAGGCGTTCGGATGCGATGATCCGCAAGGGGATCAGCGCGATGGCCGTTCGCCCGGTGGACCTCCCGGACGACGTGGTCGCCGACGTACGGGGCATCACCTACCGCGTGATGAGGACGGTGCTGCGCCAGAACACCGCCTACATCGCCGAACGGAGCGTGCCCGAGCGTCTGGCCGCCCTCGGGGTCCCCGTACAGGTGATCTTCGGCGCTGCGGACCCCCGCTGGGAGCCGTCCTCGGCACACCGGTACGACGCGGTGCCGAGCACACGGGTCGAGCTGCTACCCGGCGTCGGGCACCTGCCCATGGTGGAAGCGCCCGAGAAGGTCGGCGAACTGCTGCTGCGCTTCACGGCAACGGCCTGATGGGTAGGCCGCGGTATGGCGGAGCGCGTGCAGTGTCGCCGAGGTGCCCGCGCGCTCGTTGACCCACTCGAACATGCGGATAGGTCAACGGCCGGGCCGTCCACCTTCACGGGGTTCCACGCCTTCCATTCGGAGGCGCTGAAGGTCAGGGCGGGGGTTCTTGCCGTCGCGGACGGCGACCAGGCCGGGGAGGTCGGTGGCGACCTCGACGCGGTTGTCGTGGGCGCGGAGCTCGGCGCCGGTCAGGTCAGCGTTGATCGTCTGTCAGACCCGTCTGGGATGCTCCCGCGCATGGACATGACGCTGCAACTGACGATCGACTGCTCCGATCCCCAGAGGATGGTGACCTTCTGGGCCGAGGCCCTGGGTTACGTGCCTGAGCCTCCGCCAGGTGGGCACGCCACCTGGCGTGCCTACTGGGCGGCGATGGGGGTGCCCGAGGCGGAGTTGCCGACCGGTGCCGGGGACGTCCCGGAGTCGATCATCGACCCCGAGGGACGTGGGCCGAGGGTGTGGTTCCAGCAGGTTCCGGAGCCGAAGGTCGCCAAGAACCGTTGGCACTTCGACCTGAAGGTCGGCGGGGGCCGTGACGTTCCGTTGGACGTCCGTGCGGGGCGGGTCAGGGCCACGGTGGAACGGCTGGTCGAAGCCGGTGCCACCGTGCTGCGCATCAAGGACGAGCCGGACATGGGGCTCTACGCAGCCGCCATGCGGGACCCCGAGGGCAACGAGTTCGACATCGTCTGAGGGTCCGTCGCGACGGTGCCGGTCACCGCCGCTCGTTCACGGACGACCCGCGCGGCCCGCCCGCGCCCGGCGCCGAGAACCGGGGCTCTTTCGGGCCTACGGGTGTCCCGGCATGTCGGTCAGCTCCCAGACCGGGGTGCCCGAGCACGGCGCCTGTTCGAGTACGGCTCCCGCGGCGGTGCTCCGGTCCCTGACCACGACGCACCTGGAGCTGCGCAGGGACACGAGCTGCTGCCCGTCCCCCGAAGGACGCACCTCGAACCGCTGGTCGTCGCCGGAGGCCGGGCACGGGGTGCGGGTCAGGGTGTTCTGGGACCCCGCTGTGAGGCACCAATATCCGGTCGGGTCGGTGATCTGGTAGGTCTTCGTCGCCACGCGGTGGAACAGCAGCCGCTGGTCCTTCCCGCACACCGCCTGGACGGCCTGCGTGCCGGAGAGGGACAGGCACCTGCCGGAATGGCTCGCGACGGCGTTCGAGGTGAAGTCCCGGTCCTTCAGCCCGGACCGTAGCCGGAGGTAGGCGGGTTTCTTGGCCAGATTCTCGTCCAGAGGGTGGGCCGCACCCCAGCCGGGAACCGAGGACGGCACCCATGAGTACCTGTCGGTGAGACTCCACATGGTCAGGGACACACAGCGGGCGACGGCGAGGCACGCCTCGGCGGCCCGGCGGTAGACCTCGCCCTGGGCGGCCAGCCTGCTCTCGTCCACCGGCAGCTTGAGCCGGACGTCCAGCTCGGTGACGGCCACGTCGACGCCCAGCCCGGCGAACAACTGCAGAGTGCTCCTGAGCTGCGTCAGCGGGAGCGGCTCCGACGCCGACTCCTTGATCATGGCGTGGGTCTGGAAGCCGACGCCGTCGATCGGCACGCCCTGCGCCCGCAGGTCGCGTACCAGGTTGTAGAGGCCGGCGCGCTTGGGGTTGTTCCACTCGGCGTTGTAGTCGTTGATGTAGAGCTTGGCGGAGGGGTCGGCGGCCCTGGCCCACCGGAAGGCGTCGGCGATGTAGCCGGGACCCAGTCGCCTGAGCCAGATGGACTGCCTGAGGGTGCCGTCCTCCGCGAGGACCTCGTTGACGACGTCCCACACGGCGACCCGTCCGGCGTAACGCTTGACGGTGGTCTCGACGTGCCGCTGGAGCGCGGCGCGCAGTTCCTGGTCGCTGAGTGAGCCGTCGCTGACCCAGGTGGGCAGACCGCCGTGCCAGACGAGGGTGTGACCGCGGACCATCTGGTTGTTCTCCTGGGCGAAGGAGACGACGGCGTCCGCCTTGGCCCAGGTGTGCACGCCGGGTTCTGGCTCCACGTTCCCCCATTTCATGGCGTTCTCGGGGGTCACGCTGTTGAACTCGTATTTGAGCTTGTCGCGGTAACCGTTGTCGGTCTCCAGGGCACGGTCGTTGACGGCCGCCCCGACGCGCAGGTTCCGGGCCGCCGCCACGGTGCGCAGGGTCTCCTCGGCGGCGGCGGAGGCGGGGACGACGGCCGTCGCCATCACGCCAAGCAGAACGGCGCTCATACCGGCCAGGGACAAGAGGGGTAGTTTCATCTCTTCTTTCGCAGTCGGATCACAAGCCGGAAGCTCGCGGTTTGAGGCTGGGTGCCGGTCTCGGCCGGCTTCTTCACGGCCTCGTGGTATTTGTCCCTTCTGGGGCCGCAGCCGTCCCGGACGATACTGATCAACAGCGCGCGGCATGACGTCAGTGCGTCGGAGGCCATCACGGTGCCGTGCGCGCCCCGGTAGCCGGTACCGGGCGGGGGCCGCAGACGAGGCCGGAGCCGGTGGTCACCCGTCAGGCGCAGGCCGAAGGCTTCCCGCAGGCGGACGCCGGAATCGACCGGCCGACTTCCCATCGCTCGTCATGATCAGTTGAACGCCGCCCGCCTGCACGGGGTTCCACGTTTTCGGCTGCGCGGCCTTGGTCCTCACCGTGAGAGCCGGTCACAACCCACGCGACCCCTTGGCGCCGTACGGCACAGCGAGGCCGCCGATTCAGTCGGAGAACGTCGTGAACCCTTCAGGGTGATGAGGGACGCCAACCGACATCGTGGATGCGGATCTCGTCGGAGAGTTGCGAACCCTTCAGGGTGATGAGGGACGCGGCCCGTACGCTCCGGGACGGCATCGCCGAGATGGCGTTGCGAACCCTTCAGGGTGATGAGGGACCCGAGAGTAAAGCCCCAGGTCAGGTGGGTTTGCGCAAGGGCGGGGCGAGCTGATTCTGCGGCGGTCCGGCGGTAGTGCAGAGGTGCAGGTCAGAGCGTTGATCATCTTTGGGTACGGCCTCGGGGGCGGCCCTGTCCATGATGACGGGCTCGCCGGTCAGGAGTCGAACGTTCCGATTTTTATGTCGCCTATGAAGGCGTTCCATTCGGAGGCGCTGAAGGTCAGGGCGGGGCCGGAGGGGTTTTTGCTGTCGCGGACGGCTACTAGGCCGGGGAGGTTGGTGGCGACCTCTACGCATTGCCCGTTGGCTCCGCTGAGGCTGCTCTTGTGGAACTCGGCGCTGGACAGGTCGGGGGACATGGGGTTCCTCGCCTTCGGACAGGCGGTCTTGGTCCTCACTGTGAGAGTCGGTCGCCGCCCATGCAACCTCTCGATGCCGTACGGGCACAACGAGGCCGAGAGGTTGGGCATCGAAGGCGCTGATTCGGTTGGGGAACGTTGTGAACGAGAAACTGTCAAGACCTGTGGATTCGCGATCCCCTGCGACGTCCGCCTCCCCGCACAGGGCCGGATGGAGGCCAGGTGCTTGCGAGGCATGTTCGGCAGAGCGCCTTGGAACGATCAGCACCTGGCGGCGGACATGTCGACTCGTCAGGACGGTTCGTGGGCCAGCCGTTTGAGTGCAACGATCTGACTGCCTGCGAAACCAGCGACATCTGCCGCGACCGTTGCGAGAGTGAGCAGGACAAGCACACTCGCCGCCGTCGCAGACGCGACGGCGAGCACGCATGCCGCAAGCAGATTCGCCAGAAGTACCAGGCGAAGGCTCCCCATCGAAGGACGGAGACTGAGCCGCCACACGACACCGGACCACAGCACGACGGCCACACCGATGCCGCCGACGACAAGTGCCGGCAGCCTCACCGCAGGCGCGGTCAGGGGCGCGGTCGAAGCGATCACCACCCCGACGAGCAGGCAGTAGAGCGCATCAGCGCGGAGACTCAACCGACCAAGCCGACTCCCAGGCATACGCAGAGGCTAACGCCCGCCCATCATGGACGTACAGCCCAAGATCTTTGCCTGCGAGCATCTCGTCCAGGCGCAGGTGACCGTCCCCCGTTCGTTGGCGTGGCCCTTGCCCGGATCACATCAGGGCGGGGCCGGAGGGGTTCTTGCTGTCGCGGACGGCGACCAGGCCGGGGAGGTTGGTGGCGACCTCAACGCGGTTGTCGTGGGTGCCGCTGAGGCTGCTCTTGCGGAACTCGGCGTTGGACAGGTCAGGGGAGATGGCTGCTTCCCGCCTTCTCGGGGAACCTGATTCCCGCCGTACGAACAAGACCCCGGCCTGTGAATGGTGCCAGGGTCCTTGGGAGTGAAAGTGGTCAGGCGCCGAAGGCGCCGATTGGTGTCCCCGGTTCCCCGGGCCGACCGGGCTCCTACCCATCAACAGACCGGTGGCGACGGACGTGCTCTTGGCGCTCATCGCGGAGGCGGTTGCCCGGACGCTGTAAGAATCGCGGACTATGGACAATCCGCACTCTTGCGACGAGAACGAGCCGACCGTCGCAGCGGTGGAGCGATGGCGGCGCGATCGATCCGATGCTCTGGCCGCTGACGGGATCGCCCTTACCGTGAAGGGTCCGTTCGACGCCCTCGGCATGGATCCCGTCTACATCCTTCAGTTGGAGCGGGCTTCGATCGAGTGTGTGATCGCGGTCTTCCGGGGCGGCATATTGGACGTGACACGCGTTGACTGGGATGACCAGTCGATAGAGCATGAAGGCGTCCAGGTCACCTCTGCCGTCGAACTGGCGGAGGCGCTGGATCGGATCGTCTGGAAACAGCGGCGAGGCGGTTCTGAAGGTCATGGTTTTCGGCACTCGCACCCTGGCGTTTGATCACCTCGGGGTTCGCGGCCTGGGCGATCCCCCGAAACCGTGGAGTCCATGATCTTCATCTATGCGAGTCGGGTGACCATTGAGGACAGGTAGCCCTGCGTCGTGTTGACATCCAAGGCTTTCGTCTGGACCCGGTCTCACCCGAGCGTAGAACTCACGACACCGTTGTCCACAGGCGAACAGGTGAATGTGGGCGTACGGCAAGGCCGCAGGAGCCCAAGAAGCCCTTGGACGGGAGGCACTACCTCGCGCTGGTGCGGCAGGGGCTGGGCAACCGGTAAACGCGCCTGATCGTGGGGGTGTCTCAGGTCTGCGGTATTTCGTCGATCGCTGTGCCGTAGATCACCTGGTACCGGTCCACGGGGATCACGATGTCGGCGGTTTCGACGGGTTGTTCGTCGGCCCAGTAGGTGCGCTCGATGGTGAGGACGATCGAGCCCGGCGCCATCTGCAGACGGGTCGCTTCGGTGGTCAGCACCATCCGGGCGGATACGGCCTCGGCGGAGTGGGTGATGCGTATGCCGATCGCCATCATGCGTTCGACGACGCCGCGTCCGGCGTAGGGGCCGTCCTCGGGCAGGACGATGGGTGTTCCCTTGGTCAGGGCGAAGGGTTCCCAGCTTGTGGAGAGCATCACCGGTTCGTCGTCGGCGGTGAACACGTAGTCGGTTCTGATCGCGTCCGGCCCGTTGTCGCTCTCGGCGAGCAGCAGTCTTTGCCGTACGGCGGGTGGCGCGGTCTCGGTGCGACTGCTGTACTGCCAGCCGCCGTTGACTCCTTGGGCTCTCATCTCGGCGGCGAAGGGACTGCCGCCGCGCAGAGAGCGATGCCAGGAGCGGACAAGTCTTCGGGGAGTGGGGCGTTCCCGAACGAACGTCCCCGCTCCTGGACGTGCGACTGCGTGCCCCTCGACGACCAACGTCCGGATGACCTTCCGCGCGACACCATCGGAAACCCCGAACTGTCGGGCGATTTCCGTCTGTGAGGGAAGAGCGGCTCCGGGGGCCAGTTCGCCATTGACGATCTGCTGGCGGAGCTGGTCCGCGATAGCGAGGTACAGGGCTCCTGACTGATCCACGATTCCAGCTTGACAGCAGGCTATCTTGCTCAGCAAGCTGGGTACCCTGAAAGCAAGCGGGATACCCAGGAGGGTCGGTGTATGAAGCCACGATTCCCGCCCGGCCAGAGATGGTGGAAACCATCCAAGCTTGGGCGCGCAACCTTGCTCTAGCCGCTCATCTCGACCTCGCTGATGCGGTTCAACAGGTGGCCGCAGCTCTTACCGAGGATGCGGTTCGGCGGAATCAGCCCACGGCGACCGTGACCGTGCAGATGACGCTTTGGGAGACCGGGCTGCGCCTTGAAGTGCGGGATCCCGGAGAGAACGACCAGGTCGAAAGCGAAGGTGTCGCAGTCGTATCCCGACTCGCACGCGCATTCGGCACAAGCAAGAACAGGACTGGCCACCTGGCATGGGCCGAGATCGGCAGAGAACCCAACACGCCCTGACCAGTCAAGACGAACTCGCCACATCGAAAACGGACCTGCCCGACGGTTGCGACGTCGGGACAGGTCCTTGATCAGGAAGGTGACTCCTGACGTGAGCAAGAGTAATGCCCGGGACTCCAGCTCGGGCACGTCGATCCGGGACGGTTGCGGCTGCTTCGCCGGTGCCGTACCTCTGCCCATGGGGTGTGCCCGCTGTGGCCATTCCCCCTACGCCCATGGCTGTTCGCAGCAGGACGGGCACGACTACGTGCAGCCGTCCGGGCTGTTGATGAACGCCCGTCTCCAGGCCCGCCGCGAGTACGGCCCGCAGCTTCTTCCCGCGCCCCGGCCTCCGGTGGAGGTCGCGCCCGCTGAGGTGGTTCCGTTGGTGCCCGCCCAGCGGCGTCCCGAGCATGACCCCGATCCTGAGGCGCCCGCGCCGGCCCCGGCTGCGAAGGCCGTACCGGGTGGTCCTGTGGATGAGACCGGCCCGGATCGTGGGCCGGTGCCTGGTCGGCGTCGTCCTGCTCCTGAGCCGGGAGTGGCCGCGACCGCCGTACGGGAAGGCCCTGCGGATTCCGGGCCGGGGGCGGCTGCGGTGGTTCCGGACGGCCCTGTGGAGGAGGGCGGCGCTTCTGGGCCGGTGCCTGTGGACAGGCCGGCCGCCGCTCCGGAGGCCGCGCCCGTTGTGCCGGTACGGCCGTCGCCGCCTCGGCGAATCCGGCGCCCTTTCCCTCACGTGCCCCGGTCGGGGGTCACCTGGACGAGGGCGTGTCGGCCTGGCGGCGTACGGCCCGCGAGCGGTCGGCCGCCTCGACGCGGCGGCCGATGTCGTGTTCCCCAGGCTCAGGCGGTCTGTCGGCCCGGCGTTCGTCCGGCCGGCACACACCTTCTTCATCGTCCCGCAGGGCAGGCCCGGCCGGTGATCACCTTGTCGGCACAAGCCTCTGGTCGGATCTTGGAGGTCCAGATCATGCACAGCACCCCCGGCCGCCCGGTGATCCCGGGCTGGCGGTTGATCATCAGTGACGCGGGCCGCTTCTGGGCCTTCCGCACCCACCTCTTCCCCCGCGCCGCCGTACAGGCCGGAGCCGAGTCGGCCGTGGACGCCGACACCTTCGACGAGATCCAGGCCATCGTCGCCGAGCAGGAGGAGACCGCCCGCACCGCCCTGGTCGAGGAGGTCACCTCGTGACCGGACGCCACCGTGACGGCCTGCCGTACGCCCCGGTCTATCGGCGGGTGTGGGACGGCCCCGCGCGGGCCGAAGCCGAGCGGATCGACCAGGCCTGGGCGGACTGGACGGTTCTCTACAGCCTGGGACGACGCTGTTTCTACGCCGTGGCCGCCTGGGACGGCCCTCGACCGGTGATCGTTGAGGACCCCACGGCTGACGGATTGGAGGAGCGGATGAGGGAGGCCGAGATGATTCGGGCGATGCGGCTCTCGCCGCAGTCCTCCCCGGCGCCGGTTCGCAGGAGGGCTTCCCGCAGGCGGGCCGCAGTGGCGGTCACCGAGGAGCCCGGCGGGACGCGAACCGAGGCGATCACCAAGGAGCGTGGTTCACCGGGCGGGGAAACGGCATCCGCTGGGGCACGGCCTTCGCCGGATGAGGGAACGGGGCCATGGCCTTCGTCGGGTGAAGGAGTGGTGTCCGCCGGAGGGCGTTTGCCGGGTGGGAGGGCGGCGTGATGTCGGGTGTCGTGCTTCGGAGTTGCGACGCCGTACAGCGGGCCCATCCGGAGTGGCTGGTTTTCCACAGCTCGCGGTCCGGCCTGTGGAGCGCCTACCGTCGCTTTCCGCCGGTCAGGCCGGGGCTCGGGGAGGTGCTGCTGGTGCGAGCCGAGTCGGTCGAGGAACTGGACCGCAAGCTGACCGCCCACGCGCCTTCGGTCGTGCCGCCGAGCATCCGGGGTGTCGCCGTCGCCCGCGCCCTCCGGAGCGCTCGGGCCAAACAGGCAGCGCGGGCGTCCCGGCTGGTCCGGGCCGTGCGGGCTGGGGACTGCTCCACTGGATTGCGTAGGTTGCTGCGCTCCTGAAAGCCGGTACGGCGGCTCGCCGTACCCCTTGAGCGTGCGGTCCAGGGATGAGGGACCTGGATCGCACACAACTCCGGAAAGCCGGTACGGCGGGCGGGAAGGCTCATGACCCGCCGTACCTCCTCAAACGTGCGGCTCAGGTGGGAGGGACCTGGGCCGCACACCTCCGCAAGGCGGCTCCCATGCACGCTGGGCGCGTGGTGGGGAAGGGGAGTCGTCTGGCGCACCGGCCCTGAACGTGTGGGGCCGGTCCTCCTCCAGGGTGCCCGGCCGTCGTGCTCCCCGGCTCGGGGCCGGGCACCCGCCCTCCTTGTCTCCGCGAGGACCTGCCGTCCAAGCCCGAACGGCTGGAAATCCCGGACCTCACGGCCCCAGCGGTCGAGGGCCCCGCCCAAGGGAAAGCCCCGGTCTCGCGGTCCCTGCGAAGGTTCTCCCGGCCTGGGTGAAACCCCGGCCTTGCGGCCCGAGCGATCGGGAATCCCCGCCCGAGTGAAAGGCCCTGGCCTTGCGGTCCGGGTTTCTTGTCCGCCCTCTGAACCAGGACGACCATGACCGACTACGAGCGACGAATGATCGACCTGCTCACCAGCACCCACCCCGCCTGGCGCTACGAACACCTCCACCTGCCCGGCCTGCCCCGATGGTGGGCCATCCGCTACAAACCACTACGGCCTGACCAGCGCGCGGCCGGAGCCCGCGACATGCTCGGCCGAACCACCCTCCACCGCCTCGCCGACGCCCTGGCCCACCACGACGAAATCCTCCGCCGCACCCGCCCCTGACCCCTTACGGAGCCCCCATGTCCCCACTCAAGGCCGTCGCCCCCGACGGCACCTTCACCACCGGAACCGGCACCACCGAACGCCTCCTCACCCCCGGCGAGGTGGCCCGCATCTTCGGCGTAGACCCCAAAACCGTCAACCGCTGGGCGCTGACCGGCCGCATCCCCTCGGTCAGAACCCCCAGCAACCAACGCCGCTACCGAGAAACCGATATCAACGCCCTCCTCAACGCCACGTCTTGATCACCATCGGATGGTGACGGATCATCCCCGCGTGCGCGGGGAGCACTCGATCTGTCCACGGGCTGCAGGGAAGGAAGGGGGACCATCCCCGCGCGGGGATGGTCCGTGCTCTGGGACGGTGCTCTGGTCGGCCAGGGTGTGCTCCCCGTGTATGCGGGGAAGTGCCGCGTTCGTTCGCCTCCAAGTCCACCCTGGCCGCGTGGATGATCGGTGCGGCTCTGGGCGCCGGTCTCGACGGCTCCTGGGTGACCGGGGACGAGGTCTACGGCCAAGCTTCCCACCCGCGTGCCTTCCTGGAAGCGGCACCGGCTGGGATACGTGCTGGTGATCGCCGCCAGTCGGCACGTCAGCGTGCGAGGCGCCGAGGTCGCCGCCCTTCTGGGCGCGGGCCCTGGCCATGCCGTGACGTGACCGATTCGTACAAGAGAAGTCCGAGGCCGACGACGTATCGTCGCTCGCATGAACGACCTTCTGCACCGGGCGAGCGGCTACCTGCTGCTCCACGCGAGGCTCCTTGACAGGCTCAGGTTCGAGGCGCTGTTCGGCGGCGGCTCCCGGGCCCGTGTGCTCGACGCGCTGCGTGGTTACCAGAACGCCGACGGCGGCTTCGGCCACGCGCTGGAGCCCGACCTGCGCGGCTCCGGCAGCCAGCCGCAGCCCGTCGAGATCGCGTTCTGGCTACTGGACGAGCTCGACGCGTTCGCCGACCCGATGACGGCCGCCGCCTGTGACTACCTGACCGGCATCAGCACGCCTGAGGGCGGCGTGCCCTTCATGCTGCCCACCGACGCGCCGCGCGCCCCCTGGTGGCAGACCGACGCCGACCCGCCCGCCAACCTCAACCCCACCGCACCCCTCGCAGGCCTGCTCCACAAGCACGGAGTCACCCACCCGTGGCTCGGGCCCGCCACCGACTTCTGCTGGTCACGAATCGCCGGCCTCGACAAGATGCAGCAGTATGAGGCCCGCGCCGTGCTCACCTTCCTGGAGCACGTACCCGACAGGGAGCGGGCCCTGGCCGAGTTCACCCGCCTCAAGCCAGCCTTCCTGGCGGCCGTCTCCCTCGAACCGGACCAGCCGGGCCACGTCCACTACCCGCTCGACTTCGCCCCCGAGCCGCTGCGGCTGCCTCTGTTCGACACCGCCGTGCTGGAGCGCCACCTGGACGTGGCAGTGCGCGACCAGGCCGACGACGGAGGCTGGGCTCCCAACTGGGAGATGTGGACCCCCCTCGTCCAGCACGAATGGGGCGGCTACCTCACCGTGGGCAAGCTCAAGACCCTGCGCGCGTACGGACGCCTCTAGCGAACCGGTTCTGTCGTGGGCCCCTGGTACTCCGATGACATTTTGAGGTCATGGTTGGGGTCCGCGCTGGTACCAGCCGGATCCGGCGCTCGTGGTCGTCCCAGAGGTAGTTGGCGTGGTTGCCATCCGCCAGGCCGATGACGGGCGGAACGGGTTCACGGTGAGTTCGTCCGGGCGGTCGAGGACAGCCAGGCAACTGCCTCACAGTAGGCGTGCCGTACAAGGGGAACGAGGTCGAGGCCGCGTCCCGGCGGTGGGTCGAGCGGGGGAGGCCGGGCACGAGGAGTTCGGGCTGACGGTCACGGTAGACGGCCGTCAGGAGGTACGGCTGGGCGACCCGGGCGAGATGCCATACTCGCCCGCTGAGGTGACGATTCGGGGCTGATGACACGTCCAAATGACCGTGCCACCAACACCCAGCGAACGGGCCTGTCCTTCGATCGTCGCCAACGAAAAGAGGGTCATCCCCGCGTGCGCGGGGAGCACCCGTACGGCGAATGGTCCCCCGGCCGCCCCACGGGACCATCCCCGCGTGCGCGGGGAGCACCCTCGGCGACCTGCGGGTTTGTCGGCGGTGAGGGCTGGAAATCATTACTTTCGTTGAGTCGGATATTTCGGGCATGTTGTTTGGCGGGTGTGGAGGACTCTGAGGGCAAGGGCGGCGGTGTGGCTTTCTGGTGGGCGGGTTTCCCGTCTTGGGGCGTGCTTGTGGATCAGGGGGTTTTGTGTCGTGTTGCACGTTAGCCTGTGGTCGGCGTTGTCTCGGTGAACTTGATGGTGTGTCCGGTATGTCCAAGTCGATGGAAGTGATGAATTTCGGCCCTCTGCGCTGATAAACCCGCAGGTCGGCGAGGGTGCTCCCCGCGCACGCGGGGATGGTCCCATCGCGCGGACGGTGTTGGAAGCGCTGGAGCGGTGCTCCCCGCGCACGCGGGGATGGTCCCGATCCTCACCGAGCGGTGGGCGTCCTCCCCGTGTGCTCCCCGCGCACGCGGGGATGGTCCCTTCGCCTTGCGTTCGATGGTCTGCCAGCTGTAGTGCTCCCCGCGCATGCGGGGATGGTCCGTGCTCTGGGACGGCGCTTTGGTCGGCCAGGGGGTGCTCCCCGTGTATGCGGGGAAGGTCGCGTTCGTTCGTTGGGCGTTGTGTGGTGTGACCTCTGCCGAAGGCTTGCCGGTGACCGGCTGGAGCGGGTGCGCCTGCCGTACCTGCGAGTGGGTGACGGTCCCGGCGTGAGGGCGTCAGGTGAGGAGGCGTACGAGCCTTTTCGCCTGGCGCCTCAGGGTGCCTGGTGGGTTGTGGGGGGTGGCCGGGCCGGTGGGGCCCAACTGGAGGAACCACAGCAGGGCGATGAGGCGGCGGAAGCCGTTTACGCGGTTGGCCTCTTCCGGGGTGAGGGTGAAGTGAGCCAGGAGTTTCTCCGCGTCGAGGGTGCCGTCGAGGCGGGAGATGTGTTCGACCACCTCGCCGAGTTCGAAGGCGCGGTCGTTGTGGCCGGAGTCCTCCCAGTCGACCAGCCGGATCCGGCGTTCGTGGTCGTCCCAGAGGTAGTTGGCGTGGTTGCCGTCCGCCAGGCCGATGACGGGCGGGAACGGGTTCACGGTGAGTTCGTCCGGGGCGGTCGAGGACAGCCAGGCGACTCCCGCGCGGTAGGCGTGCCGTACAAGAGGGTCGTCGCCGAGGTCGGGGCGCCTGTCGGCCCAGGTACGGGCCTTGTTCACGGCCACGGCGGGCCCCCAGGGGGCGGGCTGGAGCGTCCGCGCCACCGTGGCGGGAATCCGGTGGAGCCGGTTCAGGGCGGCGGCCAGCGCGCCGATCTGCTCGTCGGTGGCGTGTGTTCCGCGCAGGACACGGCCGGGGAGCCTGCTCATCGTGATCGTCGGTGGGTCGGCGTCGAGCGCGGCCCTCACGGGGGTGGGGGCGAGGCCGGGGGCGTGTTCGGCCAGGAGTGTCAGTGTCGTCCACTCCCGGTGTGGCTCTCCTCGGTCCCACGAGGCGTATCGCTTGGTCACGACGTTGTCGCCGAGTTCGAGGTCGTGGGTGCTGAACCGGTCGGCCATGCGTTCGCCGTACGCCTTCTCCGTTGTCCGGGATGGGACGGGACGAGGTTATCGAAGGGCGCCGTTCGGCAGACGGGAAACGTTCTTCTCGGGCGGGTCGGGTACGGCGGGCATTCCGTGTCCTCACATGATCGGTATGACGTCTGCCCCGGTGGCGGGATCGGAACGGTCGGCCGTGCACGCGTGTGACGGAGTTCCGGTCACTCGCCTTCCGGGTCGGTCTTTCGTGTGGAGAGGGAAGCGGCGATTAATGTCGCTCCGCCGGCGACGATGAGGACAGTGATCGGGATCCGGACAAGGCTCCTCGTGTCCGTGCAGCCGCTCTGAGGACCGATATTCCGAAACGATTCATCCTCGGACGTGAAATCGGTCTCGAAGAACACCGAACCGCACTCTCCTCCTTCCGCGGTGACGGGCATCATTCCGGCGAGGACGCCTGAACCCACCAACAGGAGGCCGATGAAAGCGAGCACCTTGGTGTTCATGCACTTCCCTTCGGTCGATCCCGGTCGCAGTGGATCATTCCATTATGGCCCGTGAGGGGAAAGGCCACCGGTGAAAGCGGCTACGAGTGGCCGCCGCCCGTCGACTCCCTGGTGAACCGTTTTAGCTATTCCGCAGGCTCGGTGAAGGTCATCCGGTCGGAGAGTTTTCGGGTTGCCGCAACTCTTTGGGCATGATTGGAAACAGGTGTTCCGTGCCATCCGTAAACGTTTCCATAACGCCATTCTATGGAAAGTTGCAGGGTATTCCCGCCCTGTGTACGGGGTCAGCTTGAGGGCAGGTTCAGGCCCATTTCATCCGGGCTCTCTGCAATCCCTTCACCCCCCGAGGGAACTGTGAGAGGAGTCATCGAGAGTGAACCGCATTCACAGGACAGGTGCGATCGCCATGCTGGCGGCGGCGGCCATGACCGCGGCCTCGACGTCCAGCGGCGCGCTCGCCGCCGCACCGGGTGCCGTGCCGTACGGCAAGGCCGCCTCCGCCGGCACGCCGGTGTTCGCCCCCTCCGACCCCCAGTCCCGCCTGCGGGCCGAGTCCGCGGCCGACGTGGCCATCGCGGCCCAGGCCAAGCGGCTTCACAAGGGAAGCGGTGAGACGCTGACCCTGGCCGAGAACGTCACGGGCGCGTTCGGCGTGCAGTATCTGCGGTATTCACGCACCTACAAGGGGCTGCCGGTGTACGGCGGCGAGGTCGTTGTGGGCACCGACCGGTCGGGCGGCGTGGTCCAGCAGGTGACCACCGGGCAGACGGCCGACATCACCGTCGGCACCGTGGCGAAGGTCACCGGCGAGCGGGCCGCCGCGATCGCCCGATCCCAGCTCGCCACCGTGGAGAGCGCGGGCGCGCCCGCGTTGGTGGTCCACGCCACCACGGCGACACCCCGGCTGGCCTGGGCGGTCGACGTGTCCGGCGCGACCACGAGAGGCCCGAGCGTGCTGCACGTCTTCGTGGACGCCCGCACCGGCGCGGTGATCGACAAGGTGGACGAGGTCAGGGAAGGTACGGGCAACAGCTACTACAACGGCAACCCCGTCACCATCTCCACGTCCGGATCGTTCGGGTCGTACACCATGTCCGACCTGACTCGGCCGGGCCTCAAGTGCGGCAACCAGAGCGGGCAGGTGTACGCCCGAGCCTCCGACTCGTGGGGCAACGGCACCGGGACCGACCTCGTGACGGCCTGCGTGGACGTCATGTTCGCCGCGCAGACCCAGTGGAACATGCTCAAGAACTGGCTGGGTCGTAACGGTCACGACGGATTGGGCCACGGCTTCCCCGGCCGGGTCGGCCTCGACGATGTCAACGCGTTCTGGAACGGCAGTTACACCAGCTTCGGCCACTCCAGTGACAACCTGCGCCAGGTGACCTCGCTGGACACGGTGGGCCACGAGTACGGGCATGCCATCTTCCAGGGCACGCCGGGCGGAGCGGGCAGCGGTGTCGAGACCGACGGCCTGAACGAGTCCGCGGGCGACATCTTCGGCGCGCTGACCGAGGCGTACGCCAACGAGCCCGCCACCCTCGACCCGCCGGACTACCTGGTCGGTGAGGAGGTCAACCTGGTGGGAACCGGGCCGATCCGCTACATGTACAACCCCTCCCTCGCGGGCGACCCGAACTGTTACCCGTTGCCTTCGAACATCGATCCCCACAAGGCTGCGGGGCCGCAGAACCACTGGTTCTACCTGCTGGCCGAGGGCAGCAACCCCGGAGGCGGCAAGCCCAGTTCCCCGATCTGCTCGGGCGGGCCGGTGGAGGTGGTCGGCATCGGCATCCAGAAGGCGGGATTGATCTTCATGGGAGGGCTGCAGGGCAAGACCCAGCCGTGGACCCACCGCGCGTCGCGCATCGCCACGCTCAGGACGGCCAAGACGCACTTCAACTGCTCCTACGAGTTCAGCGCGACCAAGGCCGCGTGGGACGCCGTCGGCGTGCACGCCCAGTTCCTCGAACCGACCTGCCCGTAGTGCACACATGACGGCCACAGGAGGACCCCGGACGGGAGTCGGCACGCGTCCGGGGACACTCCTGGAGCCGCCCTGGCGCCGTCAGTAGTACCCCTTCTGTCCGTCGAGGAGTTCGCGCATCGCGTCCAGGTGGCCGACGTGGCGGGCGGTCTCCTCGACCATGTGGATCAGGATCCACCGCAGGGTCGGGGCGTAGTCCGGCTGCCCGCCGACGTCGTCCAACGAGTGGGCCGCGGTGATCTCGTTCGAACGCGCGTACTGCGCCTCGAACTCGTCCAGCAGCCGGGCCAGCGGTACGCCGTCGGCCATCATGTCGGCGTTGAACGGCAGATCCTTCCGGAACTGCGGGTTCGTCTCCTCGGGCTCACCGAGGAAGATCACGTTGAACCAGCAGTGCTCGGTCCACCGCATGTGCGAGACCAGCCCGGCCGGTGTCATCAGCGGAGACTCCGGCAGCACGGCACGGTGCTCGTCCTCGGCCCGCAGCCCCTCCAGCTTGTGGCGTACCAGCACCCGCTGCAGGTCCAGCCATCCGACCAGCTGGGTCCGCTCATCCGCGACGAGGGGAGGCCGTCGCTCGTAAAGGCTCATGCCCGGAACCTAACCGCCGGACAGGCCCGCCGTACGGCCGAAGCGGACGTCGATCGTCAGGCACGGGGGAGCCGCAGGACCAGCCGTGTCTGCGGGCCGTCTCCGACGCTGAGGTCGCCGCCGTGGTCGCGGGCGATGTCCCGGGCGATGGGCAGCCCGAGCCCGGTCCCTCCGGCGTCGCGTGAGCGGGTGCGGTCAAGCCGGGTGAACCGTTCGAACACCCGCTCCCGCATCTCCGGTGGAATCCCCGGACCGTCGTCCACGACCTCCAGTACGGCCTCGTCGCCGTGGCCCCGTACGACCACCCGCACCATCGAGTCGCCGTACCGGTCGGCGTTGGACAGCAGGTTGGTGAACAGGCGGGCCAGCCGCAGCCGGTTGCCCTGCACGTACACGCCGGGCTCGACGTCCAGTGTCAGTGAGAGGCGGCAGGGCCGCCGCCCGCTCTCGTCCTTGACCATTCGTCCCAGGTCGAAGCGTTCCTGCGAGACGGGCGCCCCCGCGTCGAGCCGGGCCATGAGCAGCAGGTCCTGCACGATGTCGGCCAACCGCTGCACGTCGTCCAGGGCCGCCCGCCAGTCGGCCTCGGTACGCTCCTCCATCCCCGCCTCTAGGCGCACCATCAGACCGCTGATCGGGGTGCGCAGCTCGTGGGAGGCGTCGGAGACGAAGCGGCGCTGCCGTTCGACGGCGTTCTCCAGCCGGTTCAGCGTCTCGTTGGCCGTGGCGGCCAGTTCGGCCACCTCGTCCCCGGTGGACGGGACCTCGACACGTCCGCTGAGGTCCTCGGCGCTGAACCGTTCCAGGGCTTGCCTGATCCGTTCGACGGGTGCCAGGACGCGGCCGACGCCGTACCAGGTGCCCCACCCCATCAGGGCCAGGAGCAGCGCGGACGAGCCGAACAGGAGGGCGGGCAGGAGGGGCGAGTTCACCATGAACGGCTCTTCCATGGCGGCGTAGGCCACGACCGGGCCGTACACGGTGGCGCGGTTGCTGGTGCCCACGATCACCATGCAATGTGACCCCGCGCACACCCGGTCGTCGACCCGCGAGTCGCCTCCGGTCGGCCTGGCCCGCGTCAGTGGCGGACGGCCCTCCAACCTGCGGGAGGAAACCAGGACACGGCCCTGGTCGTCCACGATCTGCAGGAGCCGGACGTCGCCCTGCGGTGGGATCTGCCCGGGGAACCGCTGGTTGTCGATCATGGTGGTGAGGTGGCGGCTGGCGGCGGCGGCCTGGTCGGTGAGCTGGGCCCGCACCCGCGCAGGGTAGGTGACCGAGATCGTCGCCGCTCCACCCAGGATGACCAGGCCGAACGCGACCACCGTCGTGATCGTCATCCGGGCTCTGATGGAGTGAGCGCGCGCCATGTGTCCGACTGTGCCAGGACCACCACAAACACCAGGTCAAATGCCCTTCCGGGGGTGAACTCGTGGTCGAAAGGTCGCCGGCCGAGTGGTACGGCTTCCGCACCTTGACGACCTTCATGGGGCTTGGGCGTGAAGTCTGGGCGCGAAAATCGACGATGGACAAAGCCCTACGTGTTTGATTCATTACATACGGTGTTGGAAATGCTTGAGTGATCTTCCCGAATCGGTCGAAAAGGAAAAATCACGATGAAGGCAACGATCTCCACCGTACGAATCGCCGCCGGTCTGTGCGCCCTGGCGGTCAGCGGGACGATGCCGGCCGCCGCCCCCGCCGCGTCGGCGGCGACCTCGGTCCCCGCCCCGTTGTTCAGGGCGAAGCTGATGGTCAACCACAGCGGCAAGTGCCTGGACGTCCCCGGCGCGAACCAGGCCGCCGGGCAGCCCGTACAGCAGTGGCACTGCTACGACGCCCCCGACAACCAGACGTGGAACCTCGTCGCCGCCTACAACAGCGACCTCGCGGATGGGTTCGTCGCGGACAACTACTACACGATCCGCGCCCAGCACAGCGGCAAGTGCCTGGAGGTCCAGGGAGGGGCCACCACTGACCAGGCGTCCGTCATCCAGCAGGCCTGCGACACCACCTACCGCACGACCCAGCAGCAGTGGAAGCTCGTCCAGCGGCCCAACGGCTACTTCAGCCTGGTCGCCCGTCACAGCGGCAAGTGCCTGACGGTCCCGCGAGGCAACCTCACCGACGGCGTCCTCGTGGTCCAGCAGGACTGTTCGAACGACCTGCCCTACCAGGAGTGGAAGCTTCTCTGAGTCACCTGTCATGACCGGCCGCCGCGCTGTGGAACCGCTGACAGGTCCTCGTGCGGCGACCGGTGGGTGTCGGTACCGGCTGACAAGATGACCGCCATGCCTTACGACCCCGCCCCAGCCTCGGTCCGCGAGGAGTTCCACGGTCTTCTAGAGCACCTCGACGCCGTTCGGAGTCGGCCTTCCGGCCGTGTCCTCACGGGCATCACCGACCTTGACGCCCTTCTCGTCTCCCTGAGTCCCGGCACCCTGTCCGTCGTGGCCTCCCGTCCCGGCGTGGGAAGCACGACCCTGCTGCTCGCCTTCTGCCGAGGCGCCGCCCTCACCGACGACACCCCTACTCTGCTGGTCAGCTACGAGTCCTCCCGGCGTGACCTGCTCACCCGCATCGCTTCGGCCGAGGCCCGCGTCAGCCGGCACGCGATACGCCGCGGCACCCTGCACGACATCGACCGCGACAGGCTCGCCCAGGTGACACCCCGCATCGCCGAAGCCCCGCTGTTCCTGGCCACTCCCGCCGACTGGACCCTGGGCGAGCTGAGCGCCCGCATCACCCGTGCCTGCACCGACGAGCCCGCGGCCCGCCTGGTCGCCGTCGACGGCCTGCGGCACATCCGCCCCGACACGCGCGGTGGCACCCACGAGCAGGAGATCGCCGAAACCGTCCAGACCCTCAAGGCGCTCGCCGTACGGCTGGAGGTCCCCATCATCGTCTCCACCGACCTCGACCTCCCGTCCGAGGCGGGTTCCAACCGGCCGCCGGACATGTACACCGACCTGTGCGCCCCCGTCGCCCGCACCGCCGACCTTGTCGTCCTGGTGCACCGCGACGACGCCGCCGAGCGCGAGTCCTCCCGTGCGGGGGAGGCCGACCTGATCGTGGCCAAGGACCGCAACGGTCCCACGGCCTTGGTCACCGTGGCCTTCCAGGGGCACTACGGTCGCTTTGTCGACATGCCACATGATGTGGACGTGCCTCCGCACGGCTGATGTTTCGGCTCGCGGTGGGGCGGACGGCCGCGCGCTGTCGGGTTGTTGGCGAAGGGGTTTTCGATGATCGGCAGGCTGCAGTGCGTGGTTCTGGACTGCCCGGACGTTCTGGGACTCGCACGGTTCTACCGGGCGCTTCTGGGCGGCGTGGTCAATCGGCCCGATCCTCGGTGGGCGGTCGACGACGACTTCTCGACCCTGCACACCGGCTCCGGTCGTGTGCTCGCGTTCCAGCGGGTGGAGGACCACCGGCCGCCCCGATGGCCTGACAGCGCGCACCCGCAACAGTTCCACCTGGACATCGACGTCCCCGACCTCGACCAGGCCCAGAACGAGGTCCTCAGCCTCGGCGCCACCCTGCTCCACACGGACCCCCGAGGCTGGAGGATCTTCGCAGACCCGGCGGGTCACCCGTTCTGTTTGCTCAGGGGGTGAGGAAGGGACTCGCTGATGAACCATCCCCACGTGCGCGGGGACGGCCCCAACTAGACAGGATCGACGCCCACCACTGGAAAGTGCTCCCCGCGCACGCGGGGATGGTCCCCCGGGGTTGATCGGGAGCGTGATGTCGTACTGGTGCTCCCCGCGCATGTGGGGATGGGGTCGTAGGGTCGGGGGATGTTGGTTTGGGTTAATGGGCCTTTTGGGGGCGGGAAGACGCAGACGGCTCATGAGCTTCGGCGGCGGTTGCCGGGCAGTGTGATCTGTGATCCGGAGCATGTCGGGTTCGGTCTGCACCGGATGCTGCCGCCGGAGTTGCGGGGTGACTTCCAGGATCTGCCCGCCTGGCGGCGTGGGGTTCACGAGATGCTTGAGCTGGTCCTCGGCAAGCACGACGGGCCGGTGATCGTGCCGATGACGGTCGTTGAGCCGGAGTACTTCGGGGAGATCGTCGGCCGGTTGCGGGATAACGGCCATGACGTACGGCACTTCGCGTTGCTGGCCGACCGGGCGACCGTGTTGCGGCGGTTGCGTGAGCGCGGCTTCGGCCAGGTCGTGCGGTTCTTCGCGGGGCGCAAGGTCGCCCTGAGGAGGGAGAGCTTCGCCGTGGCCAAGCTCGACCGGTGCCTGGAGCGGTTGCGCGGTGAGGAGTTCGCCGAGCACATCTGGACCGACCACATCACCGTCGCCCAGGTCGCCGACCGGATCGCCGCCTCGACCGGCCTGAAGCTCGCCCCGAACACCGACGGCCGACTACGGGGACGTGTCCGCCGGGCGGCGACGGGCCTCAGGCACATTCGGTTCGACTGATGACTTGAGCCAGTTGGTGTTGTCGAGTGACGAAGCGCCATATCCGCGCGTAGCCGTACCTGTTCACGTCTGGCTCGTGGACGGAGGTCAGCCCGCCGTTCTGCGAATATCGCATACCGCGGTATCCCGATACATCCATATGATCACCGAACGTCACGCATGAGGATCAGTGGCGGTTGGCTGACCATCGCCGGTCGTGGGCGCCTTTCGGCGATGCGTATTTCGGTCATCGGCCGTTCGAAAAGAGGCCTTGCGGGAGGTCGCCTTCGGGGAAATTCGGTCGGCCAAATGCATTATCGTCGAAAACGCAGTCGGATCCAACGTGACATCCCTGACCTAAGACGCCGGCTGACTATTTCGGCTAGTCTGGCAATTCGGTTCTGCGGGAGTGGCTTGGGTTGGTATTCGAAAGACCCGCGGGACCATGTTTCAATAGGGTCGGTGGATCCTCTGTTCGGATCCGCTGGCAGCACCCTTACCTTTTTGTTCCGCTTTTTCGGCATTCTGGTTCTCACCCTCATGGGTCGGGCGCCCTGGTGTGGGGCAGCTCGGATCGGGCGGCGCTGATAAGCGGGCCGGTTGGCACGCTTTTCGCAGCCGCCCGATCAAGTCACCTCTGAGGAGTTGTGAAAACAGGGTGAAAAGAGGTCACTTTACCCGCAGTTTGACCTGTAGGAGGCGTAGTTTCCGTAGACATCGGGCCCCGTGTGGTAGCTGAGGTCCTCGGAACTCTGTGCGGTCTGCCTACCGACTCCCCGGTAGTAATACCATCCTCCACCGTCGCAGTCCACCTGGAACCTATTCTCGTCGTTGGCGGACGATGACCATCCGCCCTTCGTCCATCCGGTCCAGTCTTCCCATCCCCAATATCCGCCGTCCTCGTCCCACTGGAATTTTAGTTCCGTCTCCTGCTTTACGAAGGCCCCTGAGCAGGAGCCGGTGGTGTTGACTTGTATGACCTCGTCATCGCCCACGTAGTTGGCCTGGCTTACGTACAGCGAGCATACGTATCCAACGGATTTTGCTGCCTTGAGGGCCGTCGGGTCCGGAGTGCTGATCGGCTCTGTGGCATCTTCGTGACGGATGCCTTCTGCGGGAAAACCGGGCCCCCAGTCGACGCGAACCCAACCGGTGAAGTCCTTGATGCTGGAGAAGGGAACCTCGACAGTCGTCACGCGAACCTTCTTGTGCGCTGGGCTCGGCTTGCTGTCGGCAAAAGCAGGAGTGGGTGAGGTCAGCAATCCCGCTGCGATGCCGACAAGGGCGAGAACGGATGACTTTCTGTTCATGCTTCCCCTTCCGAAGATGAGACTTGATCAGTCAAACATTTCTGTTTGTGTCATGTCAATCGGTAAGTAAAGACAATTCATGCAACGTGAACCCACTTGAGGTGACCCCTCTGAAAATGGATGTGATCATTATTCCTTTAGGGTCTTGCCGGATCTTTATTAGGGGCGATATTTATTGATGTATCGAAAATATCCTTTTGTGTCGATGGTGCTGTGTCGCCGACCGGGCCCGGGTCGAAGCTGATGCGCCGTTCGACCCCTGAACCTTCTTGCCGTCGGCCTGACGGTCGGCCTTTCTGGGATGGCCGCGGTGATCCGCGCGGTACGCGCGGTGCGACGGATCTAGGGAGGTGTGGGGTCCGGTCGTTGCTGGATCATGTCCGCCTGACCGACCTTGCTTCGGCGAGTCCAGAACACCGGGTGCGCGCGATCGCACACGGGCTGAGGAGGATCCGGTAGGCGGCCGCATCGCGGAGGCCGGCCCGGCCCCAGATCGTCATAACACCACGAATTAAGGTCGGCGGCGTTCTCTGTCGTTTCTATGAATGAGGTTAATTCTTGACCTTATCGCTGTTCCGCCGTGATCGATGGAAAATCTCTCCCGGGGGGCCGAAATCAGCCTTTGGGCAATAGAGTGATTTCCATGGAGGACGAAAAGGCGTACACGGAACGGCACGCTCTGTCATTCGGGGGTGTCGCCCAGGTTTACGACGACGCTCGGCCGGATTATCCGGACGAGCTTTTCGAGTACATCGCGGGCAGGCTCCCCGGGCCGAAGGTGCTCGAAGTCGGGGCGGGCACGGGGAAGGCCACGGTGGGGCTCGTCGACCAGGGGCTCACGGTGACGGCCGTGGAGCCCGATCCCCGGATGGCGGCCATCCTGCCGAGCCGCGCCGGGGGACAGGTCGGGGTCGAGGTGGCGACCTTCGAGTCGTTCGCGGCGGCCGGGCCGTACGACGGGCTGGTCAGCGCGCAGGCCTGGCACTGGACCGACCCGGAGACCCGGATGGACCGGGCCGCCGCCCTGCTGCGGCCCGGCGGGTTCCTGGGGCTGGTCTGGAACTGCGGCCCGCTCAGGCAGGAGGAGGTCGTCGCCGCGATCCGCGCGATCTACGACGACTTCGGGCTGTCCGACCTTGAGCGGCCCGCCGAACCGGTCACCAGGGCCGAGGCCGAGGTGATCCAGGACCCGGAGACCTGGCCGGGCGACGAACTGGACGCGCATCCCGGGTTCGAATATCTCGGCAGTGTCCTTTTCCCGTGGCAGGAGACGCTCAGGGCCGCGGAATTCGGTGCCTACCTGCGTTCGACGTCCTATTTTCAGACGCTCGGGCCGGAGAGAGGTGATTCCCTGATCGGGAGAATAACCACGATGATTCACCGGGATTTCGACGACCTGGTGACCGTCGACTGGACCACGCAGTGTTATGAGGCCGTGAGGCTGGGCTGAACCAGGGCTCCGGACTCCATCGCGACCCAGATCGCGCCGTCGGGCCCGACCGTGAGCCCGTGGGGTTCGGCGCCCTCCAGGGGATACTCCTCGATCCGGCCCTCGGTGGTGACGCGGCCCAGCTTGCCCGCGCCCCACTCGGTGAACCAGAGGGCGCCGTCCTGGCCGGTCACGATGGCGTGCGGCCTGGCGGCGCGGTCGGGCAGCGGGAACTCGCTGATCGCGCCGGAGGTGTCGATCCTGCCCACCTGACCCGCGCCGATTTCCACGAACCACAGCGCCTCGTCCGGTCCGGCGCAGATGCCCACCGGGGCGGCGCCCGGTGTGGGCAGCGCGTACCGCGTCACCTCGCCGTCGACGGTGACGCGGCCGATCGCGTCGCCCTGGTTGAGGGTGAACCAGAGCGCGCCGTCAGGACCCGCCGTGATCGCCGACGGCATCGCGCCCTCGGTCGGCAGCCGGTGGAGGGTGATGTCGCCCGACGTGGTGATACGTCCGATCCGGTCGCCCTGGAGCTGGGTGAACCACATGGCCCCGTCGGGGCCCGCGGCGATGCCGTACGGCGACTGCACGTCGAAGGCGGTGACCGTGCCGTCCAGGGTGATCCGCCCGATCCGGCCACCGGCGAACTCCGTGTACCACAGCGCCCCGTCGTGCCCTGTGGTGATCACCGTGGGCTGACCGTCGGCGGGATCGAGCTGGAAGATCGTGGGTTCCTCGCCCGGCACGACCCGCCCGATCCGCCCCTGATGGACGAGCGTGAACCACAGCGCGCCGTCGGAACCGGTGACGACGCCGTAAGGTGAACCATTGATCAACATATGTCGCCCCCTGAGACTTCGATCTCCGTGCCGGTGAAACGGCGCCGCAGCGCCCGGTCGTGCGTGACCACCACGAGTGCGCCGCCGTAGCCGTCGAGCGCCTCTTCGAGCTCCTCGACCAGAGTGAGCGAGAGGTGGTTGGTGGGCTCGTCGAGCAGCAGCAGGTCGTGCTCGCCCGCCAGCAGTACGGCCAGCGCCAGCCGTCGTCGCTGTCCCACCGACAGGGCGCCGACCTTGAGTTCGAGTGCCTCCGGAGGGAACAGGCCGGTCGCCAGCAGCGCCTCCTCCTCTCCGCCGTAGGTCTCGATGACCGTCCTGTCCGGATCGAACGTCACCTCCTGCGGGAGGTAGCCGGTCCGTGCGCCCGCCTCGGCCGCGATCGCGGCGAGCAGTGTCGACTTGCCCGCGCCGTTGGGCCCGTGGATGAGCAGCCGGTCGCCCGCCGCGATCCGCAACCGGTCGAGGCGCACGAGCGTGCCCGTGCGCCCACCGGCGGGCGTGAACGTGCCGTGGAAGCGCAGTGGCCTGGGCGGGCGTGGGACCGGGTTCTCCTCCAGGCGGCGCAGGCGCTCCTGGGCCTGCCGTACGCGTGAGGCCACCGAGCTCTGCACGCGCCCGGCGTTGCGGTCGTAGGCCATCTTGTTGTTGTCCTTCATGGCCCGGCCGACGGCGACGCGGTGCGCGGTGGTCGTGGCGAACTCCTTGACCTGCCGGATCTCCTCCCGCCAGTCGGCGTGGGCCTGTTCCCGGCGCAGCCTGGCCGCCGCCTTCTCGGCGAGGAACCCGCTGTAACCGCCGCCGAACCTGGTCGTCGTGCCGTCCTCGACTTCGAGGATCGCCGTCGCCACCCGGTCAAGGAAGGTCCGGTCGTGTGAGACCGTCACCACGGTGCCCCTGTGTTCGCGCAGCCGGTCCTCCAGCCAGATCACCGCCGCCTCGTCGAGGTGGTTGGTCGGCTCGTCGAGCAGCAGGATCTCCGGCGAGGCCGCCAGCACGCACGCCAGCCCCAGCCGCGCCTGCTCGCCGCCGGACAGACTCGACAGCACGCGTGAGCGCTCGATCCGTGACAGACCCAGCCCGTGCGTCGCCTTGTCCACCCGGGCGTCGGCCTCGTAGCCGTCTCTGGCCTCGAACGCGGTGAGCAGCTCGCCGTACCTGTCCATGTCCTGTGCCTCGGCGGCCTCCTGGATGTCGCGTTCGAGCGCGCGCAGCTCGGCCAGGGCGGCGTCGATCGCCTGCTGGACGGTGTGGTCACCCGGCAGGCCGAGGGTCTGGCTCAGATAGCCGACGCCACCCGCCGCCGAGACCGTCACCTCGCCGTCGTCCGGCGTCTCCGTCCCGGCGATGATCCGGAGCAGCGTGGACTTGCCGGAACCGTTCTCGCCCACGATCCCCGCGCGTTCGCCGGGGCGGACGCTGAGGGTGACCTGGTTGAGGACCCGGCGTTCGCCGTAGGACTTCGAGACTCCTTTGAGGGAGAGCTGTGTGGTCAGTGAAGAACTCCAATCGCAACTCGTGTTGCTTTAGGCTAGCAGGGTCAAGGCGCCTAATGCAACTGGAGTAGACTTTGGAGCAGCGTCCCGGTGGTCGCAGCGCTCGCGTGCGCGACGCCGTACGGCAGGCGACCCTCGCCGAACTGGCCGAACACGGTTACGGCGGACTGACGGTGGAGAACGTGGCGATCCGCTCAGGTGTCCACAAGACGACCGTGTACCGCCGCTGGGGGAGCGTGGAGGGGCTGATCGCGGACGCGCTGGAGCTCGCGCGTGAGGAGCCGTGGCCGATGCCCGACACCGGCTCCTTCCAGGAGGACCTGCGGGAGATCGTCCGGCTGGTGCAGAGCGGGTTCGCCGACCCCGTCGCCGGCCCGGTCTCCGCCGCGTTCGTGACGGCCGCCGTGCAGAACGGCGACGCCGCGCGATCCCTGCACGACTTCTTCACGGCCCGCCACGAGCAGGCGGCCGAGGTGGTACGGCGGGCCGTCGAACGGGGCGAGGTGCCCGCGGGCACGGACGGCGCCGACGTGATCAGGACGGCCGTCGCCCCGGTCTACTACCGGCTGTTCGTCACCCACGAGCCGGTCACCGAACACGACGCGGTACGCGCTGCCGACGCCGCTGCCGCAGCCGCCCGCGCGGGCGTCTTCTCGGCACTCCAGCCGTAGACCCTGACCACGGCCCGCGAACGGCCCGCCGTCGGCGACGGCCGATCCGGGCACGGATCGACGTGAGTCTCCCGCGCTTTTTGGGAGAGACGTGCGCCAGGCCCCCGGGTTTCCCGAGCCCCGGGGGCCACTCGCATCCAGGGATGCCCTTACCCGGCGGCTCCCAACAGCACTGCCGATCCCTGGCTCCCGAACCTCGTGTGGTGGGTGGGGGAAGATGCCGTTTCCGCCCTCCCACCGACCGAGGAGACCCCGCTGAGACGGGGGACGCCGTTGCCCGTCCCGGGAGGCACCGCAGTCCTTTCCGTACTCCACGAGGTGGGAGGGCGTCATGGACAACTCTGTGCCGACGGCGGACGCCGAACAATCCGGGACGACATCCGTAGGGGTACGTGGTTTTTGCCCGTCGTACCCACGGACCCCACTGACCCCACGACCCCCGTGAAGAAGGGTCAGTCGTCGAGCAGGTCGGTTCTGGATTGTTTGCCGAGTTTCTTGAGGGTTCTGGCGACGTGTTGTTCGACCGTACGGGGAGACAGGAACAGCGCCTGGGCGATCTCGCGGTTGGTCCGGCCCTTCGCCAGCAGTCTGGCCACGTCCTGTTCGCGGGGGGACAGTACGTCGCCGTACCCCCGGCGGCCCCGCTTGGACGGTTTGACCGTGCCATGACTGCGCAGGCGGTACCTGCACCGGTCGGCGTCGCGGGGCGCGCCCATCGCGGCGAAGTCGTCGGCCAGCGCGGACAGCTCCTCGGTCGCCCGCGCCGCCTCGGCGCCGCCCCGGTCCATCCGGCACAGCGCGGCCTGTTCGGCGGCCAGCGCCGCGTAGTACGGCGCGGGCAGCGCGCGGTAGAGGTCCCTGGCCCGTTCGTAACCGTCGAGGGCCAGGGCCAGGTCGCCGGAGGCCCGGGCCAGCCAGGCCCCGGCCATCTCCAGCGCGGCGGCGGCCATCGGGGTGTCCTTGCCCTTGATGTTGCGTTCCAGTTCCCGGGTGAGCTGCCTGGCGTCGTCCGTCCTGCCGACCTCGACGAGTACGGCGACCGCGACGGGGACGAGTTCCCCGGTCCAGGACCAGACGCCCTTCGCGCGCGCGACGGCCAGGCCGCGTTCGATCTCGGCCAGGGCGAGCGCGTTCTGCCCCTGGGCGAGCCTGAGCCTGGCCAGGCCGGCGAAGCCGCCGATGGCGATCGGGGTGATGGCGTCGTGCGGGGCGGCGACGCCGGTCACGGCCAGGCGTTCCTCCGCCTCCTCCCAGTCGCCGCGGACGATCGCCAGCGAGCCGAGGACGAGGGAGAGTTCGCTGGCGACGGGGAACAGGTCGTGGTACTCGTCGAGCAGGTCGGTCGCGCGTTCTGCCAGGCCGTTCCACTCGCCGAGGAACCAGGAGAGCCTGGCCTGGGAGGCGCGGGCGGTGCTGACGACGAACGGCGCCCCGGAGTCGATGGCCAGCCGCAGGCCCGTCTCCAGCAGGGTCCTGGCCTGGTCGTGGTGGCCGACGCAGGTGCAGGCGTCGGCCATGTTGCAGTGCACGCGGGCGAGGTGCCGCTGTTCGCCGGTGGTCAGCGGGGCGGGGGGCGACAGGAACGCCAGCTCCCGCAGGACGCTCGGGTCCCCGGTCTGTAGCAGCGACGACAGGTGGTTGGCCAGCAGGGACAGGCGCACCTCGCCCTCAGAGGCCCTGATCAGCTCGCGCAGCCGTTCCCGCCACAGCAGGACCTGCGACACCGGAGCCGTGCCGTAGAAGGGCTGCGCCAGGACGGAGACCCCTCTGGCGAGCAGGTGGGGGCGTTCGCCGAGCTCGTCGAGGGCCGTCTCGATCACGGCGCGGCCCGCTTCGAGACCGCCGATCTGCCGCACCAGGAGCATGCCGAGGAAGAGCCGCACCTCGCCCCTGGCGGCGGTCGAGAGCCGGGGGTCGCTCAGCAGCCGTTCCAGGGTGGCCACCGGGTCGTACTGGTCGAGGCCGGTGTGCGCGACCTGGCCGAGCTTGACCGCCAGCCGGTCGACGTCGCGGGCGGGCAGCCCCGGGTATCCCAGCAGGCGCTGGAGCAGGCCGGTGGCCGCCG
>NZ_JBHSBC010000009.1:44028-87337 GCF_042650425.1 Streptosporangium jomthongense | reverse complement strand
CGCGGCCAGGTCGGCGGCCCGCTCGCCGTAGCGCAGCGCGAGTGCGGCGTCCCCGGCGTGGTGGCTGTGTTCCGCCATCCGCACCACGGGCCTGGGGACGCGGTGTTCGAGCGCCCGCAGCGCGCGGGCGTGCAACCGCTGCCTGTCGTAGCCGGGCAGCGTGTCGTAGACGGCCTGCCGGGCCAGCGAGTGGCGGTAGCCGTAGGAGCGCTCGTCGATCTCGTACAGCACGCCGTTGCCGAGCGCGGAGGCCAGGGCCTCGTGGCAACGCCGTTCGGTCAGCCCGGCGACCTCGCTCAGCAGCCCGGCGTCGACGGGCGTCTCCAGTACGGCCGCCGCCTGCGCGAGCCGTACGGCGGGCAGGGGCATGCCGGTGAGGCGTTCGGCCATGGCCTCCCGCAGCAGCACCGGGACCTCGACGTTCTCCAGCAGTTGCCGGGTCGCCCGGCCGCCCTCGGCCGAGTCGCGCAGGGCGAGCAGGGTCTCCTCGACGACGAAGGGGATGCCGGCCGTGCGTTCGTACAGTTTTCCGGCGAACCGGGTGGAGATGGTCCTGCCGAGGAGGGCTGCGGCCAGGACGCGCACCTGGGCGCGGTCGAGGGGGCGCAGGTTCACCAGGATGCTCGCCGCGCCGGGCGGGGGACGGTAGGCGCTGCCCAGCGGCACCCCGCCGGGCACGTCCTCGCGCCGGTAGGTGACCACGATCGACAGGTTGCGCGGCAGGTCGGCCATCAGGAAGCGGAGCAGGTGCCGTGAGCCGTCGTCGGCCCACTGGAGGTCCTCGACGACGAGCAGCGCGGGCCCGACGCCGGAGAGCAGTTCCCTGACGGCGCGGAACAGCCGGTGGCGTTCCGACCGCGGGTCGCCGGTCGGCTCCGGCGCCTCGGGCAGGTAGGCCGACAGTTCGGGCAGCAGCGCGCGCAGCACGCCGGTGACCGGGTTGAGCCGGTTGCGGGCCAGGGAGGGCGGGACGGGCGGGTGGGCGAGGCCGCCGAGCGCCTCGATGACCGCACCGTAGAGGAACGGCTCCCGCAGAGACTGACAGCGGCCGAGCATGATGCGCAGGTTCCGCAGCGGGGGACGGCCGAGCAGCTCTCTCAGCAGCCTGCTCTTGCCGACTCCGGCCTCGCCCTCGATCATGGCCACCGCGGGCTGTTCGGAGAGCGTCGCGGTCAGTGACTCCAGCTCGGTCTCACGTCCCACGAGGACGGGTGACGCCGTTCGCGCCGGACCGTACGCCTCGTGCCTTGGAGCCGTGGCCATCGCATGCCCCTGTCCGCATCGCCGTGCAGCACCACGTGGAGTGAAAGCGTAAGTGAACTCATAGTGGTTGTGAACACCAGTTTTTCGGTGGATTACGTAGCTCTACGGAGGTTCCTACGGATTGCGTTGTGTTGGTCCCAGGGAGATGGTGCTTCGGTACGGCTGTTGGGCATCCCCTGACGTTCGGACGGGGGGTATGACGAGGAGACGATGAGGACGCGAAATGTCCATGACGGCGCATCGGCAATCTCGTCCGTGCGTGTTCCTTGAGGGTGAGTGCCGGGAGAGGACCCCGGGGCGGTGGGCGACCTGCTGGGCCAGGTGCTGGGCCGCGCGGTGGGACGCGAGCTGGGACGCCCGGTGGGGTACGGTCCGCCCGGTCGGCCTGCGCGCGTTCGCGGCCACGCCCTCCTCGGTTCCCGACGCCCGTGCGTGGGTGCGTGAGCTGCTTGAGGACCTTGACGGCGCGTCCTGCGCCGACCTCCTCGACGACGTGTTGCTGCTGCTGAGCGAGGTGGTCACCAACGCCGTCGTGCACTCCGACTCGGCACGTCACGAGGAGGGGCTGGTGACGGTGCGTGTCGGCGTGGGCAACGGCATGGTCCACGTCGAGGTGCTCGACGCCGGGTCGGCGACGGGCGGCCCCGCCGTACGGGAGGCGACGGCGGACGGCCTCGGCGGCCGGGGGTTGTTCCTGGTGGACCTGCTGTCGGCCGACTGGGGTTCGCACTGCGGCGACATGGGCGGCGCCGTGTGGTTCAGGGTTGGCACCACCCACTCCCCGAGCAACACCCTGACGGGCTGATTTCTCGTAAGGGACACGTCGTCCGGTGGGACGTGCTTCCCTCCCGTCGATAACATGGGGCGGGTGGGAAGGCGCTGATGCTTACAAGACTAGAGGTCGACGGATTCAAGAATCTCCTGCAGTTCGAGGTGGATCTTGGTCCTTTCACATGTATCGCGGGCGTCAACGGCACCGGAAAGTCGAATATCTTCGACGCCATTCAATTCATCAGCCTGCTGGCGGACAAGTCTCTGATCGAAGCCGCCCAGGAGGTTCGCGGTGTTCACGGTGAACGCCTGGGTGATCCTCGCGACCTATTCTGGAACGGATATTCCGGTGCCCATCACACGATGCGGTTCGCGGTGGAGATGATCGTCCCGGGCGAGATCGAAGACGATTTCGGCCGTCCTGCCACGCCTACGACCACCTTTCTGCGCTACGAGCTGGAGATCGGCTACATTCCCCCAGGGGGAATCGAGAAGATCGGCCGCCTGAGCCTTCTGACGGAGAACCTGCAGCACATCAGGCTGGGGGACGCACCGGACAAGCTCCGCTTCAGGCACAGCGCCGGTCACTTTCGTAAGGCGGTGCTTCACGGGCGCAGGGCGGGCACCGCCTTCATCTCGACGACGAAGGACGCCGACGGTCAGCCGATCATCAGCATCCACCAGGACGGTGTGAACAGGTGGAAGTCGATTCCCGCCGCCGCGTCCCGGGCCCCGGCGACGGTCGTGAGCACGGTCACGAGCAGCGAAGACCCCACCATTCTGGCCGCCAGGAGGGAGATGCAGTCCTGGCGGCGGCTGGCCCTCGAACCCTCCGCGCTCCGGACGGCCGACCGCTACGTCGACCGGCGTCAGATGGATCCGACGGGGCGGCATCTCGCGGCGGCGCTTTTCCGTATCGCCTACGAGGACGGTGACCCGGAGCGGGTCTACGCGAGGGTCGCCGGTCGGCTGGCCGACCTGTCGGGTGTCGACGTCAGAGGTCTTCGGGTCGACCAGGACGACGTGCGGGAACTGCTCACGGTACAGCTCGTCGAGTCGGGCGGGCTCGCCCTGCCCGCGAGGAGCCTGTCCGAGGGAACCCTCCGCTTTCTGGCTCTCTGCGTTCTCCTGGAGGACCCGTCGGTCGAAGGTCTTCTGTGCATGGAAGAGCCAGAGAACGGCATACATCCGGCCAATCTCAATGCGATGGTCCATCTGGTGGAAGATCTGGCGGTTGACGCCGAAGAGGCGCCGGGGCCGGACAATCCATTCCGACAGGTGATTGTGAACACCCATTCGCCCGCGGTCGTCCAGTTGGTCGATCCCCAGGATCTTCTTTTCGCCGAGGCGGATATCCGGCAGGCGCCGGACGGCACGATGACGCGCGCGCTCCAACTGCGCCCTCTCGCGGGTTCCTGGCGGGACAATGAGAATTCGACAGGCAGGGCCGTTACCAAGGCGGATATACTGCCTTACCTTACGGCCCCGCCCGGAGCTCAACTCACCCTGGGGATCGCGTGATTCTGCGTGTCTTGTTTCTTGGCGAAGGAAGCAGTGACGGCGGTATCACAACTCATATCAGGCGTATAGCGACCGAATACGGTTTCAGGGTCGTCGTCACCGATCCCCTCACGGAGAGATTCCCCCAGTCGCGCCAGAGGACGGTCAGGTCGAAACTGGAGACGATCAAGGAGATCGGCGGCGTCTACGAGCTTGTGATCGTCCACCGTGACGCCGACGGCGACGGCAGGGAGCGTCGTCTGCATGAGATCAGACAGGCCGTCGAGGCGGTCATGCCGGACACTCCCTTCATGGGAGCCATCCCGATTCGCATGACCGAGGCGTGGCTCATGTTGGACGAGCGCAACATCCGGCAGGTCGCGGGAAACCCGAACGGCAGGATGGACCTGGGGCTCCCGAAGCCGGCGTCCGTGGAGAGGATTCCGGACCCCAAGGCCATGCTCGCCGAGAAGCTCGCTCTGGCCTCGGGGCTGTCCGGCCGGAGGCTGGACAAGTTCAAGAAGCGTTTTCCCGAGCATCGCCGTCAGTTGCTGGACCGCATCGACCCGTTGGGTCCCATCTGTGAGGTCTCCTCGTGGAGAAGCTTCAACGAGGACCTTCTGGCCGGTCTGAGCCAGGCGGCCGGTCTGAGTTCGGGCTGATTCCCCGCCCGGTCAGACGCCGAGTTCGTCGCAGAGGTCGGCGTAGCGGTCCAGGTGGTCGGGGTTGCTTCGGTAGGTGCCGAGGCCGATCGTGTCGAACTCGTCCATCGGGGGTGACGCCTGGACGCCGAGCAGGGCGAGGGCGTCGTTGATCGAGGCCTGGCAGGTCGTCAGCCGTCGCTCACCGGCGAACGCGACGGCCCACTGGTCGCCGAAGCCGGCGAAGTACTCGGTCTGGATGATCGCGAACCGTGGCTCCTCGGCGCCGGTCACCTCGCGGACGAGGTCGCACAGCACCGTCTCGCCGGGGAAGGTGGCGGGGAGGCCCTCGGGCAGGTCGAGTCGTGTGTCACGGTCCCGGGTCGCGGCCCAGTAGGCCGAGAAGTAGTGGTCGATCGGGAGGACGCTGACGCCGTCGCGCACGAGTTCGGCGCGCAGCCCCACCGAACGGGCTCGGTCGGCGTCGATCCGCCCGGCCACGACAAGAGCGCAGATATGGTGTCCCACGCCCGAATCCTACTGTCCGGTTACATGCCCTTTCGGGGGGTAACCGGTGTTGAACGGCAATGTTGGACGTTCCGAAATGGCCCGCTGAGCTGCGGATATAGGGCGGGAAAAGCCTAATGTCATGAGATCGATATCACGTTGACATTGCCCTGAAATATCAGCTCCATCACTGTGCGCTGCCCGAACTTGTTCCGGAGTGCCGTTTACCCGGAATGTGGCGGCAACGGATGTAATCGCTGCTCGGGGAGGCGGTGCCATGCCGAGGCCTACGGCACTGGTCGTGCGCCGCGCGCTCAGTGAACCACTGCTGTTGTTCGCGGCTTTCGGGGCGATCCTGCTCGCCACGACCACACTGGTCGGGCTGAGCGTCTACGCCACCTCGGTGGTCGACGCGGGTGTCCGCCGTACGCTGGAGACCGTTCCCATCGAGGTCTCCGGCGCCATGGTCAACGCGCCGGTGCACGAGGGCACCTTCGAGGCGACGGACAAGGCCCTGCGCGCGCAGGTCGCCGAGACCTACGCGGGCCTGCCCGTCGTGGTCACGGTGCACGGTCAGTCGGACTCCTACGCCATGCCCGGCCAGGAGCGCAGGTCCAAGCCGGAGCTGCTGAGGTTCGGCACCCAGCAGGGTCTCGCCGAGCACGCCCGGCTCGTCAAGGGCGCCTGGCCGAAGACCGGGACCGAGGTCGTCGAGGCCGCGATCACCGGCGTCGTCGCGCGGGACACCGGAATGGCCGTCGGGGACTCCTTCACGGTCGAGGGACGACTCGACAAGTCGAAGGTCCGCGTCAGGATCGTCGGTGTCTTCGAACTGAAGGACTCCCACTCGGGCCGCTGGACGGGCCAGCCGTTGCTCACCCGGGGCATCGAGGTCGGCGGCTACGTCACCCACGGACCGCTCATGGTGTCCGAGGGGGTGTTCCTCGACCGGTTCGCCGCGGGCACCTCGGTCTCCTGGCTGGCCGTTCCCGACCTGCGCTCCCTGCCGAGGGAGGGGCTGCGTCCCCTGGCCGCCGAGGTCGGCGCCATGCAGGGGGTGCTCAAGCGAAGGCCGGGCTGTGAGGGCTGCACACTCGCCACCCGCCTGCCGGAGCGGCTGAACCAGCTCGCGACCGCGACCCTGGTCGCCCGCTCGACCATGCTCGTGCCGGTGCTGCAGCTGCTGTTGCTGGCCGCCTACGCGCTGACGCTGACGGCCCGGCTGCTGGCCGACCACCGGCGCACGGAGACCGCGCTGCTGCGCTCCCGGGGCGGCGGTGCCGTACGGCTGGCGCTGCTCGCGGCGGGGGAGGCGCTGCTGGTCGCGCTGCCGTGCGCCGCGCTCGCCCCACCGCTGGCCCTGCCGCTGCTCAGGGCGGTCAACGCCATCCCCTGGGCGGGGGCGTCGGGCACGTCGGTCGCGGTCGACGTCGGGCCGTCCGGTTACCTCGCCGCCTACGTGGTCTCGGTCGCGGTGGCGCTCGGCTGCGCCGTACTGATGACGCTGCCCGCGCTCAGCGGCTCCCGCCGCACCTATGTGGCCGAGCAGACGGCGCGTGGGCGCGGCCAGCGGTACGGCCCGCTCCAAAGGGCGGGCGCGGACGTGGTGCTGCTCGTCGTCGCGGCGCTCGCGGTGTGGCAGCTGCAGCACTACGGCGCCCCGGTCACCGCGACCGCCGGGGGCGAACTGGGCATCGACCCGCTGATCGTGGCCGGTCCCGCCGTCGCCCTGCTCTGCGGTGGCGTGATCGGGCTGCGCGTCGTGCCGCCCGTCTCCAAAATCGCGGAACGGCTCGCCGCCCGCCGCGTCGACCTGGCGCCCGCGCTCGGCGCCTGGCAGGTCAGCCGCCGTCCGGGACGCTACTCGGGGCCCGCGCTGCTGCTGACCATGGCCGTCGCGATCGGTGTGGTCAGCATGGCGACCACCGCCACCTGGCGCGGCTCCCAGGAGGACCAGGCCAGGCACCAGGCCGGGGCCGACCTGCGGGTGGCCGCGCCGCCGGAGAACGCCGAACTGGGACCGCTCGGCAGGGCGGCGGCCTACACGTCGCTGCCCGGCGTGACCTCGCTCAGCCCGGTCTACCAGAGCGGCGGCGAACTGGCGGGTGAGGAGACGACCCTGCTGGCCGTCGACGGGAGCGAGCTGCCCGGCATGCTCAAGCTCCGTCCCGACCTGTCGAAGGAGACGATCGGCACGCTCGCCCGCGGGCTCACCGCGGCCCGCCCGAAGCTGCCCGGCCTGGCGGTCCCCGGACGCCCCGACCGGCTGCTCGTGCGGACCCGCCTCACCGTCCAGGACCCCGCGAAGACCGAGGACTACACCAACACGGGGCTGATGCTGACGCTCGCCGACGGCGCGGGCACGAGGTATCCCGTCCGCTTCTTCCCCGGCCTCGGGGAGCGGGAGACGGCACTCGACCTGACGCCGCTGCGCGGGCGGAGCGGGCGGCTGACCTACCCGCTGACCGTCGCCGCGATCGTCGTCGACGTGCCGCTGCCGATCGAGGGGGCCGGATTCGAGGCGGCCGTGCTCGGCGTCAGGACGGGAGACGGCGCCCAGATCACCGTGCCGGAGGGGACGCGGCTGGTCCACGGGCTCTCGGCCACGACCGCCAAGGAGCGTGGCTTCGAGACCGGGGAGGGGCTGTTCACCGCCTCGTTCGAGGCCCCGCCGCGCCGCGAACCGTTCGACGCGCTCGCCCCGCAGCGGGTCACGGTCACCCCCGTGGCGAAGGAGGTGCGGGAGGAGACGGTGTTCTTCAGCGAGGGAACCCCGCAGGGCGACCATCTCGGCCCGCTGCCGATCGTCCTCACCGCCGACCTGGCCGCCAAACTCCGCCTGACCACGGGCGCGACGGCCAAGGTCACCTTCGACCGGCACACCACCGTGATCAAGGTCGCCGGGATCGTGGAGGGGGTGCCGGGGACGACGTCCGGCGTGCCCGCCGTACTGCTGGACTGGCAGACGATGCAGGCGTGGGACATGCTCGGCCATCGCAACCCGCGCATGCCGACCGAGTGGTGGCTGAGCACGGACGGGGCCGAGACCACCGGGGCGGCCGCCGAACTCAGCCGCCACCCCGGCTGGGAGACGACCGTGGTCGACCTGTCCTCGCTGGCCGACGGCCTCAGGGACGACCCGCTCGCCGGCGGGCTCAGGGGGGCGCTGACGCTCGGCTTCCTGGCCGCGCTCTCCTTCGCCGTCCTCGGCTTCGTCGTCAACGCCGCCGTCGCGGCCAGGGAGCGAACGTCCGAGTTCGCCATCCTGGGCGCCCTCGGCGTCGGCTTCCGGCAGGTGTTCACGATGCTCGCGGTCGAACAGGCCTTCCTGATCGGCCTGTCCCTGGCGGCCGGGACCGGGGTCGCCGTGGTCGTCGCGTCGCTGGTCGTGCCGTACATCGTGCTGACGGGCCAGGCCACGGCCGTGACCCCGAGGGTGCTGCTGGACATCCCGTGGCCGGCCACGCTGGGGCTGCTGGTCACGGTCGCCGTGCTGCTGTTCGCGATCGTCGCCGTGCTGGCCCGTGCGCTGCGGCGCCGGGGCATGGGCGGCGCCCTGCGGATCGGGGAGGACCGATGAACCCCTGGACACAGGTACGGGTCAACCGGGGCGTCGCCGCCGTGCTCGGCCTGCTGGTGCTCAGCGCCTGCCTGCTGGTCGCCGCCGTGCCCAAGGTCACCCAGACCGCCTACGACGAGGCACTGCGTGACGCCATGGCCAAGAGCGAGCCGAAGCGTACGGACCTGACGGTGGTCAGCAGGCGCAACGGTCCCCCGCAGGAGCCGCTCACCCCGGCCGTGCTGCTGGACGCGGACCGGAGGTTCAGGGCGGAACTGCCCTCCGCACTCCGCCGGGCCGTGGCGGCGCAGGGCGCCGGGAGCAGCCACCACATGGTGCGCAAGAGCGAGAACCCCGTGTTCGCCGTGGACGGCGAGGTGCGCTCCTACCAGTACCTGAACCTGGGCTGGGTCTCCGGCACCGAGCGGTATGTCCGCTATGTTGAGGGCCGTCCGCCGGGAGAGCCGAAGAAGCTGGACGACGGACCGCTGTTCGAGGTGGCGCTGGCGAAGCAGGCCTCCGAGGAGATGCGGATGCCCGTCGGCTCGACGGTGCAGCTCGGCGGCCTGCAGAAGCTGTCGGCCACGGTCACCGGGCTGTTCGAGCCGATCGAGCCGGACAGCGGCTACTGGCGGCACAACGAGGCCTTCCGCCGGGTCATGAAGATCCGCAAGCCCGGGGCCGACACCGACGACTGGTACGCCACCGGGCTGGTCGCCGGAACCGCCCTGCCCGAGCTGGGCGCGATGTACCCCAACGTCACCTACCAGTGGGTGATCGGCGTCAACGGCCCCGCGGTCACGACCCTGCGGGCACCCGAACTCGCCGAGGCGGTGCGCGCCTTCCGGGGGGCCGTCCCGGTCGTGCTCGACGGCACCTCGCCCGGCTCCCTCGACACCGGGCTCGACTTCCTGCTCGACGAACACCTGAGCCGGATGCGCGTGGCGGAGTCGCTGCTGCTGTTCGTCATCGGTGGCCTGCTCACCGTGTCGCTCGGTGTGATCGCGCTGGTCGTACGGCTGCTGGCCGAACGCATGCGCCACAGCCTGGTCCTCATCCGGGCCAGGGGAGCCTCCCTGCCCGGGATCGCCGCGACGACCGCCGCGACGGTCGCGGCGGTCGCGGTGCCCGCCGGGGCGGTGGGCTACGCCCTGTCCTACGCGCTGCCCGGACCGCTCACCCTCTTCGTGCACCTCGGCCCGCTCGTCGTCGTGGCCGTCACCGCGCTGCTGGCCGCCGGGCAGGCCCTGGACCACCGGTGGCCGCGCGCCGACCGGCGTGACGACGTCGCGACCTCCCGCCCCTCGCCCCGGCGGATCACCGCCGAGGCCGCGGTCGTCGTGCTCGCCCTCGCCGGGACCTACCTGCTGCGTCAGCGCGGACTCACCACCCAGACGGGCGAACGGGGCTCTGACCCCTTCCTGATCCTGGTGCCCGCCGGGCTGACCGTGGCCGTCGCGCTGGTCGTGCTGCGCTGCTACCCCTACCCGCTGCGCCTGGCCGTACGGCTGGCCGCCAGGCTGCGGCCCGCGGTGCCGTTCCTCGGCCTGACCCTCGCGGCCAGGGCCAGGCCCGCCGCCACGCTGTCGGTGCTGATCCTGCTGCCCGCGCTGGCGGTCGCGGTGTTCGGCACCGTGATCTCCGGCGGGCTGGCCACGACGCAGCAGGCCTCGGGGTGGCAGCAGGTCGGCGCCCGCGCCCGGCTGGACAGCGCCCTGCCCCTCACCCCGGAGGCGGTCGAGCGGATCAGGCAGGTCCCCGGGGTCGGGAACGTCGTCCCCGCGACGCGGAGCACCGCCATGGTCAGACCCGACATGCAGCAGGTCATCGTGCTCGGCGTCGACACGCGCGCCTACCGGGCTCTGCTGTCCGGCAGCCCTCTGGTCCTGCCGGACGCGCCGGTGCTGGTCTCGCCCGACCTCGCAGGCCGGGGGCCGATCGAACTGGTCGCCAAGACCTCGCGCGCGCTGACCCCCGGCGGTGTCGTCACCGGTCTGTCCCGCGTGTACGGCGGCGGCCCCCTGGTCGTGGCCCCGCCGGACGGCTCCCCGGTCAACACGGTGTTCATCGACGGCGCCGGCATGGACGCCAAACAGCTGAGGGCCGCGGCCGGCATGCCGGACGTGCAGGTGACGAGCCTCGACGACGTCCTCGCCGACATCGAGGGGGCGCCGTTCACCGCGACGATCGAACGGGCCTTCACCGTCGTCACGATCGCCCTGGTCTGCTACGCGCTGGCCGCGGTGCTCGTCGCCCTGGTGACCGGCGGCGCCGACCGCACCGGCACCCTGTCCCACCTGCGGGCCCTGGGACTGTCGACGGCCCAGGCCCGCCGCCTGACCGTGCTTGAGATCGCCCCGATGATCGTGCTGACCGCGCTGGCCGGGATGCTGCTCGGTCTCGCGCTGCCCGCCGTACTGGGGCCCGGGATCGACCTGCGGGCCTACACCGGGGGTCTCGCGGTCGAGGTCTATCCCGCCGACCTGACCACACCGGTCCTGTTGACCGCGGGCCTGGCGGCGGCGGCCGTCCTCGGGGCCTTCGTGTACGCGACGCTCGGGCGCGCGGTCGCCCCGCGCCTGAGAGAGGGAGAGTGACGGTGAGCGGACTGGCGGACACCTCGCTGGCGGAGCTTGAGGCCGAGGCCGTACGGCACGGCCCCGCCTTCGGGGAGGGCGCGCACATCCTGTGCGACAACCTGGTGCGCATCTACAAGACCGAGGGCGTCGAGGTGGTCGCCCTGCAGGGTCTCGACCTGCTGATCGAGAAGGGTGAGCTGGTCGCGATCGTCGGAGCCTCGGGTTCGGGCAAGTCCACGCTGCTCAACGTGCTGTCCGGGCTCGACGTGCCGACCGCCGGGGTGGCCAGGGTCGCCGGGGTCGACCTGCTGGCGATGACGGCGCGCGACCGGCTGAGGTACCGGCGCCAGGTGGTCGGCTTCATCTGGCAGCAGACCGCACGCAACCTCCTGCCCTACCTGAGCGCCGCGGAGAACGTCGAACTGCCGACGCGCCTGGCGGGCAGACGGCGGCGCGACCGGGCCACGGAGCTGCTCGACCTGCTGGGCGTCGGGTACTGCGCCAAACGCAGACCGGCGGAGATGTCCGGCGGCGAACAGCAGCGGGTGGCCATCGCGGTCGCCCTGGCCAACTCCCCGCAGGTCGTCCTGGCCGACGAGCCGACCGGAGAGCTGGACAGCGAGAGCTCGGAGGCGGTGTTCGCCGCGCTGCGCGGGGCCAACCGCGAACTCGGCGTCACCACGGTGATCGTCACCCACGACGCCATGGTCTCCGGGCAGGTGGACCGGACCGTCGGCATCAGGGACGGGCGGACCAGCAGCGAGACGCTCCGCCGCGCCTCCTCGGACGGGCTGGTCGTCGCGGAGGAGTACGCCGTGCTCGACCGCGTCGGCCGCCTGCAGCTGCCCAGGGACTTCACGAGCGAGCTGAACATGGAACGCCGCGTCCGCCTGCGGCTGGAGAGCGACCACATCGGCGTCTGGCCTGAGGAGGTCGCCGACGGTCCGGGCAGGAAGGCCGGCGAGATGGAGGACGAGGATGGGGACTGAGGAGTCGCTGGTCGCCGTCGAGGGGCTGCGCAGGGTCTACCGGAGTGGCCCCAAGGAGGTCGTCGCCCTGCGCGAGGTGTCCTTCGAGGCGGCCCCCGGGGAGCTGGTCGCGGTCAGGGGGCGTTCCGGGTCGGGCAAGACGACCCTGCTCAACCTGGTCGGCGGTCTGGACCGGCCGGACGCGGGCCGGGTGACGGTCGCCGGGCACGAGGTGACCGCGCTGCCCGAGGAGGGGCTGCTGGCCCTGCGCAGGGACGTGGTCGGCTTCGTCTTCCAGTCGTTCGGGCTGATCCCGGTGCTGTCGGCGGCCGAGAACGTCGGGGTGCCGATGCGGCTCAGCCGTACACCGACGGCCGCGCGTGAGGACCGGGTGCGGGTGCTGCTCTCCCTCGTCGGGCTGGCCGAGCACGCCGACCAGCGGCCCTACGAGCTGTCCGGAGGCCAGCGGCAGCGGGTGGCCGTCGCGCGGGCGCTGGCCAACCGTCCCCGGCTGCTGATCGCCGACGAGCCGACCGGCCAGCTCGACTCGCAGACCGGCCGCCAGATCATGCGGCTGATCCGCGCCCTGGTCCGCAGCGAGGGCGTCACGGCGCTGGTCGCCACGCACGACCCCGCCCTGATCACGCTGGCCGACCGGGTCCTCGAACTCCGTGACGGGGTGCTGGCTCCGGCCTGAGCCGGGGACGGGTCACAGCCAGTACCACTCGATCCTGGCCTTCGCCCGCCGGTCGGCGAGGAAGGCGGTGAAGGCGGCCCTGCCCGCCGCGGCCAGTGTCGGCCCGTCGGGGCGCGCGGGGTCGCGGCGCCGTACGGCTCCGAACAGGAATCCGTCCCGGTGGGGCACCGGACCGATGGCCTCGCCCTCACCCAGCTCGCGCAGCGGGGCGGGCAGCTCGGACGCCGACCGGTCGGCCACGTGGACGGTGAGGTCCCCGACCGGCCGGGCGACCGCCTCCCCGAGCGCGGCGAAGGGGTCGTCGCGCCCGGCCAGCTCCGTCAGCCGCTCCTCGGAGCCGGTCGCCCACACCGCCGAGACCCGGTCGAACTCCGCGGCGTGCTCCGCGAAGTAGGCCTCGGCCGACTCGGCCTCCCTACGGGCACGGAAACCGCGCATCTTGGCCAGCGAGTGCAGGTGGTTGTCGTAGGCGCCGGGTGTCAGGCCGACCTCTTCGAGCCAGCGCAGCATGTCGGCGCGGCTGTGCAGGCCGCGATGCCTGCGGAAGTCGTCGGAGGCCCGCTGGAGCTCCTCCTGGGAGGGGGCCGGCTCCTGCCAGCTCTCCAGGATGAGGAGGCAGTAGTCGATGAGGTCGTCGTGCACGGTCCGGTCGCGGTCGGCGAGCGCCTTCAGCGTGAACAGGGCGGTCTGTACGGAGAGCTGCTGGCCGTCCACGGACAGCACGTTGCTCGCGGCCCAGTGCGTGGAGTGCTCGGCCGTCCACGGGACGCCGTCCTCGGCAGGGGCGGTGATGGCGACGCAGCCGCCGTCGGGGTGGTCGAGGACCAGGTCGTAGTCGACGATCGGGGTGCCGGGCCGTACGTCGACCACGAGCTGGGCCAGGCTCTCGGGGTGGGCCGCGCGCCACGCGGAGACCCTCTCCCGGGCGTCCGGTACGGCCTCACGTCTGCGCGGCAGCTCGCGCAGCAGTTCGACGGCCCCGGCGAGCGTCTCGGGGAACCCACTCACGCCGGGACCTCCTGCCGGGTCGGCCCGTCCGCCCCGACGGCGGGTTCTCCGGCGGCTAGCCAGTCGGCGATCGCCCTGGAGATGGGCAGGTCGGTGAACTCCTCGATCCATCCCCACTGTCCGTTGGGGTTGAGTTCCAGATACACGTACTCGCCTTCCGGGGTGAGGATCACATCGATGCAGCCGAAGGCCAGGTCCAGGGAACGGACCAGTTCGACGCAGCGCCGTTCCATGTCCTTGGGCAGGTCGTGGACGGCATACTTGGAGAAGTGGCCTTCGTAGTGCCGGTAGTCGTGGCGGGTCGCCTTCGAGCCCTGGGAGTGGATCTCGGCGGTGAAGACCTGGTCGCCCACGACGGTGATCCGCAGCTCCACGGCCTTGTCCACGTAGGGCTGCAGGATCACGGGGGCGTGGGCCAGGCGGTGCCTGCCGGTGAGATGCCGCCGGGAGACCGGGGTCGTGTAGAAGTTGTGGCCCATGCCGTCGATCCCGAACTCCACGAACTCGACCTCCTTGGCGATCATCCGGCCCTCCGTCTCCTCCCAGACCTCGATGAGTCCTTCGGGGCTGTTGGTGACGGTCGTCTCCGGGACGGTGAAACCGAGTTCGGCGGCGGCGGCGAGGTTGAGCAGCTTGTTCTGGGTGCGGAGCACGTCGGCGGTGCGGGCGGGGAACCAGCGCGCGTCCAGGGTGTCCTCCCACCCGTTGAGGTGGAAGCGCGCGATCTTCCGGACGTAGTCGCGGTGCGTCTCGTCCGTCACGATGTCCGCCGCCCTGGGCCGGGAGGGCCTGCGGTTCCAGACGGCGCTGAAGAGGGAGAAGTCGTACTCGGTGCCGTTCGTCACCAGGGTGTGCCGCCACCGCCCGCCGGTCAGGCGCGAGGTGATCCGGCTCTCGGTGGGATAGTCGCCCGGATCCCACCAGAGCGTTTCGATTCCTCGCTCGGTGAGTTCGGGCAGGACCAGGTTGACCGCGAGGTCTTCTTTTCTGCTGATTACCAGGATCACGGGTTTCTCCGCGGGAAGGCGGATGGTGCCCGTGCACCCGTACGGGCACCATCCATTTACTTTCAGGAAATGTCGGGCAGCGGGTCGCCCTGGGTGCCGTTGCCGAGCGAAGAGGCGTACCTCGGGGTCGGGGGCGTCATCGGCGGCCGACCGCCGACCACGGCGCCCAGTACCTCGTCAGAGACCTCGGCGGAGCCGTCCAGGTCATCGATGCGAACAGTCATTCCACACCTCCATCGGTTTCTCGCTTCAACGAGACCGATCCTTCATCCGGCCCCTTGGAGAGGACTTGGAGGCAACTTGGATCTTGCCTGGAAGGAAATCCGGATATCGGCCGGGAAGTATGAGAGCCGCTCACGGTTCTCGCCGCCGACGCCCGAGAGAGCAGTCGACATATGAGGGGAAAATTGGCGAAAGGGTGCAGAAATCCGGAAAAGTCCGGAAAGGACCTCAGGGCATGTGGACGACGCGCAGGAAGGCGGGCAGCAGCCAGGGACGGGGCCCGCCGATCGTCACCCGGCCGCTGAGCAGGGCCCGCAGCTTGCCGATGCGGCCGAACATCATCAGGTTGAAGACCGCCGGGTCGAAGGTCACCCGCACGTCCGGCCTGCGCCCCGGCTCCCCGAGCGTCACCAGACCGTCGCGCAGGACCATCGTCACGGTGGTGATGTACGGCGAGCGGAACTCGACCGCGATCGGGCGTTCGGAGCGGGGCTGGCCGGTCTCCAGCAGTCGTCCGGAACCGTGGCGGACGACCCCGGCCATGAACAGCTCGACGAAGAAGGCCGCGTCCGCGGAGGCGATCCGCCACGTCATGCCGAGGGCGCGTCCCATGTCGTGGCCGTGCAGCAGCAGTTCGTTGAGCAGGTGGGCGAGGATCCCGGCGACCGGGACGCGGGAGCCGCCGAGCCAGGAGACCGGCAGCGTCGGGTCGAAGTCCTCGGTCGAGGTGAGCAGGTCGTCGATGTGGGTGTTCAGCAGTTCGGCGAGCCTGTGCGGGTCGCGTTCGGTGAAGTCGCGCAGCGTCAGCTCGTTGAAGTCGTCGATGTCGTCGACGGTGATGTCGTCCAGCCACCCGTCCAGGACGGGGAACGGGTTGGGCACCTCCGCGGGCCGTACCAGGGAGGTGTAGAGCCAGGCGACGACGGTCAGGTGGGCGGCGGTCTCGGAGACCGACCAGCCGGGGGTCACCTCCGCGCGGGCGTCGGGCGCCGAGACGACCATCTCGGTGAACCGGTCGCCGACCCGCCTGAGGGAGGAACGTACGGACTTCCACTGGTCATGGGTGATGGGCGCGGCCACGTCTGCCTCCATGTTTTCGCGTGGGGGTTCGTGAAAGGCGTTTCGCGGGCCGGAATGGCGTTTCCCGGGAGGGGAAGCCGATCCGCCTCCACGAGACGGGAGCGGCCGAAAACTCCATCACCGTAACATCCGAACATACGAACCTAATGGCCGATGACGTGGTTTCTCCACCAGGAAGCAGCCCGATGGGGGATATTCCGCGATCAGGTATGTCCTGACCTTGAGAAACGCCCGGGGAACGCGCTGTGGGCCGAGTCGGTCCCCTTTCCCCGGGCGGGCTCGGTCGGGTACCGGCCGGCGGCCGGGGCTCGGATCTCCTTTCTTCGGCCGCCGTTGTGAGGCCGTGTTCTCGGCGTGAGGGTCAGATGAGGCATCGGAGGCCTGAGGGGTGCTCCGGCGCGGGTCCAGGGCGGGGCGCCGGACGGGCATCAGGGTCGGCCAAAAACATACTTTCGTGACCTATGTCCATGTTTCGGATGCTTAGGGATGTCGTAGTCGCCGGTGGATTGCCATCTTTGCCCAGGTAACACGACAGACCTATTCCAAACGGGCACTGTCAACATATTCTCCGAAATAGAGCAATTTGGAAGATGCGCAACCCGAATCCGGCGATGATGTTCGCTCCGCGAATTGGTCGTGTTGAATCCGTGTTTTCGGTCGCGCACACCGGGAGATCGGAGGGTTTTTCGATTGATGGTGGCGTTTTTTCGGGCCGCCGTATTCGCCTGACCCTGTTCACCGCACTCCATGCTGGAGGTTTGTGCATTGGTATCCCATCACCATCTGGGCACGTCGTTCGGCGCTCCGGCGTCGGACTGGCTGAACGTCATCACTCCGGTTGAGGGACGGCCAGGGCGGTACGGCGCCACGTTGTGTGTGGACCAGAACCACCCCTTCTTCTTCGACCACCCGCTCGACCACGTCCCGGGCATGTTGCTGGTGACCGGACTGCTCGACCTGCTGCGCGACCACGCGGTCCTGTCACGGGACCACCGGGTGCGCCTGTCGTTCGAGTTCACCTCGATGTGCGAACTCGGTCCCGGGATCGACCTGTCCGCCGAACTCTCGGACGAGCGGGGGGAGTGGACCGTACTGGCCCTGCAGGAGGACCGGCCGGTGTGCGCGGGCACGGTCGCCCTCACGGAGGAGCCGAGGCCGGAGTCCCACGAGGAACAGGGCCCCGCGGTGTCCCCGGCGCCGATCGAGGGAGGGCTCGCGCACCGCGCCGACCCGAGGAACGTGCTGATCGGCGAGCCCACGATCTCCCACGACGGTGAGAGCACGGGTTCCCACGACGGTGAGCGCGAGGAGTACGTGGTGCCGCTCGTCCCCCCGCCCGTCGGGCACTTCCTGTTCAGGCACGGCAACGAGCACTACGGCCTTGAGGAGATGATCGAGGCGGGGCGGCAGTTCGCGACCGCCGCCAGTCACCTGGCGCACGAACGGCCCCGCGACGCGGTGATGCTCTGGCTCAGGCTGGCCGCGGACCTGCCCGCCGCGCCCCCACGCGCCGAACGGCTCACACTGCGCTGGCCGACCCAGCCGCCCCGGGGCAACCGGGGCACCTTCGACCTCACCGTGAGCCGTGGGACGGCGACCGGCCAGGGCGTGCCGATCGGCTCGCTGTCCTACGGCTCCAGAGCCCTCAGCCCCGCCTCCTACCAGAGGATTCGCCAGAACGGAGAACAGGAGTGAGCGGCACCCCCTCACCGGTCACACCCAGGGCGTGGACCGGCTACATCATCCCCGTGCTGTTCCTGCTCGCCGTGACCGCCAACGTCGCGGGACTGGTCGTGCACCTCGGCCGGGCGGGTGAGCCACCGCACCTGGCCGCCGCCGTCTTCGCCGTGGCCAACCTGGTCTGGGTCGCCCTGGAGACGCCCGTCACGTTCCGCAGGCCGTCCGCCCCGCCCCGCGAGGTCGCCACCCTCCTGTTCTACGGAGGCGCCAGGGTCGCCGTGATCGCCGCGGCGCTCCTGGGGCCGTTCCCCTGGCAGCGGCTGAGCCCGCTGGCCGTACTGCCCGCCCTGATGTTCGTCTCCGGGGTGGCGCTGCGGCAGATCGCGATGCGCACGCTCGGGCAGTTCTACTCGCACCACGTGATCCGCCGCGACGACCACGTGATCGTCCGCACCGGGCCGTACCGGGTGGTCCGTCACCCCGCCTACGCGGGCATGCTGCTCGGGCACACCGGGCTGGTGCTGTTCTTCCTCAACCCGTTCAGCGTGGCGCTGCTGGTCGTCCTGGCCCTGGCCATCGCCAGGCGCATCCACGTCGAGGAGCGGGAGCTGCTGGCCATCCCCGCCTACCGCGACTACGCCACCGGCCACCCCCGCGTCGTCCCCGGAGTGTGGTGAACGTGACCCCCCGACCCGACCTCACCTGCGACGAACTGCTCACCACGACCAGAGCCGTACGGCGCGGCCTCGACGAGAGCAGGCCGGTCGACCTGGAGCTGGTCAAGGAGTGCCTGCGCCTGGCCCTGCAGGCCCCCAACGGCTCCAACAAGCAGAACTGGCGCTGGATCGTGCTGACCGACCCCGGCCTGCGGGCCGGGATCGCCGACGTCTACCGCCGCGCCTTCCTCGAACGGATGGCGCCCCTGTTCGCCCGGCTCGACGAACTCGACCCGCGCACGCGACGCATGGCGACCGACGGCCGGGACCTGGCCAAACGGCTCCACCGCATCCCGGTGCTCGTCATCCCCTGCCTCGAACTCGCCGACGGGCACCTGCCGGAGGGCAACCAGGCCGGGCTGTGGGCCTCCCTGCTGCCGGCCATGTGGAGTTACGCGCTGGCCGCGCGCAGCCGGGGCCTGGCCACGACCTGGACCAGCGTCCACCTGGACCGGGAGAAGGAGGCGGCCGAACTGCTCGGCCTGCCGCCGAACGTGCGCCAGGGCGGCCTGCTGCCGACCGCCCACAGCCTCAGGACCGACTTCGGGCCCGGCCCCCGTCTTCCCCTTGAGGAGGTCCTGCACATCGACGGCTGGAACGGCCCTCTCAGAGACGGCTCCCAGAACGGCTCTCGCGAGGACGACCCAGGGAAGGAGCCGAACCCGTGACCCCCGTCCCGGAGCCGCCCGTGCTGCGGGTGGACCTCCACGACGTGACGCGGGTCGGCAACAAGTTCGCCAGGCTGGAGTCGATGCGGCTGGCCGGTCTGCCCGTGCCGCCGCTGTACTGCCTGCCCGCCGAGGCGTTCGACCTGGTCGTGGGGAAGGTCCGTGACGGCCTGCCCGCCGTGCCGCCGCTCGGTGACGCCGGGGCGGTGAAGGCCTGGGGCGAGGCCGCCACGGCGGAGGTGACCCGGCTGGCCGTCCCCGGCGAGCTGGCCGATGCGGCGCTGGCCGCCTTCGACGAGGTGATCGGCCCCGACGGGCTGGCGGCCGTACGGGCGTGCGTGGTGCCCGCGGCCGGTCTGACCGGTGAGGACGACGCCGCCGACCCGTTCGCCGGGATGAGCGACAGCTTCCTGTACGTACCGCGCCGTGACCTGCTCACCAGGATCGTGGACTGCTGGGCCTCGGCCTACAAGCCGGAGGCCGTGCTGTACCGGCTGCGCGCGGGCGCCGACCCGACGGCGACGCGGGTCGCCGTCGGCGTGCAGCTGATGGTGCCGGGAACCCGCTCCTTCGTCGCCTTCAGCCGCGACCCGCGTGACGGCTCCGCCCGGCACGTGATCGCCGCGGCCCTCGGGATCGGCGAGGGCGTGGTGCAGGAGAAGGCCGACGTGGACCACTTCTTCGTCAGCCACGCCACCGGCGAGGTGACCGAGCGGACGGTCCGCAAGAACCGGATGGTCGGCCCGCCGGACGGTTCCGGGGAACTCGCCCTGCTGGCCGTACCGGACGAGCTGGCCGGCAAGCCGGTGCTCGACCGGGAGCGGATCTCCCGGATCGTGGAGGCCCTCACCAGGATCGAACGGCACTTCGGCTGTCCACAGGATGTGGAGGGCACCTTCACCGAGGACGGGCGGCTGTACGTGGTGCAGGCCAGGCCCATGGCGGAGCCCCCAGAGGAGAGACCGCGGACCCGGCAGGTGCTGTGGAGCAACCACAACATCACCGAGAGCTACCCCGGGGTCTCCGGGGCGCTGACCTACTCCCTCGCCCGCGACTTCTACCGGTGGATCTTCACCGACCTGTACCGGCGGATGGGCGTGTCCGAACGTTCGCTGCGCCGCGACAGGCACCACCTGGAGCGGATGGTCGGCATGGTGGACGGGCGGGTCTTCTACCGCCTCGACGCCTGGTACGCCCTGCACGGCAGGCTGCCGGTCTTCGAGTTCGTCAGGGGGTGGTGGGAGCACTCGATGGGGCTGGCCGACGACCCCCGCTCGGTCCCGCCCTGCCCCGGCTGGCCGCTGCGGGCCCTGCGGATCGCCCCCGGCTACCTCCGCAGGGCGCTGCGCCACCCCCGTGACGTGCGCGAGTTCCTGACCTGGTGGGACGGGACCGCAGCCACGGCCCACGAGCGCATCGACCACGCCGAACCCGCGGAACTGGTCGCCTTCTACCGGCGGCTGTGGGCGCAGGTCGCGGTGCGCTGGGGGGTCACGCTGACCAACAGCGTCTTCAGCATGACGGTCGCGGGCACACTAGACCGGCTGCTGCGCCGCTGGGCCGGGCAGGACGGCCGTGCCCTGATGCTCGGCCTGCTGTCCGGCGGGCCGGACAACCGCTCGCTGGCCGCACTGCGTTCCGCGATCGCGCTGGCCGAACTGGTCGGCGCCAACGGGCCCGCCCGCGAGCGGGTCCTCGCCGCCGAACGGCCCGAGGACGCCAGACGGGCGTGGGAGGAACTGGTCGAGGGTCGGTACGGCTCCGCGATCGCCGGGGCGGCCGTCGCGCACCTGCGCCGCTACGGCGACCGCGCGGCCGGTGACCTCAAGCTTGAGGAGCCGACCCCCAGGCAGCGGCCGTGGATGGTGCTCGACATGGTCCGCCCCTTCGTCAGGCAGGGTCTCACGGTCGCCGCGAGCCGGGCCGAGGAGCTGCGGGTCCGCCGGGAGGCGGAGCGGGAACTGCGCGAACGCTGCCCGGGTCTGCTGCGCCGTACGGCGTTGCGGCTGCTGGCCGCCGCGATGCGCGGGCTGGTCAAGGCGCGGGAGGACACCAGGTTCTGCCGCACCGAGCTGTACGGCCTGTCCCGGGGAGTGCTGTTCCGGCTGGGGGCCGAACTGGCGAAGGCGGGTCACCTCGACCGGGCGGACGACGTGATCGACCTGACCGTGCAGGAGGTCCTCGGCGCCTTCGAGGGCACGCTGCCCGGCGCCGACCTGCGTCCGCTGGCCGCGCACCGCAGGAAGGAGCGGGAGTTCAACGAGACCCTGCCCGCCCCGCCCTCACGCCTGCTCACCGGCGAGGGCCTCGCCAGGGACGTGGGGGCACGGCGGACGGAGCCCCGGGAGCAGGAGGGAGACCCCCGGCTGCTGCGCGGCCTGGCGTCGAGCGCCGGGCTCGTGCGCGCCCGCGCCAAGGTCGTGCCGCACCCCTCGATCCCCCCTGAGGCCTGTCAGGACAGAATCCTCATCGCCAGGGAGACCGACCCCGGGTGGCTGTTCCTGATGAGCGCCGCCAGGGGACTGGTCGTCGAACGCGGCACGCTGTTGTCCCACACCGCCATCACCGGCAGGCTGCTGGGGGTGCCGACCGTCGTCGCGGTCGCGGGCGCGACGACCCGCATCCCCGACGGGGCCCTGATCGAGCTGGACGGAGCCGCGGGGACCGTACGCGTCCTGGACGAGGCCCCCGAGGAGGGCGAGGGATGATCGGCCGTCTCGGCAGGTACGTGCTGGGCAGCTACCCGCCTGCCTTCTACCTTCCCTACGGGGTGAGCTGGGCCGTCGGCGTCACGGCGCTGTTCGCGCTGGTCGACCCGCGTCTCACCGGCTGGCGTCCCGACGTCGGCGTCGTGGTCGCGGCGCTGACCTTCGCGATCGACCTGCTGCTGATGCGGGCCCTGGACGACATCAGGGACCTCGACTACGACCGCGAGCACAACCCCGGACGGCCGCTGCCGAGCGGCGCCGTCCGGGTGGGTGACCTGGCGGTCCTCATCGCGGTCGGTGTCGTGGTCGTGCTCGCGCTCAACGCGGGCCGGGGGATCGCCCTGGTCGCGCTGGCCGTGCAGCTGGGGTACGCGCTGCTGGTGCTGGCGGCCGACCGGCTGCTCGGGTGGCCGCACGGCGACGACGTGGTGACCGGCCTGCTGGTCAGCTTCCCGGTGCAGATCCTGATCAACCTCTACCTCTACGCCGGGGTGCTGCACCAGACGGGCCTCGGGCCGGGGTGGCACGCGGTGCCCGCGCTGCTGACCGCGGCGACCGCGTACCTGCACCTGGAGTTCGCCCGCAAGGTCACCCGTGATCTACGGCCGGGCGAGCGCAGCTACGTCACGGTGTGGGGTGCGGAGCGGACGGCGGTGATCTCGACGGTCAGCGCCGTGGTGTCCGTCGCGGTCGCGCTGGCGTTCGTCCGGCCGTGGGAGTCGTCGCCGTGGGGCTGGCTGGTCGTGCTCCCGCTGGGCTTCGTCGTCTCCGGCGCCGACGCGTTCTGGCGGCGGCGGGCCGTACGGTGGCCGGTGCTGCCGCCCGCCCTGTTCCTGCTGTCCAGCTTCGTCCTCTATCTGGTCGTGGCCCTGCTCGGAAAGGACACCGGATGACCCCCCGCCGCTTCCCCTTCCCCAGGGAGTACGAGGACCTGGTCGTGGCCCTATTCGGAGAGGACGCCGGATGACCACCCGCCGCTTCCCCTTCCCCGAGGGGCCGGACGCCCGGCCGCCGAAGGAGTACGAGGAACTGCTCGGCCAGCCGGGCCTGCCCGAGGTGACGCTGTCGAACGGCAGGCAGGCGCTGCTGGTCTCCCGGCACGCCGAGGTCAGGGCGGTGCTGTCCGACGACCGGTTCAGCCGGGCCGCCTTCTCCGGGCGGCCGATGTTCGCCCGCACCCCCGAGTCGCTGGCGCTGGCCACCAGCGACCCGCCGGTGCACACCCGCAGGCGGAAGGCCGTACTGCACGCCTTCACCGCGCGCCGGGCCAGACAGCAGACGCCCTGGCTGCGCGAGGTCGCCGGGGAACTGCTCGACGACCTGGAGAAGGGCGAACGGCCGGTCGACCTGGTCGACGGGTTCACCGTGCCGCTCGCGCTGCGCGTCATCACCGAGATGCTCGGCGTCCCCTGGGCGGACCGGACCATGCTGCGCCCGCTGGTGGACAGGATGATGTCCGCGGGCCGGTTCGCCCCCGAGGAGGTGGCCGAGGCGCACGCCGAGTCGCGGCGCTACTTCACCGCCCTGGTCGCGGCCAGGGGCGAGGAGATCGCGGCCGGACGGCCCGGGCCCGACCTGCTGACCGAATTGCTGACCGCGCCGGAGGAGGAACGGCTCAGCGTCGAGGAGATCGTGGTCTTCGGCGCCGGGCTGCTGATGGCGGGCTACGAGACGACCGGCAACCAGCTGGCCATGTGCGTGCTCACGGTGCTCCAGGACCCGGCCCTGGCCGCCCGCCTGCGCGCCGAACCGGACGCGCTCGCCCCCGCCGTCGAGGAGATGCTGCGCTGGAACGCGCTCGGTTCGACCGGCGGCGCGCCGCACGTCGCCACCGAGGACGTACGGCTCGGCGAGACCCTGGTGCGCGCGGGCCAGGTGGTGGTGCCGCTGATCGACGCCGCCAACCGGGACCCCGGGATGTTCGCCGAACCGGGACGGTTCGACCCGGCCCGTGAGGTCAACCCGCACCTGGCCTTCGGGCACGGCAGGCACTTCTGTCCCGGCGCCCACCTGGCCAGAGCCGAGATCCACGTCGGCCTCGGAGCGCTGCTCGGCCGGTTCCCCGGGCTGGCGCTCGCCGTACCGGCCGAGGAACTGGTGTGGCGACGCGGCATGTTCATCCGGGGGCTACGGGAGCTTCCGGTCCGCTGGTGAACCCTCCCCGCCCGGTCACGGCCGGGCGGGGTGTTCCTCTTGCGGGGTGCCGCCGGCCCGTCAGGGCCGAGCTGGAGGAACCGCACCTCCTGCGGGGATTCAGGACTCGCAGGGCCGTGTCGCGAACCCTTCAGGGCGATGAGGGACTTGCGGGTGGCGGTTCAGAGGAGATGGGCTCAGGGTGCGTGCCTTGTGGCGTTTCCGGTGAGGCGGTGTTTCGCTGCGGATTCGCTTCGTCTGACTGCATGGAGGAAGGGTTCCATTGAGCCTTCAAGCGCTTGGGCGTCATCCAATGCGGCGGCTTTGATCACCGATTTGAGTGCCGCGATCCGTGCCGGTGCGAGTCTGGCGCGGAATCCAGGGTGGGTAAGCACTTCGCGAGCGGAGTGGGCACCACCGACGCCGGTGGCTTCGGTCAGTAGGCGGTCGTAGATGGGGGAGGCGACGACTTCGTCCTCGGCGAGGATGTCGATGATCGTCAGTCCGAGACGGGTGCGGAAGTCCACCAGAGTGAGATCTGGTTCAAGGTCGAGATACGTCGCGAGTATCTGAGGCGCGTGACTGCCTGTCTTCCTACCGGCGGCTCGGAGGGCCATGGCGACCAAGCAGGAGTGGACTGCGGCTTCCCATGGCTCGTTGATCTCCGTGTGGTCGAGGAGATCGAGGGCCGCGTCAGGAGCGTTGCCAAAGACCTGCGTGAGGATGGTGATCTGTCGCCCTTCCCAAAGGCGCAGGCCGATGCCGCGAAGTTCCGTCGCGTAGGTGAGGGCTTCCTGCCATTGACCGGCTCTTGTGAGCGCGCGGGTGCCCTCGGACAGGACAACCTGCCATAGCCACTGGCTTGTCTCCCGTCGATCGTCGGTCGTTCGGAGAAAGCGGCGCAAGGAGAAGGCATCGCCGTCGAGGTCGGCTGTTCCTTGGTTCTGGAGGGCGGCGAACAGGGTGTGGAAGAGATGGAACGCGCGCTGGCCATCGCCGTTGCGGATATGGATGCGGCCGAGGTTGACGGCGGGCTGGAGGGCGAGTTGGGCGTGGGCGGCTGTGAGCGGGCGGGCGGCATGGAAGATCACGAACTGACGACGGCACAGGTCGCGGGCGAGGTGGGGCATGCCGCAGTCGCTGGCGAGCAGCGCGGCGAGGTTGAGTGCTTCCGCTGCGCGGAGAAGCGCGTCATCGCCGCCTTGCTCGGCTTGATCGGCTCGGGCCTGGATCTGGTTGAGGCGGATGTCGAGGGGACGGCAGATAGGTCTGGGCCGTGCCACAAGCGGAAAACGCAGCGCGGCCAGGTCTCGCAGGCCGATGGAGGGTCCGGCGACCGGTGCCATCGGTGTCTCCTCGGAGGGTCGACGGAGGGGAGTTCACCAGGAGATGGTGAGGCGGGTGTCGGGCCGTTCGATGCGGATGCCAGGGGCGAGCCGGTCATCAGGTGTTCCGGCAGGGTAAGCGGTGATGATCGGCTGGGCGGGGCGAGTACGGTTCCACTGGTGGAGAAGCTCGGTGAGGTGGGCGGCGAGGCGTTCGCCGTCCGGGCCGTGGGCGGTGATGCCGAGTTCTTCGGAGATGGGGCCGTGCTGGCGCAGTGTCAGGTAGGCGATGGTTCCACCGTCGTAGAGGGCGGCTCCGGCCCAGCGGAGCGCCGGGTCGATCAGGCCGCTCTTCCTGGCCGCTGACCCGACGACGAGGCGGCCGAAGGCACCGGTGTTGGTGGCCAGCCACAGGTCGAGGTGGTCAACCAGGTCGTAGTCGCTGATGTAGACGCCCGTCCACCGCTCGTTGGCGGGGTGGGTGAGGGCTTGGACGAGGGCTTCTTCGTCTGCCGCGTCGCGGGCGTCCACGTTGAGGGCGACGTCGTCAGCGAGCTGAACGGCGACGCCGGCCTGGGTGTCGTCGGAGGTGCCCCGCATGGGGACGAATCCACAGACACGGGCATGGCTGCCGGTGAGTACGCCGGACGGGTGTCGGTCGAAGGCGATGGAGCGGGTCAGGCCGCTGCCGTGCAGGCGCAACGGGATGACGATGCGTCCGCCGACCGCGAGTTGGGCGTACAGGGCCGCGGACAGATCCCAGGCTCCGGCAGTGACGATCATCCGGTCGAAGGGGGCGTCCGGCTCTGAGCCGGCTGCGCCGTCGCCGCAGACGACCTTCACGTGGGAGTACCCGGCCTTGACGAGGGAGTCCCGGGCGGTGGCGGTGAGGTCGTCGTCGATCTCGATGGTGACGACCTTGCCGTGTGGACCGACGATCTCGGCCATCAGGGCGGCGTTGATGCCCGTTGCCGTTCCGATCTCCAGGGCCGTGTGTCCGGGATGAAGGTCGAGGTCTTCGAGCTGGGTGGCCACGAGATTCGGGTGGGAGGCCGACGAGAGGGCGGTTCCGTCCGCGGCGAGCTTGGTCACCACGACCTGCGGCTTATAAGCCTGGTCGAGGTCGACACCTTCGAGAAAGAGTTCCCGCTCGACGGCCCCGAAGGCGGTTTCGACAGCCTTGGTGCGGAAGGTTCCTCGCCCCCGGATGTAGGTGACCAGGTCCGCGCGCAGCCGCGCGGCGTGGGCAGGAGAGGTCTCGATCTCGTGAGTCGTCACCGCGTCGAGGCTAGTCGGGGCCGTGACATTCGGGCGCATGAAATCGGCATGGAGGATAACCCGGTTCGCGGCGCCGGCCAGGGCGCCCTGGAGGGGTTCCGGGATACCCAGGCGATTCCATGTGAACAGAACATGTTGGGCGAGTACGGCATGCAAGCCCCGAGTCGGGATGCCCTGGTCGGCGAGATCGGCATGGCGCCGTCCGGCGAGTTCGAAGGCGTCGAACCAGTCCGGTCTGACGTTGAGATGTTCGACGGCGGTAGCGGTGTCGGCCAGAAGGAGTTCACGCACGGCTGCCACTTCGGACTTCGTTGGAGGAACGGATGGTGTGGTGCGCTCTTCGGCGACCATGCTCCACACCTGACCCTGGTCGTACCAATCACGGCCGGCACCGCGCAGCATCGAGGTGGCGAGGAGAAGTGCGAGCTCGCGTGGGTGGGAGCCTCCTTTGCGCAAGTGATCCAGAACGTGCTCGCTGTCGATGTGGAACAGCTCGTGTGCGATCGCCAGGCTTTCAGGGCCGCCGAAGACTTCGAGTAGGGGCTCGTAGATCACGCTGGACCACCGGGAGACGTCGCCGTGGGCGACGGCCTCGTCGAAGGCGTTCTCCAGCATGGACGTGGCGTCGTCATCGCGGGTGGCCGCAGGAAGGTACCGCACACGCCATCGCGTCCCTTTACGTACGAACCACCAGGAGGCGACGACCCCGCTCCGTGTCATACCGGTGAGAACGTCGCCCAAGCGGGTGACGGCGGCCTGTTCGGCGGCCTGCCAGGTCGTGCACCAGTAGCTGATCTCACGCCAGGTCGCGTGGCGGGGATCGGCGTTCGCGGTCATGTTGATCGTTATCCGTTCAGTTGATCAGGAGGTTTCGCTCCCAGCCCGTTGCGGTCCGGGTCGCGATGGTGTGCAGGATCAGGGCGGCGCCCGCGGTTCCGTCGACGAGGCCGGGTTTGGTCCAGGAGCTTGACGGTTTCCGGCGGGCTTGTTCGATGAGGGAGCCCACGAGGAACGGCAGCCGGTCGCGGAGGGCCGGGGTGAGCGCGTCCATGGCGGCGAACCAGCTGACAGCGGTGACTCCCGCCCAGCCATGACAGAGGGAGGGGCCCTCCAACCAGCTGAGCTGGACCGGGTCGGCGACACAGCGCAGCAGAGCTTCCTCTGCCTTCCGCTGACGCGTCCGGTCGTGGAGGGCCAGGCCGGCGAGCTGGAGGGTACGGGTGATGCCGGGCGCTCCGTAGCACCAGGAGGGCCGGGCGGGACCGCCCTGCGATGATCGGCCCTTCTGAAGCTCGGTGTGGGTGAGGCGTTCGGGCCACCACGGACCCGCTGGGCCTTCCTCCTGATGGGTGTCGAGCCATCCGCAGATCCGGTCGATCGCGGTTGTCTGTCCGTCCACGGTCACACCGGCCCGCTTCGAGGTGGCGAGAAGTGCGAGCGGGCCGGTTATGCCGTGTGCCATTCCGTGATCGCTGTGGCCACCGAGAAAGCCGTCTTTCGGCTTCCCCGTGGGGACCTGGAGGGTCCACCAGCCCGGTACGGAGTCGCCCGCCGGGTCATCGGCGGGTATCGGCTTGGTCAGCCGCACGAGGTAGGTGAGCACGCGCCGGATCAAGTCGCCGTGCGGGTCACGGCGGAGAAGGAACGCGCCGAGGCCGGTCAGGCCGCGGACCAGGTCGAACTCGCCAGGCTCGGGACGTTGAGCTGAGGCCATACGAGCTTCCGCGGCGTGTAGGCGGCTTCGTGTCATCGAGGCCACCACGGCATCCAGGCGTTTCGTGAGCTGGTCGCCCTCACCCGGCCGGACGGCCACGGACAAGGAGAAGGCGAGTGCGGGAGCCCCGTGCCAAAGGCCTGCGCCCGGACCTGCGCTCACCTCCTCCTCCGCCGCGAGTGAGAGCCAGTCGCGGACACGCTCCCAGCCTGAAAGCCCGGTCTGCGCGCGAACTCCGTGCAGGATCGCGATGCCGGCGGCGCCTTCCGAAAGGGATTGACCATTCCAACGCGGGCTGTCCGGGCCATACCCCTCGGCAGGATCGGTCATGGGCGGTTCAGCCAACGCGTCTGCGAGCTGTGCGGCCATCTCTCCTACCGCGGGGTGATCCATGAGGCTCACCGGCCGACACCTCCGGTGGAAGCGCGCTGGGAGGACCACGCGAGGGCGACGGACCGGGCGAGCCGATGACAGGCCTGCTCACATTCCGGGTCGATGCCGTGCGTACGGATGTGGTTCATGTGCAGCAACGAGCCGAACGGGGAGGCCACCACGCCGTCGTCCCCGAGAAGTCGGACATAGTGAGCTGCCGCCTCACTCCGCGCTGTCCATGCGGAGGCCAGGTCCTGCCCGCCGTTGAGCGGAAGCGGCAATGATCGCGTGGGTTCGGAGAGGAGGACTGCTTGACGGACCGCCTCACGCTTGGCCGCAGGCGCGGGACCGATGTTCGCGTGATCGATAAGCCAGCGCATCCCTGCGGGAGGATTCCCGGCAAGGGAACACGCGAAGTTCACCAAGGATGCGGCGGTCAGTGCCCTCGGGTTGAGAGACGGATTCCGGGAGAGAAGCACCAACTGGGTCAGGACGACGGAAGAGTCGGCAGCGAAGAGAGCCTCTGCGGCCTTCAGCGATTGCCCCGTACCATAGCGAACCGTCTCGGGACGGTAGGTCGAGAAGGTCAGCTCGCCGATCAACCTCCGGCGGCGCATGTCCGCAGCCCACGTACTGACGTGTGCGACTGCCTCGCCGTACTCCTGACTGCCCACGTGCAGGCGCAGCCGGAGGTGTGGGACGGGGTCGCGGTAGCGGACGAACCACCACATCGGCGGACGTTCCCAGAGAGCCAGAAGGCCGGGGAGATGGTTCGTGAGGATCGTGTCGAAGACCCGAGGATCACCATGAAGCTGGGCGAAGACGACTTCGGGTTCGGACGGTATCGCCTGGTCCGGCAATACCACTCTCAACGGTTGCTTCCGATCGATGATGACTGGCGGAGGCACGGGCGGCGAGGTGCTCGCCAAGGGGACGATGATCTCGTTCGCACGGCCGCCGAACCATCCGTGATCAACGGCGGTTGAGGCCTCTGACACCAGAACCGGGTCTGGGCCCGTGCGGGCTTTGGCCAGATATTCGCGGAGCACCGCTCGGTCCATGGGCTCGTCCAAACGGAGCCTCAGCCGCAGGTCGGACTCTCCGACGCTCACGACATCGGGCAGCCCCAACCGGTCGCGGAGCATGGTGAGATCGCGATGCCATCGGTTCCCGGAGATGCCGAGAGCGGGCAAGACGTCAACGGGAATTCGCCATCGCGCCGGCGAGAGGACCGTGCGGCGGTAGACGACCCGAGGGAGGAACGGCAGGCAGCGTGCCGCGCCCCAGGCGAAGGGCGACATACCGGAGAACAGGGCACGAGGCACTTCGAAGAGGAAGCGGACGATCGGCGGCATCGTGTCGCGCGACGCGGCATGGGCGAGGACGGGCTCCACCACGACGCGTTTCGAACGGGATATCAGGTACATCCCTTGGCTGTTCGCCGTCACCGCGAGGTCGCTGAGGAGGAATCGGAACTCGTCGCCGGTCTTGTGCTCGGCGAGCGTGATCAGGTGCGGTAACAGTTGCGGGGAGCGGGCGACGTTCTCCAGGTGAGGGTGGCGGGGCGGGAATGACAGCTGTGCCGCGATCGCGCCCTCCACTCCGACCGGTAGCCGGCGACTCTGCTCGATCCGCTCGTCTCGGTCGCCGTCGGCCAGAAGGTCGAGGAACCGGCCAGAGAGGGCGAATCCGGTTCTGCCCATACCGGAGACACTCAGCCGGAACTCGCCGTGGGCGAGGGCGGCCAGGGATGGTGCCAGGACTTCCGCGCACAGCTCCAGGTGCGGAACCGTCCGCAGCCGGTCTGTTCCGTCCGGGTGAAAGGAGTCGATGAAGGCATCGTCGATACGGACCTCCCGCACGCCGTCGAGAGCGGCTTGCTGCGCCAAAGCGAGCAGGCGTGTGTCCCGTAGGGACAACGCCGCCGGCAGGTCTCCTGGGGGTTCGGTGAAGTGCTCGGGGAACCCGAGACCCTGAATGGGATCGGTGAGTTGCGTGACCGGGACCAGGGCATTCGCGTAGTACCGGGAAAGGAATGCCGAATGGTATGCCCGCCAGCCGGGGTGCCCCGCAGAATGCGGGCTCAGCCGTACGAGCGCCCCGACGGCTGCCGCTGCTTCCTCGGCCACCTGCGAGGGAAGGACCATCTCCTGGTCGATACGGAGATCCACCATCAACGGTTGGCCGGCCACGGGCGTCGCGATGCCTCGCATCCGTACCGATGCCCCGTCGCGGTCGTGCTCCATGAGCGTATGGATCTCGGCCAGTTCCGCTACGAGATGTGCGACGCTCGGAATCGTTCCGGCTCCGGCCTCGCGCAGCCGGGTCAGAACATGATCGAGGCGGTCGACGCACGTCGACGGAGGCCGCAAGCTGGAGATGAGCAGCCCACCGAAGATCAGGCGATCGATCATGGCGTCGATGTCCTCGACCGGTACGTCCGGGACCGTGGCGGAGACCTTGCCGATGAGGTCTTTGACGATGATCGGGGATGCCGCTTCGCCGAGCACGGTTCGAACAACCGACGTGTGCCGGACCGAGACCTCCGTGGAAGCACTTCTCTTGAGATCGCCCGAGTGCGGTTGCCACGGGACAACCACTCGGTCACCCCGCACCACGAGAAGATCGTTCGCCACAACGGGTAGACGCTGACGCAGTTCCGCGTCCCCTTCGAGCGCCGCGATAACCAGGCTCAGCCACATGGAGTCGGCACGTGCCCGAATGAAGGACCGCCCGGGACCCGGACGGACCGACGGCGTCTTCCCGAACCGCAGCAAGCCGACGCCTGCGAAGATGCCGAAGGGCGTCGCGCGTCCCCGCATCCGCACCAGATAACGAGCCAGCGACACGACCATCTTGCGGATGTCGGCGGCCCCAGGCCGGTCGCCCTGGACGACCCCGGCGATCCGACCGGCGAGAACCGGACTGGCGATGGCCACCGCCCGTGCGACGTCAGGCAGAGACCAAACCTCCACCAGCCACAGACGCCACCGCCCTTCTTCGTCCGCGCGATCCAGGGACGGCCAGAAGCCGGGCGCCAGGTCGCTTGGTGCGGTCGCCGCTCGGAACATCGCCGCGCCGACGGGCTCGAACCATGCACGCCTTCGCGGACTCATCACAGCTCCTTTCGCATCATCTGGGGCGAAGTCGGAGGTACGGCCTCCAACGCGAACGCGCGTTGGAGGCCACCGCGAGCTCAGGTCAGCAGTCGCCGGTCTTCTTCGTGTCGCAGCCGTTGTCGGTACTGCACTTGCGGGCCAGTACGGCCGGGCCGGTCTCGACGATCCTCATGTCGAGGCCGTCCAGGAGAGAGCCCATGGCAGTCATGGGTGCGAAGAACTCGACGTCGGAGGCGCTCTTGGACATCTTGGTTCACTCCTCTTTCTGGCAGGCAGGGTCGACTTGATAGGGGCAGGAATGAGGAACCCGGAGGGCCACACGTGGTTTTCCGGCGCGACGACCGTGCCGAACACGTCAATGCAGGTGGTTCTCAGTCCGGAGACGCACCGGTCGCCGTGGGGCCGGTGCCGCGTCCCGGACCGCTGGTGCTTGGTAAGAAGCTCTCCAACGGGGTCAAGACGCTTGCGCGACTCGACTTTGGCCGATCGCCTGGGCTGGAGAACAGGGAATTCACATCGATTCACACCGATGGGTTCAGAGGTGGAACTCCTCGTGCGGGATCGCGCGCTCCCAGACCATCTCGAATGCGCCGACGATCTGGGTGACGTAGCGCGGGTCTGACACGTACTCGTAGCCGGGCACGTGGTTGCTGTCGCCGCCGTTGAAGTTGAACGCGACGAGGCTCTGGTCGAACATCCAGAAGTCGGAGTGCGGGAGCATGATGCCGCTCGCCTTCTTTCGGGGCAGCCAGCGGACTTCCTCGCCGGCTTTCACGTTCACGTCCGTGACCATGTGCTCCCAGCGGATGTAGTCGCTGACCGGCTCCGAGACGATGCGGGCCCTGCGCATCTTCACTCCACGGTTCACCGCGTCGCTGACCAGGCCGATCCACCTGCTTCGGTCGGTGCGTCCATCACCCCCGGCGAGCCAGTCGTCGTATCCGGGCTCAGGTCCGTACAGGTCGCGCATCTCCAGGTGCACCGCGGACCGCTTCGCTGTCGCGAGCATCTCGGCCAGGGTCGGAGACCCATGGCCCTGTCGGGTTCCTTCGAAGCCGTTGAGCGCGTCCAGAATGAGCTGACGCATACGGGCGGGGAGCCAGACGACCGCCTCGTCGGAGGCGATCGCGCCGTGCTTCGCGATCATTTCCAGAATTGTCGGATTCGTAATGATCCGGCCCTGGAACAGGAAGTCACCCGTGTTCGGGTCGATGAACACCGCGGGGCAGTGCTCGTCGCTCGACTCCGGATCCTGGCCGACGAATGCAGGCTCGAACCTGCTCATGGAGGGCTCTCCTTTCCTTGGGGCTCGCTGTGCTCTGATTCTTGACGACCTTCACTCTTAGTGAGCAGATCGTCAATCCCTGTGATCGCTTCATTGATCAACGCTCGGGCGCGTTTGCCGACGACAGAGATCCCCCAAAAGCGTTCCCACGCCTCCACATAGAGTTGTACTTCTGGCCGCGAGGTGATGTTGAGGTCGCCGGAGATGAGCTCAACCGTCACCACCCGGGTGTCCGCCATGGTGAAGGACTCGCCGGTGATCACTCCTGCGCGATGGATGCCGCGGGGGATGATTCCGAGGACGACCGTCGGACGGCTCATCACCTCAAGGAGGTACTGGAGCTGGTCCCGGTGCGCGTCGAGTGGCCCCGGCCAGTACCAGAGGACGTCCTCCTCCAAGAGGAACAACCATCGCGCGTCCGGCCGGTCGAGACAGCGTTGCCGGTCCAGCCGGGCCTCGACGGCCTCCGAGACGTCGTCGATCTCCAGATGCTGGTCAGCGCGAGCGGCGGACAAGTACGCCGTGATGATCCTGGGGGTCTGGAGCAGACCCGGAATCACCCGCGTCTGGTAGACGCGATTCAGCTTCACCTGCCAGTACTTGTCCCGCAGCCGCTCCTGCCTTCCCCGAAGTCCGGCCCGGTTGAGATCCGTGTGGGTCAGCCACATCCCGGCGACGGCGGCCTGTTCGTGAAGCAACTCCGTCGTCTGCTGCTCTGTCGCCTCGCATATCCGGCACCAGAGCCGTACGTAGTCGGCGGTGATGGTCCGCTGACCCTTTTCGATCATCGTCACCTGGCTGGCACTGTTCCAGCCTGCGTGGCGTGCGAACTCCTTGCCGGTGATGTCGGCCTCGGTACGCAACTCCCTGAGCTTCGCACCGAGGCGTTCCCGGGAAGCTTGGGCACTTGAGGAAGGAGAAGCCGGCATCGTCAGCCGCGCGTGGTTCCCTGCGGCCAGATGGCGCACCCCAAGAGGCCGCATCGGCACGCCTGAGCCACGACGTCGGTTCCTTCGCACACCGTGACCGGCTCGTCGCCTACCTGCCTCAGACGCACTCGAAGCATCGGCGTCACCGGTTGGACCGCCTGCTCCGCCAGGCCCATGCGCCGGGCCACACCGATACGTGCCATCAACGTCTCCAGTCCGGCAGCAATGATCTCCAGCGTGCCAGAGTCTCCTGAATCCGCTGGCCCAAGTCGGCCATCCTGCGATCCCACCAAGACATGATCGCCGCCCACAGCTCATGGGAGTCGATCACTGGACCTGGCTGACTACGTCCACAGCGACGCTTCCCACTATGACCACCCCATCAAGGTCTCCGCTCAGGAGCCTCGCCCATGGGATATCGCACACCCTTCAGGGCGATGAGGAACGTCCACGGCGCTGACGTCGGCCTGGTCCACACCACGTTGCGAACCCTTCAGGGTGATGAGGGACTTCCCTTCCGGCAATGGCTCTCCGAGGTGTGGGCCGGTTGCGAACCCTTCAGGGTGATGAGGGACAACCTGACCAAACCGCACCGAGACCCCGCCAAGGCGCACGGTTGCGAACCCTTCAGGGTGATGAGGGACTGGCTCATCCGCCACCCAGCGGCCTGGAATTCGGGTTGCGAACCCTTCAGGGTGATGAGGGGCCCCAGGAAGGAAATCCCATGTACAAGCACGACACGTTGCGAACCCTTCAGGGTGATGAGGGGCCCTACCCAGGCATGGGCTGCGCCTGGGAACTGGTCGTGTTGCGAACCCTTCAGGGTGATGAGGGGCGCGCTGCGGTAGCCCAAGCGGCAGCAGCGGAACGTGTTGCGAACCCTTCAGGGTGATGAGGGGCCCGAGGGTAAAGCCCCAGGTCAGGCGTGCTCACGTGAGGGTGGCGCGGGCTGTTTCTGCGGCAGTCCGGCGGTAGTGCAGCGGTGCAGGTCAGAGCGTTGATCATCTTTGGGTACGGCCTCGGGGTGTGGGGCTCTGTCCATGATGACGGGCTCGCGGGGCGGACGTCGAATGTTTCAAGGTCTGTGCTGTTCGCGAAGGTGCCCGCAGTCGGAGGCTTGAAGGTCAGGACCCGATCGGAGTGGTTCTGGCGGTGGTCGTAGCGCGGTGGGTGGCGATGGTCGCGGCGGCCATGGCGCGGCCTTGAACACGTGCAAGACCTCGGCGCTGTGTTGGCGTCGAGGTCTTGCGTGAAGGCGAACGGTCAGGCGTCGAAGGTGCCGGTGTTCACGCGGCTGATGAATGAGCGCCACTGGGCGGGGGTGAAGGCCAGGGCGGGGCCGGAGGGGTCTTTGCTGTCGCGGACGGCGACCAGGCCAGGGAGGTTCATCGCAACCTCAACGCATGCGTTGCCAGTGCCGCTCAACTTCGACTTGCGGAACTCGGCGCCGGTCAGGTCGGGGGACGGGGACATGGCTACTCCTTTATGCACTTGGCGATCATCATGCGGCTCTCCTCCGCCGGAAGTGCCAGTTTGCAAATACGCTCAAATGTCACTTTATAGCGGTCTACATGATCAGAACTCTCAACGTAGACGTCTCCGGCGGTACCCTCTACATAGGCGATGTCGAGGTCATCGTCTTGGTCGAACTCCAAGATGATGAAGGATCCCTCCAGGCCGGCATGCTCCCCAGCCGCGAAGGGCAGCACCCGGACGGAAACGTTGGGTCGCTTGGTGGCGGTAACCAAGGCGCGAAGCTGCTCGTTCATCACCTCTACACCCCCAATGGGGCGATGTAAGACTGATTCGTCCAAAACAACACGCAACTCGGGCGCGTTCGGCCTGCTCACGAGGGTTCGGCGTGCCATTCGCGCCATCACCCGTCGGTCCACTTCCTCTGCGTTTATGTGGGCGCCGGTGTTGATGACCGCACGAGCGTAGTCCTCGGTCTGAAGCAGGCCAGGTATGAGCTGGACGCCCCACTCGCTGATGATCGTAGCCTCGTCTTCCAAACCGACGTACGATCCCACGAAGACATCCTTGTAGGACGTCCACCACCCGCGCCGTCCGGCTTCTTTGGCCAGGGTGACGAGCGCTGAATGCGTTGGCTCAGGTACCGAGTAGAGGTCACAGAGCGTCGCCATATCGCCGGGGCTCGGCTTCCCCTCGCCGGTTTCCATGCGGTTCAGCTTCGATCGGGACCAGCCGATTTGGGACGCTGCTTCCTCGGTGGTCCATCCGCTCGCGGCGCGTAGTTGGCGTAGCTCCCTGGCCAGTCGGCGCAGGCGAACAGTGCTGTGTGTCTTTATAGGTCCGGTACGCGGCATTGCTCGTCCTCTCGCGGGCTGGCACTCCAACTATTTTCAGATTCCCGTTGCCGGAGTGGGATTCCCAGATAATGATAGGGAATCCAAGGGGATGAAGCAGAGGAGGTGACACGATGGTCCTGTTGACCAAGAGGTCGGCGCCTACGAATCGGGCTTCTCGTCTTTCGCTTGGCTTCACTTCATCCCCGAGGCTAGAACTACAGCTCTCCCGAATGGTGGGGATTCCAGTCTTCGCGGGGGCGGACATACGTGCCGCGACCGGAGACGGTGATCACATAGCCGTCCTGGACCAGCTTCTTGCGGATCTTCTCCGCAGTGCCCCGAGCGATGCCGAACTCGTCCACGATCTGAACCTGGCTGGCGATGGGATGGTTGATCTTGTATTCGCCGCGCACAATCCGATCGCGGAGGATCTCGTAGACCTGTTCCCACACAGTCCGCGGTCCCTCGAAATCGATCATGTGGGTGACCGTAGAGCGCTATGGCACTGTCTAAGTTCCTGAGAGAGACCATGGGCGCCTGTAGGAGCCCATGGGACACCATGAGATAGACGACAGCTCCTTCGTATTGCTCTGCCCCAGAAAAACGGACCTGCCCGACGTCGCGACCGCCGGGACAGGTCCTCTATCAGGAAGGTGCCTCCTGACGTGAGCAAGAGTAGTGCCCGGGACTCCGGCCCGGACACGTCGATCCGGGACGGTTGCGGCTGTTTCGCCGGTGCCGTTCCGCTGCCCATGGGGTGTGCTCGGTGTGGGCATGCCCCCTATGCCCACGGCTGCCCACACCAGGACGGGCACGAGTACGTGCAGCCGTCCGGACCGCTGATGAACGCCCGTCTGCAGGCCCGCCGCGAGTACGGCCCGCAACTCCTTCCGGCGCCTCGGCCTCCGGTGGAGGTGGCTCCCGCCGAGGTGGTTCCGTTACTGCCTGCTCAGCGGCGTCCCGAGCCCGATCCCGATCCTGAGGTGCCCGCGCTGGCCCCGGCCGCGAAGGCCATACTGGACGGTCCTGTGGAAATGGCTGGTCAGGGGCATTCTGCTCCCGAGCCGGCGTCCCAGGCCGCGACCGTCGTACCGGGTGGTCCTGTGGAGGAGGGCGGCGCTTCCGCGCCGGTGCCTGTGGACAGGCCGGTCGCCGCTCCGGTTGTGCCGGTACGGCCTCCGTTGCCCAGGCGGGTTCGGCGTCCGTTCCCCATGGTTCCTCGGTCGGGGGTCATCTGGACGCGGGTACACCGGCCCGGCCGCCTGGCCGTACGGCCTCGATGTCCCGTTGCTCGTGCTCGTACGGCCTGTCGGCCGGTTCGGATTTCGGCTGATTCTTGTCCCGCAGGGCAGGCCCGTCTGGCGAACGCCCCGGCCAGGCACGCCTCTGGTCGGATCTTGGAGGTCCAGATCATGCAGCACACTCCCGACCGGCCGGTGATCCCGGGCTGGCGGTTGATCATCAGTGACGCGGGCCGGTTCTGGGCCTTCCGCAACCACGTCTTCTCCCGCGTCGCCGTGCGGGCCGGAGCGGAGTCGGCCGTGGACGCCGACACCTTCGAGGAGATCCAGGCCATCGTGGCGGAGCAGGAGGAGAAGGCCCGCGTCGCGGCTCTCGTCGAGGAGGTCACCTCGTGACGGGACGGCACCGTGACGGCCAACCGTACGCGCCGGTGTACAAGCGGGTGTGGGACGGCCCGGCACGCGCCGAGGCCGAGCGGATTGACCAGGCATGGGCCGACTGGACCGTGCTCTACAGCTTGGGCCGACGTTCCTTCTACGCCGTCGCCGCCTGGGACGGTCCCCGGCCGGTGATCGTGGAGGATCCCACCTCCGAGGGGTTGGAGGAGCGGATGCGGGAGGCCGAGATGATCCGAGCGTTCCGGCTCTCGCCGCAGTCTTCCCCGGCGCCGGTTCGGCGTAGGAGGGGCGGTACCGGCCGTCCGTCCTCTGGGGCGCGGAACGAGGTGGTCGGCGGGGAGCGGGGTTCGCCGGGCGAGGGACCGGTGCCTGCCGGGGGACGGCCTTCGTTGGGTGAGGGGACGGTGCCCGCTGGTGGACGGCCTTCGCCGGGGGAGGAGACGGTGTCCGCCGGGGGACGGCGTTCGCCGGGTGGGAGGGCGGCATGATGCCTCTCGTCGAACCGACGTGTCCAGTGGATGGTGTCGCATATCCCAGTTGCGACAGCTTGCGGCGGGCTCATCCTGACTGGCTGGTTTTCCACAGCTCACGGTCCGGCCTGTGGAGCGCCTATCGGAGTGTCCTGTCCGGCAGGCCGTGTCCCGGGGACGTGCTGCTGGTGCGGGCCGGGTCGGCTGAGGAACTGGACCGCAAGCTGGCCGCTCAAGCCCTTCCGGTGGTGCCGCCGAGCATCCAGGCCGTGGCCGTCGCCCGCGCGCTTCGGACGCGGACCGCCCGGGTCGTTCAGGCCGTATGCCCTGGTCAGGCCATCGCGCCTGGTCGGTCTACGGCGTTACGCAGGTTGCTGCGCTCCCCATAGCCGGTACGGCGGCTCGCCGTACCCCTTGAGCGTGCGGTTCAGGGATGAGGGACCTGGACCGCACACGACTCCGGAAAGCCGGTACGGCGGGCGGGAAGGCTCACGGCCCGCCGTACCTCCTCAGACGTGCGGCTCAGGTGGGAGGGACCTGGGCCGCACACCCTCGCGAGACGGCTTCCGCGCACGCCGGGACATGGCAGGGCGTGCTGGGGAAGGAGGGAGCCGTCTGGCGCGGTCCCCACACGCGGGGCCGGTCCTCCTCCAGGGTGCCCGGCCGTCGTGCTCCCCGGCTCGGGGCCGGGCACCCGCCCCCTCACCCCCGACAAAGTCATGAACCCCGGACCCCCACTGAGCCTCACAACCCAAGCGATCAGAAGCCCAGCCCGCACACCCTCCGCCACTGAAGGAGAAGCTCCTTGTCCCCCCTCAAGGCCGTCGCACCGGACGGCACCTTCACCACCGGCCCCGACACCACAGAACGCCTCCTCACCCCCGGCGAGGTGGCCCGCGTCTTCGGGGTCGATCCCAAGACCGTCAACCGGTGGGCGCTCACCGGGCGCATCCCCTCGGTCAGGACCCCCAGCAACCAACGCCGCTACCGACAGAGCGACATCGACGCCCTCCTCAACCCCTCCCCCTGACGGCCGTCCAGGAGGCCGGGATCGATGAAGGGCGAACAGAGGAACCAGCTGGGCCGCCCCGTGAACGTCGCCGAAACAGTCTCCCCGCCCGGTCGAGGCCGGGCGGGGAACCCGTCAGCGCGGGCCCAGGTTGATCGAGCCGAACACGTCGCCGGCCTGGATCACCGTCCCGTGGATCGTGGCGTCGCCGCCGATGGTGTTGGAGACGTCGTGGCTCTGCCGTACGACCTTGGCCGTCTCCTGTGCCCAGGCGGCCAGCTCGTCGGCGAAGGCGGGGTCGGCCGTGGCGCGGTCGATGAGGATGCCGGTGATCTCCTCGGCCTGCCCGGTGGTGCCGCCGGGGGCCGCCTCAAGGGCGGCGACCTCGCCGGAGTCGCCGCCGAAGCGGTTCCTAGCCAGGGTGACCAGCGAGGTCCAGGCGCTCTTGCCTACCTCACCCGCCGCGCCACCGACGAGGGCGGTGACGATCGCGGTGAGTACGGTTGGGTCCATGACGGCGCTCCTGTGCTCTGATCGGCTGCCCGCGGGCGGGATGCCGCCCGCGGGTCGATCATGGCCGAAGTCGGGAGCGTCAGGGAATGGGTTTGTCGGGATCGCGGAGTTCGGCCAGCAACTCGTCCCGGTCGGCCAGCAGGTTCGCCAGGATCCTGCGGGTGGCCACCATCAGGTCGGCCAGGTCGGGGGTCGAGAGCGCGTACACGACGGTCGCCCCGTCACGGGTGGCGTTCACGATCCCGGCGCGGCGCAGTACGGCCAGCTGTTGGGACAGGTTGGAGGCCTCGATGTCGAGTTCGACCAGGAGGTCACGGACGGGCAGCGGGCCGCGTTGCAGCAGCTCCAGAACCCGGATGCGGAGCGGGTGCCCCAGCGTGCGGAAGAGGTCGGCCTTGACCTGGTAGAGCGGCGCGGGCATGATCAGAACGCCCCGTCGGCGTGTGCCCGCGGCCTGGCCGCGAACGCGTTGACGCCGCCCACTTCTCGTGGACCGATGACCTCCTGCTGGATCCAATCGAGGAACACAAGACACTTATAATCTGGCAAATTGCATAATTGTTCAAATCGTCAGGTTTCTAGGTAGGATGAGGCCGTGTTCTGTTCCCCAACGCCGCTCGGCAGACCCGATCCCGGTCGATACGAGGATGGGGTAGGGCGTCGCTGGGTACAGGTACCGGCGAACACAGCCTGACCTGCCGCGCCAGGCTGGATTCGCCGGCGACGCGACGGTGACAGTAGGTCAGCACGGCCGTGTGAGGGAGTACAGCCAATGGGGCGGGGTCGAGCCAAGGCGAAGCAGACGAAGGTGGCGCGCGAGCTGAAGTACAGCAGCCACGGGATTGACTTCAACCGGCTGCGTGAGGAACTCAGCGCGACCGGGGGCTCTGCGAAGGAGGACCGGACGGAAGAGCCCGTGGAGGAGCTTCCCAACCGGTAGGTTCCCGCGCCGGATCGCCGAGCCGTACGGTGCCGGTGAAGCCACACGAGGTCTTACCGCGTTGGCGCAGCCGTACGACACGAACGAGACCGTGTGGCGCGACGGAGCCTTATATGACCGGCCGCCGGAGTCCGGCGGCCGGTCCTTCGGGTTCCGTGGGGTCAGGGGGTCATCGGGAAGAGGCCTCCGACCAGCAGCGCGCCGATCGCGATCGTCAGCGCGTACGTCTCAAGCGGGACGAGGTCACGTTCCCCCGAGTGCGTACGGCTGCCCGCGAACAGCGCGAAGAAGCACCGCATCACGGTCATGCCGTTGACGCCGACGGCTCCGGCCAGCGCGAGCCAGACGACCGGTGACCCGGTGACCGACCCGTGGATCAGCAGGTGGCCGCCCACGAACCCCAGGGAGAGCGGGAAGCCGACCGTGGCGAGCCCGCACAGCAGGAACGCCACGGCCAGCCGGGGGGTCCTGGCGAAGTTCCCGCTCGGCGCGCGCAGCGACAGCGTGCCGCGCCGCGCCTCAAGGGCGGCCAGCGTCATGGCGAGCCCGGAGACGGCCAGCGCGGAGGCCTCCCAGGTCAGCACCGCCCCGGAGACCGCCTCCGGCGAACCGCCGAGCCCACACGTCACCAACCCGGTCTGGCTCATCGTCAGGAAGGCCAGCGCGCGCCTCGCCTCCCCCTGGACCACCCCGAACAGCGCGGCCACGACGGCGGTCGCGCCGCCGAGCAGCGCCACGTCGCGGGCGAGCGGAACCGGCAGGTCGAGCTGGGCGAACAGGCCGAGGGGCGCGGTGTGGAAAACGACCACGACCCCCAGCGGGACCCGCTCGACGAAGCGGGGATACCAGCTGTGCAGCGGGACGACCGCGAACCTGGCCATGATCGCGAGCACCACGAGGACGCCGCCCGCCGTCCGCCAGCCGGTGGCCGACAACGCGGTGCCCACCCCGAAGAGCAGGACGCCGGGCAGGTGGTAGGCGGCGAAGAGCCGGTCGAGCCGGTCGCCGCCCCGGCTTCCCTCGCCGCCGCGCAACCCGGCCCACACCAGCCAGGCCGACAGAGCCCACAGCACGACGTCGACCGCCTGGTGCCGTACGGCCACGAAGCCGCAGGAGACCGCGAGCAGCCGCAGGATCCTGGCCAGCGTCGCGGGCGGGTGAGAGGCCAGCGGGCTCATCGCGACGACCAGCAGGCCCGCCGCGCACGTCGCGACGACGACGAGCCTGGCCGTGCCCTCCGGCAACACGGCATGTTCGCCGGAAAGAAACGGGACGAACCCTCCCGACCAGGGCAGCACGACGGACAGCGCCGTCGCGGCCGACGCGCAGGTCACCGCGGTACGGCGGGCTGCCTGCCGGTCGGCCACCCGGGCGACGACCACGGAGGACACCAGGAACAGCACCGCGACCAGCGAGGGGACAAAGGTGATCACGACGTGCGCCCCTCTCTCACGGGAACGGCGGTGTCACCGGTGCTCAGCAGCCGCGCCCACCGGTCGTCCAGCGACTCGGCCCGCCTGACCAGGCGCGCCAGCCCGCCGACCAGGTGGTCGCGCAGCCACGCGTCGAAGTAGCCGCGTTCGAGCGCGTAGCGGTACAGCCACGCCCGCGGGCCCGCCGGGACGAGCCGGTCCAGGTGCCTTCCCGTCGGCGGCAGCGGCGCGCCCAGCGCCTGTTCGAGGTGGTGGTGGTCGTGGATCAGGCTCGGCGAGCGCAGGATCTGGGCGGTGCGCAAAGCGGCGTGCGCGACCAGGTGCGCCAGCGCGAGGTACCGCAGCCCGAACCCGACCTCGACCAGGACCACCCCGATCTGGGTCATCGAGGCGTAGGCCAGTGTGCTCTTGATGTCGGTCTGGGTACGGCCGACCAGGGTGGCGTGCACGGCGGTCAGCGCGCCGACCACCACGATCGCCGCCCGCACCCCCGGCGCCCCCGACCAGGCCGACTCGGTGCGCAGCAGGAGGTACGGCCCCATGCTGACGGAGATCGCGCCGTAGAAGACGGCGCTCGACGGCGTCGGCCCCTCCATGGCGCGGGGCAGCCAGCCGCCGAGCGGGACCTGGGCGGCCTTGCCCATCGAGGCCCACAGCAACGCCAGGCCGACCACGAGCGCGTCCCCGCTCGACGTGGGGGGCGAGAAGAGCGCCCACCCGCCGCCGTCGACCCCGGCCACGCTCGACGAGCCGGTGGCGTGGTGCAGCCACACCACCGCGACCAGCAGGCCCACGTCACACGCCCGGTAGACGAGGAAGGCCCGCAGACCGTGCTCGACCGGCCTCCTGCGTTCGTGGAAGAACGCGATCAGCAACGCCGAGGACAGCCCGGCCAGCTCCCAGCCGACGAGGGACAGTTCGAGGGCGCCCGCGAGGGCCACCAGTTCGACGCCCGCGCCGAACAGCGCCAGCAGCATGTAGAAGCGCAGGTATCCGGGCTCCCGGTGCAGGTAGCGCCGGGAGAAGACACCGATCAGGCCGCACAGCAGCGCGGCCAGGATCGCGAAGGGCAGCGAGAGCCGGTCGCCGACGAGCAGCAGGTGGAACTCCGACTCCCCGCTGCCGAACCAGGTGCCGACGGGCGCCGTCACCAACGTCCGCCCCTCGCCGACCATGACGCAGGCCAGCGTGAGCGCGGCGGCCGTCGCCAGCCCGAAGGCCAGCGCGACAACCGACATGACGAGGAAGTAGGCGAGGGCCAGGCCA
>NZ_JBHSBC010000009.1:0-43978 GCF_042650425.1 Streptosporangium jomthongense | reverse complement strand
CGCCCCTGCCAGGCGAACACCGCCATCAGGGCGAACGCCCCGAGCGGGAACCCGGCGACCGAGAGCAGCAGAAACCGCTGGAGGGTGTCGTTCACGACGCCTCCTCCCCGACGAGCTCCGGGGAGACCGGCTCCCCGGACCCCGTGCCGAGGGAGGCCGTCACGTGGGCGAACCCCAGGTGCTCCCGCCTGCCCGCGTAGAACTGCGCCGAGCGGTGCACCGTGGGGAGGGCCTCCCCCTCGGGGACGTACGGCACGAAGCCGCCCCGCTCGAAGACGTGCATCGCGTCCGACGACGGGCTCCACGCGACGAGCTGGATCCACCCGTTGCTCACGAGCCGCTCCAGTACGGCGTGCGCCCCCACGATCGCGGCCAGCCGCTCGGGCTCGGTCTCGACGACGAGCAGCAGCCGTACCGGCTCGTGGATCTCGACCATCTGCCAGGGCAGGCCCGTGCGCAGGTCGGAGGCGTGGCCGTCCATGACGCCGAGCAGGCCGACGATGTTGTGCGGCAGCTTCGTGCCGCACCCGTACCCCGCCGGGTCGACGTAGCTGAAGTAGTACTCCAGGTTGATGCCCGCGCAGACCGGCCCCGCCGCGAGCAGCAGGTTCGTCAGCAGGTCCCCCGACGGGTCGCCCTCCGGGTCGTAGGAGACGAGGAAGGCCCGCCGGTCGAGGAAGAGCCCCCGGGTGCGCGACCTGCGCCCGACGACGCCGATCGCGTTCGTGGCGTGGCCGTACTCGGGCCTGGGCTGGCCCAGGTCGACGGTGTGACTCTCGACGTGGGCCAGCGCCGCGTCGAGCGGCAGGTCGAGGGGGGCCGACTCGAACCTCCGGCAGCGTTCGTGCGCGTCCAGGACGCACGCCCGCGCCATGATCCGCTTCGCCTCCTCGACCGCGTGTCTCGACCGCTCGGGGACGAGGTCCTCGTCGTAGTAGGTCATGGAGTCGTCGCAGGTGTTGTGGTACGCCCCGACGAACCAGGTGCCGTCCGGGATGTCCAGGCCCAGGTCACGCAGTCCGGCGCGCACTCCCGGGTGGTTGGCCATCGCCGCGAACGCGCGCGCGTTGGGGCCGCCGCGTCCGCCGCCGGTCGCCCCGCAGTCGTGCGCCGACTCGTGCGGGTTGTTGAGGCTGGAGGAGCCGTGGCCGACGATCAGCACGACGGGCGCCAGTTCACGGCCGAGCCCGGTCGTCCGCAGGGCGGAGGAGACGACCTGCGTCATCTCCGGCACGGAGTACCCCCGCCGCAGGCCGTCCTCGGTCTCCACGGCGCCGGGGGCCCGCTCGATCGCCAGCCTGGTCACGGCCCCGCCGCCGGGGTCGTGGTCCAGGCGCCGGGACCAGCGGTGGAACCGGCGCGGGAACAGGCAGCGGCCGACCAGCGTGACGACCTGGGTCGCCCCGAGGCCGAGGGAGATCACGCTGCCGCGCGCCAGGGTCCTGCTGCCCACGGCCAGGCCCAGGCTCAGCCCGCCCCGGCCGTGTCGTGAACCCGGCTGCCGTGGCGTGCGGGACTCTGCGGGTTCCTCGACGACCAGGTGCGTCGGGGTGACGACGACCGGGCACAGCGGGCGCGGGCGCACCTCGCCCGTCCCGAGGTAGGTCATGGCCACTCCGAAGAAACCGGCGTAGCCGTAGGTCCTGGCCTGCGGGAAGTGCTCCTCAAGGTGTCTGCGCAGCGACTCCTCCCGCTCGTCGATGCAGAACACGGCCTGCATCGTGACGGGTGGTGCCTCGGCTCCGGCCGTGAACCGCCGGTGGGCGTCGAGCGCGTCGAGCGCCCCGACCCGGTGCCGCCGTTCGTAGGCCAGGTGCAGCAGACGGCGCCGTTCGGTCTCGTCGCAGGCGGCGACCGCCCCGAGCCAGGCGGCGGCGTGCTCCGGCCTGGCGAGGACCGTGACGTCCACGGGCATCAGCTGTGCCAGGACGAACGCCTCGTAGACCAGTTCGAGGCCGGGCCGTACCGTCGTCCGGTCGGCCGTGGCGGGCCCGCCGGGGTGGTTCCGCATGACGTGCCGTGCGGCCTGGACGTCCAGGACGAGCTGGACGGCCAGGTAGTCGAGCAGCCGTGCCGCACGCGCCTCGACCGGCGCCAGGTCGGGCCGGTGCTCGAACTGACGCATCATGCCCGCCCAGCCGCGCAGCGACAGCAGCGTCGCCTCGATCGCGGCGCCCCGGGCCTCCTCGGGTACGGCCAGCTCGTCCAGGGCCCAGACGACCGTCCGCTCGGCCGTCCAGCCCTCGGCCTCCTGCCGTCTCAGCTCGGCGCCGAGACCCCGCAGGAACCGGTCGGGCGGGCCGCCGGCCTGGCCGTACAGGCGGCGGAAGGCGCGCAGGAAGCCCAGTTCGCGCTCGGGCATCGGCCAGTAGGCGATCCCCTGGTCGAGGAAGGCCGCCGAAAGCCGGATCAGCAGCGGGTGCACCAGTTCGTCGGTGTCGGTCCCGGTCTCGGCGAGGATCCGGTCCCGCCCGCGCGCCGGGGGAGCGCCCGCGCCGGGCACCGTCGGAGCCGCCGCGGCCAAGCCGTTCCACAGGGTGTCGAGAAGCCGCGCCTGCGAGGCCCGCGCAGTCTGTTCGGGCGTCGTGGTCCAGTCGCGGCCGGCCTGTGCGAGCAGCTCGGCGCGTCGCCGGGGGTCGAGAAGGTCGCTGAGGCGGGTTCGGGCGTCGGTCTCCAGGAGCAGCCAGTCGAGCGCGGCGCCGCTGGGGATCTCGAACAGGTTCCGCAGCCGCAGGGCGAGGAAGCGCGCCCGCGTCGGTCCACCCGGCACGATCGGGGCGGCGCCGGGTGCCTCGGCCTCGGCGACCGCGTCGATGTCCGAGGGACGGATCCGTCCGGAGCCGACGTGGTCCCGGAAGGCCGCCTCACTCTGGAACGGCTCGGTGCCGAACACCCGCGCCGCGCTGACGACGGCCTCGTCGAAGGGCAGGTGCTCGAAGGCGTGCAGGGTGTTGTGGTGGACGAACGTCTGCAACGGAGCCTGCTCGGGCAGCAGCCTCGCCGCCCGTTCGACCAGCTCGGTGACGTCCGTGACGCGGTCCCCACGTCCGGGGGCCGCGGCGATGTCCAGATGGGTCATGCTCGCCTCCGGCGTCTGGTCGCCTGCGGGTGGGCGGAGACGGGGACGAGCCCGTCGAGCCCGCGCAGGGTGAGGGTGGCCCGCCACTCACGTGACATCGTGGCCAGCCCGGAAAGGAAGGTGTGGTCGACGAGCGTCGCGTCCGTCACGTCGACGACGACCTCGGTGACGCCGCCGTCCCCCGTGTCGTCCTTGGTGGCCCCGTTGACCGTACGGCGCAGCGGCAGCAGGGCGGTGAAGACGGCGGCTGCGGGGACGCGGACATTCAGCACGCTCCCCGAACGGACGGCCACGGCGCGGGGCCGCAGGAAGGCCACCGGCGGCACCCCGCGGACCAGGTGCAGCACGATCTTCAGGGCGAGACCGGCCGCGACGCCCATGAGCAGGTCGGTGGCGAGCGTGACGAACATGGTGGTCAGGAACAGGGCGAGCTGGTCGAGGCCGACCTCGCGGGCGTGGGCGAACTCTCGGGGGGAGGCGAGCCTGGTGCCGGTGTAGACGAGCATGGCGGCCAGCACCGCCAGCGGGATGGTCTGCAGCAGGCCCGGCGCCAGGGCGACGAACAGCAGCAGGAAGACGCCGTGGAAGAAGTTGGACCCCCGGGAGACGGCGCCCGCGTCGATGTTGGCCCGGCTGCGGACGATCTCCGAGATCATCGGCAGGCCGCCGATCAGCGCGGAGACGAGGTTGCCGCCGCCGAGGGCGAGCAGGTCGCGGTTGAGGTCGGAGGAACGCCTCTCGGGGTCCATGGAGTCGACCGCCAGCACGGTCAGCGTCGACTCGATGGTGCCGATCAGGGCGAACATCACCACGTACTTCAGCGACGTCCCGCTGAGGATCACCGAGAAGTCGGGGAAGGCCACGGCGTCGAGCAGGGTGCCGGGGAGCCGGACGAGGAACTCGGGGCCGAGGTGGTAGGTCGTGGTCATGAACCGGTAGTCGTGCGGGACGCCGACGTGGAACCACAGCGCGACCGGCACGGTCACGGCGAGCACGACCAGCGGCGCGGGTACGGCCCTGGCCCACCTGGCCCTGATCAGCGGCATGCCGAACATGATCAGCAGGCCGAGCGCGCCGAGCAGCAGGACGCGGGGGTTGGCACTGGCGACGCTGTGCGGGATCTCCGCGATCAGGCCGAGGGTCTCCTTGCTCTCCGGCTTGACGCCGAGCGCGACGTGGGCCTGCTTGGAGATGATGATGATCCCGATCGCGGCGAGCATGCCGTGCACGACCGAGGGGGACATGGCGATGCCGACGGTGGCCACCCGGCACAGCGCGAAGGCGATCTGGACGACCGCGGCGACGACGCCGACGGCCAGCGCCCGCCGGTAGCCGACCGCGAGGTCGCCTCCGCCGAGTTCCTGGACCGCGCCGAGCGCGATCACGATCAGGCCCGCGGCGGGGCCCTTGATGGTCAGGGGCGCGCTGCCGAGCAGGCTGACCAGCACACCGCCGACGATCGCCGTCAGGACACCGGCGACCGGCGGGAACCCGCTGGCCAGCGCGATCCCCAGGCAGAGCGGGAGCGCGATGAGAAAGACCAGGAAGCCGGACTTGACGTCGGCCGTCTGGAAGGCGCCGCGGCGGGGCGCGGTGGCTAAGTCGTCATGGGCCTTCAGGCCGTGCTGTTCTGACGTCACTGAGATCCTCACAAGGGCGTGGGCGGTCTGCTCCGGCCGTGTTCGGCCGGAGGTCGTGCGCACGGGAAACGCCTGCTCGCAGGCGTCCTGGGCGCACGGGGGGACCGCGGGCCACGCTCGTTTCGAGGATCGTCTCCGACGGCCGCTCCTGGTGGATCGCGACGGTGACGTCGCGTACCGGAGAACGGGAGTCGGTGGTCTCACTGTCGGTGAAGTCGTCCTTGACCTCACGCGAGTCGTTGCCGAAGGTGTCGTGCTCGTCGCCGAAGGCGGTGGCGACCGGGGAATCGAGGCTTCCCATGGCCGTCCCGCTGATCGGGCCTCGCACCGGGGTCGGTGGGACGGCCCTGGTGCGGTCGAGCTCTTCGTGGTGGTGGTGATGGCGCGTGTCCGCGCAGGCCACGGAAAAGGCCCTGGCCGGGGCGATCGTCTCGACCCATGACGTCATCGCCATCACGACCGCGAGCGCCGCCCCCACCGCACGGAGCAGTTTCCGCCCATGCCGGGATGATGCCCTGACAAAAGGGGCATTCGGCCGGTCGAGGGATGGCGGGGTCACTTTGGCTCCGGGCCACGATATGGGTCGGGATGAAGCCTCATGATTGATCCAGAAAAGGATTAAATCGGTCAAGACCTACGAAGAGTGGTTGTTCACTCTCCATCCGTGGCTTCGCGGCGCACGCGACCGTACTCTAGCTGCGATGATCTGCCGGTTACCGGAAATTCTCCCGGTCAATGTCACTATGACTTTCTGTAAACGCCGCAGGTCGTGAACAGGGAAACGTTACCAAAGCGTTATCGGAAGGGCTGCGGGATCGCTGTTTTCTCTACACGGATATCGGCATTCGCTGTGATGCCCGGCTATAACCCAAATACCTAACATCGTCTTTTCTATACGATGAATGCCGTAATTTCGTGTGCCATAACGCGTTTCCCTAACATGGGAAGAATGTTGGGTTCCTTATAGGGAACGCGCCGGTCGTTCTCCGGCGCGCGGCCGTCCGGTGCGCGGCCGGGGACGGGGACGCCGGGCTCGACGAATCCTCAACGAATCCTCAACACCCCCCGGCCTACGGTGCCCGTGTCATTCCGCTTCCGACAAGGAGAGCCGAACATGCGCGCACCAAGCTCCTCTCTGAGAGTGACCGCCGTGGCGGCCGTCGCGGCGGCCGGGCTGCTCACGGCGGTCGGCCCGGCGAACGCGGCCCAGGCACGGGTCCCTCAGGCGCCCACCGCGGTGGCCGCCTCCGACTGCGGTGGAACGATCACCCACAAGGACACGCACAGGTACGGCAGGCACACCCGTACCTACCGGATCACCTGGGCGAACTGCGGCTCCCGCACCTCACGCAAGAAGGTCGACATCCGCTGGGCCCGTGACCTGCCCTGCAGGACCATCCCGGGGGGCTCCACGGTGACGTGGACCGCCACGTACCCCATCAAGGCCCTCGCGCCGTACCCGCGGTCGATCAAGAACTGCTGACCACGACGGCACACCGCCCGGCCGGAGTCCCAGGGGCGTCTCCGGCCGGGCCCCGCGTTCTCGCCGAGCCGTACGGCTCAGGCGGGGAAGGCGACGGCCTTGCCGATCAGGTCGGCGTAGCCGTTCTCCAGATCTTCAGGGAGCTCGTCCACAGGGAAGAAACGCAGGGCGCTGTGCTCCTCACTGACCTGGAGCGGGGCGGAGCCGTCGACCGTGGCGCGCACCGCCACGATGAGCACCTTCGACTTCCCGATGCTCATGATCTCCGCGCCGACGACGGGGCCGACGACCACGTCGAGGCCGCTCTCCTCGCGGACCTCGCGCCTGACGACCTCGGCCAGGGTGTCGTCCTCCCTGTCCGGCCACCCGCCGGGGAGCTCCCATTTGTCCCGGGGGTTCCGGCAGAGCAGGACACCGCCGTCCACCAGCACCACGGCCTTGATCGAGGCGTGCATGAAGTACCAGCCGGTCTCGGCGTCGATCACGGGACGGTCCTTTCGACGGTGACGGTGTGGATCTTCCACCTCATCACCGATACCGGGGGAGATCCACCCTCCGCCATCGCGGCCCGGCACGGCCTCACGAAAGTCGGCCGACGCGGCCGGGCCGGTGGCGTTCAGCCCTGACGGTCGTACGGCGGCGGCGACGGGACGGCGCGGCCGGCGGCGCTAATCCGTGTCGTCGGCCGGGGTGTCGAAGAGGGTCGGGGCCTCCCGCTCGCCGGGGGAGAACAGGCGGATCACGCCGTACTCGCCGTCGAACCCCGGCTCCCTGATGACCTCGCCCCGGCGCAGCCTGCCGATCGCCTCCCCGAGCCTGGGGAGCCGGGCCTCCAGGTCGCCGACCGGCACCTCCTGGAGGATCCGCAGCTCGGGGCCGAGGGCGGCGACCAGCCGGTCGGCCTCCCCGGCGACCTTCTTGCTGCCCGGCCCGACACCCAGGATCTCGCCCACGATCTCCGGCAGCGGGACGAGCTCCTCGGAGACGGAGACGTCGCCCGCGGGCCGTACACCCTCGGAACGGTCGGCCAGATCCTCGACGCGGCTCAGCACGCCGACCGTGAGCGGTTTGCCGCACACCGGGCAGATCCCGCCGAGGCGGCGCGTCTCCGCGGGCTCCAACCTGACGCCGCACTTACGGTGCCCGTCCAGGTGGTAGCGGCCCTCCTCGGGGAAGAACTCGACCGTCCCCTCGTAGCCCGCGCCGGTCCGCAGCGCGTCCAGCACCGCGAAGTAGTCGAGATCGGTGTCGAGCACCGTGGTCTCCCGGCCGATCCTGGGCGGCGAGTGCGCGTCCGAGTAGCTGACCAGGCGGTAGCCGTCCAGCATGGAGACCCGCCGGTTCATCTCCGGGTCGCTCGACAGGCCGGTCTCCAGCGCGAAGATGTGCCCGGACAGGTCGCCGTAGCACTCCTCGACCGTGTCGAACCCCGACTTGGAGCCGAAGACCCCGAACCACGGCGTCCAGACGTGGGCCGGGACCAGGTAGGACCCCTCGCCGCTGTTCAGGGCGATCTCCAGCAGGTCGCGGGAGTCGAGGCCGAGGGTCGGCCTGCCGTCGGCGCCCAGGTCGCCGACCTTGCCCAGCTCACGGTTGAACGTCTCGGCCGCCTCGAAGCCCGGCACGTTGACCAGGTGGTGGAGCTTGCGGGTACGGCCGCCACGCCGGTAGACCGTGGACACCTCGACGGTGAGCATGAACCGCACCGGGGCCGAGGCGACCGAGGACGGCAGCGTCCTGGCGACCTCCCGGTCGAGGTCGTCACGCAGCCGGAACAGACCCGGCTCGGCGGGTACGAGCCCCTCGCGCAGCAGCGCGAACCAGGACGGATGCGTGAAGTCGCCCGTCCCCATCAGCGTGACACCCTTGTGCCGCGCCCACCTGGTCAGATGCGCCAGGTCGCTGTCCCTGCTGCACGCCCGTGAGTACTTCGAGTGGATGTGCAGATCCGCATGGAAGCGCATTCCAGACACTTTTCCATGGAAAGGCCCCGCTAATCCGTGCGGGGGTGGTGCCCGGAGGGAAGATCCGCCGCCAGTTCCGCCAGGTGTACGGCCCGCACCTTCGATCCCCTGCGGCGTAGTCCCTGGTCGAGCTGGCGGTAGCAGCCGGGGTTGACCACGGCCACGTAGTCCACCCCGGCCGCCTCGATCTCGTCGAGTTTGGCGTCCAGGACCTTGCGGCTGTCCTTGGGCCTGACCAGGGCGTAGCTGCCGGCCGCCCCGCAGCAGGCCCCGGCGGAGGGCAGCTCGACGTACTCGCCGATCCGGCCCAGCAGCTCCCTGGGCTCACGCCAGACCCCCAGGCCGTTGCGCAGGTGACAGGAGTCCTGCAACGCGATGCGTATCCCCGGCCTCGACGGCTCCTCAGGCGTGCCATCCGTTCCGGTACGGCCCGCAGAAGTGCGGTCCACGGAAGGGCGGTCCGCGGAAGGACGGCCCGTGCTCGGTTCGGGGGTCGTCTTGGAAGCGGCGGTCAGGTACTCGGAGATCTCCCTGACCCTGTCCCTGCCGAGCACGTCGGCGAGGTGGGCCGCGCAGCCGCCCGAGGTGGTGACGATCACCCCGGGCAGTCGTTCGCCCAGTTCGACGGCCAGTTCCCGGCCCCTGGCCGAGTCGCCGTTGTGCGCGTGCAGCGCTCCGCAGCACCCCTGCGAGGCCGGGGCGGAGAGCTCGGGCAGCAGGGCGCGGGCGGCCCTGCTCACCTTGGGATACAGGGCCCGTTCGAAGCAGCCGAGCATCAGGTGGGGCCCCTCGGGTGAGGGCCTGGTCCGGGCGTGGCGGCGGAACAGGCCGAGCAGCCACACCCTCAGGCGCGAGTTCACCGCGAACGTCAGCAGCCTGACGATCAGCGGACGTCCCGGCCCCCGCCACTGGTGGTCGCGCCACTCCTCAAGGAGCGCGCCGTACTCGACCCCCGCGGGACAGACGGTCTCGCAGGCCCGGCAGCCGAGGCAGAAACTCGACTCCTCCTGAAGGCGCAGGTCGTTCTCCGGCAGTGTGCCCTCCTCAAGGGCGCGCATCAGGGTGATCCGGCCCCGGGGGGAGGACGTCTCGTCCTTGGTGAGCGCGTACGTCGGGCAGGCGGGCAGGCAGAAGCCGCAGGAGATGCAGCGGTCGAGCAGTTCGGGGGTGAAGACACCCCGGGCCGACGGGTCAGGAGACGGTGTGGTGCTCACGGGCCGAGCCTCCCTGGTTCACGGGCTGAGCTTTCCTGAGGGGCACGGGCTGGGTTTCCGGTTCACGAGCCGAGCTTTCCCGGGTTGAGGATGCCCGCGGGGTCGAAGGCGGCCTTGATCCTGCGCAGCAGTGCCATCTGGTCCTCGCCGAGCCGTTCGGCCAGGTAGGGCAGCTTGGCCGCGCCGACGCCGTGTTCGCCGGTGATGGTGCCGCCCAGCTCCATCGCGGCGCGGAAGATGTCGGCGAAGGCGCGGTGGGCGCGTTCGGCCGCGTCGGTGTCGCCCGCGTCGATCACGCAGGTCGGGTGCAGGTTGCCGTCCCCGGCGTGGCCGAAGGTCGCGATCGTGAGGCCGTGCCGTACGGCCAGGGCGTCGACGCGGGCGACCATCTCGGCGATGCGCGGCCTGGGCACGCTGGCGTCCTCAAGGATCGTGACCGAGCCGAGGCGGGAGAGCGCGGGCAGCGCGCACCGCCGCGCGGCGAGCAGCGCCTCGGACTCGGCCGCCGCGCCCGCGACGACGGCCTCCGTCGCCCCTTCGCCGAGGCAGATCTCCGCCATCCTGGCCAGGTGGTCGGCGACCGGTGCGGCGGCGCCGTCGTCGCCGAACAGCAGCAGCGCGCCCGCGTCCCGCCTGAGGCCGAGCCCGGCGTAGTCCTCGACGGCGGCGACGCACTTGGCGTCGAGGAACTCCAGCGTCGCCGGGACGATCCCCGAGCCGATGATCCGGGCCACGGCCCGTCCCGCGTCGGCCAGGGTGGCGAAGTAGGCCAGCCCGGTCCCGGTGGTCTCCGGCGCGGGGGTGAGCGCGACCGTCGCCTCGGTGATCACGCCGAGCGTGCCCTCCGAGCCGGTGAGCAGGCGGGTCAGGTCGTAGCCCGCGACGTCCTTCCACAGCCGCCCGCCGGTGCGGACGATCTCCCCGGTCGGCAGTACGGCCTCAAGCCCGAGGACGTGGTTGCGGGTCACGCCGTACTTCAGGCCGCGCAGGCCGCCGGCGCAGGTGGCGATGGTGCCCCCGACGGTCGCGACCGTCCTGCTGCCGGGGTCGGGCGCGTACAGCAGGCCGTGTGCGGCGGCGGCGTCGGTGAGTTCGGCCGAGGTGACGCCGGGCTGGACGACGGCGAGGAGTTCGTCGGCGCTGATCTCCAGGATGCGGTCGAGCCTGGTCAGGACCAGGACGATGCCGCCGCTGAGCGGGACGGTCGCCGCGCACAGGTTGGATCCGGCGCCCCTGGGGACGACCGGCACACCGTGCGCGCAGGCCAGTTTGAGCACCGCGGCGACCTCCTCGGCCGAACCGGGGTGGACGACGGCGCCGGGCATGGCGGAGAACAGCGGGGTGGCGTCCCTGGCGTAGGCCGCCACGTCCCCGTCGGCGTCGCGGACGTGGCCCGCGCCGACGATCGCGCGCAGCTCACGCAGCACGGCGGCGTCGATCCTCATGGAAGTCTCCCTCCGGTAGGGCGGGTCACATGATCGCCAGCTGGCCGCCGTCGATCACCAGCTCGGTGCCGTGGACGAACGCGGCGTCGTCGGAGGCCAGGAAGGCGTATCCGGCGGCGACCTCCTCGGGCAGTCCCGCCCGGCCGAGCGGGATGTGGTCGCGCTCGTAGGCGGAGACGAAGTCGTCGGCCAGACCGGCCGAGATCTCCGCGTTCAGCGGGGTCTGGATGTAGCCGGGGCACAGCGCGTTGACGCGGATGCCGTACCTGCCCAGCTCGACGGCCATGGTCCTGGTGAGCAGCAGCACCCCGCCCTTCGACGCGTTGTAGTGGGCGTAGTCGGCCTCGCCGCCGATCCCGTTGGTCGAGGACATGTTGACGACGACCCCGCCCGTGCCCTGCGCGACCAGGTGCCTGGCCACGGTCTGGGCGACCTGGAACATGCCGCCGAGGTTCACGGCCATGATCCGGTCCCAGTGTCGCCTGGTGATGTCGAGGAACGGCTCGCGCCACGCGGTACCCGCGTTGTTGACCAGCACGTCGAGGCCGCCGAGGGCCGTGACGGCCGCCTCGACCAGCCGGTTCACGTCGGCCTCCGTGGCGACGTCCCCCGCCAGGCCGCCGATCTCGCCGAGCGGGGCCAGCTCGGCCACGGTCCGCTCGACCTCGTCGGCGTCGAGACCGCCGACGAAGACCCGGGACCCCTCCTGGAGGAACCTGCGGGCGGTGGCGGCGCCGATGCCGCTGCTGCCCCCGCTGATCAGCACTCTTTTCCCCGTCAGGCCGCGCATCGTCTCCCCATTTCGTCTCCCATGGCTGTCATCGCACGGCGCCGCGGGCGGCGACGCGCAGCTCGGTGACGACCTCGCCGTCCTCGACGACGTGCGCGACGTCGAAGAGGTTGAGCACCGGGCAGGCGTGGCTCGGGACGAGCCGCACCCGGCTGCCCACGGGCAGCTCGCCGTAGTTGGCGTGCCCCGGTTCGAGACGTGCCACCCCGTGCTCCTCGTTGAGGAACTCCATGTGCAGGTACGGCAGGCCGACCGCGGAGATCCAGCCGGGAGAGCCGAGGCCGTCCGAGGTGAGGCACTTGGTCCCGGCGTCGAGCACGACCCGCTCGGGGGAGGGGCGGCCGACGACCGTGGCCAGCACCCTGGCGCCCGTGGTCTCCTCGGTGGCCACGCCGAGCCGCATCATCGTGGTGTCGTTGAAGATGTAGGTGCCCGGCCTGATCTCGGTCACCCCGGGGACCTCGGCGGCGTAGCGGGCGGTTGGCGTCGAGCCGACGCTGATCTCGCGCAGCTCGACGCCCTCGCGGGCGCACAGCTCGGCGGTCGCGACCAGGTCCTCGCCCTCGCGGCGGGAGATCTCCAGCAGTTCCTCCCACGAGCGGGAGCGGTAGGCGTGCCCGGCCAGGGTGAGCAGGCCGACGACCTCGACGCCGGGGATCGCGGCGATCTCCGCGACCAGGTCGGCGGTCTGACGGCCCGGCGGACGGCCGAGCCGGTGCATGCCGGTGTCGACCTCGACGAGGACCTCGACCGGGGAGCCCGTGCGGAGTCCCAGCCTGCCCAGTCCCGCGGCGACGTCGGGTGAGTCGAGGCTGACCCGCACCCGGGCGCGTTCACGCAGCGCGGCCAGGCGGCGCAGCTTGGGTTCGCCCCAGATCGGATAGGCGAGCAGGATGTCGTCGATCCCGGCGTCGGCCATCACCTCGGCCTCGCCGAGCTTGGCGCAGGTGATGCCGACGGCGCCCGCCTCGACCTGCATGCGGGCCAGTTCTGGGATCTTGTGGGTCTTGATGTGTGGCCTGAGCCCGACGTCGTTCGTCGTGGCCACCTTGGCCATCTCCGTCACGTTGGCCCGGACCACGTCGAGGTCGATGACCAGCGCCGGAGTGTCGATTTCTGGATACATCGCTTGACCGCCCCTCCCGGCTGTACGGCGATTCCGGTCAACGTAGCACAGTTCCACAATGCGGTCTATGATTCCATTATACGGAATATGATCGGAATCTCCCAGGGGGCAGGGGTTGTGGCCGGGGAGAAGTCCGAGGTCGCGGGGATGGCCGGGAGCGTTCCGTCGAACACTTGACAGCGTGTTCGTCCGGATGTTCTGCTGTCGCATGTTCGGAACAGCATTCTGTGATACGGAATGGAGAAAGTTGTGAGGCTTGGCACGGTGCGGGTCGGGGAGGACCGGTCCGCCGCGGTTGAGCGCGAGGGGCGCTGGTACGCGCTGGGGGTTCCGGCGGGCACGCCGCTTGAGGCCGTCCTCGCGGCCGGGGCCGGGGAGGTCGCGCGCCTGGCCGCCTCGGCGACCGAGCCGATCGAGGACGCCGTCCCCGTGGCGCCGCTGCGCCCCGGCAAGATCGTGGCGATCGGGCTCAACTACCTGGACCACATCCGTGAGGCCGGGATGGACAGGCCCGAGCGCCCGCTGATGTTCGCCAAGTTCCCGTCGAGCGTGATCGGTCCCGGCGAGGAGATCGTCGTCGACGACGAGCTGACGGAACGGGTGGACTGGGAGGTCGAGCTGGCCGCCGTCATCGGCTCCCCCCTCAGGCACGCCGACGAGAAGGAGGCCCTGGCGGGGATCGCGGGATACACCGTGGCCAACGACGTCTCCGCCCGTGACCTGCAGTTCGCCGACGGCCAGTGGACCAGGGGCAAGAACCTCGACACCTTCTGCCCGCTCGGCCCGGTCATCGTGACCCCCGACGAGATCGACGACCCCCAGGCGCTGGCGCTCAGGACCGTCGTCAACGGGGAGACCGTCCAGGACTCGACCACCGCCGAGATGCTCTTCGGCGTCGCCGAACTGCTGGCGTACTGCTCGCGCGCCTTCACCCTCGAACCCGGCGACGTGGTGCTGACCGGCACCCCGTGGGGATGCGGCGAGTTCATGACCCCCCGCCGCTCGCTCAGGCCGGGAGACGTCGTCGAGGTGAGCGTCGAGGGCATCGGCACCCTGCGCAACCCCGTCGTCGGCCGCCGATGACCCTCCCCCCGAAAAACCCCCAAATTTCCCGAAAAATCCCTCATACAGGAGTTTCCGTGAGACAGGCACATTCGACCCCCGGCGGCCCACGGTGAAGGCCTTGGTGTTCACCGGCCCCGGCACCGTCGAGATGCGCGAGGTGCCCGAGCCGGAGCCGGGCCCCGGCGACGTGCTGGTGCACGTGGTCACCTCCGGCATCTGCGGCAGCGAGCTGCACGGCGTCAGGACACCGGGCTTCCGGGTGCCGCCGCTGGTGATGGGCCACGAGTTCGCGGGCCGTACCGACGAGGGACGGCCCGTCATCGTCAACCCGATCCTGTCGTGCGGGGAGTGTGACGTGTGCGCGCTGGGCCTGCGCAACGTGTGCAGGAAGCGGCGGATCGTCGGCGTGCACACCCCGGGAGGGTTCGCCGAGCGCGTCGCCGTACCGGAAAGCGCACTGGTCGCGCTGCCCGAGGGGCTCGACTGGACGGCGGCCGGGGTCGTGGAGCCGGTGGCCAACGCCGTACACGCCTGGGCACTGGCCGGGACCCCGAAGGGGGCGCGGGTCGGGGTCATCGGCGCGGGCGCGATCGGACTGGCCTGCCTGCAGGTGGCCGTGTCCGGGGGAGCGGGCCGGGTGGAGATCGCCGACCGCTCAGAGGACCGCAGGGCGGTCGCGGCCCGGCTCGGCGCGAACGCGGTCCTCACCGAGCTGACGGGTGAGTACGACGTGGTCTTCGACGCGGTCGGCGCGGCGGTCACCCACGAGCAGTCGCTCGCCCGGCTGCGTCCCGGCGGGGTCGCGGTGTGGCTCGGGCTGGCCGACACGGCCTCCGGGTTCGACGCCGCCGACCTGGTGCGCGGGGAGAAGCGGGTGCTCGGCTCCTTCGCCTACCGCGACGTCGACTTCGCCGCGGCGATCGGTCTGGTCGGGGGATGGGACCTGAGCTGGGTCACCACCTTTCCGCTCGCCGAGGGCGCCGAGGTCTTCACCGCGCTGATGAACGGCCGCGCGACCCCCGTCAAGGCCCTACTGGCTCCCTGAACTCCGGGGAAACCTCTGAGCCCTGTGGCGCCCCCGACGAAACCCCACCGAAGCCCCCTGAATCGAGGTACCCCATGGCCCGGATCGTCCTGGTGGGCGCCGGAAGCATCACCTTCGCCAAGAACCTGCTCTCCGACATCCTGACCTTCCCCGAACTCGCCGAATCGACGGTCGTGCTGCACGACATCGACGCCGAGCGGCTCGCGACGGCCGAGGCCATGGCCACCTGGATGATCGGGGAGCTCGGGATCGGCGCCAGGGTCGAGGCCCACCTCGACCGCCGCGCCGCGCTCGACGGCGCCGACCACGTCATCAACGAGATCGCCGTCGGGGGCATGGCCGCCGTGCGCCGCGACTTCGACATCCCCGCCCGGTACGGCGTGCGCCAGACGATCGCCGACACCCTGGGGATCGGCGGCGTCTTCCGGGCGCTGCGCACCATCCCGGTGATGGTGGGTCTGGGCAACGACCTGGCGGAGCTGGCGCCGGACGCGACGCTGTTCACCTACACCAACCCGATGTCGATGATCCCGTGGGCGGTCTACGCGGGCACGCCGTTCCGCAACGTGGTCGGCGTCTGCCACGCCGCCCGCGACACCCAGCGGACCCTGGCCAGGATGGTCGGCGTGCCCGAGGAGGAGGTCTCCTTCCTCACCGCCGGGGTCAACCACCAGGCGTTCGTGCTGCGCTTCGAACGGGACGGGGAAAATCTCTACCGTCGTCTGGACCGGCTCATCGAGGCTGATCCGGAGCTGCGCCGCCGGGTTCGCGTGGAGATTTACCGAAATTTCGGTTATTTCCCTACGGAGTCGAGTGAGCACGGCGCGGAGTACCTCCCCTGGTTCCTCTCCAGGCCCGACCAGATCGAGCACTACCGCATCCCGGTGGGGGTCTACCTCGACTGGCTGGCCGACGGCTTCGCCGAGTACGAGGAGCACAGGCGCTCCCTCGACGCGGGCCTGGGCGTACCCATCCAACGCGGTGACGAGCTGGCCTCCCTGGCCATCCACTCCATCGAGACCGGCACCCCCCGCCTCATCCACGGCAACGTCCGCAACGGCGGCCTCATCACCAACCTCCCCGAGGACGCCTGCGTCGAGGTCCCCTGCCACGTCGACCGCTCGGGGGTGAGACCGACCAGGATCGGCGAACTGCCCGCCCAGCTCGCCGCGCTCAACCGGGCGACACTCAACGTCAGCGAACTGACCGTGCGGGCCGCCCTCGAAGGCCGCCGCGACCACGTCTACCAGGCGGCCCTGCTCGACCCGAACACCGCGGCGACCCTGCCGGTCGGCAGGATCCGCGAACTGGTGGACGAGCTGATCGCCGCCCACGGCGACCTGCTGCCCGAAGGCGTCAGGGACCGCGCATGACCACTCCGGACATCCCCCTGTCGAGCTACCGCCCCGTCTCCCAGCTCAGGGCCCCGGTCACCCGCGTCGAGCGGGCCAAGGTGCCCGCCGTCGACGCGCACATCCACCTCGGCCGCTGGCTCACCGAGGACGGCGACTGGATGGTCAAGGACGTGCCCGCGCTACTGGACACGATGGACGCCCTCAACCTGCGCGGCATGGTCAACCTCGACGGCCGCTGGGGCCGGGAACTGGCCGAGAACATCGAACGCTACGACGCCGCCCACCCCGGCAGGTTCGCCACCTTCTGCCACGTGGACTGGTCGCAGGCCGCCGAACCCGGCTTCGGCGAACGGCTGGCCGCCCAGCTGCGCGCCTCGGTCGCCGAGGGCGCGGCCGGCCTGAAGGTCTGGAAGGACGTCGGCCTGCACGTACGCGACCACCGCGGCGAACTGGTCATGCTCGACGACGTACGGCTCGGCCCCCTGTGGGCGACCGCGGGCGAACTGGGCATCCCCATCGCCCTGCACACCGCCGACCCCGTCGCCTTCTTCGAGCCGGTCGACGAACGCAACGAGCGCCTCGAACAGCTGACCGCCCGCCCCGACTGGGTGTTCTCGGGCCCTGAGTTCCCGCCGTTCGCGCGGCTGATGGAGGCCATGGAGGCGATGGTCGCCGACCACCCGGCGACGACCGTGATCGGGGTGCACGCCGGATGCTGGCCGGAGAACCTCGGCTGGGTCGGGCGCATGCTCGACGAGCACTCCAACTTCCACATCGACATCGCCGCCCGCGTCGCCGAGCTGGGCAGGGCCCCGAGGGCGGCCCGCGCGCTGATCACGAGCCACCCCGACCAGGTGCTGTTCGGCACCGACGAGATCCCGCCGCACCCGGAGGTCTACCGCATCCACTTCCGCTTCATGGAGACCGCGGACGAGGCCTTCGCCCACTCCCTGGAGGAACCGCCGCCGATGGGCCGCTGGACGATCTCCGGCCTCGACCTGCCCGACGACGTCCTCACCGGGGTCTACGCGGGCAACGCGCTCAGGCTCGTACCGAGACTCGACCCCCGCCCGGAGGTGGCCACCGTGACACGGGACTGAGGGACCGGCCGTCCCCCCACAGCGGAGGGACGGCCGGCAACAGGATCACCGACAGGGCGTGTACGGCAGGTCGTTCAGGTCGTAGTCCTTCGACTTCTTGATGGCGTTGAAGTCGAACGTCGTGGAGTTCGCCTTCGGGCAGAAGGTGTTCGGCGCCGTGAGGTACTCCACCTGGAAGACCGGTTTGCCCGCCGCGACGAAGGGCTTGAGCTCGCCGCACTCGTCGTGCTGGAAGCACTCCTCGTTGATCGCGAAGTCGAAGTCCGCGACCAGGTCGGCGACCTGGCTCAGGTCGTTCTTGAGCCCGACGGCCAGGCCGTACCGGTGGGCGATGTCCGCCAGGGCCCGGTTGTAGGTGAGCTGGGTCGCGGGACTGATGTTCCAGCCGGTGACCGAGGCCCCCTCCTCGTGAGCGTGCACGACGTCGAACTCAACCCCGTCGAACCCGGCGCTCGCGCACTTGGCGACGCGCGCCTCCATCATCTGCAGCAGGAAGTCACGTTGTCCCTTGTCGTTGTTGATGTTCGCCCAGCGCTCGTTCGGGAACGTGGTGCTGAACGGCTTGCCGAGCAGGGACTTGCCGTGGCTGTTGTGCCAGTCGAGGAACTGCTGGTAGTCAGGACGGAAGTCCTCGATGGACCCGGCGTCGACGTAGCAGATCGCCTTGGCGCCGCGGGCGTGGACGGCCTTGACGGCCTCGGTGTTCAGGGTCGTGTTGTTCCCCACGTTGGTGTAGAGGTCGATGTCGTACACGTCGGGCCGCACGCAGGCGCCACCGGTCTGCGGCACCGCGCAGATGCCGACGTTGACGCCACCGGTCGCGGGGTAGGCCGAGTTGCCCTCCAGTTGGTACTGCCAGCGGCTGCGGAGCGCGGGGCGCCAGATGTCACCCTTGGGCGCGGCCGTGAGGCTCGGGACGGGCTTGGCCGTGGGGCTCTTCGTGGGCTTCGGCTTGGGCCTGTAGCGCCTGTGCCCGTCGTCGGGCTTCGCGGTGGGCGTGACGGTGGGTTTGACGGTGGGCGTGACCGCCGTGACGGCCCCCGTGGCTGCCACGCCGGTCCCGGTGGTGGAGGCGGCGCCCGCGGCGAGGGCCGAGGCGACGATCGTGGTCGCGGCGACACCCACCAGGACACCCAGGCGGAGCGGGGTCCGCCTCGGAGGGGAGAACTTGCTCAAGACGTTCACTCTCTTTCCGTATAACAGAATGGAGTTCCGCGATCAAGGAAAGCGAGTAAGAGGGAGGGATGTCAACCCTGGAAGAGGCGCCAGAAGGGTCTCTGGCGTCGTGGAACGTGACAGATCGTCAACGATCTTTGTTCCCGGAGCCTGGTTCTCAGGTTATTCCGTATAACGGAATGCTGGTCCGTATAACGGACAGTCGCTATACTCACCGCACGCAGCGGTTAACGCCGCCGTGCTCTGTGGAAGGAAAAATCCCATGGCACGCATCGTGTTCGTCGGCGCGGGCAGCGTCGAGTTCACCAAGAACGTCCTCTCTGACATCCTGACATTTCCGGAACTGGGAGATTCCACCCTGGTTCTGCACGACATCAATGCCGAAAGGCTGGCCACCGCCGAGGCCATGGCCGGTTGGATGGTCGCCAAGCTCGGTCTGGGCGCCAAGGTCGAGGCCCACCTCGACCGCCGGGCCGCCGTGGATGGCGCCGACTACGTCATCAACGAGATCGCGGTCGGTGGACACGCCGCCACGCGCGTGGACTTCGAGATCCCGCGCCGGTACGGCCTGCGCCAGACGATCGCCGACACCCTCGGGATCGGCGGCATCTTCCGCGCGCTGCGCACGATCCCCGTGATGGTCGGCCTGGGTCACGACCTGGCCGAACTGGCTCCACAGGCGCTGCTGCTCAACTACACCAACCCGATGGCGATGATCCCCAGGGCCGTCTACCAGGGCACGCCGTTCAAGAACGTCTTCGGGCTGTGTCACTCGGTGCGCGACACCCAGGCCCGCCTCGCCTCGCTCGTGGGCGTGCCCGAGGAGGAGGTCTCCTATGTCACGGCGGGGGCCAACCACCAGGCATTCGTGCTGAGGTTCGAGCACCGGGGCCGCGACCTCTACCCCGTGCTGGACGAGGTCATCGAGCGCGACCCCGAGCTGCGCCGGACCGTCCGGGTGGAGATGTACCGCCGTTTCGGATATTTCCCGACCGAATCCAGTGAGCACGGTTCCGAGTATCTCCCCTGGTTCCTGCGCCACGACGACCAGGTCGAGCACTTCCGCATCCCCGTGGAGATCTACCTGCGCTGGTCGGAGGAGAACCTCGACACCTACGAGGAGACCAGAAGACGCCTGGCCGCGGGCGCGGGCGTCGAGATCGAGCCCGCGATGGAGCTGGCCTCCGAGGTCATCCACTCCATCGAGACGGGCACCCGCAGGGTCGTGCACGGCAACGTGCGCAACAACGGCCTGATCTCCAACCTGCCCAAGGACGCCTGCGTCGAGGTGCCCTGTCTGGTCGACAGGTCCGGGATGCGGCCGACCGCGATCGGCGAGATGCCCGCCCAGCTCGCCGCGCTGAACACGACCTTCCTCAACGTGGGCGACCTGACCGTGCGGGCGGCCCTCGAAGGCCGCCGCGACCACGTCTACCACGCGGCCATGCTCGACCCGAACGCCTCGGCCACGCTCACCCTCAAGCAGATCCACGACCTCGTGGACGAGATGATCGCGGCCCACGGCGACCTGCTTCCCGAGGGGGTCCGATGAGAAGGGTCCGCACCGCGGCCACCTCCCTGGCCGCCGTCGTCGCGCTGACCGCCACCGGCTGCTCCGCCTCGGGCGAGAAGGCGTCGGGACCCGCGGAGATCGTCATCTGGCACGGCCAGGAGGACACCTCGGCCAAGGCGATCGAGAAGCTGGTCACCCGGTTCAACGACACGCACAAGGACGTCAGGGTCCGGGTCGAGTCGGGCGGCGCGACCGCGGACGGCATGCTTCCCAAGATCACTGCCGCGCTCACCTCGGACGCCTACCCCGACATCGCCTACCTGTACGGCTCGTGGGCGCCCAACGTCGCCCGCAACCCCAAGGTGGCCGACCTGACCGCCTACACCAAGACCCAGGAAGCCAGGTGGCAGGACTTCTGGGCCAACGAGCGCGAGGCGGTGACCGTACAGGGCAAGGTCATCGGTTTCCCCGCCGTGGTGGACAACATGGTCGTCCTCTACAACAAGAAACTGCTGGACAAGGCCGGGATCGAACCTCCCAAGCCCGACTGGACGTGGGCCGACTTCCGGGAGATGTCCAGGAAGATGACCGCCCCCGGCGACGGCGTTTTCGGCGCCACCTGGCCGATCAGCGGCGGCGAGGAGGCCGTGTGGGGCCTGTGGCCGATGCTCTGGCAGGCGGGCGGCGACATCCTCTCGCCCGACCAGAAGAGGGCCACCTTCAACTCCCCGGCGGGACAGCAGTCCCTCGACCTGCTGCGGGCCATGGCGGTCGAGGACAAGTCCCTCTACCTGGACTCAAGCCCGGCCGAGAAGGGTCAGAAGCTCTTCGAGTCGGGACGGCTCGGCTTCTTCATGTCGGGTCCCTGGGTGCTTCCCGACCTCCAGGCGGCCAAGGTCGACTACGGCGTCGTGCGGCTGCCCGGGACCAACGGCAACCACGAGACGGTCTCCGGACCGGACAACTGGGTCGTGTTCAACCACGACGAACGCCGGGTCAAGGCCGCGACCACCTTCCTGAGCTGGCTGACCGCGCCGGAGCAGGAGCTCGAATGGATGACGGCCACCGGATCACTGCCGATCCGTGAGTCGATCACCAAGCTGCCCGGCTACCAGGACTATCTGAAGAAGTACCCGGGAGCCGACGTGATCTCGGCCAACCTCGCCAACGCCAAGCGGGTCAGGCCGCCGACGACGAAGTACCCACGGGTCTCCTCCTTCGTGGCCGACGCCATCGCCAAGACCCTGCTCGGCAGGACGACCGCCAAGGAAGCCCTGGACGAGGCCGCCACCAAGGCGGACGCGGCGCTGGCCGTACCGGGATCATGAGCAACGCGCAGGCGCTCAGCCGGACGGAGACCGCGGCCCCGAAGCGGAGACCCGACCGCAGGAAGCCGGCCGACAACGTCACGGGATGGTCGTTCGCGGGTCCGGCGACGGTGATCATCCTGGGGTTCTCGCTGATCCCCATGGCGTGGGCGCTCATGCTCTCCTTCACCGACTCCGACCTGATGACGCCGGGGCGCAACGTCGGGCTCGACAACTACCGGGCGCTGTTCCAGGACCCGGTGTTCTACCAGGCGCTCAGGAACACCGGGCTGCTGGTCGTGCTCTACATCCCGGCCTCGCTGATCGCCGGCCTGCTGGTCGCGGTGCTGCTGAACAGGAAGGTGCGCGGCATCGGGTTCTACCGGGCCTGCTTCCTGGTGCCCTACATCGCCTCGGCCACCTCGGCCGGTCTGCTCATGGGCTACATCTTCGACCGTGACTTCGGGCTGATGAACGGCCTGTTCGTCAAGCTCGGGCTCCCGGTCCAGGGCCTGCTGAGCAGCCCGTCCCAGGCGATGTTCGTGCTGACGCTGATCTTCTTCTGGACCCGCTTCGGGTTCTCCGTGGTGATCTACCTGGCCGCGATCCAGGAGATCAGCAAGGAGGTCCTCGAAGCGGCGGCCATCGACGGCGCGAGCAGGTGGGCCACGTTCTGGCACATCATCGTGCCCTCGGTACGGTCCATGACGATCTTCCTCGGGGTCTGGGGACTGATCGACGCGCTGCAGTTCTTCGACCTGATCGTGACCACCACCAAGGGCGGTCCCGCCAACTCCACGGTGACGATCGTCTACTACGTCTGGCAGCTCGCCTTCAGCTTCTTCACCGCCGGGTACGGCGCGGCCGTCGCCTACGTGCTGTTCGCCGGGACCCTGCTGCTGATCGTCGCGGGCCTGCTGGTCGCGCGCAGGAGAGGGGCCATGCGATGAGGCGTCGTCTGCCCAGCGGGTGGCATCTGGTGCTCGTGCCGATGTCCGCGGTGACCGTGCTGCCGTTCGTCTGGATGGTGCTCAGCTCGTTCATGACCCAGGGCGAGCTGAACCGCTTCCCGCCCTCGGTCTGGCCGGAGGCCCTCGACCTGGGTGGATACCGTACGGTTCTGGGGGGCTCCGACTTCCCGCGCTGGTTCCTCAACAGCGTGCTCGTCTCGGGCGCGATCGTGGTCGCCCAGCTTGCGCTGTGCAGCATGGCGGGCTACGCCTTCGCGAGGATGCGGTTCATCGGCTCCAGGATCACCCTGGTCCTGGTGATCGCCACGGCGCTGATCCCCTTCCAGCTCACGGTGATCCCGACGTTCCTGATCTTCAACAAGGTCGGGCTGACCGACACGCTGGGCGCGCTCATCGTGCCCCAGCTCAGCTCGGCGGTCGGCATCTACCTGATGACCGCGTTCTTCCAGTCCTTCCCCAAGGAACTGGAGGAGGCGGCCAGGATCGACGGATGCTCGCGGTTCGCGGTGTTCTTCAGGGTCGTGCTGCCGGTGGCCAAGCCCGCCCTCGCCGCGCTGGCCGTCATCACCTTCATCACGGCCTGGAACGACCTGTTCTGGCCGCTGGTGGCGATCAGCTCCGAGGCGAACTACACGGTCCAGGTCGGGCTGACCACCTTCCAGGGCCAGCACAAGGCCGACTGGCCGGCCGTCATGGCGGGCACCGTACTCACCACGCTCCCCGTCCTGGCCGTCTTTCTCTTCGGCCAGCGCCGCTTCGTCCAGGCGCTGACCGGCGCGGTGAAGGGCTGACCCCCTTCACCGAACCCCCGGTGGGACGGCGGGGGCCGTCCCACCGGGGCTCACCTGACGCGCGTCCCCGCGTCCGAAGGCGCCCGGCCCCGGGTGGAAGAGCCCGTTCACCCGTTCTCCCGGTACGGGTTGGCGGGCAGGCCGGTGAAGGAGGTCGTGCACCGGAACAGCTCGCCACCCGTCCTCCCGTTCCAGGCGCTGGTCACATACAGCACGTCCAGGTCCGGGCCGCCGAACGCGCAGCTCGTCACGTTGGTCGCGGGGATCTCCACGGTCAGGTCGAGGCTCCCGTCAGGACGCAGCCGCAGTACGGCCCCGCCGCCCCACAGCGCGACCCACACGTGCCCGGCCGCGTCGACGGTGAGACCGTCGGGCATCCCCCTGGGGATCACCGCGAACACCCTGCGGTTCGCCATGCCTCCGTCGGCCGGGTTGTAGTCGAAGACGTCGACCCGGCCGGTGAGCGTGTCCACGTAGTACATCAGCCGTTCGTCCGGGCTCCAGGCCACGCCGTTGGAGATCGAGACGTCGGGGACCACGCGCTCGCAACGCCGTCCCGGTCCGAGCCGGTAGAGCGCCCCGGCGCCCGGGGTGTCGTCCTCGGACATGGTGCCCGCGAAGAACCGCCCCGCCCGGTCGCAGGCGCCGTCGTTCATCCGGTTCCCCGGTCGCTCGCCCGCCGTGACCGGCGCGACCACCTCCAGCCCCTCTTCCGCGAGTACGGCGAAGCCGTCCCTGACGGCCAGGGCCAGCCCGCCCTCCACCCTGGGGACCGCGGCCCCGACCGGCATGCCCACGTCGACCACACCGTGTGAGCCCTCCGCCGGATCGAGGCGGTGCACCTGCCCTGCGGGAATGTCCACCCACAGCAGGGTCTGGGTGTGCCCGTCCCAGTGTGGACCCTCGCCCAGTGACGCGCGGGGCACGGGGACGGCCCTCGGCTCGGAGACCAGGGGGAGGCTCATGAGGCGTTCCTATTCCATATAGCAGAACGATATTCCAAATAGACCTCAGCAGACCACCACGGCGAACGACCTGTCAAGAGTCAGAGATGCTCGGCCACGGCCCGCCGCAGGAAGTCGCCGCACTCTTCCATCCGGGCCTGTGACATGCGGTCCTTGAGGGCCGTCACGCTCACCGCGGCGACGGGGGCCGACTTGCCCATGAAGACCGGAGCCGACACGCACCGCACCCCGGGCTCGTTCTCCTCAAGGTCGAGCGCGTAACCGCGCTCCCTGATCTGGGCCAGGTTGGTGGCCAGCCGCGCCGGGCTGGTGATCGTGTTGCGGGTCCGCGAGGCGAGCGGGCCGTACCGCTCGGCCCACGCCTTGATCGCCTCGTCGGCGGGGTACGTCCAGGCCAGCAGGGCCTTGCCCACCCCCGTGCAGTGCGCGAGGTTGCGCCCGCCGATCACCGAGGTCATCGTGATCGAACGCACGGCCTCGACCTTGTCGAGGTAGACCACCTCGGCCCCGTCGAGCATGGCCATGTGCACGGTCTCGGTGAACTCCTCGCTCAGCCGCATCAGCAGCGGACGCACGAGAGTGCGCAGGTCCATGGTCTCGTAGAACCTGAAGGCCGTGGCCAGCATCTCGGTGCCCAGGTAGTAGGGGCCGCTCGGCTCGGGCTGCGCGGCGAACCCGCGATGCTTCAGCGCGCTGAGCAGGCGGTGCAACGAACTCTTCGGCAACCCGAGCCGGGTGGACAACTCGTCGAGGGTCGCTCCTCTGCTGTGCCTGCCGATCTCCTGCAGGATCAGCAGGGCGCGATCGACGCTTCCCACCGGCGACTGGACCTCACCCATGATTCTCCTCGCCTATTCCGAATAATGGAATGCTATAGCGTTATACGGAATTATCACCAGTCAACGACCGAGAGTCGAGGGAAGGCCCACCGGAACCGGTGAACAGGGCGCCGAACACGGTCCGCGAAGCCTACCCCCAGTCTGTCGCCCTGAGAGACCACCCCGTTACCCTCTCCACCCGGGTACGGCGCGCACGCGGGCTTCGGCCGGGCAGGCGCCGGGTCTTCACGCGAGGCAGGTGACCTGTGCGCCACCGATACGGCCTCGGGCACGCCGCGAACTCTTCAGGGTGAAGGGGCTCTCATGGTCAGCCATGTCCCGGGGTGTCGCCCTGAGCGAGACTTGCGCGCTCGGGACACTCTTGCTGGTTGCTCTGTGTGAACCGACGCCCCTTTCCAGCGAGGAGAATGCGGCGGGTCGGTGTCGGTCCTGAGGTGTTGAAACCGAACCGGGATCGGCAAGAAGGTTCGTTATGTAGTCAAATCACCCTTGGGTTCATAAAGGGATCTTTACTTAGATGGCTAAATATGTGACGATCACTCCGTTTTGGAACTTACGTTCGAAAGGTTGGAGTGAACGCATCACACACAGCGTCCGGATTAACCGTTCGGATGCGCCGTCGAGCTGCCATGCTCGCGGCTCTGGCGCTGCCTTTGTCGCTCATGAGTGCACCCGCGATCGCTCAGGAGCCCATGTCCCCTTCCACCCCCACACCACCCTCCATTCCCACGGCGTCGCCGTCCAGTACCCCCGCCACGCCTACGGGCAAGGCGTTGGCGCAGGCCAAGAAGGACAAACGGCGCGTCGAGATCGAGTCGTTGCGCTCGGAGAGCGCCACCTACTACGCCAACCCCGACGGCAAGACGCTCCGGATGGAACTGCATACGCAGCCGATCCGCGTCAGGAACGCCGACGGTAAGGGCTTCACGCCGGTCGACACCACCCTGGTGGAAGCGGACGGCGCCATCAGGCCCAAGACGGCCAAGGCGGATCTCGCCCTGTCCGCAGGCCGGGACAAGACGCTGCTCAAGAGCCGGGCGGCCGACGCCACGGCGAAGATCACCACGCCGTCGGTGCTGCCCAAGCCCAGGCTGAAGGGCGACACCGCGACCTACCCGGACGCCTACGGCAAGGGGCGTGACCTGATGGTGACCGCGAACCCCACCGGGTTCCGGCAGCAGATCACCATCGCCGAACGGCCCACAGGGCCCGTTTCCTTCCGGGTGCCGGTCGACCTGCCCCAGGGCATGTCCTTCACCACGAACGCCGCAGGCCGGCCCACCGTCGTAGGCAAGGATGGCAAGACGGTCACCGAGGTGCGGCCGACCCTGCTGCGGGACGCCAAGGCCGCCGACACGGCCGCCCCGTTGGAAGCCGGCAAGGTAGGCAAGGCCGCCGTCACGCTCGCCGAGGACGGCACGACGCTGGTGTTCACGCCGGACGCCGCGTTCCTGGCCGACCCGGCGACGACGTACCCGGTGACGATGACCGCCGCAGCGTCCGACTGGTGGGAGGGCCACACCGGCCAGTGGTCACTCGGCGGCATGGACACCTGGATCAACGACGTCGACTACCAGGACAGCTGGGACACCTTCACTCAGGACCAGATCGTGGTCGGCAAGTCCTACGCCAGCAGCGTCGCCAAGCGCTGGCGCGGCTACCTCCAGTTCCCCGACATCCCCGCCGAGTTCGCGGGCAGCACGGTGCAGAACGCCGACTTGATCCTGTGGAACTACCAGTCCAACGACTGCGGGATATCGATCGGCTCGGGCATCACGGCGCGGCAGATCACCTCCGGCTGGGACGAGACGACGCTGCAATGGAACAGTCAGCCGTCCGTCACCAGTGTGGGCGCGGACACCGAGTACGGCGCCTACAGCACCGACTGCTCCGGCTCCATGAACTACGCCTGGGACCTGACCCACTCGATCAACGGGATCGCCCAGGCGTGGATCGACGGCGCCACCAACTACGGCATCCAGCTCACCGCGGGCAACGAATCCGAGCTGCGCAACTGGCGGCGCTACCGCTCCGAGGACGCCGGCGGCTGCACCACGCCACCTCTGGAAGCTTGTAAGGGCCAACTCCACCCGCCCATCCTCACCGTGGACGTCGAACTGCCTCGCCACCGTGCTGTGTTCGCCACGCTCAAGGATCCTGGGGAGGCGGCCCCCAGCACGGGAGCGGAACTCCAGCAGTGGGCTTCCACCGGCCGAGTCTCCACTGAACTTCCTCAGCCGGATCCGATAACCAACGCTCAGGACCAGGAATACCGGGAGTCGAGCGACCAGGACAGTTTCACCCCGAGCAGTGACCTCGATGAGCCGCTCCCAGCCCCCGTTGGCGATGTCAAGGCCCGATGGTCGTTCAGCGAAGGGAGCGGCACCACGACCGCTGACGGATCAGGCAACGAGCATGACGCCACGGTGAATGACGGGGCTACCTGGACCACCGGAGTCAGCAATTCCGCGCTCACGAATGTCGGTGTCGCTCCAAACAGTGCGCCGAAACCATCCTCAGTGCTTCCGGCACGAGTGGCGGCCATGAACGAGGCTGTCGCACGAGGAGTCAAGGTTGAGGTCCGCGAGGAGACCACCGAGACCAGCATCACGTACGCCAATCCGGGCGAGAAGTCGTTCACCACAGAAGTGACTGCTGGGTCGGTCCGGACGCAACGAGACGGGGTGTGGATACCGATCGATACCACCTTGGTCGAGCAGAACGGGAAGCTTCGGCCCAAGGCGATCGACATCGAGGTCGAGGTGGAGGTCTCCACCGGCGGTTCGGGTGAGTTCGTGCGGATGACGGCGGATGGTCGGCGGTACGCGCTGACCTGGCCTGCCGTACTGCCCAGGCCGACGGTCAAGGGCAATGTGGCCACCTACACCGATGCGGCCGGTAAGGGCGCCGACTTGGTGGTCACCGTACTGCCGACCGGGTTCCGGCACGACGTGGTGCTACGCGAACGGCCCGATGAGCCGGTGGAGTTGCGCATCGGCGTGGATACCGGCGGCCTGACCCTGGCCAAGGGCAAAGGCGGGCGTCTGCTGCTCACCGAAACCACGACCGGCAAGAACAAGAACAAGAACAAGAACAAGGGCAAGGCTGGCGGGCTGGTGGCTTCGGCGCCGCAGCCGGTGATGTGGGACGCCGACGCCCGTGGCCGTCTGACCAAGGGCAAGCGCTCCAGCGCCCGTCACGCGAAGATCGCCACCGATGTGGTCGTCAAGGACGGCCGTACCGAACTGGTGCTCAAACCCGACCACAAATTCCTCACCGATCCGGCCACCGTTTACCCGGTGCGGATCGATCCGACCACCACGCTGCCGTTCAACCACGACGTGGAACTGGCCGACACCAACGACGCCGACTTCCCCGCCGACCCGACCAGCCAGTACCTGATGGCCGGCCGAATGTACGACATGTTCCTGTCACGGGTCTACCTGCGCTTCGACACCACGAGCCTGACCGGCTCCACCGTGACCGACGCCAAACTGTCGCTGCACAACATCGACGCCCCCTCCTGCGGCACCCAGGTCGGCGCCGGCATCCAGGCGCGGCGGGTCACGGGCGCGTGGGATGAGAACACGCTGCAGTGGGCCAACAAGCCCGCCTCCACCACCGAGGACGCCCAGACCAACCGCCAGGCCTTCACCCAGGACTGCGGCGCGGCCCGCATGCAGTGGACCGTCACCGGCATCGCCCAGGACTGGGCGGCAGGTGCGGCTAACCACGGCCTGGTCCTGCAGCACCCCAACGAGGCCAACACCGCCGACAACTACCGGGTGTTCACCTCCTCCGAGGACACCGACTACGCCGCCCCGCCCACCCTGACCGTCACCACCTCCGGCCCGGCTTCGGCCCCCACCGCCACCAACCTGGCCGTCACCCCGGCCCAAGTGAACGGCGGCACCACCACCATCACCTCGCTCACTCCGCAACTGGCCGCCACCGTCACAGACGCCGCGACCGGCTCCCTGACCGGCGGGTTCGAGATCGAGCACGACCCCACCGCCCCGGCCGGGCAGGGCACCGGCCAGATCTGGACCGCCACCTCCACCCCGGTCACCTCCGGCAGCCAGGCCACCGTCACCGTCCCGGCCGCCAAGCTGACCGACGGGTGGAAGGTGCGCTGGCGCGCCCGCGCGGCCAACACCACCGCGGCCACCACCTCGGCGTGGTCGGCCTGGCAGAGCGCGACCGTGGACGTGCCCAACCCCACCGTGGACGGTCTCCAGGTGACGCCGTCCCAGCAGGTCAACGGCACCACCGTGGCCACCAGCCTGACCCCCAACCTGCTGGCCGTGGTCACCGACCCGGCCGCTCAGCCGCTCCGTACCGAGGTCGAGGTCGAACACGACCCGGCCGCACCGGCCGGGCAGGGCACCGGCCAGATCTGGGCCGGTGGCGCCGACAACGTCGCCTCCGGCACCCAGGCCACCCTCACCGTCCCGGTGGCCAAGCTGATTGACGGGTGGAAGGTGCGCTGGCGCGCCCGCGCCCTCAACACCGCCACCACCATCGCCTCACCGTGGTCGACCTGGCAGACCCTGACCGTGGACGTGCCCGACCCGGTCTCCGAACCGATCGTCGGCGCGCTGCAGGTCACCCCGTCCGAGCAGGTGAACGGCATCACCGTCACCTCCACCCTCACCCCCGCCCTACTGGCCCAGGTGAGCGACCCGGCAGGCGGCACACTACGCGCCGAAGCCGAAGTCGAACACGACCCGGCCGCACCCGCCGGACAGGGCACCGGCCAGATCTGGACCGGTAACGCCGACAACGTCCCGGCCGGCACCCAAGCGAGCATCGCCGTCCCGGCGAACACGTTGAGCGACGGGTGGCAGGTGCGCTGGCGCGCCCGCGCGGTCTCACCCACCACCGCATCCGCCTGGTCACCCTGGCAACTCCTCACCGTCGACCTGCCCAAGGCCGAGGTGTCTGCGCTGGAGATCGTCCCATCCCGAGTGGTGGACGGTATTACCGTTGCCGAGAGTCTCACCCCCACGCTCAAGGCCACCGTCAACGATCCCGCAGATGGTCCGCTCCGCGCCGAGTTCGAGATGGAGCATGATCCTGCCGCAACCGTGCAAGGCACGGGCCAAATATGGGCCGGGATTGTGGACGCGGTGGCCTCCGGTTCTCAGGCGAGCGTAACCGTTTCCGCCGGGGTCCTTACCGACGGCTGGAAGATTCGCTGGCGAGCTCGCGCGGGAACCTCCGCCTGGGCTTCGTGGCGCTATGCGACCGTGAGCCTGCCCGGACCTCTCGGCGGGCCACTGGCCCAGACGACAGGGCCGGTTACTCTCACTGACCAGAGCTTCACCATCGCGGCCTGGGTCAAATGGAGCAATGTCGACGGTGCCTATACGATTCTCGACCAGAAGGGCGCCAACACGGTGCCTTTTCATCTTGGCAATGACCCAGCGCAGGGTTTGGTGTTCACTTTCACCACCGCTGACCAAGCCAACCCGACCGTCGCAGGAGTTTATTCGGGAGTGAAGCCCCCGGCGAATGAGTGGTTCCATATTGCCGGCGTTTACACGGCCGCCCCAAGCACCGCCGCCCTGTATCTCAACGGGACAGAGATCGGAAGTGCTCCGCTCGGATTTCCGGCGTGGAATGCTTCGGGGCCGATGAGCCTTGGGACCGCGATCGCGGGCACACTGGACGAGATCTGGGTGTACGGCCGGGATTTGATCCCCGAGGAAGTCTTCGCCCTGTACGACAGCAGCGGTGCAACGCCGACCACGCTCAAGTCTGCAGCTGCCTCAGTCACCGACCGTATAACTCCAGCGAGCTGTTACAAGGACTACGGAACGGGCAAGCGTACACACGGTCTTATGAAGAACCGCTTCAGCGGCTGCATTAAACACGAAGTGGAGGTGGTCGACTCGGCGAGTATTTGGGACTCTCTTGGATTTGCGGGTTCTGCCAGTGCGGCTGACGACGACCGTGACGCCTACAATTGGAAGGCGGACGTGATGTTCATCGCCAGGACATTTTCTGGCGGTGAGGGGCTCGATAGCGGCGCCACGACCCGCGATATCATGTTCGACGTCTACCTTGGCAATGTCAGGGACGACGGCGACATCTCAATGCTGGGGAGTACACTCACCATCGGTATGAGTCCCGCGCGGGATCAGACGGCTTGCAAGCACATAACCAACTTCAATGGTTCCGCACAGCAAAACCATGTTGCCAAACTGGTCACAGAATGGAACCAGGTGGCGTGGGAGCCCGGCCAGCAGTGGTCGGAGATCGCTACCTTCCGATTTCGCGCTGCCCCCAACGATGCTCCCACTCAGCGGAGGGATCGGTCGGGAATGGTGGCCAATGTCGAGCTGATCTCGAACTGTAACATCGAGCCGTATGTAAAGATCGTCCGCCCGCATGACATCGATCAGACCGTCGTCTACAACTACGGTACGGCCGAACGCGACATCAAGGTAAAGTGTGATAGCGCCAGCTACATCCTCGCGCGGACCGGAGGGTGCACACTGGCCATCATTCCGTCCGTCGAGTGGGAACTTAACGCCGGATACGACCTCGCGTATTTCCACTACTGGAAGGCATGTTATGACAAAGCGGACACCTGGCCTAAGCAGGTGAACAAGACCGTACTCGGGTGCGCCGTCAGCAACAGTGGCAGACCCGACAAATCGCAGTTCTTGTGGCGCGTCGGAGATCCTCGGCAGAAGAACAACAATGCACGGGCGGTGACCAGGTGTAGAAGCTTGTGGCCGAGGCTCGAAGCGGATCCCGATCCGCGAGAGTGCGACGAGTACCCCTTCGCCTCCGCAGGTAACCGCACCACCGGCGAAGACGCCGCCAGGAACTTCTCGGTTTGCGCGATGGGCGCCGGGCCATGGGAGCCCAACCAGGTGGCGGGTAAGAAGCTGAAGCGCCTCTACGACCGGGACCGGATCCTTCGCGAGGATCATTTCTTCAATAGGTTCGCTAAGACACCCGATCCTGTGCCGTCTATAGCGGACGTATGTTGGAAGCCGATCAACACCAAATCGACCTACTACAACCAGCCGCCCAGCTAGCCATATCCGCCGCCGTGGAGGCCATGGCTTCCACGGCGGCACTCTCCCCGAACAGGTGACACATGGATTTCGCGCAAACGGTCGCCCACTACGAGAAAGTGCTCACCGACGACAGTGGTTGGCTCGCCGAGGGTCTGTCCTGGACCGTCGTCCGCCCTTTCGGTACGGAACTCTCGCCGGGGGACCTCGCGGCCCGGATGACCGGCGGCGGATGGCCGACTACCACCGAGGCCAACGGGGACATCGAGGCCGAAGCGGTCTATCTCGGCGGCTGGGGGCGGACGGGCATGCTCTTGGAGCCTGGGGGATTCACCGGTGTAGGGCTGCCCCATGTCCTCAAATGGTTAAGCCACGAGGCCCAGGTTTGGCACCTGTCCTGGAATCTGACCGGCCGCCGGAGCATGACCTACCTGGTGGACGGTCACATCCTGGCCGAGGTTCCCAGACTCGATGAGGGACCGGAGATCCTCGCGACGGAACTCCGATTGCTGCGTGCCGCGGAAGACACCGCCTGGCCAGGAAAGCAGGCCACCGCCATGGCCATTGTGGAGGCTCGTACCGGCGCCCACCTTGAACGCCAGTGGTTCGACCGGCCGCGCCCGGTCGTGCTTCTCGACCAGCCGATTTCGCCGAACCCGCTGCCGCTCGGGCTCTGGCACCACGAGCCTGACCTGTACGCCAGGCTGAGCGTGTCATCTCAGCAAATGCGACGCACGGTGCTCCTTCACATGGTCGAGACGCTCATCGACACGTTTAGCCTTTCAGCGCCCGAACTCGACGACGCTCTGCACGCCGTACGCCAAGGTCGCACTCTGGGCGGGGATCAGCACGCCGCTGTGCGAGCAGTACACGAAAGTCTCGGACGCCAGTGGGCGGGACTTCCGTTCGCGATGCGTGAACAGGACGATCAGCAGTGGCGGCGTTGGGTCGCGGTGAACGCCGTCCGCCATGGCCTTCGATCGATCAGCGACGCGGAGGCCTGGCACCTCAGCGCGCTGACCTACGCGAGAGAGGCACTGTCCGAGGACTGGACGACTTTCCGATCGCGGCTGTACCAGCGACTCACGGGCCGGACGAACAGGCCCTGAGCCATTGGGAGTGGGAACCTCGGCGAGGTTGTCCGATTTTGCGACCCCATGATCGGGTGCACGGAGAGGCCCTGAAATCATTATGCGGTCCCGAATCGGTCAACGCCATCGCCGAGGTCGGAGACAGTCTTCTCCGGGTCAAGGTCGTAGATTGGTGAACCGTAGGTGGAATGTTTCGCCGATCGGGAATGGCGGTCGTCGACCCGCGCCTTCTACCGCATACCCAAGTCCTGGGAGAGCTGAGAAAAGAGTAGGCAGTTCTCACAGAACTCAGCGCCGGGACGAGGAAATGAGGCTTCGAACCCTTCAAGGTGATGAGTGATTCGCGTCGTGACGATCGAGATCAAGGACAGCTGAAAGTCGCGAGCCCTTCAGGGTGATGAGCGAGCCAGGTCGTCGGGATCGACGTGAAGGACAGCTGGAAGTCGCGAGCCCTTCAGGGTGATGAGCGAGCCAGGTCGTCGTGATCGAGATCAAGGGTAGATGGAAGTCGCGAACCCTTGAGGGTGATGAGTGGCACACCGGGTCGTCGGTCGTACGTTCGGAAGCCCGGGCGGCCCTCTCCGGCCGGAGCCGGAGCAGGTGGGGGACAGCGTAACTCACGATGAGGGGGCGGGCGAGGACGGCACCTCCGGCCGGAGCGGGGCGAACCGCACGGCGAAGGAGGGCGAGAACGCGGTGGTGCCGCAACACGTCACTCGGGCTTCTCATCCTCTGGTGCGGGCGGGGAGATCCCGCCCGCACCGCGACGGGTCCTCTACTGCGGCGGGTTCTCCTCCGCGTCCCGCAGTGCCTGCCCGGAGGCGCCCTTGAGTCTGCTGACCCAGGCGTCGAGCCTCCGTTTGAGCGTGGGGTCGGCGCCGCCGTAGGAGTTGTCGAGCTGGTGGGGATCGGCCGACAGGTCGTACAGCTCGTGTTCGCCGGTGTCGTAGGCGACGTAGTTCAACGCCGCGTTCACGCCGAGCGTGTTGGGCTTGGCCCGCAGGCCGACGTAGACGGGGGCGCCTCCGGAGGCGAGCGCCTGCGCGTCACCGGGATCCTGGGGTTCCAGCAGGTCGTTCAGGGTGTTGGTGTTCAGGGTGCTGGGTCCGGCGTGCTCGTTGAGGAACGCCAGGCGCCACGGCGACGGCGTGGTGCCGCGCAGGAACGGCACGAGGGAGCGGCCGTCGACAAAGGAGGGAGCGGTCGCTCCGGCCAGTTCGGCGAAGGTCGGCGCGAGGTCGACGTTGAGGGTGAAGGCGTTGACGACCGCCCCGGCGGGGACGCCGGGTCCGCGGATGACCAGCGGAACGTTGAGATCCTCCTCGAAGGCGGTGTTCTTGCCGGAGTTCAGGCGGTGCTGACCCTGGTGGAAGCCGTTGTCCGAGGTGAAGACGATGTAGGTGTTGTCGAGCACGCCCTGCGCCCGCAGGGTGTCGATCGTGTCCTGGACGAGGTCGGTGACCGCGCGCAGGGATTCTCTGCGCTTTTCGTAGAAGGCGTCGATGTTGCTGATCTGGGCGGCGGTGAGCTTGGGCTTGTTGCGGATCCAGGCCGGCTTGTCGCTGACGTCGTCCTCGTTGAAGGACGGAGTGCGCGGCGCCTTCGCATTGGGGTAGATGCCGTCGTAGCGCGGCGGTGGCGTCGCCGGCCCGTGCGGGATGTAGGGGGCGACGTAGGTGAAGAAAGGCTTGTCCGGGTAGTTGGTCGTGGTGTTCCTGATGAACGTGGTCAGTTTGCGGGAGATCACGTCGACGCCGTAGTCCGAGGACGCGCCGCCGAAATGGACGGTCGTGCCGTTGTCGTTGACGTCGTAGTCGTACTCCGAATACGGGCTTCCGCCGTTGGGGCTGAACCAGCGCGTCCACCCGGGCGGAATGTAGGTGCTGCTGGGCGCTCCGTTGGGGTACCCGTTGAGGTATTTACCGAAGAATCCGGTACGGTATCCGGCGCTCTGCAGCCAGGTGGCGACGGTCGAGTTCTCCAGTCCTTTGTTGTGGAAGGACTGGAATCCGCCACCGGAGGCGGCGTCGTTGGTGTAGATGCCGGTGTTGTGCGCGAACTGCCCGCGCAGCGTGGACACCCGCGACGGGCAGCACAGCGACAGTTCCACGAACTGCTTGTTGAACGTTGTTCCCTGGCTGGTCAGGAGCGTCTGGAGCCCGGCGTCCTTGCCGAAGACGTCCTCGTTGAGGTCGTCGGTGAGGATGAAGACGATGTTGGGCCGGGTCGTCGTCGCCGACGCCGGAGGACTGCCGAGCTTCACACCCGCGTAGGCGATGACCGCGGACGCGACGAGCAGGACCCCCAGGAGTTTCGATCGGCGACGATGTGGATTGAGGACGTTCATACCGCACCCTTTCTCGGAATACCTGTTCCATCGTTTGGCGTCGATGAATGCGTGCCGAGGCATTCCAGCCTCGAACAGGGTGGAGTTCATCCAGGGGTGACAGCGGTTGCGGGCACGGAAATTCGCACCCGAAAAGGAGGCCGGAGAATCAGTGGGAGAGAACCGGGCGACACATGGCGCTGCTCACACGCGCCAAGTCGATGTGACGCCGCACAGTGGCGTGGAAGCCGTGTCCACTCCAGGCGGTCGATGTCATGACCACATGCAATCCGAAATATCCCTACCGGTCAAGTGGGTAATTGTGTGAACCCGCCGCCGAACCGGTGTCGCGTGCGGTGTTCGTTCTGTTCACGACCTCGCGTAGCCGTTTGTCGGCGGCGTACCTGTTTCGTTGGAACATGCCGCTCCGGGCCTCGTGGCCGAGAGCGGGAAAAAGGCTTCGCGATGCGAGGGCACCGGATGGCAGGGTGCGACGCATGGCACCCCAGTACCAGGTTCGCGCGGACTACGACGCTGACACGATCGTGGTCTACCAGGCGTACGCGCCCGCCATAGCCGACGCGGCGCTGCGGGCGGGCCGCTTCGTCGCGCCGTTCTCGTTCCACAGGATGACCTGGATCAAGCCCTCGTTCCTGTGGCTCATGCACCGCAGCAACTGGGCCCGCAAACCCGGTCAGGAGCGTGTCCTCGCGGTGCGGATGACCCGGCGGGGCTGGGAGGAGGCCCTGTCCCAGGCCGTGCTCACGACCGCGGATCCGGCAGCCGTGGCGCGGGCGGCCGTACACGTCCAGTGGGACCCGGAACGCTCGTCACGCGGAGCGGCGCTGAACCACTACAGCATCCAGGTCGGCGTCGGCCGCGATCTGATCCGCACGTTCACCGACGACTGGATCGTCGGCCTCACCGACCTCACCCCCCAGGTCCGCAAAGCCGCGGCACTGACACAGACCGGGCACGCCGCCAAAGCCCAGCGGCTGTTCCCCGCGGAGCGGGTGTATCCACTGCCGCGGACCCTGGAAAGCCGCCTTTTCCCAGGCAGGTGACGTTTGGGGCGGTGCCCCCGGGCGTACGCTGTCCGGATGATCAACCCGATCGAGCTCGTCATATTCGACTGCGACGGTGTGCTCATCGACAGCGAACGCCTGGCCGTACGCCTCCACGTCACCGTGGGCGCCGAGCTGGGCTGGCCGCTGACCGAGGCCGAGGTGATCGAGAAGTTCATCGGCCGGTCGATCGTCTCCAACGGAGAACGGATCGCCGCCCGATTGGGCCCGAGCCAGGCCGCACTCTGGCTGGAGAGGTTCGAGCGGCTCCATCACGCGGCCGTCGACGCCGAACTCACCCCGGTCGACGGCATCCTCGACGTCCTCGACACCCTCACCCTTCCCCGTTGCGTCGCCTCCGGCAGCAGCCACGAGACGATGCGCCGCACCCTGGGCCGCACCGGGATTTACCGGTACTTCGAAGGCCGCGTCTTCAGCGCCGGTGAGGTCGCGCGCGGCAAACCGGCCCCCGACCTGTTCCTGCACGCCGCCAGGAGGATGGGCGTCCACCCGTCGGCCTGCGTCGTCGTCGAGGACAGCAAGTACGGAGTCCAGGCGGCCCGCGCGGCCGGCATGCGCGCCCTCGGATACGCCGGCGGACTCACACCCGCGCGATGGCTCGAAGGACCGAACACCTCGGTCTTCGACGACATGCGCGAACTCCCACGACTCCTCGCGGGAGCCTGACCGCCCACGACCTCACCGCGCACCTGTCAGAGGCCACGGGGTTGCTGTCTTCGGACATGTGGGGTGTTCACCCGCAGGTCCCGGCCCAGGCGGGCGCCGGGTCTTCGCACCAGGCGAGGTCACGTCCGGTGACCGGGTGCCGTACGTCGACGCCGTTCACGGTTGTTCGTGGAGGTAGAACACCTCGGGGTCACCCTCGTCGAGGCCGTGGAGCATGCCGATGGGCAGCCATTCGGCCCGTTCTAGCGCGGCACCCGACCCCGGGCCGTCGCTACGGCAGCCAGGTCTCGTGCAGGTGCAACCAGGTGGTGCCCTGGAAGACCACCGTGGACTGCCGGGTCCGATCCGGCTGGACCTCCTGGTAGGTGGCCACGACGAAGGCGCCTTCGGAGGCGACGATCCGTACGTTGCGGATCTCGATGGTCACCCCCGGCGCGCTGCCGTGGAGCGCCTCGACCTCGGCGAGGACCTGGTCACGGGAGAGCGTCGGGCCGTCGGGGGTGCTGAGCGTGAAGCCGGGGCCGTGGGCGTCGGCGAAGGTGGCGAACTCCTCCCGCGCGAGTGCGCCGGTCAGCCAGCGTTCGATGACCTCGTGGTGGCGGACGATCTCCGCCTCGACGCCGTTCACCGGGTCGCCCATGGCCGGGCGGCGATCCAGGCGCGTAGCGGCGTCAGCCGCAGGCCCAGCAGATCGGCCACGGCGGGATCGGCTGCGAACAGGTCGCGGTCGGTGGCGGCCCAGCGGTAGGTGTCGGCCACCGCGACGGCCGTCGGCGCGCCCAGCGTCGTCGCCAGGCCCGACTCGAACTCGGCCGGGTCCTGCGCGTCGTAACGGGCGCCGAAGGCGGCCGCCAGCTCGTCGCCGGTCACCACGTCGGCCCCGCCGAGCCTCAGCACGGCGCCCTCCAGACCGTCACGGACGAGCGCGGCATGCGTGGCGGCGCCCAGATCGTCGTGCGAGAGCCAGGACACCGGCAGGTCGGCGGGCAGCGGGTAGCGCAGCACGCCCTCGGCCGCCAGCGGGCCCGTCACCCACGGCGCGGCCAGGTTGTCCAGGTAGAGGGGAGGGCACAGCACCACGACCGGCAGCCCGGCCGACCGCAGCGTCCGCACCGCCCACCGGCGCGTCTCGAAGGCGGCCACCCGCGTGGCGGCCTCGGGCAGCCGGTTGGCGGTGTTGAACACCAGCCGCCGCACCCCGGCCGCCAGCGCGGCGTCGCGCACATGGTGGACGTAGGCGGCGACCGTGTCCGGCTCGAAGACCATGGGCAGCGTCACCGAGGCGTGCGTCACCCCGGCGAAGGTCGCCTTCACCGCCTCGGCGTCGCCGAGGTCGCCGACGACCGGTTCCACGCCGTGCGGCACCCGGCCGCTCCTGGTCAGGCCGCGCACCGCGTGTCCCTCGGCGACGAGCCGCCGCGCGACCGCGCCGCCCTGGGCGCCTGATGCGCCGATCACAAGAAAGGTCATGCCGGAAAGTCTCGACCGAATCCGCGATACGCTCAATTAAGTGAAATATCGGGTTATTTAAGGATCGTCCGGTGGATGATGACCTGCTGGCCCCGCTGCGGCTGGAGGGGGTCTTCCACAGCCGCTGGCAGGCGGGGTCGCCCTGGGGCATCGCGGGCGAGGCCGAGGACTGCGCGCTGCTGCACTACGTGCAGGAGGGAACCTGCGCCGTCGAACTGCCCGGCGCCGAGCCCGTCCTGCTGCACGCAGGGGACCTGGCCGTCTTCCCGCACGGCAACGCCCACCGGCTGGGCGACCGGCCGGGGCGCCCCGCCGTACCGCTCTCCACGCTGCTGCCCGAACGGCCGCCGGGCGGCGTCACCACCGTCGAACTCGGCGGGCCCGGCGAGCGGACCGTCCTGATCTGCGGCGGGCTCCACTACGACCGGTCCGCCATCTCGCCGATCTACCGGGCGCTGCCGCCCGTCCTGGTGCTCGACAAGGCCACACTGGACGGTCACGGGCTGCTCGGCGGCACCCTCGGGCGGTTGGCGGGCGAGTGGGACCTGGCCGAACCCGGCGCGGCGCTGGTCGCCCTGCGCGCCTTCGAGCTGGTCTTCGTGCTGGCGCTGCGGGCCGCGGTGGGGGAGCTGGCCGAGGGCTCGCCGGTCCTACGGGCGCTGCGTCACCCCGCGATCGGGACGGCGCTGCACGCCGTACAGACGAGGTTCGCCGAACCCTGGACGGTGGAGTCACTGGCGGCCCAGGCCGGCATGTCGCGCTCGGCGTTCGCGGCGACCTTCCGCGAACTGGTCGGCGAGGCGCCGATCCGGCACCTGACCGCCCGCCGCATGCAGGAGGCCGCCCGCCTGCTGAGCGAGACCACGCTCGCCCACAGCCGGATCAGCGAACGCGTCGGCTACCACTCGACGGTCGGCTTCCACCTGGCCTTCCGCCAGTGGTACGGGACCACCCCCGGCGACTACCGCCGCCGCTGGGCCCCCGGCTTTCAAGAAGATTGAACAGCGGCTCCCTCACCCGCTGGCGCCCCCCCCAACGGCCAGGAACTCCCACGGCCTTGGTCGTCACTCGGTCGTCAGGGGGTACGGCGACGCGGCGCCGAACCTTGGTGGCCTTGGGGATGGCTTCGACCCCTTCAGGGTGATGAGGAATCCCTGCAATCACGGGTACAGCCATGTCGCCGTCTACACGTTGCGAACCCTTCAGGGTGATGAGAAACAGACCCTCGACCGGGGCTCACTGTCCTGGATCGAGTTGCGAACCCTTCAGGGTGATGAGGAACCTGACCTTCAGGAGCCCCCGTGAACGCCAACCAGATCGCGTTGCGAACCCTTCAGGGTGATGAGGAACCCGAGGGTAAAGTCCCAGGTCGGGTGGGGTCGTGGAGGGGCAGGAAGGACTGTTTCTGCAGCAGTCCGGCGGTAGTGCAGATATGCAGGTCAGAGCGTTGACCATCTTTAGGGTACGGCCTCGGGACGTGGGGCTCTGTCCATGATGGCGGGCTCGTGGGTGAGAAGTCGAATGTTCCGAGTTTTGCGTCGCCTATGAAGGCGTTCCACTCGGAGGCGATGAAGGTCAGGGCTGGGTTGGAGGGGTCTTTGCCGCCCTGGGCAGCTTCAGGTGTCCGGGCTCGCTGCTTTCCTCGGGCGGTGGGATGTGGTGAGGATGTGTTCATGGGCCAGGCAGAGGTGAGCCGTCTCAGTCCCGGGGAAGCTCGGGAGCAGTTCGATGAGATTCAGCAGGTCTACGCTGTAGCGTTCCCGAATTACGACCTGGGCGACCATCGGCGGCGGACTCTTCGGCAGATCGAGTCGGCGGGGTTCGAGGCGGTGACGGTGCGGGAGAACGGGGTGTTGGTCGGTTTCGCCTATGGCCTGCCGCTCTCCGCGCGTTCGACGTGGTGGAACGGGCTCCGGCCGCTCCAGCCTGACGGCTTCGCCGTCGAGACCGGACGGCGGACGTTCGCGGTGATCGATTTGGCGGTGTTGCCGTCCCATCGTGGCCGGGGGCTTGGCAGGCGTCTCATGGACGAGCTTCTCAGGTCGCGTCCCGAGGAACGGGCGACGTTGGCCACCGTTCCGGACAACCGGGAAACGCAGCGCATGTACGAACGCTGGGGATGGAGCCTGGTAGGGCGGGTCCCGGGCGTTGAGGGTGAAACCTCGGACACGTTCGACCTTTACGTGATCGCTTTACGGCCTGAGGCGCCGACCAGCTCTCGATAGTCGACTACCGCGTGTGTACGCCATTCAGTCGTGGGCACCGCTTCAAGAACCCCGTGGGCCAATCGCGTCACCATGATGGTTCGTTGCTCGGCCGGATAGGCCTGATAGACAGCCTGAGCGTGTCGAATTCCTTCGGTCACATCACCGGAACGCACGTATCCCGCAGCCTGAAGAAGAGCTAGTTGAGCACGGAAACGAGGGTTGGGGTCAGATGGGTCCAGCGCCTCGTGCGTGTGGCTCACGGCTTCGTCGAGCCGCCCCCGATTACCGAGATACGAATACACCCATGCTTGGGTGTAATTCAGCCTCTCGACTCCCCAGCTTTCGATGGTTCGACCCTGGTGGGTGTTTGTGACCGAATCAGGCAGGCGTTCGAATATCTCGCCGCAGCGGCGGATTTCGGCCGCCGCTTCGGCGGACCTGCCGAGGGTCGCCAGCACCTGCGCGCGTGCGGCCGAGATCCCGGTGACTCCCCGATAGGCAGAGTCGCCGTGTTCGTTGAGCGCCGCGTCGGCGTGACGCAGGAGAACCGGTGCGGGGCGCTGGTCGTAAAGTCCGTGGATCAACTGCTCCGCTTTGATCCACGAGCTCAGGTCAGGGTCTCCGGATAGCTCCGCAGCGTTCAAGGCAGTCGCCCACCACTGTCGGGCCTGCCTGGACTGCTCAAGGTTGCACAGCGTCTTCGCCATGAGCAGCGACAGGCCCCCGGTCACCCGGCACCAGGAGCGGAACATCCGGCTGCGATCTCCCGCACGGGACATGGACTGCTTGACCGCGACGAGATCGGCCGCAAGCTCGCCGAGCATCTGCTGCGGAGGGGTCAGCCGATAGCCGTAACCGTGCTCGGAGACGGTCTCCTCCCACATCTCCACATCGAGACGCTCGTCGCGCCCCAGCGACAGGCCGACGCTGTCCCGGATCGTCTGGAGCGAGTCGAAGACCGGCGGCGAGGCGACGCCGAGCGCCGCCAGTGCTTGCAGGAGCCTGCGTCGTTCCATCTCACCATCCTCATGTGACGCCCTTTTCTTGGAGAATAGGACGTCTTCGTGGAGATTGAAGACCTGGGCATAGACGGCTGCCCAGTCGCGGGGGTAATGCTTACCTTTCTCCCAGTCACGGATCGATCGGGCCAGGGAGTTGACCGTCGAAGGGTCGTGCCCGGCCTTGGTGATCAGGCGGCGGGCCATCTCACTTTTGTTCCACCGGCGCTTTTCACGCTCGGACTGCAAGCGTGATGCCCATGCCGGACGTTCTGGCAGAGATGTCCCCATATCACCCGCCCATCGGAGAAAGGGCGGGGAGAAAGTCTCCGCCCATGTCTCCGCCATTTTCCGTTACGGACGGTGCTTTCGCTGGGGTTCACTGTCAAAGCCCTGAAACGACAGCGGCCCCGGACGCGGTGATAACAGCACCGGCCGGGGCCTTGATCAGGAAGGTAACTCCTGACGTGAGCAAGAGTAGTGCTCCGGGCTCCAGCCCGGACACGTCGATCCGGGACGGCTGTGGCTGCTTCGCCGGTGCCGTTCCCCTGCCCATGGGATGCGCCCGGTGTGGGCATGCCCCCTATGCCCACGGCTGCCCACAGCAGGACGGGCACGAGTACGTGCAGCCGTCCGGACTGTTGATGAACGCCCGTCTCCAGGCCCGCCGCGAGCACGGCCCGCAGTTCCTTCCCGCTCCTCGGCCTCCGGTGGAGGTCGCTCCCGCCGAGGTGATTCCGTTGGTGCCCGCCCAGCGGCGTCCCGACCCCGATCCTGAGCCGGAGGCACCCGCGATGGCCCCGGCCGCGAGCGCCGTACTGGATGGTCCTGTGGGGGTGGCTGGGTCAGATCTGGTGCTGGGGCATGGTCAGGGTTGTCCTATTTCCGAGCCGGATACGTTCTCGGTTGCCCCGGCCGTGAGTGCCGTACCGGACGGTTCTGCGGAGCCGGTTCCTGTGGACGGCCCGGTCATGGTTCCGGAGTCCACGCCTGTCGCGCCGGTACGGCCTGCCCAGGCTCCGGTGTCCAGGCGGGTTCGGCGTCCGTTCCTCACGGTTCCTCGGCCGGGGATCATCTGGACGAGGGTCCGTCCGCCCGGCCACTACGGTGTACGGCCCGCGAGCGGCGGGCCGCCTCGACGCGGAGACCGATGTCACGTTCCCCGTGCTCAGGCGGTCTGTCGGCCTGGTGCTCGTGGTCCTCGGTCTTCGGCTGTGCCGTACGGCGCGCGGCTTCTTTCTTGTCCCGCAGGGCAGGCCCGTCTGGCGATCACCCGTGCCAGGCATGCCTCTGGTCGGATCGTGGAGGTCCAGATCATGCACGACACCCCCGGCCGTCCGGTGATCCCGGGTTGGCGGTTGATCATCAGTGACGCGGGCCGGTTCTGGGCCTTCCGCAACCACCTCTTTCCCCGCATCGCCGTACGGGCCGGGGCACAGTCGGCAGTGGACGCCGACACCTTTGAGGAGGTCCAGGCCGTCATCGCCGAGCAGGAGAAGACCGCCCGCGACGCCGTTGCGGGGGTGACCTCGTGACCGGACGACACCGCGACGGCCAGCCGTACGCCCCGGTGTACCGGCGGGTGTGGGACGGCCCGGCACGCGCCGAAGCCGAGCGGATCGACCAGGCCTGGGTGGACTGGACGGTGCTCTACAGCCTGGGACGACGCTCCTTCTACGCCGTGGCCGCCTGGGACGGCCCCCGGCCGGTGATCGTCGAGGACCCCACGGCTGACGGGTTGGAGGAGCGGATGCGGGAGGCGGAGATGATCCGGGCCATCCGGCTCACGGCTCCCGTGCCGCAGCCTTCCCCGGCGCCGGTTCGCAGGAGGGCTTCCCGCGGGCGGGGAGGGCCCTCCGGAGGGGCGGTCGTCGAGGAGTTCGGCGGGACACGAACCGAGGTGATCACCAAGGAGCCCAGTGGGGAGCGGGGTTCGTCGGGTGGGGGAACGGCGCCCGTCGGGGGACGGCCTTCGTCAGGTGAGGGAATGATGTCCGGTGAGAGACGGTTTTCGCCGGGTGGGGAAACGGTTTCCGCCGGGGATCGGCGTTCGTTGGGCGGGAGGGCGGCATGACGCTTCCGGCCTGGACGGCCCGTCAAATTTCTGAGTTTTCCGATCGAACCTGTGCCTCCCTGCAGACGGCTCATCCCGGATGGCTGGTCTTCCACAGCTCGACGACCGGGTTGTGGAGCGCCTACCGGAGCGCCCTGTTCGGCAGGCCGTACGCCGGGGAGG
>NZ_JBHSBC010000008.1:370620-392707 GCF_042650425.1 Streptosporangium jomthongense | reverse complement strand
GGGGGTCGAGGGGGAGGTAGGCGGCTCCGGCCTTGAGGATGCCGAGGATCGCGATGACCAGGGCGGGCGAGCGGTCCATGAGCAACGCGACCGGCATGTCCTGCCGGGCGCCCGCCTCGATGATCTGATGGGCCAGGTGGTTGGCGTGGGTGTCGAGGTCGGCGTAGGTGAGGTGGGTGTCGCCGGAGACGACGGCCACGGCGTCGGGGGTCCTGGCGGCCTGTTCGGCGAACAGGCGGTGCAGGGTGGAGACGACCTGCGGGGCGGCGGTGTCGTTCCACCCGGTCACCAGTAGCTCCCGCTCCTGCGGAGCCAGGATCTCCAGGGTGGTGACGTGCTGTCCGGGGTCGTCGGCCACCGCCCGCAGCACCCGGAGCAGTCGTTCGGCCAGCGTTGTCACGGTGCCGTGGTCGAACAGGTCGCAGGAGTACTCGATCATGCCGGTCAGGCCGTCGCCGGTCTCGGCGAAGTTGAAGGCCAGGTCGAACTTGGCGACGTCCAGGTCGAAGGGATACTCCCGGCACTCCAGCCCGGCGAACTCCTCCGGCAGCGGGGTCTGGCTGTTCATCGCGATGAGGGTCTGGAAGAGCGGGTGCCTGGCCGGGACCCGCTCGGGGTTGAGGTGCTCGACGAGCCGTTCGAAGGGCACGTCCTGGTGGGTGTAGGCGTCCAGGTTGGTCGTACGGACCCGGTCGAGCAGTTCGGTGAAGGTCGGATTCCCCGACAAGTCGGTGCGCAGCACCAACGTGTTGACGAAGAAACCCACCAGGTCGTTGAGCGCCTCATCGGTGCGTCCGGCCGTCGGGGTGCCGAGCGGGATGTCCGTTCCGGCCCCCAGGCGGCTGTAGAGGGTCGCGACGGCGGCCTGCAACAGCATGAACAGGCTGACATGGTGCCCTGCGGCCAGCCGGACGAGCCTGGCGTGCAACTCGGCGTCCACCTGGAACGGGGCGTTCCCGCCCCGGTGGCTCGCCCGATCCGGCCTGGGCCGGTCGTACGGCAGCGCCAACTCCTCCGGCGTCCCGTCCAGTGTGTTCCGCCAGTGGGTGAGCTGCCCGTCGAGGAGGGTGTCGAGAAGGTCGCGCTGCCAGAGGGCGTAGTCGGCGTACTGCACCGGCAGCGGCGCCCAGTCGGGGGCGTTTCCAGCCGATCGTGCCTGGTAGGCGACGGCCAGGTCGTCGAACAGTGGCCGCAGTGACCAGCCGTCCCCGGCGATGTGGTGCAGCAGCAGGACCAGCACGTGCTCGTCCGCGCCGTGCGACAGCAACCAGGCCCGGACCGGGATGTCCACGGCGATGTCGAAGACATGCTCGACGGAGATGCGTTCGACCGCCGCGCGGACGTCGGCGTCGTCCGCGCACACGCGCGTCTCCAGCACCGGGCGGGCGTTCTCGGCGAGCCGCAGACGGGGCAGCCCTCCGACCGAGGGGAAGGTCGTCCGCAGTGCCTCGTGCCTGGTCACCACGTCGGCCAGCGCCGCGTCGAGCGCCGAGGTGTCCACGGGGCCGCGTAGCCGTACGGCCAGAGGGGTGTTGTAGAGGGCGCTGGGTCCTTCGAGCTGTTCGATGAACCACAGGCGTTGCTGGGCGAAGGACAGCGGGACGTGCTCCGGCCGGGTCATGGCGGCCAGGGCGGGCCGTACGGCGTCGGCCTGCTCGGTGACCAGGTACCGCTCCAACCTGGCCACGTCCGGGTTCTCGAAGAGCGCCCTGATCGGCAACTCGACCCCCATGACCGTGCGGATCCGGCTGACCAGCTTCATCACCAGGAGTGAGTGTCCGCCCAGGTCGAAGAAGCCGTCGTCGACGCCCACCCGCTCCACGCCGAGGACCTCGGCGAACAGGCCACACAGGACTTCCTCCCGGGGAGTGCGCGGCTCACGCCCCTCGTTCGCACCGACCTCGGGCTCGGGCAGCGCGCGGCGGTCGATCTTGCCGTTGGCCGTGACCGGCAGGGCCCCAAGCGTCACGACCACCGGCACCATGTACCCCGGCAACCGGGCGGCGACATACTCACGCACCTGCTCGGAAGTGGCCTCCCCGGTGACATAGGCCACCAGCCGCTTGTCACCCGGACGATCCTCCCGGACCACCACCACGACCTGACCGACCGAGGAAAGCCCCCCGACCACCGCCTCGACCTCACCCGGCTCGATCCGGAAACCACGGATCTTCACCTGGTCATCACTACGACCGACGAACTCGATCTCCCCCGAGGCGTTCCACCGCACCAGATCCCCGGTGCGGTACATCCGCCCGCCGTACGGACAGGCCACGAACCGCTCAGCCGTCAGACCAGGCCTGCCCGCGTATCCACGGGCCAGGCCTTCGCCCGCCAGGTAGAGCTCGCCGGCCACTCCGGCCGGGACCGGTTGCAGCGCCTCGTCCAGGACGTAGGCCCGCATGTTGTCCATCGGCCCGCCGATGGGCACCGAGGCAGGGACGGAACCGGCCGAGCGCATCGGGTGGCAGGTGGCGAAGGTCGTGGTCTCGGTCGGGCCGTACCCGTCGACCACCGTCAACCCGGGGCACCTCTCCAGCACCCGCCGAACCGAAGCCGGGGAGACCACGTCGCCGCCGGTCCACACCTGCCGAACCGCCGCGAAACACTCCGGCGCCTCCTGCGCCACCAGGTTGAACAACCCCGCCGTCAACCACAGCGCGTCCACCCCACCACCGGACAACAACCGGGCGAAATCAGCCGTGGCGAGCTGCCCCGGCGGCGCCACGACCACCTGACCGCCCGACAGCAACGGCACCCACAGCTCGTAGGTCGAGGCGTCGAAGGCCAGCGGGGAGTGGACCAGCACCCGGCGGTGCTCCTCTCCACCGAACCGGCCGTCGGCGGCCAGCGCCACCACGTTCCCGTGGGTGACGGCCACGCCCTTCGGCACCCCCGTGGACCCCGAGGTGAACATCAGGTAGGCCCGGTTGTCCGGCAGGACGCGGACGGCGGGACGTTCCCCGGCCTGCTCCGCCGCGTGCACCCGGATGGTCCGCAGCCGGTCAGAGCCGGTCAGCGGGTGTCCCTGGTGCGCCTCGTCCACCAGCAGCAGCCCGGCGCCGCTGTCGGCCAGCACGCGGCTGAGCCGTTCCAGCGGGTGGCGGTCGTCGAGCGGCACGTACAGGCCGCCGCCCTTGAGGATCGCGAGCAGCGCGGCCACCTGGTCGGCGGAGCGGTCCATCAGCAGCGCGACCGGCGTCTCCAGGCCCATGCCCGCCGCGGCCAGCCGGTCGGCCAGCCGTTCCGCCCGCAGGTCGAGGTCCCGGTAGGTCAGCTCCTCATCGCCGCAGCGCAGAGCCACCGCGTCCGGGACGCGCGCCACCTGTTCGGCGAACAGCTCAGGGAGGCTCCGCTCGGGGACCGGCCCCGCGGTGTCGTTCCATCCACCGAGGATCTCGGCCCGCTCCCCGGGCGTCAGGACTCCGGCCTGGCCGACCGGTGCCCCGGGGTCGTCCAGCAGGTGGCCGAGCAGTCGTTCGAACCGGCCGAGCAGGGTCGTGGCCGCCTCGCCGGTGATGACGGAGGGCTGGTGGTCGAGATGCAGGCCGAGCCGTTCGCCGGGGGTGACCGCGAGCAGCAGCGGGTAGTGGGCGCTGTCGGCGTCCTCGACGAGTGCGACGTCCAGGACGCCTTCGACGCCGAGAGGCGCGTTGTCCGGGTAGTTGCCGTAGACGACGACGGTGTCGAACAGGCCGCCGAGCCCGGCGCACCGCTGGATCTCGGCCAGCCCCAGGTGCTGGTGGTCCAGGAGTTCGGCCTGTTCGGCCTGCACCCGGGTGAGCAGCGCCGCCCAGCTCTCCGCGGGGCGGACCCCGATCCGGACGGGGACGGTGTCGATCAGCAGGCCGACCATCCGCTCCACTCCGGGGATCTCGTGCGGGCGGCCGGAGACCGTCATGCCGAAGGCGACGTCGCCCCGGCCGGTCAGCCTGGTCAGCAGCACCCCCCAGACCGCCTGGATCACGGTGTTGACGGTCACGCCGTGCCGCCGGGCGAGCCGTACGAGCCGGTCGGTGGTCTCGGCGGGCAGCTCCCTGCGCAGCCGCAGGGGCGGTTCCGGCGCCCTCTGGCCGGGCGCGACCAGCGTGGGCTCCTCGAATCCGGTCAGCGCCGCGGTCCACGCCCGCCTGGCGGCCTCCCGGTCCTGCCGGCCGACCCAGGCCAGATAGTCCCGGTACGGCACGCGGCGCGGCAGCGCGGAGTCGTCGCCGGAACTCGCGTACAGGGCCCACAGCTCCTCGGCGAAGATCGGCATGGACCAGCCGTCGAGCAGGATGTGGTGGATGGAGGCGACGAGCCGGTGACGTTCCGGTGCGGCGCGCAGCAGCAGCCAGCGCACCAGCGGTGGGCGGGACAGGTCGAAGCGGCGGGCGCGTTCCTCCTCGACGATCCTCGCGGCGTGTTCCTCGAAGTCGTCCACGCCGGACAGGTCGATCTCGGTGAAGGGCGCCCGCGCGCCGTCCACGACGACCTGGAGCGTCGAGCCGTCCTCGCCCCGGTGGAAGGCGGCGCGCAGGTTGGGGTGGCGTTCCAGCAGCGCCGTGGCGGCGGCGCGCAGCCTGGGCACCTCAAGCTCCCCGGTCAGGTCGAAGCTGCACGCGGCGGTGTAGACGTCGGCGGCCCCCAGGTCGTACTGGGAGTGGAAGGCCATGCCGCTCTGCGTCGCGGACGCGGGCCACACGTCGCCGATCTCGGCGGGCCGGTGCGCGGCCACCAGGGCGTCCAGTCCGGCCTGGTCGATCTCGACGAGGGGGAAGTCGGAGGGGGTGTAGGTGTTCACGGTGCTTCGCCGTACGTGGGCGGCGATACCGCGCAGCGCGGTGAACCAGGCCTCGGCGAGTTCGGCGGTCTCCCGCTCGGTGAGCAGTTCGCCCGCCCAGGTCCACTCGGCCAGCAGCGCCGGGCCCTTCGGGGTGTCGAGGGTGAGGGCGTCGAGGCCGAGGGCGTGCGGCAGCGACATGCCGGGGTCGCCGCCCTCGCCCACCAGGTCGGCTCCGGCCAGCCAGTCCTCGCCGGTGACGTCGTCCATCGGGAAGCGGCCCAGGTAGTTGAACTCGATCCTCGGTTCGGGGTGTTCGCCCAGGACGGCCCCGGTCTCGGGGTTGAGGTATCTGAGCAGGCCGTAGCCGATGCCGTGGTCGGGGATGGCGCGCAGTTGTTCCTTGACCCGTTTGAGCGCGGCGCCGACTCCCGCGCCTCCGGCGGTCACCTCCGGCCAGGGCACCGTGCCCGGGTCGAGCCGTACGGGGAAGACCGAGGTGAACCAGCCGACCGTCCTGGACAGGTCGACCCCGTCGACGATCTCCTCCCGGCCGTGTCCCTCGACGGCCACGAGCACGGGCGTCCCAGAACCGGGGGTGCGGCGTGCGCGCCAGTGCCCGAGAGCGAGGGAGAAGGCGGTCAGCAGCACGTCGTTGACCTGCGCGTGGAAGGCGGCGGGGGCCTGGGTGAGCAGTGGTTCGGTGATCTCGGGCGGCAGCGCGAGGCGGAGTGAGCCGACGGTGGCGTAGGTGTCGCGGGCCGGGTCGAAGGCACGTCCGCCGAGCGGTGTCTCCGGTGTCCTCAGGGTCTCGGCCCAGAACGGCAGTTCGGCCACGCGGGCGGGGGACAGGGCCGCCTCGCCGAGCCGCCGCGCCCAGTGGCGGAAGGAGGTCGGCACCGGTTCGAGCGGCGTTCCCGGTTCGCGCAGCGCCGCCAGCAGGTCCGCCTGGAGGGTCCGCCAGGACACCCCGTCGACGACCACGTGGTGGACGACGAGCAGCAGGCGCGCGCCGTACCTGACCGCCTGGAGCATCACCCCGGTCTCGGGCCGCAGCCGGGCCGGTGCCGTGCGCGCCGCCGCCGCGAAGTCCGCCTCGCCGGTCACGAACTCGACCACGTCCCCGGCGCGCACGGCGCCCTCGGGCCGGGTCCAGAGCCGCCACGGCCGTACGGCGGGCGCCGAGGTCCGCATCCGCAGCACGTCGTGCCGGTCCAGTACGGCCTGCAGCGCGGCGGTCAGCCGTTCGTCGGTCGTCTCCGCGGGGATCGACAGGCTCATCGACTGGTGGTAGCCGTCCAGCGGGCCCCGCTGCGCGGCCAGCCAGGCGATGACGGGGGTCTGCGGGACCTCGCCGAGATTGGCGCCCGCCTCCTCCGTCACGGCGGGTCGTTCCTCGACCGTCCCGGCGATCCTGGCCAGGGCCGCCACGCTGCCCGCGGTGAAGACGTCACGCGGGCTGATCCGCAGCCCGGCCCTGCGTGCCTCGGAGACCAGCTGGATCGCGGTGATCGAGTCGCCGCCGAGTTCGAAGAAGGACTCCTCGACCCCCACGTCGGCCAGGCCGAGGACCTTCCGGTAGAGCTCGTGGAGGGTCCTCTCCAGGACGTCGGCCGGGGCGGGAGTCCCCACGTCGGCCTGGCCGAAGACCGGGGCGGGCAGGGCCTTCCTGTCGACCTTTCCCGCCGCGTTGAGCGGGAACGTCTCAAGCACGACGACGGCGGCGGGCACCATGTAGTGCGGCAGCCTGCCCGCGCAGTGCTCACGCAGTTCGGCCGGGTCGGCCTGGCCGGTGACGTAGCCGACGAGGAGCCTGCGGCCCGGCTCGTCCTGCCTGGCCAGCACCACGGCCTGCCGTACGGCGGGGTGCCCGGCCAGGACCGCCTCGACCTCGCCCGGTTCGATGCGGAAGCCGCGGATCTTCACCTGGTCGTCGGCTCGGCCGACGAAGTCGAGCTGCCCGTCGGGGCGCAGCCGTACCCTGTCGCCGGTGCGGTACATCCGCTCGCCCGGCTCGCCGAAGGGGCAGGCCACGAAGCGTTCCGCGGTCAGGCCCGGCCTGCCCACGTAGCCCCGGGCCAGTCCGGGTCCCGCGACGTACAGCTCGCCCTCGACGGCCGGGCGCAGGGCGTCGTCCAGGACGTGGACGTGGGTGTCGCGGCAGGGCAGGCCGATCGGCGGTTCCTCGTCACCGGTCAGGGGGCCGCTCATGGTGGCGGTGACCGTGGTCTCGGTGGGGCCGTAGCCGTTGAAGACGGCGTGCCCGGCGCTCCATCGGGAGACCAGTTCGCGGGGGACCGCCTCCCCTCCGACGACGATGGCGCGCAGGGTCGGCAGCGGCACGTCGGGCAGGGTGGCCAGCATCGCCGGCGACAGGTCGGCGTGGGTGATCCCGTACTCGTCGATCAGGCCGGCGAGCTCCTCGCCGACCATCTGGCTCTGTTCGCGCGGCAGCACGAGGGTGGCGCCGTTGGCGAGGGTGTTGACGATGTCCGAGACGGAGACGTCGAAGCTGAGGGAGGCGCCCTGCAGTACGCGGCTGGTGCCGTCGATGCCGGTCAGGCCCGCGTGGGTGGCGACCAGGGCGGCGAGCCCCGCGTGGGTCACGGCCACGCCCTTGGGGGTGCCGGTCGAGCCGGAGGTGTAGATGACGTAGGCGGTGTTGGCCGGGGAGAGAGGCCGCAGCGGAACCTCCCCGTTCCCGGTGTCGGTGGAGGAGTCGGCCAGGAGGAGGGGGACGCCGCAGTCGGGCAGGCCCGGAGCCGTCTCCGCCGAGGTGAGGACCAGTTTCGCCCCGGAGTCGGCGACCATGCGCGTGATCCGGTCCGCGGGCAGGGAGGGGTCGACCGGCAGCCAGGCCGCCCCTGACTTGGCGATCGCGTAGACGGCCGTGATCGCCGTGACGGACCTCGGCAGCGCCAGGGCGACGACGTCCTCCGTGCCGACTCCCCGCCCGGCCAGCAGCCGGGCCAGCCGACCGGCCCGAAGGTCCAGCTCGGCGTAGGTGAGCCGGGTCTTCCCGGCCACCAGGGCGACGGCGTCCGGTGTCCTGGCCACCTGTGCCCCGATCAGTTCCGGCAGCGTCGCCGGGGGCACCCCACCAACCGCGGACATGCGGTTCCCTCCTTCGGCTTTCCCGTACGCGTCGTCGTCAGCTGTTGTCTTCCATGGCGGCGATCAGGCTCTTCGGCCGCATGTCGGTCCACGACCGCTCGATGTGGTCGAGGCACTCCTGACGGGCGGCCTCCCCGAACACCACCTCCCATCCGGCCGGGACCGGGCTGAAGGTCGGCCAGAGCGAGTGCTGGCCCTCGTCGTTGACGAGCACGAGGTAACGGGCGTCCGGGTCCTCGAAGGGGTTGGCCATGACGGTGTTTCCTTTCTCAGCGGTTCTGGGTCTTTCACCCGAGGACGAACAGGAGGTTGGAGCGGGAGGGGCGGCCGGCCGGCGGGGTCTCCAGGCGGGCGAAGAGGTCGCGGGCCAGCTCGGGAAGGTGTTCCGCGAGGTAGAAGTGGCCGCCGGGGAAGGCCCGTGTGGAGAAGGCGCGGGCGGTCGCCCTGGACCACGCGGCGACCGTTTCCGCCCCGACGCCCGGGTCGTCCGTGCCGTGGTAGACGTGGACGGGACAGTCCAGCGCGGTCGTGGCCGGTTCGGTGTAACGGTCCAGCAGGCGGTAGTCGGCCCGGATCGCCGGCATGATCAGTTCACGTAGTTCCAGGTTGTCGAAGACGCTCATGTCGGTCCCGCCGAGCCGTCCGACCCGTTCGATCAGGGCCTCGTCGTCGGCGTCCCCGAGCCCGAGCCTGGGCGCCAGCCAGGGCGCCGCGCAGCTGGAGGCGAAGAGCGTTCTGAGTGTGATGCCGTACCGCGCCGACAGTCGTACGGCCACCTCGTAGGCGACCAGCGATCCCAGGCTGTGGCCGAAGAAGGCCAGGGGCGCGTCGTCGAACCGCGCGCAGGCGTGGGCGATGGAGTCGGCCAGTTCACGCATGTCCTCGGCGAACGGGTCGCATAGTCGTTCCTCCCGTCCGGGGTAGCGGACCGCGAGGAGTTCGACGCCTTCCGGCACCGCCGATTTCCAGGTGCGGAAATACCCGGCGGAGCCGCCGGAGTGCGGGAAGCAGACCAGCCGGAGGTTCGGTCTGGGGCACGGATTTATCGCGTGGAACTGACGCTCCGAGGTCGCGACCGGGTTCGTCGGCGGCATGTCGCGTCCTTTCGTCGCTGGACGGTGGCTTTTCATGAGGGTTCTCGGGAGAGGCGGGGAAACCCGTGACGGGCGTCCGCGAGAGGGTTTTTCCGCGCACACGGCAGCAGAATGTTCGTCTGAGGAAAGGGGTTCACCGGCGCCCGCTGTCAATGGGCGACTTCGATGACCTGCAATAACGGCCGGCCGGAGTAAGAAGGGGCGGTGATCCGCCGTCATAAAGTCCGTGCCGAGGCGGGGGAGTCAAACAAATGGCGCGCCGGGTCCCACGGCCGGGCTCCATGTGCGTGGCCCGAACAGGCCACACGGGCCGCCGCCGGACTACCGCCGGGTCACTGCCAGCCGGTTCCGCTCTGGGCGACCACGGCGGCGGAGACGCCGGGTGCGGCGGTGTCCACGGCTCCGGCGGCGAAAGCGGCCAGGACGGCGAGGGCGGAGACGGCCAGGAGGGTGACGACGCGGGAGGGGAGGGTGCGCAGGCTGTCGAACATGACGAGAGTCCTTATCGGATCAGAGCCGTGTGGCTCCGGCTGGGCGGTCGGCGCCTCGTCAGGCCGCCTTCCAGGTTGCTCATCCCGGGGTGTGAGACTTATCTTCATCACCGTTTCCCCTGCTCGGAAGGGGATCGAGCTGGCCTGTCTATGCCGTGGCCGGAACCGTTCACCGGTTCATCCGGAGAACTCTCCGGGGGTTTCCCGCTCGACGAGCAACTCGTAGAAGGGCCCGACGAGGGGCACCTGCGCCGTGACCTGCTCCCACTCCCGCAGTTCGTCGTGGGCGGCCAGGGCGCGGCGCACCACGGCGGCGGCCCGCTCCTCCGCCTGCTCAAGCCCGTCGGCGCCGAGGACGACCCCGAGCACCGGGTACGGCCTGGCGTGCGGGTGCACGGCGACGTGCTCGATGCGCTCGTCGGGGACGGCCGTGGCCAGGACCCGGCCCGCCACGTCCGCCGGCAGGCCGCTTCCAGCCGACGACCTGACCTGCACGTGCACGAGGTACATCGGCGCTCGCTTTCTCGTGGCGAATTGCGATTGCCACTGACCGGCAGTGGGGAGGTATGTCATAAAAAATTAAAGTTTTTGGCGAAATGAACCTTGCTATCCCGGTTGGGGCTCTGCGACGATTCCGGTCAACGGCGATGTTCGATCCAAAAGGAAATGCAGGTGCTCACTTCCCTGGGGTTGACTAAGGTCGCTGAGTCTGTCTATCGTGCGATGCTGACCCGGCCGAACGAGGGCGTCAGCGAACTCGCCGAACGGCTCTCCTGCGAAGCGGGCGACATAAGGTCCGCACTGGATGAGCTGAGCGAACTCGCTCTGATCCGCCCCTCGCAGCAGCAGAACGGACATCTGCACGCGGTCTCGCCCGACATCGGAATGCAGATTCTGCTCAGCAGACAGCAGGCCGGTCTGATCGCGCAGCAACAGCGCCTTGAGGAGTCCCGCGCCGCCGCCGCCCGGCTCATCGCCGACCACGCCAGCCTCAGATCCGAGACCGGGGGCGCCGGGGTCGAGCAGATCGTCGGCATCGACAACATCCGCGACCGGATCGCGGTGCTCTGCCGTGCGGTGAGCAGGGAGATCATGACCTTCGCGCCGGACGGCGCCCAGACACCGGAGAACCTGGAGAGCGCCCGCCCGCAGGACGCGGCGGTGCTGGAGCGGGGAGTACGGCTGCGCGTCGTCTACCTCGACAGCCTGCGCAACAACCAGCCGACCGTCGACTACGCCAACTGGATCGTCCAGCGCGGCGCCGAGGTGCGGACCGTGGCGACGCTCCCCAACCGGATGATCATCCTGGACCGTGACACCGTCGTCATCGCCGTCTCCAGCGACAACACCGCCGCCGGGGCGGTCGTCCTGACCGGTGAGGGCACCGTGACCGCCCTGTGCGCGCTGTTCGAGAGCGTCTGGGCCAACGCCAGGCCGCTGTCCAGCGCCGTCCCGATCAACGCGCACGGCCTGTCGCCGCAGGAGCAGAGCGCGCTGGCCCTGCTGGCCGAGGGTCACACCGACGAGGCCATCGCCAAACGGCTGGGCGTCTCGCCCAGGACCTCCCGGCGGCTGGCCGCCACGCTCATCGAAAGGCTCGGAGCCCGCAGCCGGTTCGAGGCCGGCGTGCGGGCGGTGCGCCAGGGCTGGCTTGAGCATTAGGCCCCCGAGTCCTGTGGTTGCGGCCACCGGGCGGTGCGGATGACACGCTTGCTCAGGGCGTAGACCCCGGCGGCCAGGAAGACGCCGCTGACGGTGAGCACCGCGGGAACGGGCCCGGCGTACTGCAGCAGGAGCCCGGCGACGAACGGGCCGAGGGCCGCGCCGACCGTGAGCATGGTGATGGTCGCGGTGATGGTCCGACCGCGCAGGGCGTCCTCGACCTGGCGGAAGATCAGAATGTCGACCAGCACCATGGTCGCGGGCAGTGGCAGGACCGCCAGCGCCAGCACCACGCCGTACCACCAGAAGCCGAGCGGCACGGCCAGTGCCGCGGTGAGGGCGCTGCCCCAGGCGTAGAGCCCGATCAGCAGCGCGCCGGGGCTCAGCCTGCTGTGCAGAACTCCGATCAGACCGGCTCCGGCCAGCCCGCCGATCGACACGATCGTGAAGGCGAACCCGACCTCCGCCTCCGAGCCGCCGTTGGTCTTGATCAGGACGACCACCAGCAGGTCGAGCGCGGAGCCGCCGAGGTTGAGCACGCTCAGCGCGATGATCGAGGCGCGCAGCACCGGGACGCGCAGCAGTAGCGCGAGCCCGTCCAGCATGCCTCCGCCGGACCGCGCGCGCCGCTCCCTGCTGGCCTCCCTGTCCCGGGGTACGGCCAGCGCGCAGAGCGCGGACAGGAGGTACCCGGCAGCGATGCCGATGACGGGCAGGGTGCGGGATGCGGCGTAGAGCATGCCGCCGAGCGCCGGGCCGATGATCGAGGCGCTGTGCGACCTGACCTCCTCCTGCGTCAGCGCGCTGGTCAGCTGGGCGGGCGGGACGACGCTTCGGGTGGCCAGCATGCGGGCCCCGCTGGACAGCGGCTGCGTGGCTCCGGTGACCGCCGCGACGGCGAGGAGGTGAACGACGCCGAACGTGTCGTAGGCCAGGGCGAGCAGGAGCGTGGCGAACGCCAGCGCCCGCACGAGTTCGGAGACGATGAGCAGGGTCCTGCGGTCGTAGCGGTCGAGCATCGCCCCGGCGGGGACGCCCGCCGCGAAGGCGGCCACCCCGGTGACCAGGCCGTACAGTCCGGCGACCATCGCCGACCGGGTCACCGCGAGCACCAGCACGGGGATGGCGACCAGGGCCATGTTCACCGACATCGCCGCGCCCGCGCCGCCGACCCACAGGGCCTGGAAGCGCCGGTTCCTGCGTAACGGCAGGTCAGCCGAGTCTGTCTGCGCCTGGGGCGTTTCTGTCACCGTCATCGTCTTCACTCTCGTTCTCGACGCCGTGATCATTCACATCATCACACTCATTCATGCTAACGTGAATGTTGACGGATGCGCTACTGTAACGCAACCAGTGAAGCTGACCGGCGATGGAGCCCGAGATGATGGAAGCCAGCCTGTCCGAGAGCGCGGTCGTCGACGTCCGCAGGATCACCGACCTGGAGACCCTCCGCATGGTCGCGGACCCCCTGCGCCTGTCGATCCTGGCCGCCTTCCCCAGTGGAGAGCAGGCCGACCCCCTCACGGTCAAGGAGCTGGCCGAACGGCTCGGCGAGAACCAGACGAAGCTGTACCGGCACATCAAACAGCTCGAAGAGGCCAACCTGATCTACGTGGCGCAGACCAGGGTGGTCTCCGGGATCATCGAGAAGCGCTACCGGCCGACGTATCGCAGGCTCACCATCGAGAACGACGTGTTCAACCTGGCCCAGGACTCGGAGGACTTCAGCGACACCACGCTGGCACTCCTCGAATCGGCCCGTGACCGGCTGCGCGCCGACCTGCGCGCGGGCCGGGTCCCGCTCGACCCGCCCGCCTACGGCCCCGACCTCAGCCTCCAGATCAGCAGCGTCCGGGTGAACATGACGCCGGAGCGGTACGTGCGGGTGCGCACCGCGATCACCGAACTGATCGAGAGGGAGGCCTACAGCGACGAGAGCCCCGGCGCCCTTCCCGTCGTCATGAACGCCCTCCTCTACCCGACCCTGGAGGAGCCCCCTCAGCCGAGCTGAACGCGCGCAGGGAAACCGCCATGAGCAGGGCGACCAGCCCGCCGCAGATCATCACGGTGGAGACCGAGAATGCGTCGACGACACGGCCACCGAGGAAGGCGCCGAGGGCGAAGGTCGCCTGGAAGGAGGAGGTGAAGACGACCGTGGCGGCCTCGGGCGTGTGAGGGCTCGCGGCGATGAACGACGCCTGCGAGCAGACGGGCACACCTCCGTACGCCAGGCCCCAGAGCACGAGCGACGCCACGGCCCCGACGGCTGTTCCTCCGACCGAGGGCAGCGCCAGGGTGGTGGCCGCGATCAGGCAACCGCAGACCGCGAAGGTGGCTCGCGGGTGTGCGGCGACGGCCCGGCCCGCCAGGAAGTTGCCTGCGACTCCCGCGACGCCGTACGCCAGCAGGACGGCGCCGACGGCCGCGGGAGCCAGGCCGGTGACGTCCTGGAGGAAGGGCGTGACGTAGGTGTAGGTGCCGAAGTGGGCCAGGACGACGAGGAAGGTCGCCGACAGGGCGATGGCGGTACCCCGGGCGCGCAGCAGGTCGAGCAGGACACGAGGGCTGGTGGCCTGCTGGGCGGGCAGTGGCGGTAGCAGCGTCAGCAGGGCGGCCAGAACCAGGACGGCCAGCGCGGCCAGGACCAGGAAGGCGGTCCGCCAACCGGCGAGGTCGCCGATGAGGGTACCGGCCGGTACGCCGAGCACGGAGCCCAGCGGCACGGAGGAGAAGATCACAGCGGTGGCGGTGCCGACGGCGGGCGGGGGCACCAGGCGACCGGCCAGCCCCGCTCCGATCGACCAGAAGCCGCCGATGGTGAGACCGACGAGCGCCCTGGAGATCAGCATGACCCAGTAGGAGGTCGCCACCGCGGCCAGCACGTCGGCCATGGCGAGCACCGCCATGAGGACGCACAGCATCACGCGGCGGTCCAGGCGCGCGGTGGTCAGTGTGACGGTGGGCGCGGCGACCGCGGCGACGACTCCGGGCAGTGTCATGGTCAGCCCTGTGGTGCCGTCGGAGACGCCGAAGTCGGCGCCGATGACGGGCAGCAGGCCGATGGGCAGGATCTCGCTGGTGACGATGGTGAAGATGCCCAGCATGAGTGAGACGACCGCGAGCCAGCCGATGAGGGGCGAGCGGGGCCGGGCGAGCGTGATGGTGGACATGGTTCCCGTTCGGACAGGTGCGTGTGGCGTACGGGCACTCAGCCAAGCAGTGACGAAGCAGCGGGTACCGGCATGTTTCAGACCTGACCGATTCCTTTTCGCGGTGGCCGGGGTCTCCATGAGAGAGCGGCCGAGCACCGGGCCGATCTCTCATGTACGCGCTGACCCGCCGGGTGCGGGCCGTGTCAATACCTCTCAGGTCAGATCTCGTCCGGACCTGACGGAGACGCGGCCCGCGGGCCTCGGCCGGAATCGTTGACGTCATGCGACTCCAACGAATGCAGATCTCGGCGCTGATCGTCCTCGCGCTGACCGCCGCGCTCGCCCTCGTGCCGCTGCCGGCGCTTCCCTACACCGCGGGCTTCGCTCCCCACTGGGTGACCGTATCGGCCGCCGTGCTGAGCGCGGTGTTCGTGGTGCGACCGCACGCCGCGGGGTTGCTGCCCGCCGTCCTGCTGCTGTGGTCGGCGGGCGGCATCGTGCTTGACGCGTTCCGCGCGTTCTTCGCCGTCACGGGCATCCCGGCGGGGGAGTTCGCGCGGGTCGACTGGCCCGGGATGGCGCTGCGCGGGCTCAGCCTGGCGGGATGCGCGCTGCTGGGGGCGCTGGTCCTGCGTCACATCCGGGTGCCCGGCGGGTCGTGGCTCGGGTACAGCGCCTTCGCGGTCGGGTTCGTCTATCCGACGGCCAAGCTGTACTGGTCGTTCGGCGGCACGCTGCTGCGTCCCACGGGGTACGACGAGGGACTGCCGTACGGCGAGCTGATCATGCTGGTCGTCGGGGCGGCCGGTTCCCTGGCGCTGGTCCAGCGGTGGGGGCGGTGGCTGCCGAGGCGGCTGGTGCTGGCGGGCGGTTGGACGGGCGCCGCTATGTTGACCACCATGGGAACCATGTCCGTTTTCGGCACGCTGTCGCAGCTGCTCGGCCTCACCCGGGGGCCCGTACCGCTGGCCGATCCCTCGGCCGTGGTGACGGTCGGGCTGGTGTACGGGAGCTGGCTGCTGTTCGGGCTGGCGGTCGGCGGGGCCACGCTGGCCTACCAGCGGGCGACGGTGTGATGACGCCACGGCGCGCGGACATGGTGTCGGCCTTCGTCGCCGGGGTGCCGTTGTTCTCGCTGTCGGTGGTGGTCGCGGTGCTCTCGGTGCCGGGAGCGCGCGCGGGCCTGCTCGTGGCGGCATGCCTGGTGGCGCACGTGGCCGTCGCGTACCGCCGGACATACTGGGCGTTTCTCGTGGTCGCCGCCGCCTTCGCCGTCCAGGTCGCCGTGACCGGGCTGTTCCTCGTGCTGCCGTCGGCGTTGGTCTTCCCGTTCATGGTCTACTCCTGCGCCGCGTACGACCGGCGCCGCCCTCCGCTGGCCCTGGGCCTGGCGGGGGCCGGGGTGGCGGCGGCCAGGTTCGCGACCGACTCCAGCGTGGCCGCCGCGGCCCTGGGACCGAACCCGTGGTTACTGTTCGGGCTGCTGGCCGCGGTGGTGGTCTCGGCGTGGGGGTTCGGTCTGTACCGGCGGACCCAGCTCGCCTACGTCGACCTGTTGCGGGAGCGGGCCCGTGACGCCGCCGCGCGGGCGACCGCGGCGGAACGGGCCAGGATCACCAGGGAGATGCACGACGTGGTCGCGCACGCGCTGGCGGTCATCGTCGCCCAGGCCAGGGGCGGCCGGTTCGCGCCCGCGCGCGCGGCGGAGATCCTGGCCACGATCGAGGACACCGGGCGCACGGCGCTCACGGACATGCGGGCCGCCGTCGGCGTGCTGCGCGCCGTACCCGGCGGAGCGCGGCCGTCACCGGGGCTGGCCGACCTGCCGGAACTGCTGGAGCGCACCAGGGGGGCGGGGCTTCCCGTGACCGAGATCGTGCGGGGCCCGGTCCGCCCTCTCGGACCGGGCATGGAACTCGTCGTCTACCGGACGGTTCAGGAGGCGCTGACCAACACGCTCAAGCACGCGGGCCCCGGTGCCCGCGGCACGGTCATGCTGGAGTGGGCACAGGACGACCTGCGCCTCACCGTCAGCGACGACGGCAGGCCCCCGGCGGGGGCGACAGGGACGGGGAACGGGTTGACGGGAATGCGGGAGCGGGTGGGCGCCGTGGGCGGAACCCTGGAGATCCGGAAGGGGGAGGCGGGCGGGTTCGTCGTCGAGGCGCGCCTGCCGTATCGGGCATGACGATTCGGGTCTACGTCGTCGACGACCAGGATCTGGTGCGTACCGGTACGGCGATGGTGATCGACGCGCAGGAGGACATGCGCGTGGTGGGGCAGGCCCGCGACGGGGCGGAGGCCCTGGCGGGGCTGCGCGCGGTGACGGCGGACGTGGTGCTCATGGACGTGCGGATGCCGCGCATGGACGGGGTCGAGGCGATCAGGCGGCTGCCGATGACGGACGAAGGGCCGAGGGTGATCGTCCTGACCACCTTCGACCTGGACGAATACGCCTTCGCGGCGCTGCGGGCCGGAGCGTCGGGGTTCCTGCTCAAGGACGCCCCCGCCGACGAGTTGCTGTCCGCGGTGCGGACCGTCCACCGTGGGGACGCGGTGATCGCGCCGTCCACGACGCGGCGTCTGCTTGACCACGTCGCGCGGCGCCTGCCGGACGTCACGCCGGACCCGCTGACGGAACGCGAACGCGAGGTGTTGCGGCACATCGCCTGGGGCGAGACGAACGCCGAGATAGCGGGATCGCTGTTCCTCGCCGAGGGCACCGTCAAGACCCACGTCGGCCGCATCCTGGGCAAGCTCGGGCTGCGCGACCGGGTCCAGGCCGTCATCTGGGCGTACGAACACGGCCTGAACAACCGTTCCTGAGCCCGCGTTCCCGCGCGGGACGACCCGGCGGGCGGGGGAGCCTCGCGGGGCCGTCGAGCACCGTTTCCGGTGGTCACGCGGTTCTCAGGCGGCGCTCCGCCGTGACGCCCTGGAACGATCCATATGCGAGCTCCTCGGGAACCGGCCTACCATCCCGGGGCCGGGGCGCCGCCGCGAAACCACGGCAACGGACGCGGCGGCCCCCATTGCCCATCCGGAGTTCAGAGGAGCAACGTGACGATTTTAGTGACGGGAGCGACCGGCAACATCGGCCGCCATGTGGTGCGGGGGCTGGTGGGCGCGGGCCAGCGGGTACGCGCCATGGTCCGCGACCCGCGGGCGGCCAGGACGCGTCTTCCCGAGGGGGTCGAACTGGTCCACGGGGACTTCGCCCGGCCGGACACCTGGCCGCGGGCGCTGAAGGCGGTCGAACGGGTCTATCTGTTCCCGTACGCCTACCAGGAGCCGAGGCCCGCCGGGTCCGGATTCACGGAGGAGGCCGTAGCGGCGGGGGTGCGCAGGTTCGTGGTGCACTCGGCCGCCGCGGCCGGGTTCGCCCCGTCCGACGATCCGAGTGCGCTGGGCCGTCACCTGGAGGAGGAACGCCGGGCCCATCGCGGTCTTGAGACGGCGGTCGAGGCCACCGGCAGGGAGTGGACCCACGTCCGCCCGGGTCTGCTCGCCGCGCGCGCCCTCGGCTGGGCGGGTTCGATCCGCGCCGAGCGGACGGTGCGCGAGCCGTACCCCGCCTCGGGGTATCCGCTGGTCCACGAGGCGGACGTGGCCGAGGTCGCGGTGGCCGCGCTGCTGACCGACGAGCATCTCGGCGCGGCGTACACCGTCACGGGCCCGGCCAAGGTCACCCAGGCCGAGCAGGTGTCGGCGATCGGCGCCGCCATCGGCGCGCGGGTGCGCTTCGAGGAGCTGACCCTGTCACAGGCCCGCGTCCGGTGGCTCGCGGAGGGCTGCCCACCGGAGATGGCCGACTGGCTGGTCGAGCTGCTGGCCGCCGCCGTCGAGGGCACCGGTGCGCTGGCGCCGACGGGCACGTACGAGGAGATAACCGGCCGTCCACCGCGCACCTTCGCCAGGTGGGCCCGGGACCACGCGGCGGACTTCACGGGGGAGGCGGCATGACGATCCTGGTGACCGGGGCGACCGGTGAGGTGGGCCGGTGCGTCGTCACGGAGCTGCTGAGGTCCGGCCACGCCGTACGGGCCCTGACCCGGCGTTCCGCCGCCGCCGGCCTGCCCGGCGGGGTCGAGGTGTTCGAAGGGGACCTGGAGCGTCCCGAGTCGCTGCGGGAGGCGCTGACCGGCGTGGAACGGCTCTATCTGTTTCCCGTGCCACAGGCGATCTCCGAGGTCGTCGCGCTGGCGGCCGAGTCCGGGGTGCGGCGGATCGTGAACCTGTCGGGTGCCCTGGCCGACGACGCGATGTTCGCGGACGGCTACCAGGTGGTCGAGCGCGCCGTCGAGGAGTCCGGTCTGGAGTGGACGCACATCCGGCCGGGGGAGTTCGCGCGCAACTGGCTGGACTGGGCGCCGTCGATCCGCGCGGAGCGGGTCGTGCGCCGTCCGTACGGCGGGGCGGTGACCCAGCCGATCCACGAGGCGGACGTGGCCGCCGTCGCCGCGGCGGTCCTCCTCGGGGAGGGTCACGCGGGCCGTACCTACACCTTCGCCGGACCGCGGTCGCTCACCGTCGCCGAGCAGGCCGAGGCGATCGGGCGGGCTCTCGGCGAACGGGTGCGCTTCGAGGAGCAGGACCCGGTGACGGCGCGGGAGCAGTGGGTTCGGCACGGCTATCCGGCCACCGTGGTGGACTGGCTGTTCGGGATATGGGCCGAGTCGGCACATGATCCCGCCCCGCTCAACGAGGAGTGGGCGACGCTCGTCCCGCGTCTCACGGGCCGCCCGGCCCGGACCTTCGACGAGTGGGCCGCCGATCACGTGACGGCCTTCAGATAGTCACCGTCCGGGGAGGGGGCCGCCCCCTCCCCGGGTTCGGCATGGACCGCGGGGCTTACGAAAAGGGCACCCGAAGTGGGGAGCGAAGGTTACATCAACCCAGCTGTAACGCTAGATAGTCACCCGACTACCGTCGGTAACATAACGGGTGGTTGTCTCTCCTATCTCAGAAAGGACACCACCCCCATGCGTTTCTCCAGCCACCTGCTCACCATCACCTTCGCCGCCGTCTCAGTCGCCGGCGCCCTGGCCGTCGCGGCCCCCGCCCAGGCCGACGCCACCCCGACCTACACCTGCGACCAGGTCCTGCCCGGTGCGGTCGTGCTGGGGCACGGCAACTGCGTCGCCTCCAACGGCGCGGCCACCGAGGGTGAGTTCCAGGGCGAGTCGCTGGTGGTCGCCCGCCAGGCGCCGGTGAGGTTCCACTGCCGGGCCGGTGGCCGCGCGCAGCTGCCCGACGGCGTCGTCGCGGCCGGTTGCCGACCGGCTTAGAACGTTCCAGGCGTCGTTCGTCCCGCGCGGCCAGGCGCACCCCCTCGCCCGCGCGGGACGGCCTCGCCGGACCGCACGGCCCCCGTTCCGGCTCCGGTCGGCGGGGGCCGCGTTCGTTCACGGCACCCCACCGCGGAGCACGCGGAAGCCGCGCGGCGACAACGCGGCGACACGGCTACGGGACGGCCGCCTCAAGCTCCCGCTGGTCGAATTCGGAGCGGGCGTCGGAGATCTCCTGCTGGTGGTCCTCCGTCCAGATCACCAGCGTTTTGATCACCTCGTGGAGAGAGATGCCGAGCGGGGTCAGCTCGTACTCGACCCGAGGCGGCACCACGGGATAGACGGTCCGCTTGACCAGCCCGTCCCTCTCCAGGTTCCGCAACGTGACGGTGAGCATGCGCTGACTCACGCCGTCAACGGTGCGGCGCAACTCGGAAAAGCGCATCGTCTGGCGGTCAAGAAGAGCGATCACCAGCAGCGACCACTTGTCGGCGACACGGTCGAGGATGTTCCGTACGTCGCAGTCCGCCCGGACGTCCCACTGTCTTGCCTGGTCAGCATCGGTTCCCGTGCAGTAACTCAGTGCCTTTGAAGTGCCGTCTTCCATAGTTCCCCCACGGTGACGCAAGATTCCTTCGTTACTAAAGAGAACCACGGGAGAAGTCACTGTGTCTACCATCGTGAGATCCCCCCGGACCTGGGGGATGTTGTTCGTTCTTTGCGGAGCGATCTTCCTGGAGGGCATCAACGTCGCCATGCTCAACGTGGCGCTGCCGGCGATCCGGGCCGAACTCGGCCTGTCCACCGGCGAACTCCAGTGGGTCATCAGCGCCTACGTCCTGGGCTACGGCGGGTTCATGCTGGTCGGCGGCCGTGCGGCCGACCTGTTCGGCCGCCGCCGGATGTTCCTGGCCTGGCTCGGGGTCTTCCTGGTCGTCTCGGCCCTGGGAGGCGTCGCCGACAGCGGCGGGGTGCTGATCGCGGCCCGGTTCGTGGCCGGCGTCGCGGCCGCCGTCATGACCCCCGCCGGGCTGTCGATCATCACGACCAGCTTCGAGGAGGGTCCCCAGCGCAACCAGGCGCTGCTCGTCTACTCCGGTACGGCGGCGGGTGGCTTCTCGCTCGGGCTGGTGCTCGGCGGCCTGCTGGCCGAGGTGAACTGGCGGCTGGTGCTGTTCGTGCCCGCCGTGCTCGCCCTGGTCATCCTCGTGCTGGCCGTACGGCTGATTCCCACGACCCCGGCGGAGCAGGCCACGGACCGGCGGGTGGACGTGCCGGGCGCGGTCACCATCACCGGCGCGATCATGCTGCTGGTGCTGGGCATCGAGCGGGCCGCCCACGTGAGCGCCGGTCTGACCGCCGCCATCCTCCTGGCCGGGCTCGCCCTCCTGGTGCTGTTCGTCCTGATCGAACGGAAGTCCCCGGCTCCGCTCCTGCGGCTCGGCATCCTGCGCTCCGGATCGCTGGTCCGGGCCAACCTTGCGGGCCTGCTGTTCGCCGCCGCCTTCTTCGGTTTCCAGTTCATCGCCGTGCTCTACCTGCAGGAACTGCGCGGCTGGAGCTCGATGCAGACCAGCCTGGCCATGCTCGCCATCGGCGCGGACGCCATCCTCGCCCCGACCCTCACCCCTCGGCTGGTCACCCGGTTCGGCAACGCCAAGGTCATCCTGGGCGGGCTGCTGCTGGCCGTCCTGTCCTACGTGTTGTTCCTGCCGATCGGGACGGACACCGTCTACCTGGCGATGTTCCCCACCATGCTCATCCTCGGCCTGTCCTTCGCCCTGGCCTACGGGCCGCTGACCATCGTCGCCACCGAGGGTGTCGACGAGAGCGAGCAGGGGCTGGCCGGCGGCCTGCTGTACACGTCCTTCCAGTTCGGCGCGGCCCTCGGGCTCGCCGCCAGCACCGCCGTCATCGTCGCCGCCGGCGAAGGTGATCCGCTCGGCGCCTACCGCGCCGCCCTGTCCGTCCCCATCGTCGCCGCCGTCCTCGCCGCCGCCTTCAGCGCGTACGGCCTGCGGAAGGAGTCCCTCCGATGACCACGTCCTTCGCCGAGATCGAGAGCGAGTTCAACGCCTACATCGGTGCCATCCGGTACGCCACGATGGTCACCGTCGACTCCGGGAACCGCCCCCGCACGCGCATCCTCATTCCCATCTGGGAGAACGTGGACGGTAAGCCGCGCGGGTGGCTGGCCACCTACAAGACCCCGGTCAAGGCGGCCCACCTGGCGGGCAACCCGCACACCTCCTTCTCCTACTGGAAGCCCGGCAACAGCTCGGTCGCCATCGAGGCCACGGCCACCTGGGACGACGACCTGGAGACCAAGCGCCACGTCTGGGACCTCTACCGGGCGACCAGCCCGCGCGGGGCCGGATACGACCTCGGGGCCTTCTGGAAGTCACCCGCCGACCCCAGGCTGCACGTCCTGCGCCTCGAACCCTGGCGTATCCAGGTGATCCGCGGCACGGATCTGCGCAGCCGCATCTGGACGCCTCCGGTATGACGCGGGCTACAGGGGTGG
>NZ_JBHSBC010000008.1:360305-370586 GCF_042650425.1 Streptosporangium jomthongense | reverse complement strand
GGCGAAGGCCCCACCCCTGAACGCCGTGGTGCGGGACCGGCCGTCACGGCAGGAGGGACCGCACGGATTCGGGTGTGCGGCCGACCACCGCCGTTCCGTCGTCCGCGGTGATGATGGGCCGCTGGATCAGGATCGGGTGAGCGGCCAGCGCCGCGATCCACCGGGGGCGGTGGCTCTCGTCGCGTGGCCACGTGGTGAGGCCCAGTTCGGCCGCCGCGGGTTCGGCGAGACGGGCGATGTCCCAGGGCTGCATGCCGAGACGTCGCAGCACGTCTTCGATCTCCTGGGCGGTGGGCGGCTCCTCCAGGTAGCGCCGCACGGTGTAGGCGGCGCCCGCCTCGTCGAGCAGTGAAAGAGCGGAGGCGCATTTGCTGCACGCGGGGTTGATCCAGATTTCCACGATGGTGATCCTTCCAGCTGCGGGCGTGCCGGCCATCCGGGCAGGGCGGTCAGGGCGGGGAACCGGCGACGCGAGCGGGCCTCGGCGCGCGGGGCGCCGAGGAGGGCGAGGTCTCCGTCAGCCGCCGCCGACGCCCAGGGCGGAGAGCAGGACGAGGAGCACGGTCACGACGGCGAACAACCCGTGCGCGCCGACCACCCCGATCGCGATCAGCCACATCGCTCCCTGGGACAGGAAGCGCGGATCCGCCACGAACCGTGAGGCGATTCCGCACCCGGCATGCGTCGCCGACCGGCCTGCGCAAGGTCGGCCGGCAGCCCCATCCAGGTCAGCATTCCCGACCGCCGCCACGAGCTGCTGGCCGGTCTCCTCCTCCGGGCCGTCCTGGCCGAAGGCGAGAACGAGACCGCCGCGAACGCCGCCATACGCACCGCCAGGCAGCACGGCGACGAACTCGGCGGCCAGGACCGCGCGCGCCTGCGGCCTGGCAGGCTCGGCGCCGAACGCGGCCTGACCCTGTGCGAGCAGATGCTCAACCAGCACGGCTTCGAGCCCGCCCGCGAGGCCCCCGACCGGCTACGGCTGCGCAACTGCCCCTTCCACCCCCTCGCCGCCCAGGCCCCCGACCTCGTCTGCGGCATGAACCACGCCTTCCTCACCGGATACCTGCAAGGACTGCAGGCCGGAGCCGTTCAGGCGGTTCTCGCTCCGCGCTCCGGCGAATGCTGTGTCCAGCTGCAGCACGCGCAGCCGCAGGACCCGCCCAAGGCCGGCTGACACCCGGGCGTGCGCGAGGTCAGTTCCGGGCCGGGGCGCGCCGCCGTACCAGGGGGAGGTAGACCTCGTCGACGATCTCGACGAGGACGTCGTCGGGAGCGGTGGGGACCCCGCGCACGACGAACTCGTTGCGCAGCAGGACCATGGCCACGGTGGCGACCCGTGGAGTGAGCGCCTCGGGGGCCACCTCGCCGCGCGCGAGCGCGCGTTCCAGGACGGTCAGCCACGGGGCCGCGGCGTCGTCACCGGACCGGTCCTGCAACTGTTCCAGGAGTTCCGAGGTCCCTCCGGCCGCGGCAAACAGCTCGCGCAGGATCGCGCCCTGCGGGGAGCTCCAGTAGCGGTTGGCCTGGCGGAGCAGTGCCAGGACGTCGCCCCGCAGGTCGCCGGTGTCGTCGGGGGAGATCGTCGTGGTCAGCCGCCGGTAGGCGGCGACGCCGAGCGCGAGGCGGTTCGGCCAGCGACGGTAGATGGCGTTCTTGTTGGTCCCGGCTCGCGCGGCGACCCTGTCCATGGTCAGCCCGGCGTATCCGGCCTCGGCCAGTTCGTCGGCCGCGGCGCTCAGGATCGCCTCCTCCAGGGCGGCCCCACGCCTCCTGGTACGTCCCGCCGGACTGCCTGCCGCGTCCTCTGTCATGGCTCTTCCCGTAGTCGATACCGGCCGTGCCCTCCCATCCTTGTTGCCGTCCCCCCCCTCGCACAAATAGGGTACTTGGAGTACCTTAAAACTCCCTCCAGAGAAAGGCACAGCACGTGCGCGCCAAGGGCATCAGCTATGACACCGGCTTCGTCGTCAACGGAACGATCGGTCACCGGCGGTTCGCCGCGGAGAACGTCAGGCGTGACATGCGCGCCATCCGCGACGACCTGAACTGCACCGCGGTCCGCGTCATGGGCGGCGACCCCGAACGGATCGAACTCGCCGCGGAGTGCGCCGCCGACCTCGGCCTCGAAGTCTGGTTCTCCCCGTACCCGCTCGAACTGACCGCCGGCGAGATGTTGTCGCTGTTCGCCGACTGCGCCGAACGCGCGGAGCGGCTCCGGCTGAGGGGAGCCGAGGTCGTGTTCGTCACCGGCGCCGAACTCTGCCTGATGAACAAGGGATTCCTGCCCGGTGACAGCATCGACGAGCGAGTCGAGCTGCTGAGCAGGCCGGACCAGGTGCGTGAACAGATCGGCACGGTCGGCGCACGGGTCAACGACTTCCTCGCCGAAGCGGTGGCGCTCGTCCGCGAACGCTTCGGCGGAAAGGTGACCTACGCCTCCGTGCCGCTCGAACGCGTCAACTGGGAGCCCTTCGACATCATGTCCGTGGACCTCTATCGGTCGGCTGAGATCGCCGACCGGTTCGCCGCCGGTGTCCACGGACTCGTCGCGCAGGGCAAGCCGGTCGCGATCACCGAGTTCGGCGCGGCGAGCTACCGGGGTGCAGGGGACAGGGGAGCCCTCGGCCTGGAGGTCGTCGAGTACGACCCGGCCACCCGCGCGCCCGTCCGGCTGAACGGCGAGTACGAACGTGACGAGGCCGGACAGGCCGCGTACGTGCGTGAACTGCTTGAGGTCTTCGACGCCGGAGGCGTCGACAGCGCCTTCGTGTTCACCTTCGCGCTCCACGACCACCCGTACCGCCCCGGCGGCGACCCCCGCGACGACCTGGACCTGGCCAGCTACGGCGTCGTCAAGGTCCACGAGGACCCGCAGAGACCGTGGGAGCCCAAGGCCGCCTTCCACTCCATCGCCGCTTACTACCGCTCCTCGCCGGAACCCGCGGCCCGGTGACCACCGCCTCTACGGGGAGAGCACGAGCCTGCCGTTGACGTCTCCCGTCTCCAGCCTGCGGTGTGCCTGGGCGGCCTGCGACAGCGGGAGCCGCCCGGCGACGCGGGGACGCCACCGGGTCTCGCGCAGCAGGAAGGCGACGCCGCCGGCCGCGTCGGCGAGATCGGCGACGGAGGCGTTGCTGATCGCGAACCCCACGACGGAGGCGTCCCGGGTGTAGAGGGAGCCGAGCGGCAGCGCCGGGGTGGCGTGCAGCCCGGCCATCACCACCAGCCGCCCGCCGTGGGCGAGAAGACCGACCCCGGCGGCCAGGTCCCCGCGCCCCGAGGTGTCCACCCACACGCGGTAGCCGCCGGGCGCGGCCGTACGTAGGCCGTCGGTCAGGTCCGGGTCGCGGTAGTCGAGGACCTCGGCGGCGCCCAGCGCGCGGACGGAGGCGAAGCCCTCCGGACGCGCGGTGGCGACCACGCGCGCCCCCGCCGCCACGGCCAGGGCGACCGCGGCGGACCCGACGTTGCCCGCCCCGCCGCCGACGTGGACGTTCTCCCCTGCCCGCAACCGCCCGTGCCGGAACAGGGCCAGCCACGCGGTCGCCGCCGGGTGGGCGGCGGCGACCAGATCGGCCTCGTCGACGCCCGGCGGAACCGGGTACAGCCGGTCGGCGGGGACCACGGCGTACTTGGCGAAGGAGCCCTGCCTGCCGTCGTGCCCCAGGCTGTTGCACCACACCGGCAGCCCCGGGGAGAAGCCGGTCGCGCCGGGTCCCACGGCGGCCACCTCGCCGACCAGGTCCCGGCCGATCACGAACGGCGACGGCATGGGCGTGGGGTAGGCGCCCGAGCGCACGAAGACGTCCACCGGGTCGGCGGCGACCATGCGCACCCGCACCAGGACGTCGGTGGGGCCGATGCCCGGCACCGGTATCCGGCCGTAGCGGATGGCCTCGGCGGGACCGGGGCCCGTGACGTGGGCGGCGTACATGTGCGCGGGCAGGGACATCGGTGCGCTCCGTCGTGTTCGTGGTCCTCGGGTGCCGTAAACGCTCCCGAGCGGCACGGCCGTACAGAAGGACCGACACGCCCGTCGTCTCGATCTCACCGTGAGGAGCTCACTGCGTGGCGGACGTCCGCCGCAGATGGGCGAGGACGACCTCGCTCTGGCCGACGACGGAGTGCCCGACCCCCGGCAGCAGGCGAACCGTCGCGTGCGGGACGGTCTCGTTCAGGCGCCGGACGGTGTCCTGCGAGTCGAGCATGGCGTCACGGTCACCGACGACGGCCAGCACGGGCATGGTCAGCTTCCGCAGCGTGTCGTCGGAGAAGACCGGCAACCGCTTACGGGGGAGGAACTGCCGGAAGGTGAGGGCCATCCCCTCAAGGAACTCCTCGGAACCCGGCATGTCGAGCCCTGCGACCGTCTCAAGCGTTTTGCGCTGTCCCCACAGACCGAACCGGTTCAGCAGTACGGCCTTCGGCACCCAGCCCCACTTCTGCCTGCCGATTCCGGCGGGGCACAGCAGCGCCAGGCACTCCACCCGGTCCGGGCGGCGGGTGGCGTAGTCCAGCGCCAGCCAGCCACCGAGCGAGGCACCGACCACGGACGTCCTCGACACCCCGAGTTCCCGCAGGACGTCGTCCAGCCAGAGGGCGTACGCCTCGGAGTCAAGCGGAGGGCGGGAGGGGGCGCTCAGGCCGGGCTCACCGATCATGTCGACGGCGTGGACGCGGAAGTGTCCGGCCCAGGAGGCCACCTCCGCGACCCACATCGCCGCGTTGGTTCCCGAGCCGTGCAACAGCACCAGCGGCGGCGCGTCCTCGGGGCCGGAGACCACGACGAAGGTCTCTCCCTCGCGGGTCGGGACCCTCCGGTGCTCGTAAGGAACGGGCCAGGTACGCAGGGTCTGGACGTACCGCTCGCGGATGCGCCGGCCGCCGTCCTCGGTCCGGTAGATGGCGGTCATGGCCCGACCACCGCGCCGGCGCGCCTCGGAGTCCGCCCGCCGCCGCCCGCGACGATGACCTTCATGTGACCCTCTCCTTCGTCGATGTGCCGTCCCCGCCCCGCCGGGTGCTCGCGCATCCGAACGAAGAGGGGAATCGCGATTCCCTAAAATTACCTTAACATCCCTCTTTGAGGGAAGAATAGGGAATATTAGGGAGTCGAGCAGGCCGGTCGCCGCCCAGGAAGCAGGAGGCAAGGGAGGCCGGAAGTCTCGACGGCCACCGTCTCAAGACCCCGCGGGGCCTCCGGGCCCGAGACGGGACGACCGTCACCGGGTCGCCCCGCTCTCCGAGGAGGTGTGAACCACCCCATGCCTCTCCAGGGCCTCGACCAGGCAGGACGGCCACGGGGAGGCGTCCTCGGTCCTGGCCCCCCGTTCGAGGGCCGCGGCGTAGGAGCGGGCGTCGAGGTTGCCGCGCACCAGCCGTACGGCCTCGATGTGCATCTCGTGGAAGGGGCGCAGGGTGATGAGGCCGACGCCCACGGCCTGGCGCAGATGACGGGCGGCGCCGAGGAGCTCGGCGGCCCGGTGGTACTGCCCGGCGGCGGCGACGGCCCAGGCCAGCGCCTCCGCTCCCCAGACGGGACCCCAGCGGTCGTCGATGTCGCGCTGGCGGACCAGGGAGTCGCGCAGCAGCTCGATGGCCGCGACGGTGTCGCCGAGCCGCAGCCTGGTCAGCCCGAGCGTCCACAGTGCCCATGATTGGGCCCAGGCCGCGCCGTTCGCATCGGCCTCCTCCAGGTAGGCGTCTCCCGCGGCGCGCGCGACGTCCGGGACGCCGAGGAAGGCACAGGCCATCGCCCAGAGCATGGTGGCCATGTGGGCGTCTCCCCGGGCACCCGCCCGCCGGAACATGTCCCTGGCCCGCGCCAGCACGGGGATCGCCCCGGCGTCGGAATGGGTGAGCATCGCATGGGCGCCCTCCAGATAGGTGGCGACGGGCGAGGCCGGAGCGCGGTGTTCGGCGAGATACCTCTCGGCGAGCCGGTGGTCGCCCTGCAGGAGGGCCACCCAGCTCAGCATCGCCAGCGCGTCGGTGCGCCGGGGGCCGGGCGCGGACAACGCGCAGGTGCGCTCCAGCCAGTGGCGGCCCTCACCGATGGTGCTGGTGAAGAACCAGGACCGGACACGGGTGAGGTTGACGGCGATCTCCAGGCCGTTGTCCGCCTGCCCCGGCTCGGTGACGCAGAAGTCCAGCGCCGTCCGCAGGTTGGGCAGCTCCCTTCGCAGCCGGGACAGCCACTCGACCTCGCGGACGCCGCACCACTCGGCCGCGGCGGTGGCGACCAGTCTCTGGTAGTGGTCGCGGTGGAGCCGCCGCAGCCGGGCTTCCGCGCCCATGTCGGCCAGTCTCCGCCCGCCGTACTGACGGATGGTCTCCAGAAGGCGGTAACGCGTACGGAGACCCTGGGTCCGCGCCAGCAGGACCGACTTGTGGCACAGGCTCGCCAGCAGATCCACGACGTCCCGGCGGGCGATGCCCGAGCCGGAGCACACGGCTTCGGCCGCCTCCAGGTCGAAACCGCTGGAGAAGACCGAAAGGCGCGCCCAGAGCAGGCGTTCCGGCTCGGTGCACAGCTCGTGGCTCCAGTCGATGACGTCCCACAACGTCCGGTGGTAGCGGGGCATGGCCCGGATGTCGCCGCCCAGCGGACGGAAGCAGTCATCGAGGCGCTCCAGGATCTCCGCGATGGACAGCGTGCCCAGCCGTACGGCGGCCAGTTCGATGGCCAGCGGGATGCCGTCCAGGCGCCTGCACAGCTGGACGACGAGGTCGTGGTTGTCGTGGGTGACACGGAAGTCCGGTGCCGCCGCCGCGGCCCGCGCCACCAGCAACGCCACCGCGTCGTAGCCGGTCAGCGGACGCTCCCGGGACGCGGCGGCCACGGGCGGCAGGGTGAGCGGGGGCACGACCAGCACGTGCTCATGGCGCAGGCCGAGCCGGTGCCTGCTGGTCGTCAGCATCCGCAGGCCCGGGGCGGCCCTGAGCAGGGTGTCGGCCAGAGCGCCGACCGCGGCGGCCACGTGCTCACAGTTGTCCAGCACCAGCAGCAGCCGCCTGTCACGCAGGAAGTCGGCCAGGACGTCGGCGGGCGGACGCGCGGACTGGTCGCGGATTCTCAGCGCCTGGACCACGAGGTGCTCAAGTGGCCGTCCTTCCGGCAACGCGGTCAGGTCGGCCAGCCACACCCCGTCGGGGAAGTCCCCGGACAGCTCGGCCGCCGCCCGCAGGGCCAGCCGGGTCTTGCCCACCCCGCCCGCGCCGGTCAGGGTGACCAGCCGGTTTCCTCTCACCAGGCGCCCGATGTCGGCGAGCTGACGTGCCCGGCCGATGAACGTCGTCACCTCCGCGGGCAGGTTGCCGCGCACCCGCGGTGGGCTGACGTAGGCCAGCGCGGGGCTGGCGGTGAGCAACCGCCGGTGCAGTTCACGCAGCTCGTCGCCGGGATCGACGCCGAGTTGCTCGACCAGCGCATCCCTGGCGTTGTGATAGCAGCGCAGGCTCTCGCCCCGGCGTCCCGACCGGTACAGCGCGAGCATCCGCTGTCTCCACAGTCGCTCCCTGAGCGGGTGCGCGGTGGTCAGCCCGTGCAGCTCGGCCAGCACGTCCTCGTGCCGTCCCAGCGCCAGGTCCGCCTCGATGCGAAGCTCAAGGGCGTCGAGCCTGCGTTCGTCGAGCACGGGGACGACGTCACGGCGTATGACCTCTGATCCGATGTCCGCGAGCGCCTCTCCGCGCCACAGGCGCAACGCCTCCCGAAGCAGCGTGGCGGCCTGCTCCGTCTCCTCGACGGCGGCCGCCGCCCGCGCGCGGCGCACCAGGGCGTCGAAACGGTGCAGGTCCAGCGTGTCGGCGGGCAGCTCGATCGCATACCCCCTCGGGTGCGTCGTCAGCGGGCACTCCCACCCCGCCCCGTTCAGCAGACGACGCAGCCGCAGCACGTAGTTCTGCAGCGTGTTGCGGGCGCCGTTGGGGGCGTCGTCCCCCCATACGCGTTCGATCAGCGTCTCGACGGTGACCACGCGATTGGCGTCCAGGAGCAGCGCCGCGAGCAGGGTGCGCAGCTTGGCCGCTCGGATGGTCAGGCGGTTGCCGTGGTGCAGGACCTCGACCGGCCCCAGAATCCTGAACTCGAAACCCAACCCTTTCACAGCGAATTGTAATCACATCATTACCCTCAGCTCGCAACGCGTCACGTACGGGCCCGCGACGGAGCGGTGCGCGTGACCGGCGGGTGACCGGCGTGTCGGCGGCCTCCACCACGCTACGAGTGACCGGAGCGCGCGACCCCACGGCACTGGGCGCGGGATCCCGGGTCGCGCCGCCCCGGTCCGCCGGAACGGGCACCGCCGTACGGCGTGCGAAGACAAGCGAAGGAGACGACATGACGACCAGGTTCCGTCCGGTGGCGCTGGCCGCCGCCGTGCTGGGCTCCGCCTGCCTGCTGACCGCGGGCCCGGCACACGCCACCGTCGCGACCGAGGGCACCGCCGTGCAGGCGCTCGGCGACGACGTCTACCGTGACTGGTTCACGAGCCACGCCAGGTGCGTGACCGCGGGCCAGGGCGGGATCGACCGGGGGCACTGGGGGCACTACACCTGCTCCGAGGGCGACGTGTTCTGGCACCTGTGGACCGACCGCTGAGCCGGCCCGCCGTGAGGGTGGTGCCCGTCGTGCGGACGGGCACCACCCGCGGGTCATGAGTTCAGGAATTCCAGCAGGTCGGCGTTGAACTTCTCCTTGTCGCCGGGCACCAGCGCGATGCCGTGTGAGCCGCCCTTGTACACCTTGTAGGTCGAGTTCGGGATGAGCTTCGAGGACTTGTCCGCCGAGGCCGCGATCGGCACGACCTGGTCGTCGTCACCGTGGATGATCAGGGTGGGAATGTCGAACCTCTTCAGGTCCTGGGTGAAGTCGGTGGCGGAGAAGGCGTCCACGCAGACCACCCCGGCCTCGATGTTCTCGGCCATGGCCATCAGCCAGAAGGCGTCCTTGTTGCCCTGCGTCACCTTGTTACCGGGCCGGTTGGCGCCGAAGAAGCCCTCCGCGGAGTCCTTCCAGAACTGCGAGCGCTCGGCGAGGATACCGGCCTTGATCTTGTCGAACACCTCCTGGGGAGTGCCCTCGGGGTTGTCGTCCGTCTTGAGCATCAGCGGCGGGACCGCCGACAGCAGCACAGCCTTACTGATGCGGTCGGTGCCGTGCCGGCCGATGTAGCGGGCCAGTTCCCCGCCTCCCATGGAGTGCGCGACCAGCGTGACGTCACGCAGGTCGAGCTTGGTGATGAGGTCGTTGAGATCGTCGGCGAAGGTGTCGAAGTCGTAACCATCGTGGGGGTGACTTGAGCGGCCGTGCCCCCGGCGGTCGTGCGCGATGGCCCGGAAGCCGTGGTCCTTGACCAGTTTCAGCTGGTCCTGCCAGGCGTCCGCGTTCAGCGGCCAGCCGTGGATGAAGACGACCGGCGGCCCGCTGCCCCAGTCGTAGAAGAAGATCTCTGTGCCGTCGCGCGTGGTCACGTAAGGCATGCCGTACCCTCCGAAGGTCTCCTGGGACGCGGCCTGGCCATGGATGGCCGGTGGCTCCGGTGTCGTCACGGAGGCGATACCGCCGGAGGGGCAGAAATAAGGCCAAAGCGAGGTCTGCGGATTTTTACCCGTCGGCCGGAATCGCTCCGCCGGTCCTGGGCGGACGGATTCCGGCCGGGGACCTCTCGACGTGTCCCGGCGAGGTCAGTTCCCGCGTTCGTGTCCGGCCGCCCTGAGCGCCTCGCCGAGAACGCGAACCGCCTTCGGCCCTACTCCGTGCATCGCCATCAGGTCGGCCTCGGTCAGTTCGGCGACCTGGGCGAGAGTGGTGATGCCGACGCCGGCGAGCGCCCGGGTGGCGGGCCCTCCGATGGCCTTGGGCAGGTCCCCGGTCTCACCGGCGACCGCCGTCTCTCCGGCGGCGGCCTGCCGCGCGAGCTGTCGCGGCGCGTGGAAGAACCAGGCGCGGCGCACCCAGTGGTTGAGCTGCTGACCGTCGATGTCCACGAGCGGGACACGTACGCCGGCCGACGTCCCGTCGTGGGGCAGCGGCTCCGCGGTCGGGTACGCCGCGAGAACCTTCTCCGCCTCCGTTGCGGGGAGGTGAAGGTGCACGTGGTCGTTGTCTCCCGTCGAGGCGAACAGGCTGCCGTGCACGGTGAACGCGATCACGCCGGGGCGGTCACCCTGCTCGGCGGTCCCGGGGAGGGAGAGCGCGGTCTTGCGAAGCTGGGCGAAAGTCGTCATGGGTCACTTTGGCATGCAGGACCGACAGAAGCTCCGTACGGCACGGAT
>NZ_JBHSBC010000008.1:318026-360298 GCF_042650425.1 Streptosporangium jomthongense | reverse complement strand
CCGTGTTCCCGCGCCGGCGAACGGCTCGGATGTCCTGGCGGCCTCCGGCCCGAAGGCCGGAGCGCTCAGGCGGGGAAGGACGCCACGTCGCGGTCGTAGTGCCGGTGCCGGACGACGGCGTCGACGAACCGCTGGACGAAGTCGTCTCCCGTTGAGGCCTCGACGACCCCCTGGCGGCCGGGCAACGCGGCGGCCCGCAACAGGGCCTCGCCGTCCGGCAGAACACCGATGGCCTTGCCGTGCTTGAAGGCCTCGCGGACGAACTGTACGGCGTAGCCGTCGTCCGCCTGCCCCTCACCGCCGGTGCACAGCACCGCGTCGTACAGTACCGACGAGGCCGCGCTGACCTGCTTGTCGACCGACAGCGGCCCGGCCATGCCCTCGTGCGGGGCGACCACGTCGCAGATCGCCTTCCCGTTCTCCAGTTCCTGGATCACGGGGTAGAGCGCCTCGGCGTCGGTGTGGTCGCTCACCAGGACCGCGATCTTGCGGGTGGCCAGGGACGAGGGCTGGTCGGCCTGGCTGAGCGCGGGGGAGGACCTGCCGTGGTTGACGCCCTTGGCCGTCGGCGCGGGCAGGCCGAGCCCCGCGGCCACGTGCGCGGCCAGCCCGGTGTCGACGTTGGTCAGCCGGTCGACCACCTGCTCCTTGATGTAGCGGCGCTCGACGTGCCCGAGTTCGAACAGGAACGCCTTGACGATGTGGTCCTTCTCCCAGGGGGCCATGCTGTTCCAGAACAGCGTGGCCTGGCTGTAGTGGTCGCCGAAGCTGGGGCTGCGCTTGCGGATCTTCTCGCCCTCGACCCGTTCGGTGTAGTGCCGGAAGACCCCGGTCATGTCACCGCTGAGCACGCCGGTCGCCGGGCAGCCCCCGCTGATGGAGTTCTTGGAGTAGCTCGTCCGGCTGGTGTGGATCATGTGCTGGTGGAAGCCGTCGCGGTTGTCGTTGTGCACCGGCGCGACCGCCCTGTTGATCGGGATCTGCTGGAAGTTCGGGCCGCCGAGGCGGAGCAGCTGGGTGTCGAGGTAGGAGAAGTTGCGGCCCTGCAGCAGCGGGTCGTTGGTGAAGTCGATGCCCGGCACCACGTTGGCGGTGCAGAAGGCGACCTGCTCGGTCTCGGCGAAGAAGTTCTCCGGGTTGCGGTTGAGGGTCAGCTTGCCGACCGTCCGCAACGGCACCTCCTCCTCCGGAATGATCTTCGTGGCGTCGAGGAGGTCGAAGTCGAACTTGTGCTCGTCCTCTTCCGGCACGAGCTGGAGGCCGAGCTCCCACTCGGGGTAGTCGCCGTTCTCGATGGCGTCCCACAGGTCACGGCGGTTGAAGTCGGGGTCGTTGCCCTGGATGCGCAGCACCTCGTCCCACACCAGCGAGTGGGTGCCGAGCTTGGGCCGCCAGTGGAACTTGCAGAAGGTGCCCCGCCCCTCGGCGTTGACCAGCCGGAAGGTGTGCACACCGAAGCCCTGCATCATCCGGTAGCTGCGCGGGATCGCCCGGTCCGACATCAGCCACATGATCGTGTGCATGGTCTCCGGCTGCAGCTGCACGAAGTCCCACAGGGTGTCGTGCGCCGACTGGGCCTGCGGGATCTCGTTGTGCGGTTCGGGCTTGACCGAGTGCACGAAGTCGGAGAACTTGATCGCGTCCTGGACGAAGAACACCGGGAAGTTGTTGCCGACCAGGTCGTAGTTGCCCTGCCGGGTGAAGAACTTGGTGGCGAACCCGCGCACGTCGCGCACCGTGTCAGCCGAACCGCGCGAGCCCGCGACGGTGGAGAAGCGCACGAAGACCGGGGTGACCAGCGAAGGGTCGCACAGGAAGTCGGCGCAGGTGTACTCGGCCAGGGACTCGTACACCTGGAAGACGCCGTGCGCGCCCGAACCGCGGGCGTGCACCACCCGCTCCGGGATGCGCTCATGGTCGAAGCGCATCACCTTCTCCCGGAAGTGGAAGTCCTCCAGGATGGTCGGGCCGCGCTCACCGATCGACAGTGAGTTGTCGGTGTCGTCGACACGGACACCCTGGTCGGTGGTGTACCGGGTGTCCGCCGAGTCCACCCGATACTGGTCGAGCTGCTGCTGTTTCCGGTTGCCGTCGTCTGCCACAGGTCCCCCACGGTCGAGATGAGATCGAAGCCGGGGGGCCAATCGCGCTTATACCCCCATCACCCACCCGGTCACCCCGGTCAGTCGTGAGCACCGTGGGATTCCCGGCGGATCCGGCGCGTCGCCGGACCCCTGGGAAGACTCATCCGCCGTTTCCGCGAGGACGGCCGGCGCTCCGGGCGTCGTCCTCGTCCCAGCCGCGTGGAACGGTCCCGTCCGCGAGGCGCGTCTCCTCCGGAGTGCGAGCGAGGCGACCCTTGACCCTTGGTTTGCCCGCCTGGTACTAATCGCCAACCTTGTCCTCACCCTCCGCACCCCGGAGGGTCCAGAGGGTGGGGACGCCATGCGGACTTTCACGTCCGCCATGACCAGGAGGTTCTCCGTGAGGAGTTCACTCAGACGACCTCGGCGACTTGAGCGACTGACCGTCATCGGTGGCCTGGCGACCGCGTTGTCCCTCGGGACCGTTCCGGCGTCCGCCGGTGGCGTACAGCTTCAGGCGCTGCCAGGCTCCAACCTGACGGCCGCGACGGCGGACGCGCCACTGCCGGACTACGACAAAGAGATCGTCGGCCGGTTCGACTCGGCCAACTCCGTCAACCACATCCGGCACCTCGCCGTGGACATCGGCCCACGCCTGAACGGCACCCCGCAGGAACGGGAGGGCGCGGAGTACATCGGCGGGATCCTGAAGTCCTACGGCTTCAAGGTGACCCTCCAGCAGTGGGGCCCGGTCTCGACCAAACGCGTCGCGAAGGTCACGTCCTCGGACGCCGACCTGCCCGGCGGGCCGAACTGGCAGATGGCCGCCTCGGCCAGCGGGAAGTTCACCGGCGACACCGGCGTGAAGGGCCAGGTGGTCGACGCCGGGACGGGCCAGTCCGCCACCGAGTTCCCGGCCGACACCGAGGGCAAGATCGTGCTGATGGACTACAGCACCAACGCCACGGTCCGCAACACCGCCGTGGCCAACGCGGTGAGCCGCGGCGCGCTCGCGGTCGTCCTGGCCTACCCGACCGGCAACTCCGCACCACCGTCGTTCACCCTCACCACTCCCCAGCCGGGGATTCCGGTGGTCGGCGGAGGCAGCGCGCACAGCGCCTGGCTCAGGGGGCTCCTGGCCAAGGGTCCGCTGACGCTGACGATCGCGACGAACGAGTACGCGAATCCGATGGGCACCAACGTCATCGGCATCCGGCCCGCGGTCGGCGACCCGGACGGCACCACCGCGCCCATCGTCATGGTCGGCGCGCACATCGACTCGGTGCTGGGCGCGCCCGGCGCCCACGACGACGCCTCGGGCAACGGCGTCTCCCTGGAGGTCGCCCGGGTCCTCAGCCAGTACCCGCTGGACAAGGAACTGCGGATCGGCGGCTTCGGCGGTGAGGAGGGCGGTCTCCTCGGTGCCCGCGCGTACGTGAACACGCTGACCGCGGCGGAGAAGGCGCGGTTCGTCGGCGAGTGGCAGATGGACATGGTCGGCACGCCGTACGAGCCTGCCCGGCTGTGGGCGCTGACCCCGAACGGTCAGTCGAACTACGTGGTCCAGGAGGCCTACGAGTCGGCCGCCCGCGTCGGGTTCGACGGGCTGCGCAACTGCAGGCTCGGGCAGAGCGACCACCAGGCGTTCTACGACGTGGGCATCCCGTCCTCGCTGTTCATCTGGCTCGACTACCGGCCGCCGGCCCCGCCGGCCGTCTGCGGTCCCACGGGCGGGACGTACGTCACCGAGCCGCAGTACCACAGGCCGACGGACACGATGGACAACATCAGCCCCGAAAGGCTGCAGACCACCCTGGACGTCGTGGGCGGCGCGGTGGCGCACAACGCGCTGAACGCGGTGACGGTGTCCGCGCTCTCGGACGCCGGTCAGCCGCTGGCCGGGGCGCAGGTACGCGCCGACTGCGGCGACGGCCCGCGTGCCCTGGGCACCACCGGAGCCGACGGCAGGCTCAAGGCTGTCTTCCCGCACATCACGTGCGACTTCTCCGTGACCGCCGAGGGCGCGACGGCCACCGAGCGCGGAGTGGCGATCTCCGGTGACCACGCGGTGAAGGTGACCGTCGACCTCACCAAGCCGACGATCTCCCTCACCAGGCCCGCCGACGGCGCGGTCTACACGCTCGGGACGGCCACGACCGCGTCGTACCGGTGCGAGGACAACCTGTCCGGGATCGCCGGCTGCACCGGCACGGTGCCCGACGGCGGCCCGCTCGACACCTCCTCCGTCGGCTTCCACGACTTCACCGTCAAGGCCGTCGACAACGCGGGCAACACCGCGAGCCGGAAGGTGACCTACCAGGTCGTCTACCCCTGGCAGGCCTACTTCCCGGAGACGATGTCGGGCAAGGCGGGCAGCGCCGTACCGATCAAGTTCAGCCTCGGCGGCGACCGCGGCACCGACGTCTTCGCCCCCGGCTACCCGGCTTCTCAGCAGGTGGCCTGTGACACCGGGAAACCGATCGGCCCGGCCGAACCGACCCGTAACCCGGGCAACTCGAAGATCAGCTACGGGGGCGGCCAGTACAACTACGTCTGGAAGACCGACAAGAGCTGGTCCGACACCTGCCGTCAGCTCCAGCTGAAGCTCGACGACGGCACCGGCCATTTCGCCGTCATCACGTTGAGGTAGCGGCGTAGCCGCGACACGACCGCCCGGCCGGGAGACGGGATCAGCCCCGTTCCCCGGCCGGGTTTTCATCGGCGACGGACCGGCCCGGTCCGTCGCCGGAAACCGGATCCGGGCCGGCGGCGCGGCTCCGCCCGCCGCGACCTCGGTGGGGATGCCGAGCACGGTCCGCCGTCACGTGGCGTCGGACTTGCGTCTGCGGTAGGCCCGCTGGCGGCAGGAGGGGGAGCAGTACGCCCTGGGGCGTCCCGAGGAGGGTTGTTCGACCGGCGTGCCGCACACGACACACACCCCTGTTTCGTCACTTGTTTCGTAACGTTTTTTGACCAGCAGTTCGATGCCGTCCAGCAGCCGGGCGAGGCCGAACTCGAAGGGGTCCTCCGGCCGGTCGTAGCCCCCCTCCTCCCACAGGCGAGCGATCACGGGGTAGCCGTTCAGCTGCTCGAACAGCGTGTCACGGCTTCCCCACCACTCCTCCTCACTGAGGCCGCTGTGCCGTTCGGCCTCGGCCGCCTCGACCAGCAGCAGCGCCTCCGAGTCGACGAACCTGCCGACGAGACCGGCCACCGCGATCACCTCGGAGGGGGGCAGGCCGGTCTCGGCGACCACGCCGAGCATCTGCTCGTAATGCGCGATGACGTTGGGGCCGGGCACGTGGCGCCCGCCCCGTATCTCCGACAGCCAGGGATGACGGCGGCGCAGCTCCCACCCCTGCCTGGCGCACGCCTCAAGCCGCGCCCGCCAGCCGTCCCTCCCCGTCGCGTCCACGTCCGCGTCCACGGTGCCCGGGCTCTCGCCCGTCACCGCGTCGCGCATGAGGTCGATGAGCTGCTCGCGGCCGGACACGTGCCGGTAGAGCGACATAGTGGTGAAGCCGAGCCGCTCGGCGACCTTGCGCATGGACAGCCCGGCCAGCCCCTCGGCGTCGGCCAGCTCGATGCCCGCGCGCACGATCCGGCCCAGGCTCAGCCCCCGCCTCGCCTCCGCGCCGTCCCGCCGCCACAGCAGTTCGACCGTGCGCTCAGGATCGTTCACCTTGTCATCCCTCATGTTTATGGTATACACCATGTGCACACCATAAACATGTTTCGAGGGGACACATCCATGATCGAACTGTTCGTCGCCCCCGACGGGGACGACTCCGCCCCGGGGACGCGGGAACGCCCGTTCGCCACCCTCGGCCGTGCCGGGCTGGCGGCCCGCGCCCTGACCGGCGAGGTCGTCGTGCGGCTCAGGGCGGGCGCGTACGCGCTGACCGAGCCGCTCGAACTCACCGCCGCCCCCGGCCGTGACGGCCGTGACGGCCACGTCACCTACCAGGCCCACGGGTACGGCACCGCCGAACAGGAGGAGGTCGTCGTCAGCGGCGGCCGTACCGTCACCGGCTGGCGGGAACTGGACGGCGTGTGGCTGGCCGACGTCGGCGACCTGGAAACCCGCCAGCTCTACGTGGACGGCCGGCGGGCCGAACGGGCGGGTGTCGAGGCCCTGCCCGGCGAGATCACCCTGACCGAGACCGGCTACACCACCGACAGCACGGCGCCGTCGGCCTGGCGCAATCCGGGCGACGTGGAGTTCGTCCACCGGGGCGTCTACCCGTGGACCGAGGCCCGCATCGGTGTCGCCTCGGTCACGACCGGCGGCGACGGCACGGTGATCACCATGGCGCAGCCCGCGTTCGGACGCGCCCTGGAGCTGTACAACTCCACCTGGCAGGGCCAGACCTCACGGGGACCCGGCCTGCCGACCAGGGTGGAGAACGACGCCTCCTTCCTCACCGAGCCCGGCACGTTCGTCCTGGACCGCTCACGCCCCGGGCGGCACGTCCTGCGTTACCTGCCCCTGCCCGGTGAGCACCCGGAACGCACCCGGGTGGTCGCGCCGGTCCTGGAGACACTGGTGCGTGTCACCGGCGGGCGCGGTGTGACCTTCCTCGGGGTGACGTTCGCCGAGGCCACCTGGCTGCGGCCGAGCGGGCCCGAGGGCTTCCTGCACTACCACGGCAGCGGCTTCCACGTCGGCGGCCCGATCGACACGGTCCCGATCGACGACGCCGGCTCCTCGGTCACGGTGCCCCGGGAGCCCGTCACGATCCCGGCCTGCGTGGTGGTCGAGAACGCCTCCGGCGTGCGGTTCGAAGGGTGCCGCTTCACCCGGCTCGGCGCCACCGGACTCGGTGTCTCCGCGTCGGAGGACGTCACGGTGCGCGGGTGCGACTTCGACACGCTCTCCGCCGGGGGGATCGTGGTCGGCGGCAGTCGTTCGGTCCTCGTCGAGGACAACCGGGTCCACCGCGTCGGCCTGGAGTTCTCCGGCTCGCCCGGCGTCGCGCTGAACGGCACGACCGGATGCACGGTCGCGCACAACCACATCGCCGACGTGCCCCACTGCGGCATCGTCGCCGGGCCCGGCACGGGCACCCGCGTCCTGAACAACCTCACGAGCGGCACGATGCAGGTGCTGGCCGACGGGGGAGGCGTCTATCTCGCCGGTCCGCAGGGCGGCTCCCACGACTCGGGGGCGGTCATCCGGGGCAACGTCATCGAGGACACGCGCACGCCGTACAACTTCGGCCTCTACACCGACTACGGCGCGGCGTGGGTGACGGTCGAGGAGAACCTGGTCGTCAGGGCCGACAGCACGGCTGTCCTGCACGTGTCGCCGCCGCTGGACAACGTCGTCTACCGGGGCAACCTGTGGGACGCCGACCCGGTCGGCGCCGACGCTCCGCCGCCGGGGGTTCTCTACGAGGACAACGTCACCTTCACCGGCGGGCCGGAGCCGGAGGCCGCCGCCGCGATCCGGGCCCGGGCCGGTCTCCTGCGGAAGGCCCCGGCGCCGTCCTGATCCGGGGTCCCGTTGACGCCCTCCCGCCCGCCGTACGGCTCTAATGGAGGGACTGCCGGACAACGCCGAGGAGACCGTCGTGACGACACGACCGCCCCTGCCGCCCTTCACCCTGGAAACCGCGCTGGAGAAGGTCCAGGCCGCCGAGGACGCCTGGAACACCCGTGATCCGGAACGGGTCGCGTCGGCCTACACCGAGGACTCCGTGTGGCGTAACCGCGACCGTTTCGTCACGGGCCGGGCGGAGATCGTGGCGTTCCTGCGGGAGAAGTGGGACCGGGAGCTTGACTACGCGCTCCGCAAGGAGCTGTGGGGGTTCCACGGTGACCGGATCGCGGTGCGCTTCCAGTACGAGTGCCGGGACTCCTCCGGTCAGTGGTGGCGCAGCTACGGAAACGAGCTGTGGGAGTTCTCCCCGGAGGGGCTCATGAGCCGGAGGGAGGCCAGCATCAACGACACGCCGATCTTCGAGGACGACCGGCGCATCCACGGTCCCCGTCCGGCCGACCAGCGTGGCGTCCCGCTTCCGATCCGCTGAACAGATCGTTTCGATCGACGCTCGGATGTCTAGCGATGCTAGACTCGGGGGATGTCGGTACGGGAACGCAAGGAGCGCGAGCGGGCGCACCGCCACCAGCTGATCGTCACGACGGCTCGGGAGCTCGCCGAGGAGCAGGGGTGGGAGGCGGTCACCACACGCCGCCTGGCCGAACGCATCGAGTACAGCCAGCCCGTGCTCTACAGCCACTTCCGCGGCAAGCGTGAGATCGTCGGGGCCGTCGCCCTGGAGGGGTTCGCCGAACTGGCGGCGGCGATGCGTCGCGCGGTCGCGGACTCCTCCGGGGGGCGGGCCGCGGTGTCCGCGCTCGCGGAGACGTACGTCGGCTTCGCCGAACGCAACCCCGCGCTGTACGACGCGATGTTCCTTCTCGACACCGGCCTGCCCTTCGCCGACGCGGCGACCCCCGCGCCGCTGCGCGAGGGGTTCGGCGCGCTGCTCGACACGCTTCGCGACGTGGCGGGGGACGCCGACCCGGGTCTGTTCGTCGAGGTCTTCTGGGCGGCCATGCACGGCCTGGTCGCGCTCACCCGCTCGGGCCGCCTGCCCGCGGAGGGGTCGGCACAGCGGCTCGACCTCCTGGTCGACAGGTTCGCCGGCAGGCCGTGACGGCACGCCGTCACGGCCTGCCGTCCAGGTCCTCGAACAGCGCGGCCGTCCGGTCCGCGCTCTCCAGGGCCCGGCGCCCGGTGGCGAGCAACCCCAAGGCCACGACGCAGACACCGAGCCCTGCCACCAGCCACCACACCCCCCGCTCGGCCGCGGTGAACGCCGTACCGCCGCGGGTGAGGGCTGGCCCCATGATCATTCCGGCGATCGCGACGCCCAGCGTGGTGCCGCTCTGCCGTCCCGCCGAGGCCAGTGAGGCGGCCACCCCGGCCATCGAACGGGGCATCCCGGAGACCGCCGTGTTGGTGATCGGCGGGTTGACGGCCCCCAGGAAGACGCCGAACAGCAGGAACGTCACGAGCACGGCCGGCAACGGGGTCGCGGGGCCGAGCCGGAGCGAGGCCAGAGCGCCCAGGGCCAGGGCGCTCCCGGCGACCACCAGCGGCAGCCGGGGGCCGCGCGCGCCGACCAGCCTTCCGGTGAGGGGGGAGAGCACCACGGTCAGCGCCCCGACCGGCAGCAGGCACAGCCCGGCCGCCAGCGCGGACATGCCGCGCACCTCCTGCAGGTACAGGGTGGTCACGAACAGGAAGGCGCCGAACCCGCACAGCGCGAAGAAGGCCATCAGGATGGCCGACCCGAACGGCACACTCCGGAAGAGCCGCAGTTCGAGCAGCGGATCGGTACGGCGTGGCTCGTGGCGCAGAACGCCCAGCACGCCGAGCGCGGCGACCACGAGCAGCCCCAGGATCACCGGTGAGGTCCAGCCGAGCCGCCGGGACTCGATCACCGCGTAGACGACGCAGCCCAGCACCACGACCACCAGGGCCTGACCGGCCGGGTCGAAGCGGCGCGGGCGAGGGGTACGGGACTCGGGGACGAACAGCGCGGCGCACCCGATCGCGGCGGCCACGACCGGCACGTTGACCCAGAAGACGGCGTGCCAGCCGAAACCGTCGACCAGGAGGCCGCCGAGAACCGGGCCGAGTGCCGGCGCCAGGCCGGTCGTCGCGCCGAACACGCCGATGGCCCTGGCCCGGTCCGCGGGCTCGGGGAAGGCGGTGGCGACGATCGCCATGGCCACCGGGTTGAGCATCGTGCCGCCGACGGCCTGGACGACCCGTGCCGCGACCAGCCAGCCGACACTCGGCGCCAGCCCGCACAGCAGCGAGCCGATCCCGAAGGCCGCCAGGCCGATCTGGAAGACGCGTCTGCGGCCCACCCGGTCGGCGGTCGAGCCCGCCGGCACCAGGAAGGCGGCGAGCACCAGGGTGTAGGCGTCCACCGTCCACTGCAGGCCTGAGACCGAGGCGTGCAGGTCACGGCGGATCGAGGGAAGCGCGACGTTGACGATGGAGATGTCCATGACCACGACGGCCGCGCTGACGCAGCAGATCGCGAGCACCAGGAGCCGGTGACCGGGCTCGTCGGCCGTGGTCCGGAATCGTGTCGGATGAATCACGACCGCGAGGCTAAGATTTAGAGCGTGCTCGAAGTCAATCCGCAGACGGCCCTCCCCGACGCCCAGGAGGGGCTGAGCATCGCCGAGGCCGCCCGCCGTACCGGGGTCAGCGTGCACACGCTGCGCTACTACGAGCGTGCCGGGCTGGTCGTCACCACCGTCGACCGCACCGTGGGCGGATGGCGGAGATACCGGAAGATCGACCTCGACTGGATCGTCGTCTGCACCAAGCTGCGGGCCACCGGCATGCCCATCAGGACCATCCGGCACTACGCCGAGCTCGTGGCGGCCGGGCCGGGCAACGAACGGGAACGGCTCGCCCTCCTGGAGGCGCACCGCGGCGAGGTGACCGCCAGGCTCGCCGAGGTACGGGAAAGTCTCGACCTCATCAGCCACAAGATCGACGTCTACCGGGGGCGGCTCGCCGCGGGAGACGCCGACCGGCTGTGGGCCCCCGACCCCGGCCACGACTGAGGCGGCCCCCTCACGACAGCGGTTCGTCGAAAAGGGCGAGCTCGTCATCGCCGGGAGCCTGGAAGAGCCTCAGACACTCCTCAAGCAGCTCACGGCCGACCGGAGCCGTCCCAGGCGCCCCCTGTCTGTTGCGGACCTCCAGACGGCGGCACAATTCATCGACCGGTGTGGCCAGATAGCGCAGCTCGACAGGAAAACCGAGCGCGCGCCCGCAAACGCTTCTCGTCACGTTCGGAACGCCCCCAGAAGCCGAACTCCAGGATCACGTTCTGCCCAGTGCCGGCAACTCCTGAGCATGCTCCCAGAACCGCCGCTCAAGCCGGTCGCGCACGTCCGCGCCGAACAGGTCGACGCCGAGATCGGCCATCCATTCGTCCGGGCACAGCCGCACCGCCGGAATCTCTCCCGCCAGCCGCTTGGCCGGCGTCGTCTTCCCAGAGCCGGGCGGTCCGCACAGCAGGATCAGCCTCGGCTCGGAGCCCGCGTCGCCCATCGGAATCCTCCATCGCTCCGGTACTCCGGCCGCCGCGCCGTCACGGCCACCCTTCCGGTGGACCGTCCGCGTGACCGTACCGGCCGCCTTCGTGCGACCACGACGGCGGCCGACGTCCTGAGCGAATCCGGCCTCGTGCCCGGCTCGCCCACTGTGGCCGGATGCGTCCACGCGCCGCGACCGGCCGGCCGGTCAAAAGGTGACGCGTCAGCACGTGTGCCGGCCACCAGGAGGACAACCCACGCCGGCCCATGACGAGTCAAACGGTGCCGCCCGTGAGGACTGTGTGACCCGGCGGGACGAAGAAGCCCCTCCCGGGAGAGCGCACGAAAAGTAGTCGAGTGGCTACTTTGTGTGGCATCACGGAGGTGATTTCCCATGCCCAGCGCCAGCCAGATCGTGTGCGTGGCGGCCATGCTCGTCGCGGCCGTGCTGATCTGCGCGCCCGCCGCGCACGCCGACCCCCCGCAGACCAACCGGGAGCTCATCAACCGGATGGACGGCGGCCGTCTCGCCGTCCTCGGCGACAGCCTCGCCGACGGCGCCGAGGCGATCGCCCTGCGTCACCCCCGGTGGAGATACCGGACGGTCAAATGGACCTACACCGTCAAGGACGACGGCTACTACGTGATAAAGAACGAGGCGGCCAACAAGTGCCTGCAACCGGTGACGGGTCTTCCCAGGGAGGCCGACAAGGTGGTCGTGCGAACGTGCAACGGCTCGCCCCTGCAGGACTGGTCGCGCCGCCCCGAGCAGGGTGACTCCGACCAGCGCACCGGCTGGGCCGCCTACCGTCCCCGGCTCAACACCACACTCGCGCTGACCCTGGACTCCTACCAGGGGCCCGGCAGCTGGGACACCCTCCACCTCGCCCGCGACCAGAACTCCACCGACCGGCTGTGGCGGTTCCTGCGTGAGGACGAGACCTGGTGACCGCCCGGCCGGCGAGCGGCGGCACCCTTGACGGCGCCGGTCAGATCGATTAGACCTCAGGGGTTCTGTTGATCACCCCCCAGGAGGGCACCATGTCCGACAGCGCGTTGTTACGATTCGCGGCCCGCGCCGCACTGGCCGCCGCGACGGCCGGTTCCCTGGTCGCGCTCAGCTCCCTGCCCGCCTCCGCGGCCACGGACCCGGCCGCGCCCTCGGCCACCGACTCGGCCACTGACTCGGCCGCGAACCAGGCCGGGGGCAGGCCGCCGAGGCCGACGAACGGGCCGTGCCACTACACCCCGACGCCGGACGACCCCGCCGTACGGCGTGTGCCGCTGCCGCCGGACCCGCGTCGCACCCCCACCAGGACGGTCACCACGACCCTCAGCACCAACCACGGCCGGATCGGCCTGACCCTCAACGCCGCCAAGGCGCCCTGCACGGTGCAGAGCTTCGTGCACCTGGCCAGGCACGGCTTCTACGACTTCACCGGCTGCCACCGGCTGACCGCCTACGACCGCCTCAAGGTTCTGCAGTGCGGCGACCCCGGCTTCACCGGTGAGGGCGGCCCGGGCTACAAGTACAAGGACGAGCTGCCCACCGACCTGCCGCCGTGGCCCGGTGACACCACCGGCACGCGCAAGACCTACGCCCGCGGGGTGCTGGCCATGGCCAACGCCGGGCCTGACACCAACGGCAGCCAGTTCTTCCTGGTCTACGGAGACTCCGGCCTGCCGCCCAACTACACGGTCTTCGGCACGGTCGACGCGGCGGGCCTGGCCGCCCTCGACCGTGTCGCCGCGGGCGGCATCCAGCCGACGCCGGACGGCCCCACCCCGCCGGTCGACGGTAAGCCCGTCCTTCCGGTGAAGATCCGCCACGCCCAGGTCTGGCGCTAGTCTCCGTTGTCCGCGTGGTCCGCGGGTGCCCCCTCCATGCGGGAGTCACCGGCGGACCCCGGCACACGGTCTCAAACCCTGATGACGTCACTCTGAGACTCCGGGAACAGTGACGAGAGGAGACCGCCGTCGTCCACGGAGACAACGACGCGAATATCCTCGCCATCCCAGAATGCCTTTGAGGCGATCGTCCAGGTCTTCCCCTGTTCGTCCACGTACCTTTCGCGGACGCTCCCGTCGAGAAGCCTCTCCCCGACCTCGGACGCGGCCTCACCGACCCAGTATCCGAGCTTTTCCACGGCTATGGCTCTGGCCTTCGATCGATTCACCTGTCTCCTCGCTTCCCAGGCCCGGGAAACCGGCCGAGCGTCTCCGGCGTGCGGACCCCGGAAGATCATGCATCCCGCTCTGGCTGCCGGACGAACCAGGCGCGGGAAATGGTGGAGGCCGACGAAGCCCTCGCGATCCGGTCGTCAGCAGGATGGGTGAATGGCTGACCTCACCCACCTGCGGGACCTGCTCGACAGTCAGGCGAAAGCCCTCCAGGTTCCCGGCGCAGCCGTCGGCGTGATCGTCGACGGCACCGAACACGTCCTCACCACCGGCGTCGCCAGCGTCGACGCCCCGGCCCCCGTGACGGGCGACACGCTGTTCCAGATCGGTTCGACCACCAAGACGGTCACCGCGACGGCGATCATGCACCTCGTCGAGCAAGGCCTGCTCGACCTGGACGGACGGGTACGGCGTTACCTGCCCGACCTGCGGCTCGCCGACGAACAGGCCGCCGAGGAACTGACCGTCAGGCACCTGCTCACCCACACCGGCGGCTTCCTCGGCGACGTCGACGACGGCGACAGCTGGGGCGCCGACGCCCTGGCGGCCTCGATCACCACCTACGACCGGCTGCCCCAGCTCTTCGCGCCGGGGCGGCTCGCCTCCTACAGCAACGCCGGGTTCAGGCTGCTCGGCAGGATCGTCGAGGTCGTGTGCGGCAAGCCGTACGAGACGGCGGTCGGCGAGATCGTGCTCACGCCCCTGGGGATGGACTCCAGTTCCTTCTTCCCCTGGGAGGTCGCGACCCGGCCGCACGCCGTCGGCCACGTCGTCCGGCCGGACGGCCCGCACGTCGCGCACACCTGGGGGCTGTTCCGCGAGGGCATGCCCGAAGGGGGACTGGTCTCCTCGGTGCGCGACCAGCTCCGCTACGCCGCCTTCCACCTGGGCACGGGCGCCGTGGACGGCCAGGGGCCGATCGGAGCCACGACCAGGGAGCTGATGCAGCGGGAGCACGTGCACCTCGGCGCGCCGTGGAGCGGCATCGGCCTGCCGTGGCTGCTTGAGGAACGGGCGGGCCTGCGGCTGGTCACCCACGGCGGCAACATCGGCAACCTGCAGCTGTCGTCGTTCGTGCTGGCCCCCGAGCACGGCTTCGCCGTCACCACGCTCACCAACTCGGCGCCGGGCAGGGTTCTGGGCACGCTGGTGACCGACTGGTGCCTGGAGCACCTGCTCGGCGTGCCGTCGCAGGCCGTACTGCTGCCGCTGGGTGAGCCCGGGCCGGAGTACGCGGGCAGCTACGACGCCGGGCAGTGGATCTTCGAGGTGGACGAGAAACTGACGGCGCGGTTCGTGCTGCGGCCCGAGCTGGTGGCCGCGGGGGTCGAGGGCATGCCCGACATGCCGCTCGCGCTGGTCGAGGGCTCCGACGACCTGACGATCGCCGCCGACCCCAAGCAGGTCATCGGCCGTTTCCTGCGGGACGACGCGGGCGAGATCGCCTTCCTGCACCTGGGCGGCAGAGCGGCCAGGCGCGTCCGCTGATCCGTGCCCCGAACGATCGGGGCACGGACCGCGCGAAGCAGGCGGATCAGGACTCGGGCTCGTAGGCGAGGTTCGGGCGCAGCCAGCGCTCGGTCTCCTCCTGGCTCATCCCCGTACGGCGCGCGTAGTCCTCGATCTGGTCGCGGCCGAGCCGTCCGACGGTGAAGTAGCGGGCGTCGGGGTGGGCGAAGAGCAGCCCGCTGACGCTCGCCGCCGGGGTCGTGGCGTACGACTCGGTCAGGACCATGCCGTGCGACTCCGCGCCGAGCAGGTCGAACAGCGTCCGCTTGCGGGTGTGGTCGGGGCAGGCCGGGTATCCCAGCGCGGGCCGGATGCCCCGGTACCGTTCGGCGTGCAGGTCCTCAAGGACGGGCTGGGAGTCCGGCTCGAACCAGGAACGACGCGCCTGCAGGTGGATCTGCTCGGCGAACGCCTCGGCCAGACGGTCGGCGAGCGCCTTGGCCATGATCGCCTGGTAGTCGTCGTGGCTCTCCTCGTAACGGGCGGCCAGCTCCTCCGCGCCGTGCACGGCCACCGCGAACCCGCCGATGTGGTCCCCGGAGGGCGCCACGTAGTCGGCGAGGCTGCGGTTGGGCCGCCCCTCGGGCTTGAGCGTCTGCTGACGCAGCATCGGGATCCTGATGCCGTTCTCCAGCACCAGGTCGTCGCCCTCGGAGTGCGCCGGCCAGAAGCCGTAGACGCCCTCCGGCCGCAGCGAGCCGTCGGCGATGATCTGGTCGAGCAGCCGCTGCCCGTCGTCGTACAGGTCACGGGCGGCGGGCTGCTCAAGGATCGCCGGGAAGGTGCCCTTGAGCTCCCACGCCAGGAAGAAGAAGCGCCAGTCGATCATCTCGCGCAGCTCGGTCAGGCTCGGCCTGACGACCTTCAGGCCGGTGAACTCGGGGACGGGCAGCTCGTCGAACACCGGGCGTTCGGCGTTCGCGCGGGCCTCCTCCAGGGTGAGCATCGGCTGGCGCCTGCGGTTCTCGTGCGCCTCGCGCAGCGCCTGCTGCTCCTCACGGTTGGCGGCGTCGAGCGCCTCCGCCCGCTCGGCGTCCAGCAGGTCGGAGACCACCCCGACGACCCGGGAGGCGTCCAGGACGTGCACGACCGTGTTGGTGTAGGCGGGGGCGATCCGTACGGCCGTGTGCTGCCTTGAGGTGGTCGCGCCCCCGATGAGCAGCGGCAGCTTCAGGCCACGCCGCTCCATCTCGGCGGCGACCGAGACCATCTCGTCCAGCGAGGGGGTGATCAGCCCGGACAGGCCCACGGCGTCGGCGCCCTCCGCCACGGCCGTGTCGAGGATCTTCGCGGCGGGCACCATGACGCCCAGGTCCACGACCTCGTAGTTGTTGCAGCCCAGGACCACCCCGACGATGTTCTTGCCGATGTCGTGGACGTCGCCCTTGACCGTGGCCAGCACGACCTTGCCCTGGCCCTTGCGGGTCTCCACCTGCCCGGCCAGCCGGGCGCGCTCCTTCTCGGCCTCCATGAACGGTTCGAGGTAGGCCACCGAGCGCTTCATCACCCGGGCGCTCTTGACGACCTGCGGCAGGAACATCTTGCCCGAGCCGAACAGGTCACCGACGATCTTCATGCCGTCCATGAGCGGGCCCTCGATGACCTCAAGGGGACTCGCGGCGATCTTGCGGGCCTCCTCGGTGTCCTCCTCGACGAAGTCGGTGATGCCGTGCACCAGCGCGTGCGCGAGGCGCTCGGCGACGGGCTGCTCCCGCCACGACAGGTCGACCTTGCGCTCGGTGCCGCTCCCGGAGACCGTCCGCGCGAACTCGATGAGCCGGTCGGTGGCGTCCTCCCGGCGGTCGAACAGGACGTCCTCGACGTGTTCGAGCAGGTCGGCGGGGATGTCGGCGTAGACGGCGAGCTGCCCGGCGTTGACGATGCCCATGTCCAGCCCGGCCCGTACGGCGTGCAGCAGGAACGCCGAGTGCATCGCCTCACGCACCACGTCGTTGCCGCGGAAGGAGAACGACAGGTTGGAGATGCCGCCGGAGGTGAGCGCGCCGGGGCAGCGCTCCTTGATGCGCGGCAGCGCCTCGATGAACTCCTTGGCGTAGCCGTTGTGCTCGCTCATGCCGGTGGCGACGGCCAGCACGTTCGGGTCGAAGATGATGTCCTCGGGGGCGAAACCGACCTGCTGCGTCAGCAGGTCGTAGGCGCGCCCGCAGATCTCGACCTTGCGGTCGGCCGTCTCGGCCTGCCCCTGCTCGTCGAAGGCCATGACGACGACGCCCGCGCCGAAGCTCTTGACCCTGCGAGCCTGTTCGAGGAAGGGCTCCTCGCCCTCCTTGAGGCTGATGGAGTTGACCACCCCGTTGCCCTGGACGCACTTGAGCCCGGCCTCCAGCACGCTCCACCGCGAACTGTCGATCATCACCGGGATCTTGGCGATCTCCGGCTCGGTCGCGATGAGGTTGAGGAAGGAGGTCATGACCTGCTCGCTTTCGAGCAGGTCGGCGTCCATGTTGACGTCCAGCAGGTTGGCCCCGCCCCGGACCTGCTCCAGCGCCACGTCGGCGGCGGCGTGGAAGTTCCCGGCCTCGATGAGGCGGCGGAACCGCGCGGAGCCGGTGACGTTGGTGCGCTCACCGATCATGACGAAGCCGGTGTCCGGGCCGATCTCGAAGGTCTCCAGGCCGGAGAAACGGCTGCGCCTGGGCGGGGTGGCGACCTGGCGCGGCGCCCGCCCGGCGACGATGCCCGCGATCTGCTTGATGTGCGCGGGGGAGGTGCCGCAGCAGCCGCCCACGAGGTTGACCAGTCCCTCGGCCGCGAACTCGCCGAGCAGGTGCGCGGTCTCCTCCGGCGTCTGGTCGTAGCCGCCGAACGCGTTGGGCAGGCCGGCGTTGGGGTGCGAGGCGGTGTAGGTGCCGGAGAGCTTGGCCAGCTCCTCCACGTGCGGGCGCATCTCCACGGCGCCCAGCGAGCAGTTCACACCGACGACCAGCGGCTTGGCGTGCTTGACCGAGTTCCAGAACGCCTCGACCGTCTGACCGGACAGGGTGCGCCCCGACAGGTCGACGATCGTCACCGAGATCCACAGCGGCAGGTCGGGCGCGACCTCCTGGGCGGCGGTGATCGCCGCCTTGGCGTTGAGCGTGTCGAAGATCGTCTCAACGAGGAGCAGGTCGACGCCGCCGTCGGCCAGCGCCGCGATCTGCTCGGCGTAGGACGCCTTGACCTGGTCGAACGTGACGGCCCTGTAGGACGGGTCGTCCACCCGGGGCGACAGCGACAGCGTGACGTTCAGCGGCCCGACCGATCCGGCGACGAACTTCCCGCCCGCCTCGTCGGCGGCCTGACGCGCCAGCCGCGCGCCCTGCAGGTTCATCTCCCGCACGTGCTCCTGCAGGCCGTAGTCGGCCTGGGCGATGCTCGTGGCGGTGAAGGTGTTGGTCGTGGTGATGTCGGCCCCGGCCGCGAGGTACTGCCGGTGCACGTCGAGAATGAGGTCGGGCCGGGTGATGTTCAGCAGGTCGGGGTCGCCGGTGACGTCCATCTCGTGGTCGGTGAACCGGTCGCCCCGGTAGTCCTGCGGGGTGAGCTTCGCGCCTTGGAGCATCGTGCCCCACGCGCCGTCGAGCACCGCGATCCGCTGGTCGAGGATGTCCCTCAGCCGCCGCGTACGCTCCGCACGCGTCTCGACCGGCGCTGTCTTCTCCACTTCGAGGCCTCCCTTCAGCTGGGAGGCGCCCTTGTTCGAATGGTGCGGGCCGAGCGTGGCGGGCGTGAGCCCGTTGCAGCGCCTCTCGACCTGAGAGCCAATCTTACTCACGCCCCAAGACGTTCTGTGATCCGATGGGCCGCGGGACGAATCCCCGGAAAGCGACCACCGTACGTCTCACCGCAGGTTGATCGTGGCCGAGGGCCGGTGACGTGGCGGTAAGGGAACAATCTTGAACCCTCCGGCGCCCGAGGGAACGGCTCCCGCCCGGACGGCCGGGTGAAGGGTGACGCGGATCACAGGAACCCGGCGGGGGCGGCGGACAGGTACGGGTGTGGAACGAACAATGCGTACCCGGCTCAGAGCCGGTGACCCGGCGGCTTTCAGCGAGCTGTTCGGCGAACACGCGCAGACGATCTACCGCTACGCCGCCCGGACCACGGGGGACCGGACGGCGGCGGAGGATGTGGTGTCGCTGGCCTTCCTGGAGGCCTGGCGGCTCCGCGGACGGCTGAAGCCCGACGGCGGCGGCGTCGGGCCGTGGCTGTTCGGCATCGCCGCCAACGTCATGCGCAACACCGCCCGCGCCGCCCGCAGGCACCGCGCCGCGATGTCCCGGATGCCGGTCCGCGACCCCGCCGAGGAGGCCGAGCGGATCGCCGCGGCCGTCACCGTCCTGCTCGAACAGCTGTACACCTGGCAGGGCGACGGGGATCCCTTTCGCGCCTTCGACCAGATCCAGGGCCTGATGAGCGAACGGATCGTGCCCCCCGCCACCCGGGCCGCGCTGTACCGGGCGACGGCGCTCATCCCCGGCGTGCGCCTGGTGGCCAGGTCGGCGGACGCGATGAACCGTCAGGGCATCGCGGTGGCGTTCGACGCCGACGGCGAGCGCACCGAGTGGATCTTCGACGCCGACTCCCTGACCTTCCTCGGCACACGCGACTACCTGATCGCCGACTCCAGCCGGGGCAGGGCGGGAACCCTCATGAGCTCCAGCGCCGTCATGTCCCAGACGGTCACCGACCAGGCGGGCTGACCCCGCTCAGGAGGACGCGGCCGGTACGGCGCGCCCTCCCCGGATCAGGGGAAGGCCCGCGCTCAGGCGCTCACGCAGCGCCCCGGAGCGCACGCCGATCTCGGCGAAGTCGTCCGGCCCCGGCTCACCGTCCACCAGGACCTCGGGGACCATGAGAGCCGACAGCGGAACGTCGGGGCCGGAGTCTTCGAGGCCGCCCGCTCCCAGGTCCGTGAGATCCATGTATCGGGGGGCGAGCACCCTGCCCCGCAGGGTGCCGGCGACCAGATCGGGACAGAACTCGTTCCAGAGGATCGTCACCGCCGTGCGCAGGTCGCCGTGGACCTTCACGAGTTTGTCGGTCCAGTTGCCCACGAAGGTCTCGACCTCGACGTCGCCCAGCACGACGAGCTTGACGTCCCCCTCCAGCAGGACGTTGGCGGCGCGCAGGTTTCCCAGGACGACCAGTGCGGCGGCCCCGTCGTCGACGTTGACGATGTTGCCCTCGACGGTCAGGTCGCCGTCGATCACGTAGCCCGTCGCCTGGTCCGGGGTGTCGGCGCACCACGGGGAGCCGTCGTGGTCGTCGAGGGAGAGCTCCCCGGTGACCAGGGCGGCGCCGGGGTGCAGGATGTACTCCTCCTCGTAGAGGTCACGGTAGGTCTCCCGGGCAAGGCCGCGCCGCTCGAACAGCTCGACCGCGGCGGCCCAGGACAGGTAACTGCTCGGCATGGACGGTGACCCTAGCGGGGATCACCGACATCCCACCCGCCGTGCGCCGGGCGGCGGACCGGGTACGGCGCGGCGGAGGCCGCCGTGCGCCGGGCGGCCCGGCACCGGACCGGCCAAGCCGGAAGGGGAGGTCACGCGGCGCCGCGACACCGCCTCCGGCCAGGAAGGCGGCCGCCATCCGACCTCCCGAAGGGATATGCCAGCCTTTTTCATGTGTAAGCCTGAAACAGGGACATCGGCCGGTCGAAGACCGATCAAAAACACAAAAAGGCGTTGGTTTTTGGGATTTTTCGCCACATGAAACCAATGGACATCTCGGCAGTTCAAGCGAGGAGCAAGGCCCGTTCGGCCGGGCCCGTAATCGTCAAAAAAAGCGATTGTTCGCTCACCTGACCATATCGCCAGGAAATTCATCCGGAATGAAATATGGCGGCGGGCGAAAACGATATCTACGCTTCTTCATATGAGCAGAGCTTCATATGTTTCCGCGGGCGAGGGCTGCGCGGTGCGCATGGTCGATCCGGATCGGGTCGGCACGGTCGCCGAGGCGATGCCGGGGGCGGAGTCGATCGAGGAACTCGCCGGGGTCTTCGCGCTGCTGTCCGACCCGGGGCGGTTGCGGGTGATCATCGCGCTGCTCGAGGGCGGGGAGATGTGCGTGTGCGACATCGCCGCGGCGTGCGGCCACAGCGAGTCGGCGGTCTCCCACACGCTGCGCCTGCTGCGCGCCTGTCACGTCGTGCGGGTGCGCCGGTCCGGGCGCATGGCCTACCACCGCCTCGACGACGCCCACGTCCGGATGCTGCTGGGCCTGGGCCTGTCCCATGTCAGCCACGCCCCGGACACGGCCCGCGGATACCGGCCTCCGGAGCAGGCCCCATGACCTCGCGCCACGACGACCGCCGCGCCGATCCGCACGGCCCCCACCCGAACTCCGCGGGACACCGGCCGAACGGACCGGCTGAACGCCCAGAAGGGAACGCGCTCGATGGACCTGCTCTCCCTGCCGATGCCCGGCCTGCTCTCCGGCGTGGCCGTCACGCTGTTACTCGGTGTGGTGTCGTTCGTGTTCGGCCTCGTGCTGGGCGGCCTCGTCATGCTGGCCAGGCTCTCCCGGCGCCGGCCGCTCAGGGTGGCCGCGATCGTCTACGTCTCGGTGTTCCGCGGCACACCGCCGCTCGTCCAGCTCATGCTCGTGTACTTCGGACTTCCCCGGCTCGACGTGCGGCTGCCGCCCGTCCCGTCGGCGATCCTGACCTTCAGTCTCTACGCGGGCGCCCACCTGAGCGAGAACCTGCGCGGCGGCGTCCTGGCCGTCGACGGCGGCCAGTGGGACGCGGCGGGTTCGATGGGGATGTCCCACGGCCTGGCCCTGCGCCGGGTCGTCCTGCCGCAGGCGCTGCGGGTGACCGCCCCCGCCATCGGCGGCCGGTTCATCTCGCTGATGAAGGACACCTCCCTCGCCTCGGTGATCACGGTGGTCGAGCTGACGCGCGTCGCCGAGACCGCGGGCAGCTCCTCCTTCCGCTACGTCGAGGCGTTCACGGTCGCGGGCGCCGTCTACTGGCTGATCAACACCGTTCTCTTCGCCGGGCAGGGGGCGCTGGAACGACGGCTGGGGAGGGCCTACGCATGAGCGGGAACGTCGCCGTCGACGTGCGGGGGCTGCACAAGCGCTTCGGTGACCTGGAGGTGCTCAGGAGCGTGGACCTGACCGTGTACAGCGGTGAGGTCGTGGTGATCATGGGGCCGTCCGGGTCGGGCAAGACGACTCTCATCCGCTGCCTGAACCTGCTCGACGAGCCCGACGCGGGCAGCGTCACCGTGCACGGCACGACGCTGAGCTATCCGGCGCGGGGGCAGGGCCGTTCGAGGAGGCGCCTGGTCCGTGACATCCGCGCCCGGACGGCCATGGTGTTCCAGCATTTCAACCTCTTCCCGCACATGACCGTCCTGCAGAACGTCATCGAGGGCCCGATCTCGGTACGGCGTCTGCCCCGCTCCTACGCCGTCGAGGTGGGCGAGCGTCTGCTGGCCCACGTCGGCCTGGACGACAAGCGTGACGAGTACCCCGCGCGGCTGTCCGGGGGGCAGCGGCAGCGGGTCGCCATCGCCAGGGCGCTGGCCATGGAGCCGGAGGTCATCCTCCTCGACGAGCCGACCTCCGCCCTGGACCCGGAGCTGGGCGCGGAGGTGCTGCAGACCATCCGGAGCCTGGCGGCCTGCGGCACGACCATGGTCGTCATCACCCACGAGATCCCCTTCGCCAGGGAGGTCGCCGACCGGGTGGCGTTCATGGACGCCGGCCACATCCTTGAGGAGCAGCATCCGAACGTCTTCTTCGACGCCCCCGCGACCGCCCGCGCGAGATCGTTCCTGCGTCTCGTGCCCAAGGGCGGCGGGCCCCCGTCCCGGCCTTGAGAAAACAACACGCATCGGAGACGGGCCACGGAGCAGACGCCCGAGGGGCCCCTTCCACGACCACGACCGGTGATCCCCGGGGGCCCCGCGAAACCCTGAAAGCCTCGGTGAGGCACGGCATGAGCGAAGGACGCAGGGAACCCGGGGAACACGAGCATCCGCGCGGCGGGACGCGGCCGAGAACGGGGTGCCCCTGTCGACGGTGGGGATCGCGGTGGCGTTCGGTTTCCCGGTCGCGTCACCTACTTCACCAGGCGGAGGTGCGCCTGCCCGTCGGAGTCCGGCGGCCTGCACGCCCCGGGCCCCGCACCGGTCCTGACGGGCCCGCAGGGAAGGTCAGAAGAACGAGGCGCCGATGCCGGGGCCGTTCCTGCTGTCGTGGACGGCGACGGTCCCGGGCCCGTCCGCCGCGTCGCAGTACGGCCCATGAACGGTGAGGCCGCCCAGGTCGGCTGGGAACGCGGTGCCGGGCGGAAGGCGCCGCGCGTCGAGGGTGAAGGTGACCCGGGTACCGCTTCCAGGGGGCGGCTCGAACCGCCACACCGCGGTACGAGGCCGGAGACCGGCGAGTTCCTGGCCGAAGCCCCGGCCGTCGCACCACATTTCGGCGGTCGTCGTTCCGCAGAGCGCCGCGATGGCCGCCAGGGACCACCACTCGGGACCGATCAGGGAGCCGTGGTATCCGAGGGGCGGTGAGTCCGGCCAGGTGTGCCGCTGGTTGATCGTCACCGCGAAGCGAAGATCGCCAAGGATTTCGATCACAGAGGTCAGCGAATGGTCCTCCGCGACGTGTGCCGCCGGGTGCAGCGCGTGCTGAGCCGCAACGGACAGGAGCGTGACCGGCAGCCCCGGATCGTCCAGTCCGACGCCGAAGTACATACCGGGCCGTTTGAGAACCACTTCGTCGAACTCGAGCACGGTGATTTCGGCCGCGTCGTACTCATGCTGCGCCACGGATCACAGGCTGGCCGCTGGCAGCCGGCGGGTGCGTTTCCAGCGGCCGGGCCGGTGTCAGACGTTCACGCCGCCGGCGAAGGGCGTCGCCCGCCAACGGTCGACGGCGGGTTCGAGGTAGCCCATCAGCTCGGGCAGCTGCGGGACCAGCGTGAGGGCGGCGATGATCCGCAGCATGCCCAGGGCGTTGACGAAGGCGAGGACCTCCTCGTTGAGCGGTCTCATGCCGTTGCGCCGGGCGCCACGGTTGTAGGCGGCCTCGTGCTCGGGCCCGAGAGCGGCCAGGTCCCACTCGACGGGCCCCAGTGTGACCAGTTCGAAGTCGGCGTAGAGATCGCCGTCGACCGCGTTGACGATGTTCGCGGGCGGGCAGTCGCCGTGGACAGGCTGGAGGCCGACGCCGGGGAAGCGGGCCTCGAAGGCGCCGCGTGAGCGTACGAGGGGTTCGAGGAGGCGCCATTCGCGGCGGGCCCGGTCGAGTTCGGCCGCTCCGATCAGGCTGGGATGCCGGTCGAGCAGGGCGAGGCCGTCGGCGATGAACCGTGGGTCGGCCGCGGACAGGAACTCCAGGCGGCGGCCCGGGTAGGCGCGCAGCGCCGCGTGCAGGCCGGCGACGCTCTCGGCGTTCGCCACGTAGTCGGGTTCCCTGTCCCGCGCCTGTTCGACGAACGTCCAGAACGTCATCGAGAACCCGTCGCGTCGCACGGGTTCGCGCGGCACGAGCGGGCTGGGCGCGATCACGGGGACCCCCTGGTCGGCCAGCCACCGCGTGACGTCCAGCTCGTCCCGCTGGCGGCGCGCGAGGGCGGCCAGGTCGCCGGGGCGGGGCAGGACGGTGGGAACCCGGGCCACGACCGGCGAGGGCGCCAGGTGGACGACGACCGAGAAGACGTCGTGGAGCACCGTGGGGCCGGTGACGGTCAGGCCGAGATCACGCCCGGCCGTGACGGCCGCCTCGACGGCGGCGGCGGTGCGGTCGGCGCGCTGCTGTGGTGTCAGGAAAGTGGTCATAATCCCTTGTTTCGGTGCGTTGACGGATGTCAGGCGATTCAGGATGGAAGCAGGCCGGGCCGGGTCAGCGCCTGCGGCCGGCGTGCAGTTCCAGCCGCTCGGCTTCGAAGCGCGCACGGAAGCCCCGGTCGTGCGAGACCGCGACCACCGCCCCCGGGTACGCCGCGAGCGCGGCCTGAAGGTCCTCGACCAGGTCGAGTGCGATGTGGTTGGTCGGTTCGTCGAGGACGAGAAGGTCCGCGGGCCGGGTCACCAGGGTCGCGATCTGCAACCGCCGCCGCTGCCCCGCCGACAGGGCGGCGACCGGGACGTGCAGGTCCTCCTCACGGAACAGGCCCAGGGACAGGAGCCGTTCGGCGTGCTCGTCCGGCGGCCCGGGCCGTCCCGCGGCGAACGCGGCGAGCAGCGTCAGCCGTGTGGTGTGCGCGGGCGGTTCCTGGGCGAGGTAGGCGATCCGGGCGGGCCGGTGTACCGTGCCCGCGTCCGGCGTCAGGTCGCCCGCCAGGACCCGCAGCAGCGTCGTCTTGCCCGCGCCGTTGTCTCCCGTGACCAGCAGCCGCTGTCCGGGCGTGATCGTCAGGAGCCCGTCCAGGCGCAGGCGTTCCCCGACCCGCACGCCGTCGAGCTCGGCGAGGGGGCCCTGCGCCGGGCCGCCGTCCACCGTCGGCGGCGCCGTCGTGAAACGAAGCGGTGCCGGCGGCCTGGCCACCGGGTCGCGCCGCAGCCGGTCCAGGCGCTCCCGCACCGAGCGCACCTGCCCGCCGAGCTTCGCCTCGCTGGAGCGGCGGTACTTGCCGAAGCCCTGCTTCGGGTCGCGCCCGGTGACGGCCAGCCTCCTGCCCGCGGCCCTGAGCAGTTCCTCCGCGCGGGCCACCTCCTGCACCCAGTCGGTGTACCGCTGCTGCGCGCCATGCCGGGCGGCGGCCTTCGCGGCGCGGTAGCCGGCCCAGCCGTCGCCGTAGCGGTGCACGGCGCGCTCGTCCCGGTCGACCTCAAGGATCGTGGTGGCGATGCGCTCCAGGAAGCCACGGTCGTGGGTGACCGCGACGACGGTGCCGCGGTGGGCGCGCAGGTGCTCCTCCAGCCAGTGCACGGCCGCCGCGTCGAGGTGGTTCGTCGGTTCGTCCAGGAGCAGCAGTTCGGGGGCGGCGGCCAGGACGCAGGCGAGCGCGAGCCGGGACCGCTCACCGCCGGACAGCGAGCCGAGCGGGCGCAGCCGGGTGATCCGGGCGAGGCCGAGCCCGTGCATCGCGGCGTCCGCCCGGGCGTCCGCCGCGTATCCGCTGCGTCGCTCGTACGCGACGAGCAGCTCGCCGTACGCGGCGAGTTCCTCCTCCGAGGCGCCGGCGAGCGACTCCTCCGCGGCGCGGAGCCTTCGCTCCATGTCGCGCAGTTCGGCCAGGGCGAGGTCGACGGCGTCCTGCACGGTGCGGGCCGCGTCGAGGCCGAGGGTCTGGGCGAGGTGTCCGACGCCTCCGGGGAAGGCGACGGTGACCTGCCCGGCGTCCGGCGGCTCCGCCGCGGCGAGCAGCCGCAGCAGGGTGGACTTGCCGGAGCCGTTCTCACCGACGACGGCGGCCTTCTCACCCGGCCGGACGGTGAAGGAGACCTGGTCGAGGACGGTCCGGGTGCCGTAGCACTTGGTGACGTTCCTGACGGACAGCTGCGCCACGGCAGCGGGCAGGACGGTATGGGCGCGGTCGCGCATATGACTTTCCCTGATCGTACGAAGGGTCCACGGGCGGCAGAGACGGCGGCGTCGGCCGTGCCCGGACTCAGACGAAGAAGAGGAAAGCCATGTCCTCACCATAACAAGGCGAATCACCTCGCCTCAATTCATATGTGCCGTGACGTGCTCCGCGCCCGGCCGGTGACGCGCGCCAGAGCCCTGCCCGCCGCGGACGCGCGGCACCGGTCTGCTGGAGGCCGGAAATCCGGTTGCGCGTCCCGGACGCCCGGGTGGCATCATGAGGCGGTCCGGCACACCGATCGGGGAGAAGCAATGCGGCGAGTCTTCGGAACATCTCAGCCCCTTTTCCGGACGAGAGTTTTCGAGGACTTCTCCCAGCATGCCCACCGTGAACATCGGTCTTCTCGCCCATGTGGACGCCGGTAAGACCAGCCTGACCGAACGTCTCCTCTTCGACACCGGGGCCATCGGGCGCCTGGGCAGCGTCGATGAGGGAAGCACCCAGACCGACAGCGGCGACATCGAGCGCAGCCGAGGCATCACCATCCGTTCCGCGGTCGCCCCCTTCCGGGTCGGCGACCTGCAGGTCAACCTGATCGACACGCCGGGACACGCGGACTTCGTCGCCGAGGTCGAGCGCGCGCTCGGCGTGCTCGACGGCGCGGTGCTGCTGCTGTCGGCCGTCGAGGGGGTGCAGGCGCACACCCGGGTCCTGATGCGCGTCCTGCGCGGGCTGAAGCTGCCCACCCTGATCTTCGTCAACAAGGTCGACCGCCCCGGCGCCCGCCCGCAGGAGCTGCTCGAGCGGATGCGCCGCACGCTGTGGCCGTACCTGCTGCCCATGGCGTCGGTCGAGGACGCCGGTACGGCGGGCGTGCGGGTGAGGCCTGCGCCGCCGCACGACGCGCGGGCGGCGGAGATCCTCGCCGAGCACGACGAGGAACTGCTCGAAGACCTCGTCGCGGGCCGCACCCCCGGGGCGGCGCGGCTTGAGGCGGCGGTGGCCCGGCAGAGCGCGGCGGCCGTGCTGTACCCGGTGTTCTTCGGGTCGGCGCTGGGCGGCCAGGGCGTCGGCGGCCTCGTCGAGGGAATCCGCCGCTACCTGCCGGTGCCGCCCCCGGCGGGCGGCCAGGCGCGGGGGACGGTCTTCGCGATCGAGCCGGGGCCCCGCGGGGAGCGGGTCGCCTACCTGCGGCTGCGCTCGGGCGAGCTGCGCGTCCGCGAGCGCGTCACCTACCGGCGCCGCGAGCCGGGCGGCGGCACGGCCGAGCGCACCGAGCAGATCACCGCCCTGCGGGTCGTCGCGCCCGGCGCGGCCTCCTCCGGCGGCGACCCGGACAGGGCGGGCGACATCGCCAGGGTGCGCGGACTGTCGGGGGTCCGTGTCGGCGACCTGATCGGCCCGCTGCCGCCCGGCTCCGCCGACGCCTGCTTCCCGCCGCCGAGCCTGGAGACGCTCGTACGGCCGCCGCGACGGAACCAGGCGGCCCGGCTGCGCGCCGCGCTGGTGCGCCTGGCGGATGAGGACCCGCTGATCCAGGCGCGCCTCACACCGGACGGGGCGACCTCGCTGCTGCTGTACGGGGAGGTGCAGAAGGAGGTCATCGCGGCCAGGCTGGAGCGCGAGTTCGGGGCCGGGGCCGTCTTCGAGCCCTCGACGCCGGTGTACACCGAGCGGCCCGCGGGGACCGGGGCGCTCTTGGAGGAGATGAACCACCGGCGCGGGGTGCCCGACTTCTGGGCGACGGTCGGGCTGCGGGTCGAGCCGGGCGCGCCGGGCTCCGGGGTGAGGTTCCGGCGCGAGGTCGAGCTGGGCGCGCTTCCGGCCGCCTTCGACCGGGCGATCGAGGAGAGCGTGCACGAGACCCTGGGGCAGGGCCTGTACGGCTGGCCAGTCACCGACTGCGCCGTCACGCTGACCCACAGCGGCTTCGGCGGGCCGGTCAGCACGGCGGCCGACTTCCGCGGCCTGACCCCGCTGGTCCTCATGGGCGCGCTGCGCCTGGCCGGGACCCGGGTCTACGAGCCGTGTCACTCCTTCGAGCTGGAGATCCCCGCCGAGGCGCTCGGCCCGGTCACCGCCCGGCTGGCCGCGCTGGGGGCGCGGCTGCACAGGTCGGCGGCCCGGGAGGCGGCCTGGTCGGTGGAGGGGGAGATCCCGGCCGGGGCCGTCCACGTGTTCCAGCGTGAACTGCCCGGACTCTCGCACGGTGAGGGGGTGTGGTGGTCGGCCCCCGGCGGGGACCGGCCGGTGAGCGGGCGCCCGCCCGCGCGTCCGCGCGCCGGCGGCGACCCGCTCGACCGGGAGGCCTATCTGCGTCATCTGGCGGGCAGGTGAGCCGGGCGCCCTCAGCGGGGGGCGCCCCGCCTCACGGCGGGGAAGCCGCCGGTGCGGGCGCCGATCACGACGGCCAGCACCGGGACCAGCAGGGCCAGGACGCTCCACGGGAAGGAGCCGGGGCCCAGCAGTCCGAGCAGGACCGCCCCGGCGACCCCGCCCGCCGCCATGGCCGCGTTCCACAGGGTGACGAGCATGGCCTGCGCGGTGTCGGCCGCCTGGCCCGCCGCCACGGCCACGGCGGTCTGCAGCAGAGTCGGGGCGCCGCCGAAGCCGAGCCCCCACAGCGTCACCGCCGGGTAGACCAGCGCGGGATCGGCGCCCCGCACGGCCAGGACGGCCGCCGCCACGGAGAACAGGACGCTGGCCGCGACGATGAGGAGCCGTGGCCTGCGGTCGATGTGGGCGCCGACGATCCAGATGCTCACCATGGAGGCGGCGCCGAAGACCAGCAGCACGAGGTCGACGGAGCCGCCCATGCCGGACCGCCGCAGGAAGGTGGCGATGTAGGTGTAGAGGATGGTGTGGGCCAGCACCATGACCAGCGTCACGAACAGGATCGGCACCACGCCGGCGATCCTGAGGGTCGGCAGGATCGGGTGCCGGTCCCGGTGCCGCCGTCCCGGCCGGTCGGGGACCGCCACGGCGATCCACGCCAGCAGGACGGCGGCGATCACGGTGATCGCGGAGAAGGCGGCCCGCCAGCCGAGGAAGCCGCCCAGGAAGGTTCCCGCGGGCACGCCCAGGGACAGGGCGAGCGGGATGCCGGTCATGACGACCGCGATGGCCTTGCCCCGCAGGCGGGCGGGTGCGAGGTGGCCGGCGTAGCCCGCCAGCAGCGCCCACACCAGGCCCGCGGCCACTCCGGCGACGAACCGGCCCGCCAGGCTCAGCGCGAAGTACGGCGAGGCGGCGGTGACCGTGTTGGCGACGGCGAAGCCCGCGACCCCGGTCAGCAGCAGGCGTTTGCGCCGCCATCCGGCCGTGGCCGCGGTGAGGGGGATCGCCGCGACCGCCGTACCGATCGCGTAGATCGTCACCGCCTGTCCCATCGCGGACTCGCCGACCCCGAGGTCGGCGCCCATCGCGGGCAGCACACCCGCGGGCAGGGCCTCGGTCAGGACGGTGACGAAGGCGGCCGTGGCCAACGCGGCCAGAGCGGGCAGGGGTAGTCTCTGATCGCCGGCTCCCGCGACGGGCCCGGCTGATCGTGTGGTGTGGTTTCGCACGTTGCGTATGTTCAAACCATCACATTGATGTGAAGGTCAACGTGACAGGGTGTGAGGTAGGGCACATGCGGATCGGAGAGCTGGCCGAGCGTACCGGCACGCCCCGCAGGCTGCTGCGTTACTACGAGGAGCAGGGGCTGCTCCTGCCCGAGCGCTGCGCCAACGGCTACCGCGCCTACGACGAGCGCCTGGTGGACCGGGTCATGCAGATCAGGGGCCTGCTGGACGCGGGGCTGCCGACCCGGATCATCAAGCAGATCCTGCCCTGCCTGGACAGGCCCAGGATCATCCACTTCTCCGACGCGACCCCGGAGATGATCGCCACACTGGAGCACGAGCGCGACCGGATGACCGAGCGCATCCAGTCCCTGACCCGTAACCGGGACGCCATCGCCGACTACCTCGACACGGTGCGCCTCACCCAGGACGACCCGGGCGTCGCCACGCGGAGCTGAACCGGGGCGCGAAGACGCCTCAGGGTTCGAGGTCGCGGAGGTAGGCGTCCAGGGCCGCGGCGCCCGCGAGCATGGCGCGGCCCCGGGCCGCCAACCGCGCCCGCCACTCACCCAGGGCCGACTCCAGCGGGACGACACCCCCGGCGGCACGGACCTGGGCGATCAGCGGGGCGATCCGCTCCAGCGGGTAGCCGCCCCTCCTGAGCTGGTGGGCCAGCCGCACATCCCGCACCTCGGCCGCGCCGTACACCCGGTACCCCGTCTTCGGGTCGCGGCGCGGCCGCACCAGCCCGGCCTTCTCCCACTTGCGCAGCGTGGCCGGGCGCACGCCGAGCCTGCCGGCCAGAGGACCGATGAAGACGTCGCCGCGCTCCTGCGGCACGGGCACCAGGTCACCGAGCGCGACCTCGACCGCCTGGAGGGTGCGGCGGTCCTCAAGCGACTGGGCGTGACTGTCGTCGAGCAGCCGCAACGCCTCCTCGAGCGCGCCCCGGTTGACCGCCCGCATCACCGACGTCGCCGTCCGGTGGCCGTGCCCGGGCACCAGGGCCAGGAAGGCACGCAGCGCCCGCGCGTGCAACGGCGTGTAGACGCGGTAGCCGTGAACGGTGCGCCCGGCGGCCGGCAACACCCCGTCCTGCTCGTAGTTCCTGACCGCCTGGGCGGACAGGCCGTGCTCACGCGCCAGGTCGACCGGCCTCATGAACGCACCACCGTTTGAAGGTCCACCAAGACGGACACCGGATTTTCCGCGAAAAGTTTACACCGGATGTTCAACGATACCGTTGAGGGAATGGACATCAAGGAAACCGCCTGGCCGCTCGACGGCGCGGGCGTGTCGGCCCTGCTGCGCTCGCTTCCCGCCCGCCCCCTGCTGCTCGGCCTGGGCGAGGCCAGGCATCTGGTGGAGGACCTGGGCAGCGCACGCAACGAGATCTTCCGGCACCTGGCCGAGCACGAGGGCTACCGCTGCTTCGCCATCGAGAGCGACTGCCTCATGGGCCTGCTGGTCGACGACTACGTCACGAGGGGAGAGGGCACCCTCGACGACGTCATGCGGCGCGGCTTCAGCCACGGCTTCGGCGCCCTGGAGGCCAACCGCGAACTCGTGCGCTGGATGCGCTCCCACAACGACAAGCACGACGACAAGCTTCGCTTCTTCGGCTTCGACGGCCCCCTGGAGTACTGGGCGGCGAGCCCGCGCCAGGCGCTCACCGCCCTGTACGACCTGCTGGAGGACCCGCCCGCCCGTACGGTCGTGACCCGCCAGACCCTTGAGGAACTGCTGGGCCCGGACGAGCGGTGGTCCGACGAGGCCACGGCCACGGACCCCTCCCGGTCGATCGGCCGCTCCGCCGAGGCCCTGCGGCTGCGCGTGATCGCCGACGACCTGGTGGCGCTGCTGGAGACGCAGGTCCCGCGGCTGAACCCCCGCGACAGGTGGCGGGCGGAGCTGTACGGGCGCACCGCCGTCGGCCTGCTGCGCTACCACCACGGGATGGCCGAGGACTCCCCGCACCGCTGGGGCCGCCTGTCGGCGCTGCGGGACGCGATGATGGCCGCCAACCTGAGCGCCGTCGCCGAACACGGCCCGGCCCTGGTCTACGCCAGCAACCTCCACCTGCAGCGCGGCGAAAGCCTGATGCCGTTCGGCGAGCGGACGCTGCGGTGGTGGGGCGCGGGGGCCATCACCGCGGCGCGCCTGGGCGACCGGTACGCCTTCCTGGCCTCGGCCTTCGGCACGGTCGGCGAGGACGTCCCGCCCCCGGACACCGTCGAGGGCGCCCTGTCCGCGCTGCCGTGGGAACGCTGCCTCCTGGACGCCCGCCGCCTGGCCGAAACCGTCACCGCCGCCGGCTCCGGGCCGCGCCGCTCCCGCGACTTCGCCTACTTCCCGCTCGACCCGGCCCGCCTCGGCGGAATCGACGGCGTCGTCTTCCTCAGGCGGGTCACCCCCACTCCCTTCTGACCCTCCCGCGCCTCAGGATGCCGGAAACAGCCGCTCCAGCCAGGCCTGCCAGGCCCGCCCCAGCTCCTGCTCACCTGCGCCGCCGGAGTAGACGTGGTGGGCCAGGAACACCGCGTCGCCCCTGCGTTCCCCCGAGTGGAGGAACCGGTACAGCGCGTCGCCGGTGCGCACCCCCAGGCAGGAGAACGGGTCGGCGTAGTCGAGCACGCCCTCGATCGGCGCGAGCCCCTCGGGGGCGACGCTCACCGGCTCACCCACGGCGGCCGTCGCGGGCAGCCCGAGCGCGCCGGTCAGGGCGGCCCACGCCCGCTCGGGACCCGCGGCCCCCACCTTGAGCGCCGAGACCGGTGTGCCCCTGAGGCCGGGAAAGTGCCTCAGATAGGCGGCCAGGGTGTGCAGGTACATGTCCCAGCCGGACTGCATGGCCTCGTACTCGCTCTCCCAATCGCCCTCCAGGAAGCCCTCGTGCACCAGCCTGAGCACGGTGGAGCCCCTGTCGCGGCCCTCGACGAGCCACTCGAACGCCATGAACGTCCCGTCCTCGCCCCGGCCGGTGCGGTAGGCGAACCGGCCGGGCGGCTCCCAGGAGGTGATGGTCGCCTCCTCGACGGCGCCGCCGACGGTCAGCCGCGTCGAACCGCCCTGCCGGGGTTCGATCTGGCTGCGCCCCATGAACCAGGAGTCGACCCCGGGCCCGGTGGCGATGGCCTGCCAGACCTCCTCGGGGTCGGCCGCCAGCTCGACCTGCCTGCGCACCTCGAACTCGTGGCCCATCACGGCTCCTTACGGCCCGGCGCCCCCGGGGCCCGGGCGTCGGGACTGGGGTGGACGGCGACGATGAGCCGGTGCTCACGCCCGCCGGGGGCGTCCTCGTCGTGGTACTTGCCGACGAGGGCGCCGACGGCGGCGGCGAGCACCTCGGCGAAGGCGGCGCGCTGGGCCGCCGAGGCGAAACGGACGTGGCCGTCGATGGTCAGGGTCGCCAGCCGTTTACGGGCCTGGGCCGCGCCGCCGATGAGCTCGCCGACCTCACGGACCAGCCGGGCGGCGACCGCCAGCAGCCAACGGGCCGACAACGCGTCGGGGGAGCGGTCCGGGTCGGGCTGCACCGCGGCCAGCGCCAGCGGGGAGATGACGTAGGAGGCCGCCGTCGCCCGCATCACCCGCTCGGTCATGTTGCCCTTGCGGCGCTCCTCGACCAGCTCGATCAGCCCGTGCCGCTCCAGGGCCCGCAGGTGGTAGTTGACCTTCTGCCGGGGCAGGCCCAGCCGGGCGGCCAGCATCGTGGCCGACGCCGGCTGCGACAACTCCGCCAGCAACCGCCCCCGCACCGGGTCAAGGGACGCCTCGGCCGCCGCCGGGTCCTCGATCACCGCCACTTCCAGCATGCCCCAACCCTCTCACCGACAATATTTGCCGTCAAAGCGCCGGCGGCCGTACGGCGGGGCCCGTCAGCCCCGCCAGCCTCCCTCGTCGACCCCGCCGGGCACCTCGGCCGCCGGGTCGTAGGGGGTGCGGGTGAACACGAAGGTGTTGAGGTCGAGGTGGCTGACCGACCCGTCGGCGCCGCGCACCACGCTGAGCCGCTCCCCGGCGTAGTAGCCGTCCAGGCCGAGCCAGGTCCCGTCGTCCTGGGCGACGAAGCGCGAGGCCCGCCCCGCGGCGCCGATCGGGGCCAGCGACAGGCCCCGATCGGGCAGCAGCCGCAGCGCGTAGGCGCTCGGCCCCCAGTACCACGGCCCGGTCAGCTCCAGCAGGCCCGCCTCGGCCGCCGAGGGCCGCCACTCGGCGGGCATGCGCGGCTCGTGCTCGTCCAGGACGGCCAGCATCTCGCCCAGGAACGTACGGCTCATCCCCGAGGTGGAGTTGGTCAGGAACAGCACCCCGGTGCGGTCGCCCGGGTCGGCCCACACGGTGGCCAAAAAGCCCGGCATGGAACCGGTGTGCCCGGCCAGGCGCCGCCCGCCCGCGCGGGCCAGCTGCAGGCCCAGCCCGAACCCGCCGGTCCAGGCGTCGCCGTCGTCGACGATCGCGGGCTCGCGCATCTCGGCGACCGTCGCCGGGTCCAGCACACCGCCGGTGTCCCCGGCGACGAACGCCGCCCACCGGGCCAGGTCGGCGGCGGTGGACCAGAACTGCCCCGCCGGGGCCATGGCGAGCGCGTCGTGCTCGGGCTCGGGCAGCAGGACGTCGGCCCACGGGTGGACGGCGTAGCCGTGGGCGTGCGGGGCGCTCGGCCGGGTGGTGGTGCGGTCCATGCCCAGCGGCTGCAGCACCTCCGCGCGCACGGCCCGCGCCCAGTCCGTCCCGCGCTGCCTGGCGACGAGCTCGCCCAGCAGGGCGAAACCGAGGTTGGAGTAGTGGAAACGGCGGCCGGGCCGGTGGCGGGAGGTCTGCGGGCCGAGACGGGCGATGAGCTCCTCGACCGGCACGCCCGGGGTGCGCTCCCACCACTGCCCCGGCGGCTCGGCGGTCAGCCCGCCGGTGTGCGAGAGCAGCTGCGCGACGGTCACCTCCCCGACGGGCGTGCCCGGCACGTGCTTGCCGATCGGGTCGAGCAGGTCGACGCGGCCCTCGTCGCGCAGCCGCATGACCACGACGGCCACCATGCTCTTGGTGATCGAGCCGATCCGGTACTGGGTGTCGCGGGAGGGGGCCTCCTCGCCCACCAGGCCGCGCGAGCCGAACCAGGCCAGGCTCCCGTCGCGCACCACGGCCGCCGCCAGGGACGGCAGCCGCGACTCGGCCTGCTCGACCGCGACCCTGCGCAGCAGCGCCCGAGCCGTACTCTCCAGAAGCGGCGACATCAGACTGATACCTCCCCGACACGACGTGTGTGCTCAGGCTAGTGCCCGGGAGCCCCGGCGGCACCCGCGAGAACGAGCCCGCGGCGCTCGTCCGGGGCCGCCCGTGGGCCGTCCCCCGGATCATCCGCCGGCCGCCGCGGTGCGGCCGGGGACCCCTCCCCACCCTATGATCACTATAAGTCATGATATGACTACTTTTAGTGTGATGGCTGAGAGGGATGCGGGACCGGCCGGCCCCGCGCCGAGGGGGCAGCGATGGACACGACCGAGTGGTTTCCCGCCATGCCACTGCAGGAGTGGGAGAGCACCAAGGAGACCCTGCACCGGTTCACCCAGATCGTCGGCAAGGTACGGCTCGCCGAGAGCACCCGCCACAACCACTGGTGGAACGTGCCCTTCCACCTGACCGGGCGGGGCATCACCACCCGCCCCTCCGGAGGGTTCGGCGGCGCTCCGGTCTTCACGATCGACTTCGACTTCGTCGCCCACACCCTGGCCGTCAACCGCCTGGACGGACGCGGCGTGACGTTCAGCCTCGTCGGCCACTCGGTCGCCTCCTTCTACCGGACCCTGTTCGAGGTGCTGGAGGGCCTGGGCGTCACCACCCGCATCGAGGCCGAACCGTTCGGCCTCACCGACGCCACCCCCTTCGCCCAGGACGCCAAGCACGCCGACTACGACCCGGCGCTGGTCAACCGCTACTGGCGCGTCCTGACCCAGGTCGGCCTGGTGCTGGACCGCTTCGCGGCGGGCTTCTGCGGCAAGGTCAGCCCGGTCCACCACTTCTGGCACACCTTCGACATCGCCGTGACCCGCTTCTCCGGCCGCCCGGCGGGCCCCCAGCCCCAGGCCGACCCCGTCACCCGGGAGGCCTACTCCCGCGAGGTGATCAGCAGCGGCTTCTGGTTCGGCGACGAGGCGATGCCCTGGCCCGCCTTCTACTCCTACACCGCCCCCGAACCCGAGGGCCTGGCCGGGGAACCGCTGCGGCCCGAGCAGGCGGCCTGGCTGCCGCAGCGGGGCAGCCACCTGGCGGTGCTGCGCTACGACGACGCGCGCGCCCACGACGACCCGGTGGCCACCGTGCTCGACTTCCTCGACAGCGCCTACCAGGCGGGCGCCCGCCGCGCCGGCTGGAACGGGGCGCTGCTCATCAGCCCGCCCGGCGTCACCGACGCCCTCCTGGAGGAGGAGCCGTGACCCGGCCGTCCGTCCGGGTGGCCCTCTGGGCCTCCGCCGGGGCCGTGGCCTGCGGCGCGCTCGCCGCGACCCCGGCGCCCCCCACCACCCCGGCCACGGCGACACCCCCGGTGACGCCCACGGCGACATCCACGACGGCGCGGCCCGCCGTACCGCCCGGCACCGCGCCGCAGGGCTTCACACGCATCGGCGGCCCCGCCAACGGGCTCACCGTCGCCGTCCCGCAGGACTGGGTCGCCCTCGACCTGTCCAGGGACGACCTCGACAAGAGCCTCACCTCCATCGGCCTGTCCGGCGAGGCCCTGGAACAGGCCAGGCGAAGCCTGCGCCCGCTGGTGGCCAACAAGGCGGTCTGGGCCTCCGACCGCACCTCCGCCGCGACCTCCCCCAACCGCTTCGCCACCAACCTCAACGCCTTCTGCCAGGAGAGCCCGGACGTGCCCGCCGACCAGATCGTCGCCGACGTCAAACGGCAACTGGGCCAGCTCGGCGCCACGATCTCCCAGGCGGGCGAGGTTCCGATCGACGACGGCACCGCCGTGCGGGTGGTCTACCGGCTGCCCTCCCGCGGCATCGACATCAGAGGCACCCAGTACTACACCCGCTCCTCCTCCTCGGGCAGGACCTGCATCCTGACCCTCAGCACCGACAAGGACGGCCTGCAATCCCTGTTCGACCGGATCGGCAGGACCCTCACCCCCCGGTGAGGCACCACCCGGAACCGAAATTGCCGATCAACCGCGTTCACTCCTACGCTGGGGGCGACATTCGGCAGGGAGGTCACCGGTGGCACGCGAGGACGGTTCCGCACCCCCCGGCACCAGCATCTCCGGAGTCCTCGAACGGATCACCTACGCCAACGAGGAGACCGGCTACACCATCGCCAGGGTCGCCACCGAACGGTCGGGAAACGACCTGCTGACCGTCGTCGGGCCGCTGCTGGGCGCCCAGCCGGGGGAGTCGCTGCGCCTGACCGGCCGCTGGAGCACCCACCCCCGCTACGGCAGGCAGTTCGAGGTGTGGTCCTACGCCACCGTGCTGCCCGCCACCGTGCAGGGCATCCAGCGCTACCTGGGCTCCGGCCTGATCAAGGGCATCGGGCCGAAGATGGCCGAGCGGATCGTCGCCCACTTCGGGACCGACACCCTCGACATCATCGAGACCGTCCCCGAACGACTGGTCGAGGTCCCCGGCCTCGGCCCCAAACGAACCAAGATGATCGCCGCCGCCTGGGAGGAACAGAAGATCATCAAAGAGGTGATGATCTTCCTGCAGGGCGTCGGGGTGACCACCTCCATCGCCGTGCGGATCTTCAAGCAGTACGGCGAGGCCTCCATCACCGTCGTCAGGAGCCAGCCGTACCGGCTGGCCGACGACGTGTGGGGGATCGGCTTCAAGACCGCCGACACCATCGCCCAGGCCGTCGGCATCCCGCACGACAGCCCCGAACGCGTCAAGGCCGGGCTGCGCTACACCCTGTCCCAGGCCGCCGACGACGGCCACTGCTACCTGCCCGCCCCCAACCTCGTCGCCGACGCCGTCAAGATCCTCCAGGTCCCCGCGGAGCTGACCGTCCAGTGCCTGGAGGAGCTCGTCGCCGAGGAGGGCGTGGTCCGCGAGGAGATCCCGGCCGGTGACACCGTCGTCCCCGCCGTCTACCTCGTCCCCTTCCACCGCGCCGAACTGTCCCTGGCCGGCGCGCTGCGCGCCCTGCTGAACTCCGGCCACGACCGGCTGGAGGCCTTCAAGACCGTCGAGTGGGACACCGCCCTGACCTGGCTGCGCAAACAGACCGGCGCCGACCTGGCCGAAGAGCAGGCCCAGGCCGTACGGCTGGCGCTGAGCGAGAAGGTCGCGGTGCTGACCGGCGGCCCCGGCTGCGGCAAGAGCTTCACCGTCCGCTCCATCGTCACCCTGGCCCGCGCCAAGAAGGCCAAGGTCATCCTGGCCGCCCCCACCGGCAGGGCCGCCAAACGCCTGTCGGAGCTGACCGGCCACGAGGCGACCACCGTGCACCGGCTGCTGCAGCTGCGCCCCGGCGGCGAGGCCACCTTCGACCGCGACAACCCCCTGGACGCCGACCTCGTCGTGGTCGACGAGTCCTCCATGCTGGACCTGCTGCTGGCCAACAAACTGGTCAAGGCCGTCGCCCCCGGCACCCACCTGCTGTTCGTCGGCGACGTCGACCAGCTTCCCTCCGTCGGCGCCGGCGAGGTCCTGCGCGACCTGCTGGCCGCCCAGGAGCAGATCCCCCGCGTACGGCTGACGCACATCTTCCGCCAGGCCCAGGAGTCGGGCGTGGTCACCAACGCCCACCGCGTCAACACCGGCCTGCCCCCGGCCCTGGAGGGCATGAAGGACTTCTTCCTGTTCCCCTGCGAGGAACCCGAGAAGATCGCGGCGCTGACGGTCGACGTGGTGGCCAGCCGCATCCCCCGCAGATTCGGCCTCAACCCGCGCCGCGACGTGCAGGTCCTGGCGCCGATGCACCGGGGCGCCGCCGGGGCGGGCAACCTCAACACCGTGCTGCAGGAGGCCCTGACCCCCTCCAGGGAGGGCATGCCGGAACGCCGCTACGGCGGGCGCGTCTTCCGGGTCGGCGACAAGGTCACCCAGCTGCGCAACAACTACGACAAGGGCGCCGCCGGGGTGTTCAACGGCACCGTCGGCACCGTGGTCGACATCAGGCCCGACGACCACAGGCTGACCGTGCTGACCGACGAGGAGGAGAACGTCGAGTACGCCTTCGACGAACTCGACGAACTCGCCCACGCCTACGCGGTCTCCATCCACCGCTCCCAGGGCAGCGAATACCCCGCGGTGGTCATCCCGCTGGCCACCAGCGCCTGGATGATGCTGCAGCGCAACCTGCTCTACACCGCGATCACCCGCGCCAAGAGACTCGTCGTCATCGTCGGCTCCCGCCGCGCACTGGCCCAGGCGGTGCGCACCCGCGGCGCCGGGCGCCGCCACACCAGCCTCACCCACCGCCTGCGCTCACCCTGACCCCGGGCGGCCCTCCCGCGGGGCCCGGCGGGCGGTGACTTGGACGTCACGCATCCGTTCATGCGCGTGCGTGTCCAAGTCACCGCCCGCGCCCGGCCCGGCCGCGCCGGCGCCGGGCATCATGGGGCCGACCCGATCTGAGGAGAGCCCCCTGATGCCCTACGGATTCGACCCCGAGCTCGCTCCGTTCACCGCCGACCTGCTGCCCGAGCACGACCTTCGTGACACGGTGACCTCCCGGCAGGTCCTCAAGGAGTTCTTCAGCTCGATGCCCGGCGGCTTCCCCGACACCGTGACGGTCGAGGACCGCCACATCCCCGGCCCCGGCGGGCCGGTACGGGTGCGCCTGTACGCCCCGCGCGAGCGCTCGGCCGAACCGGCCCCGGCGATGGTCTTCATCCACGGCGGCGGCTTCATCGTGGGCCAGATCGAGATGGGCGACGCGCTGCTGGCCTCCCTGGCCGAGACCATGGGCGTGGTGTCGGTCTCCGTCGACTACCGCCTCGCCCCGCAGGACCCCTACCCCGCCGGCGTCGAGGACTGCTACGCCGCGCTGGTGTGGACCGCGCAGAACGCGGCGGAACTCGGCGTCGACCCGGCGCGGATCGCCGTGGGCGGGGAGAGCGCGGGCGGCGGCCTGTCGGCCGCGGTCGCGCTGCTGGCCAGGGACCGCGGCGGCCCCGCGCTGTGCCTGCAGTACCTCGGCATCCCCGAACTCGACGACCGCCTGGACACCCCCTCCATGCGCGCCTTCGTCGACACCCCCGGCTGGAGCCGCGACAAGGCCGAGATCAGCTGGGACTACTACCTCGGCCGGGCCCACCGGCCCGGCGGCGACGACGTCCCGATCTACGCCGCCCCGGCCAGGGCCGAGGACCTGTCGGGGCTTCCCCCGGCGTACGTGGTGGTGTGCGAGTTCGACCCGCTGCGCGACGAGGGCCTGGCCTACGCCGCCAGACTCGTGCAGGCCGGGGTCCCGGTCGGCCTGCACATGTACCCGGGGACCTTCCACGGCTGCTCCTGGGTCCCCGACGCCCAGGTCTCCCGCCGGATGCAGGACGACCTGATGTACGCCCTGCGCCGCGCCTTCCACCCGGTCAAGGCCCCCGCCGCGCCCGGAACGGCGCTGTGAGCCTTCTCACGAACATCCGGTGAACACCGTGCCTCACCCGCCCGGGTGAGGCACGAACCGGCCGGAACGGCCGCCCCCGTCACCGAAAGTAACCTAAATGTGATTCAACTCTCACGAACCGTGCATAGTGCTCCAGCGTCACCTATTAGAGTTTTTAGACGCACTTTGCGGTTGGGGGAGAGAGCTGTGCTGAACATGGAACGCCGTGACCTGAGGAAACCGCTGGCCGCACTGGGCCTGGCCGCCGCCCTGCTGGCCACCTCCTGCTCCGGCGGCACCCCGGCGGCACCCGGCGCCGCAGGCACCCCCGGCGGCGAGACGGCCACCCCCACACCCGCCGCCCCCACCATCAGGATCAGCCCCGCCCAGGGCGGCGCCGCCGTACGGCCCGACCGCAAGGTCGTCGTCACCGCCGACGGCGGCGCCCTGGAGGAGGTCACCGTGCAAAGCGGCAGCCACAAACTCGAAGGCGACTTCGACGCCCAGCGCACCAAGTGGACCTCCACCGTGCCCATGGAACCCTCCAGCACCTACGACGTCTCCGTCCGCACCGTGGACGGCACCACCGCCACCAGCACCTTCACCACACTCAAACCGAAGGTGGAACTGGCCGTCGCCGACGTCACCCCGGCCATCAAGGGCGAGAAGGTCGGCGTGGGGGCGCCGATCATCGTCACCTTCAACCAGCAGGTCGCCAACAAGGCCGCCGTGGAGAAGGCCCTGGAGGTCAAGGCGGAGAAACCCGTCCCCGGCGCCTGGCGGTGGATCAACGACACCACCGTGATCTACCGCACCGCCAAGTACTGGCCCGCCCACCAGAAGGTCACCTTCACCGCCCGCATCAAGGGCGTCCGCGGCGGCAAGGACATGTACGGCGTCAAGAACCTCACCAAGGTCATCCGCATCGGCGCCGCCCAGATCTCCGTCGTCGACACCCGCAAGCACAAGATGATCGTCAGACGCGACGGCAAGGTCGTGCAGACCATGCTGATCAGCGCGGGCAAGGGCGACACCCGCGAGTACACCACCACCAGCGGCGTCCACCTCACCATGGGCAAGGCCAACCCCGAACGGATGATCTCCCCGGGCCGCAAGAAGGGCGACCCCGGCTACTACGACCTGATGATCAACCACGCGGTGCGCTTCTCCAACAGCGGCGAATACGTCCACGCCCTCAACAACGTCTGGGCCCAGGGCCGCCAGAACGTCAGCCACGGCTGCGTCAACGCCCGCCCCGACCAGGCCAAATGGTTCTACGACCAGGTCCAGCGCGGCGACGTGATCACCATCACCGGCACCACCCGGCAACTGGAGTGGAACAACGGCTGGGGCTTTTGGCAGATGCCGTTCAAGGAGTGGCGCAAGGGCAGCGCCCTCAAGGCCTGACCACCCGCCCCTCCGGCGAGGCCGCGCCGCCACGGCGCGGCCACCTCACAACAGGCTGATCTGCGTCGGCGCCGGAAGCGCCAGCGGCAACGGCTGCTCCGGCCGCGTCGGGCTCAGACCGTAACGGGCGGCCACCTGCAGCACCTGCCCCACCACCGCCCGCACGTACACCGGATCGGCCTCCGCCCCCGCGGCGTACAACTCCCCGTACCGGGCCACCAGCCCCGGATGATGCTCACCCACCCACGCCATGTACCACTCCCGCGCCCCCGGCGGCAGCCGCAGCACCCGCGGCGTCAGGCTGACCGCCTCCGCCGCCGCCACCCGCCGCACCGTCGCGGAGATCTGGTCGGGGGAGTCGGTCAGCAACGGCAGGATCGGCGCCATCTCCACCCCGCTGGGCACCCCCCG
>NZ_JBHSBC010000008.1:175095-317982 GCF_042650425.1 Streptosporangium jomthongense | reverse complement strand
CGCCGCTGCGCGTCCGGCACCCCCGGCTCCACCCCACGCCGCACCCGGTCGTCGACGAACGCGATCGAGACCACCACCCCCGCCCCCGGCGCCCCCGCCAGCAGATCGGCGTCCCGCAGGATCAGCGTCCCCTTGGTGTGCACCGTGAACGGCGCCCCCGCCTCACGCAACGCCGCCACCACCCCCGGCATCAGCCGGTAGACCTCCTCGACCCCCTGATAACAGTCACCCGCCATCCCCACGGCGACATGCTCACCGTCCCACCGGGAGACCAGCTCCGCACGCAACCGCCGCACGATGTTGGTGCGCACCACGATCCGCGAGTCGAACCCGGCACCGCCGTCCAGCCCGAGCCGGCGATGACCGTGCCGCGCCGAACAGTAACGGCACCCCCCGGCACACCCCTGATAGGGACTCACCGTCCACCCCTGCCCCGTCCGCTCAAGCGCCGTACGGGCCTGCACCTCGTAACAGGTCACCGCGCCGTGCACCCGGGTCACCGCCGAACGCGCGATCCGCGGCCCACCCCTGGCGGGCTCGGGCAACAGGGCGGGAGCCTCCCAACGCATGCCGCTCAGTGGAACACGCATTCGACACCCCTCGCAAGTGAAACCGCCGCACCGGGTTTCCGGCCCCCAACCCCGCCAGAAATGGTACGGTCATGCCGGTTTCGGAGGGGATGTAAGCAGAATTCGGGAGAGTGACCCATGGCGTGGCTGCTCCTGGCGGGAGCCATCATCGCCGAGATCACGGCGACCACCGCCCTGAAGTTCAGCGACGGCTTCACCCACAAAGGATGGGCACTGCTCGTCGTCGCCGGATACGCCACCGCGTTCGCCCTGCTCGGCCAGGCCCTCAAACGCCAGCTGGAGATCGGCACCGCCTACGCCGTCTGGTCCGGCGCCGGCACCGCCGCCATCGCCGTCATCGGCATGCTCTTCCTCGGCGAAAGCCTCACCCTCGTCAAAGCCGGCGGCATCGCCCTCATCATCGGGGGAGTGGTCCTGATCAACCTCGCCGGCAGCGCCCCCTGACGACCCGCCCCCTCAAGGAAAGGCCCGCCCCATGACCATCCTGCACCTGGCCCTGGCCGCCGACTGGGACGCCGCCCAGCCCCAGGGGGAGTACCGCGTCTCCACCCTGGGCCGCACCCTCGAACAGGAGGGCTTCATCCACGCCTGCTGCGACCGCACCCAGCTCGACGGCGTCGCCGGCCGCTTCTACCGCGACGTCACCCAGCCCCTGCTCGTCCTGACCATCGACCCGGCCGGCCTCGACGTCCGCCTGGAGACCCCCGCAGGCTCGGCCGAGACCTTCCCCCACATCTACGGCCCGCTGCCCCTCACCGCCGTCGTCTCCGCCACCCCCTACACCCCCGCCTGACCACCCCCGATACACCCCGGTCACCGGCACAGCACCCGCTCCAGCCGCCGCGCCGCCACCCACAACCCCGCCGCCGCCATCACCAGCAGATACGCCGCGTGCCCCGCCAGCCCCCAGCCGGGCAACCCCGCCGCCAGCCCCCGCACCAACTCCACCGCGTGGAACAACGGCGCCGCCTCGACCACCGCCCGCAACACCGGGGGATAGTCCCCGACCGGCGAGAACGTCCCGGAGAACAGGAACAACGCGAACTGGCCCGTACTCACCAGATCGAAGTCCTGCCAGCCCCGCATCACCGTGCTGACGGCCATCCCCACCGCACCGAACGCCAGCCCCACCAGCAACGCCGCCGGAAAGGCCGCCAGCGCCCACCCGGCCCGCGTCAGCCCCATCGCCGTCATCACCATCAGGAACGCCCCCGTGTAGAGCGCACTGCGCGCCAGCGCCCACGCCAGCTCACCCAGCGCCACCTCCAACGGCCGCACCGGCGTCGCCAGAATCGCCTCGAACGTCTTGGCGTACCTCATCTTGAAGAAGAAGTTGAACGTCGTCTCCGACAACGCCCCCGACATCGCCGAGACCGCCAGCATCGCCGGCGCCACGAACACCGCGTAACCCACCGTCCGCCCGTCGCCCAGCCGCAGCTCACCGACCAGCGCCCCGACCCCCACACCGATCGACAGCAGATACAGCACCGGCTCGAAGAACCCCGAGGCCAGCACCAGCCAATACGCCGGACCCGACCGCAGCGCCCCCACGTTGCGCCCGGCCACCGCCCCCACCCGCGCCGGAGAGACCCGCACGGCCAGCACCGCAGAAACCATGACCGCCTCAGTCCCTCAACCGTCTGCCGAACGCCCGGACCGCCCACACCGCACCCGCACCCGCGAACACCAGCAGAACCCCCACATGCCACCCCACCGGCCACGGCGGAGCCGCCCCCAGCGTCGCCGCCCTGCACAACTCCACCCCATGCCACAACGGCGACGCGTACGCCAGCGGACGCACCACCGGCGGCAACTGCTCCACCGGGAAGAACACCCCGCCGAACAACGCCGAAGGAATCATCACGAACCTGAACAACAACGCGAAATAACTGTCGTGATCGATGCTCGCCGAGAACCCCGTCACCGGCGCCGCCACCGCCACCGCCAGCAACGCCGCCACCACCGGCGTCACCACCACCCACGGCGAACGCAACGCCCCGAACGCCCCGGCCACCACCAGGAACACCACGACCGCGCTCTCCACCCGCAACACCACATACAGCAGGCCACCCGCCACCATGTCCCGCACCCCGACCGGAGTGGCCCGCATCGCGTGAAATCCCCGCACCCACTTGAAGTCACCCAGCACCGGGTACGTCGAATCACCCACCGCCATCTGGAACGCCGTCGAAGCCATCACCCCCGGCGCGATCCACGCCAGATACCCCACCCCGCCGACCTCACCCACATACCGGCCGACCCCCACCCCGAAACTCACCAGGAACAGCACCGGCACCACGAACGACGACAACACCGACGCCCGCCACACCCTCCGGTACAGGCACAGATGCCGCTCAAACACCGCCACCGCCGGACGAACCACCTCAATCCACCAACGTCCGGCCCGTCAACTGCAGAAACACATCCTCAAGCGAAGAACGCCGCACCAGCACACTCGACGGCACCAACCCCCGCCGCCGCACCTCCGCCACCGCCGCGTCCCCATCACCCGTGTACAGCAACACCCGATCCGGCAACGGATCCGCCCGCCCGATCCCCGCGAGCCCACCCGCCACATCCACCCCCTCGGGAAAACGCAACTCCACCACCTCCGGCGCGCAGTACGTCCCGATCAGCGAACGCGGCGACCCCTCCGCGACGATCCGCCCCCCGTCCATCACCACCAGCCGATCACACAACTGCTCGGCCTCATCCATGTAATGCGTCGTCAGCACCAGCGTCGTACCCCGCTGCCTCAACCGGAACAACCGCTCCCACAACAGATGCCGCGCCTGCGGATCAAGCCCCGTCGTCGGCTCGTCCAGCAACACCAGATCAGGATCGTTCACCATCGCCCGCGCGATCGTCAGCCGCCGCTTCATCCCCCCCGACAACGGCTCGACCCTGCTGGAGGCCCGATCCCGCAACCGCACGAAATCCAGCAACTCCTCGGCCCGCTCCCGCGCCCTCGCCCGCGACATCCCGAAATACCGCGCGTACGTCGTCAGGTTCTCCCGCACACTCAGATCCGGATCAAGATTGTCCAGCTGCGGGCACACCCCCAGCCGCCCCCTGATCCGCGCCCCGTCCCGCACCGGATCCATCCCCAGAATCCGCAACTCACCCGCCGACGGCATCGACACACAGCCGATCATCCGCATCGTCGAGGACTTACCCGCCCCGTTCGGCCCCAGGAACCCGAACGCCTCACCCGGCTCCACCTCCAGATCGATCCCGTCGACCGCGACGAAGTCACCGAACCGTTTGACAAGCCCGCGCGCGCGGATCAGAGGCTCTGCAGACACGCCCGGAACGTAACAGAGACCGGCGACACTTCCGCAACCCACCAACCGGGTACGGCACCGCGGCACACGACACCGGGGGAGACCCGCCCCGGCCCCACCGGCGGCCCCGCACCGCGGCAGGGCTCCGCCGGGACGGGCACGAACACAGAACACCCCGCCCGGACGGCATACGAGACGACACACCGGGTACGGCCTTCACCACCCGGCCCCCACACCCGCAAGGATCACCCCATGGTCAACACGGCCGCCGTCATCCTCCTCGCGGCCCTCGCCGCCCTGGTGATCATCGGCCTCATCGCGCTCGCCGTACGACTCACCCAGCGCCCCCGCAACACCCTCATCGGCGGCGGACTCGGCCCCGCCCTCATCGAACAGGTCCTGCACCTCAAAGCCACCGGCCAGTTCGACCAGGCCGTCATCCTCGTCCGGGGAGAAACCGGCCTCAGCCACCGCGCCGCCTCACGCCTCGTCAGGAAGATCCACGCCCCCTGACGACCCCGCCAACCGGCCGATCACCCCATAAGCCGGATTCACCCCCGCCGCCCGGCGCACCTCACGCGCCGTCGAAGCCACATACGCCTGACCCGTCACGATCGACGAATGCCCCAGCAACTCCATCAGCTCATGCGCCGAGGCCCCCCGCTCCGCCAGCCGCGTCGCGAACTCATGCCGCAACGCGTGCACCAACGTCCCCCGCTGCACCCGATCGTGCACCCCCGCGTACCGATAACACTGCCGCACCAGATACTGCAGACCACCCCGCCGCAACGGCTCATTACGCGTGTCCACCAGAAACACCGCCGAAGGCGGCAACCCCCCGAGCCCGAACCGCTCCAACCGGCTGCGCACATACCGATCGGCCAGCACCTCGACCGGCTCCTCGATCGGCAACGACCGCGTCCTGCCGCCCTTGCCCACCACCTGAACCCGCCGCTCACCCGAAGGACCGCCGAACGACCCCATCGTCAGCCCCAGCAACTCCGCCGACCGCATCCCCGTGACCAGCGCCAGCGCCAGCACCACCAGATCACGCTCCACCCACGGATCACGCGCCTTACGCGCCCCCGCCGCCACCCGCTCAAGCAACGTCACCGACGCCGACCCGTCACCCAGCAACGGCTTGGGCGCCTTCGCCGGCTGCTTCGGCCGCGGCACCGCCGCCATCGGATTACCCTCCAGCACCCCCTCCGCCACGCAGAACGTCAGAAACCGGTTCCACGCACTCCACGCCCGGTTCACACTGGCCGCAGAACGCGACCCGGCGAAATCAGCGAACGCCCCCCTGACCAGCCGCGCCGTCAACACCTCCACCCGCAGATCCTCAACCGGAACCTCCGCACGCCGCGCCACCAGCTCCGCCACGATCCGCAGATCACTGTCGTAACCGGCGACCGTACTGGGGGAGAGCTTCTTGGCCCGCAACGACAGCAGGAACTCCCCGGCGACCTCCCGCAGACCACAACCGTCCATCACACAGGCGATTATGCATCCGGCCCGGGGGAGCGGCCCCCACCACCGCGACACCGATCCGCGAACGCCACAAGACGATCGTTGACCAGCTCCGGCGCCTCGAGCGCGACCGCGTGCCCCACACCCGGCACCACCTCCGCGTGCACCACCGGAAGCAACCGCCGCGCCCGCTCGACGACCTCGGCCGGACGCACCAGACTGCTGCGCCCCCCGACGATCAACTGCACCGGCACCGCCACCCGCGCCAGCTCCTCGTCACCGAACCGCCGCGCCGGACTGCGATCCGGCCGAAACCCCCGCGCCCCGGCCACGACCGGCGCCATGATCTCCGGCCGCCCCACCAGCGCCCACTCCGCCACCACCCGGTACAGCGCCCGCCGCCACGACGGGGGAGCGGCCATCGCCAACAACGTCACCAGCAACGTCACCATGAACCGAAGCGGCACCCGCGCGAGCCCACCCGGATCGAGCAACGTCACCGACGCCAGCCGCCGGGCCCCGTACACGGCCTGGTTCAGCGCCAGCCAGCCACCGTAGGACAACCCCACCAGATGCACCCGCTCCAGCCCCAGCCCGGCCAGAACCTCCTCAAGCCAGGCCGCCGAGTCCCCGGACCCCGTCACCACCCGCCGCTGCACACCACCCCCCGGATCGTCGATCGTCTCCACCGCGTACACCGGACGGTGACACCCCACCCCGGCGGCCTGCAGATACCACATGGAGGCGTTCGCACCGTGCCCGTGCAACAGCACCACCGGCTCCCCGTCCCGCGGCCCGCACCGGTAGACCCGCGTCGTCCCGAAGGAGGTCTCCACGTCGAACACCTCGTGCGGCGGCCACAACCCCATCGCCACCTCGTACGCGGCCCGGAACCTGCGCTCGGCCCGCCCATCACGAAACCGCCCGATCCCGGCACGGGTCCCACCGTCCACACGCCCTCCCGGCAAAATTGATACACACGTATACGGTACGGTTGTATCAACATTGTGAGGCCACGTCCACCAGGAAGCACCCGTGAACCGGACCGACAACCGCGAAACCCGCCGCCACGACATCACCGAAGCCGTCCTGCGCGTCATGACCCGATCAGGACTGCACGCCGTCACCATGCGCGCCGTCGCCGCGGAGGCCGGCGTCTCCCTCCGCCTGGTCCAGCACTACTTCGAGACCAAACAACACCTCATGCACACCACCCTGAACCGCCTCACCGAAGAGATGGCCCAACGCCTGCGCACCCGCCTCACCGGCGCCCACCGGCCACGCGACGTCATGGAGGCCGTCCTCGCCGAAGCCGTCCCCACCGACGAACGCAGCCGCGCCTTCCACCTGGCCTACACCTCCTACGCCGTCCTGGCCGTCACCGACGAGACACTCGCCGCGCACCCCTTCCTGAACGCACCCGACGCCATGGAGACCTTCGTCACCCGCCAGCTGACCCGGGCCCGCGACGACGGAGACCTCGCACCCGGCCTCGACCCGCGCACCGAGGCCGTCACCCTGCTGGCGACCGCCGCCGGACTGGGCGTCGCCGTCCTCGCCGGGCAACGCACCCCGCAGGAGGCCACCGCGATCCTGCACAGCGGGCTCGCCCGCCTGTTCCCGAACCCCGCGAGCCCCGGAGAACAGGGAGAGGCCACGGCGGAGGAGGGCGGTCACAAGTGATGCATAAGTAAAATTATGCATCAAAACCGTCGGGAAGCCCCGGAGAACCCGCTGCGACGCCCGCCCGGCGAACGCCGGCCCCGGAGTTCCGTACGGCGAACACACCGGAACACGGCACGGCGAACACACCGCGACGGCCGGACACCGGGTAACGCGCACCGGCCGTCCGGGAGAACACCGCCCGCCCGTAAATCGATCATGAAGAACGGGGAAACGGAGCTCCCGGCACGCCCGCGGCCTCCAGGCGCGGCGAGGTTCCGGCGAGCGGCCGAACGCGGACGCCGGAGGCCCGGCAGGCCAGGGCGGTCCCGGTCGGCGGCGGGGCGCCGAACCTGGGCGCGCGGCTCCGGCGTCCCCTGACTCCGCCGCCTCACCCGCTTTGTCCGGAAAAATCGTGATACCAAACAGAAACCCAATTCTGTTTGGTATAAGAAATCCCGGCCCAGGACGGGAGCACCGCCCCCACGGCCCCGGCGTCCCGCTCCCCACACAGACGACACGGAACGACGCGGGTCCGGCGCTCCCCCGCAGGGACCCTGCCCGGCGGGTCCGCCGGAACCGCGACCGGCCTCCCCCGCCGGGCAGCCGGGCCCGGGGCGAGGACGCGACGGACGGCCCATCCGGGACCGGTGACGGCGCGGTGGAGCCGGCCCCCGGTCGAGGTGGTGGCGAACGGGAGGCCGTCCCGTGCCGTGGGCGGGCGGGACGGGTCCGGTTCGCGCTCGGTTGTGGTGAAGGGGGGCGTGTCCTTTCGAAAGGTCCGCTGACGCGTCCGCCGTTGGTGTGGAATTCGTTGATGACGCGTTGGTCGAAGGGCGTGGAGTTTTTTTGTGGTTTTGTGCGTGGAGGGCGGGTGGTGTTTTCGTTCCTGTCGGGGAAAGGTTTGAGGAGTTTGTCGGCTGCCGGGTTTTTCGGCGGTCTGCGCCGGTTTTGCGGGGTGGGTCTCCGGGGGCCGGGGGTCGCCGCCCGGCGGGGCGTCTTACTCAGGTGCGGCTCGTGGCCGGTCCGGCGGGGCAGGGCCGGATCCTGGTGGTTTTCGTCCTGGAGGGTTTTTCCTGAAATGTTGTCCGGCGGCTGGGTTTTGCCCTCTTGGTTGCGGTGGGCTCCTGGAATTGTCGGTGCCGGGTTCTACGATGAGCCGACTCTCAGGAAGGGTGTTCGCCGATGCTTGACTCGCTGATTGTGCCGTTGCTGGTGACCACGGATTTGCCGCCGGACGCTGATCTGGCGGAGTTCGGGCGGCTGCTCGCCGACGCGGTGCGGGAGCCGGGCCGGGGTGCGGTGTCGTATGCGGGTTTTCTGCACGGCGCGGTGTTCTGGCTTGATCCGCCGAGGGTGTCGGCGGAGCGTGAGGCCGGGGCTGGGCCGGTGGCCGAGGAGTTGCGGTTCGCGGCGTTGCTGGGTCATCTGTCGGTGAGCGGCGGGTGCGGGCGGGTCAAGGACGTGGTGGCCGACGTGGGCAGGGCGGTGACGGAGGCGGTCGCGGCTCGTTACGGTGATCTGGGGAGTCCTCCGGCGGTGATGGCGATCCGGGCTGAGGATGTGCGGGAGCGCACTCCCCCGTCGGCGGTCGCGGTCAGTACGGCCGGTGCGGTTGCCGGGTTGGTCGCGGCTGCCCGCCCTTACATGTGACTTGTCCGCCCGTGGGCGGGTGTGATCGTCTACGTTGGGCGGGTGGGCGTGGCCGGCGGTTCGCTGCGCGTCGTCGGCTGGTTTCCCCCTCTCCCCCGTGTGGGTGTGGGGTGCCCGCGGTGGTGTCCGGTGGCGGTCTGTGTGCCAGGCGGGGTGGTCTGGGGCGGGTACGGCCGGGCTGATCGTCGAGGAAGGGTGTCCGGGGAGTCATGCGGCCAGCGGGTCTGAATCGCCTCACGGTGCGGGAGTCGGCCGATCGGTATGTGGAGTTGGTGCGGGCCAAGACGTTGACGGGGGCGTTGTCTCCGGCGACGGCGGAGGTTTACGCGCGTGATGTGGCGACGTTCGTGGGGTTGGCGGGTGAGGAGACGGTTCTCGATGATCTGACCGGTGAGGACGTCGATGCGGTTCTGCTGGCGTTCGCGCGTAAGCCCGATGGGCGGCGGGCCGATCCCGGTCAGGGGGGCGGGGTGCAGTCGGCTTCGTCGCAGGCGAGGTTTCGGCGGTCGGTTTCCGCGTTGTTCAAGCACGCGTCGCTGGCGGGGTGGGTGCAGGTCAATCCGATGGCGTTGGTGACGGTTTCGGCCAAGGAGCGTGGCGGGTTGCGGCCGCAGCGGCGGGCGTTGACGCGGGAGCAGGCTCAGGGGTTGGTCGGGGCGGCGCGGGAGTTGGGTGACGGGCCGGTTGAGGAGGCGGGGCGGGCGCGGCGGCGTGATCAGCGGACGGAGTTGCGGGATGCGTTGATCGTGTTGTTGCTGTCGACGATGGGGCCGCGGGTTTCGGAGTTGGTGCGGGCGGATGTGGAGGATTTCTACACCAACGACGGGGTGCGTTACTGGCGGATCTTCGGTAAGGGCGGTAAGACGCGTGATGTGCCGTTGCCGGGTGATGTGGCGCGGGTGCTTGAGGCGTATCTGTCGTGGCGGGGTGAGGTTCTGCGGGGGGTACAGGACAAGGCGTTGCTGTTGTCGTGGCGGGGCAGGCGGCTGGCGCGGGGGGATGTTCAGGCGGTGATCGACCGGGTGCAGCGGCGGGTTGATCCGGATCGGCGGCGTTCGGTGACGCCGCATGGGTTGCGGCATACGACGGCGACGCATCTGCTGGCCGAGGCGGTGGACATGGACGCGGTGCGGCGGGTGCTGGGGCACGGTGATCTGGCGACGCTGGGGCGTTACCGGGATGAGTTGCCGGGTGAGCTGGAGGTGGCGATGCGGGCTCATCCGTTGTTGCGGGAGCGGGGGGTTTCGGGCGGGGGCGGGGTTTAGGCGGCGCGTTCGGCGGTGCAGACCTCGGCGAGGACGTCCATGGAGATGTTCAGGGTCTGGGCGAGGGCGGCGATGGTGAAGAAGGCGGGGGTGGGGACTCTGCCGGTTTCGATCTTGCGGAGGGTCTCCGCGGACAGTCCGGCGGCGGCGGCGACCTCCGTCATGCTGCGGGTGCCGCGGGCCTGGCGTAGCAGGGCGCCCAGGCGGTGGCCGCGTTCGTGGTCGAGTTCGGTCAGTGGGGGTCGCACCATGTGCGGAAGCTTAGCAAACGTGATAACAATACCGGTATAAGTATTGGACCGGAAGGTGACACGTGGTCGAGATCAAAACAACGGCAGAACTGGAAGCCATGCGCGAGGCCGGACGCGTCGTCGCCAACGCACTACAGGCGGCACGCGACCAGGCAACCCCCGGCACCACCCTCCTCGAACTCAACGAAACCGCCGCCACCGTCATCTCGGCGGCCGGCGCCAAACCCGCCTTCCTCCACTACAAACCCCACTTCGCCCCCACCCCCTTCCCCGCCGTCATCTGCACCTCCGTCAACGACGTCCTCGTCCACGGCATCCCCGACCACTACCGGCTACGCCCCGGCGACCTGCTCAGCATCGACTGCGGCGCCTACCTCGACGGCTGGGCCGCCGACGCCGCGATCAGCCTCACCGTCGGCCCAGCCGACCCCCAGGACCTGAAACTCATCAACGACGCCGAAACCGCCCTCGCCAACGCCATCACCACCTGCACACCCGGCAGCCGACTGGGCGACATCGGCCACGCCGTCGCCACCGTCGGCCGCCAAGCCGGATACGGCATCCCCACCGACTTCGGAGGCCACGGCGTCGGCCGCGCCATGCACGAAGACCCACACGTCGCCAACCACGGCCGCCCAGGCCGCGGAATGACCCTCCGCCCCGGCCTCGTCCTCGCCATCGAACCCATGTTCATGGCCGGAGGCCACGACACCTACCTCACCGCCCCCGACGGCTGGGCCCTGACCAGCGTCGACGGCAGCCAAGCCGTCCACGTCGAACACACCGTCGCCATCACCGACGACGGCCCCCGCATCCTCACCCTGCCGTGAGACCCTCCGAAAGACCCTGCTCCCCCAACCTGACCATCACCCGGGTACGCAACCGATCCGGCGAAGTCCGCGCCGGATCCGACAGATAAACCTCCCGAATCGGCCCATCCGGCGTATGACCCCGCTCAGCACACCACGCCAACACAGCATGCGCGGTCAAATCAATCTGGTCATACGGCCCCACATGCACCGCCCCCGCGAACACCCCACCCGGCAGAATGTACGGCCGCGTCCCCCGCGGAGCAGGCCCCCCGAACTCCACCGCGACCACCACCGGAATCGGCTCCCCCATCTCCACCGGAAACAAACCCGTCAACCGCAACCCCTCCTCCAACCCACCCTCCCGGACAGCACGCACCAACGACGCCACACACGCCCCCGTCGCCCGAGCGATGTCCTGCGGCGAAACCGCCTCATCACGCACCAACACCACCTGACGGGGCCCCTGCCGCTCCACCGTCACCTCAACCGGCGGCACCCCCGACACCAACAACCGCTCCAACGTCGCCAACGTACGGCTCCGCCGCGCCAGCTCCGCCTCCAACTCATCACGCACCCGCCCCAGCACCTCAGCCACCGCCACCCCCGACAACACCTCACCGACAGCGCTCAACGGCACATCCAACGACCGCAGCAACCCGATCGACAACGCCTGCCTGGCCTGCGCCACCCGGTAATACCGGTAACCACTGTCAGGATCGATCCACGCCGGAACCAGCAACCCCAAATCCGCGTAATGCCGCAACTGCTTCACACTCAACCGGCACAACCTCGCGAACTGCCCGATCGGCAGCAGCCCATCATCCACATCCACCCCTCCAGCATGCCGCCCCCACCAGCCCGAAGACACCGCCGACAACCCGGAAACAGGACCGCCACCCACCACCCCTAAGGTGAGGACCAACCCCACCCCCCGTTCCCGGTCCCCAAAGGAGAGGTCCCCCACCGTGCCCACCACGCTCCGCCTGTTCCGATACGTCGCCATCGCCGAAGCGTGCTCATGGGCCGGACTCCTCATCGGGATGTACTTCAAATACATCGCCGCCACCGGCGACCTCGGCGTCAGAGTGTTCGGCCCCATCCACGGCGCACTGTTCGTCCTCTACGTCGCCGGAGTCATCGCCGCCGCCCGCACCGCCCGCTGGAGCATCCCCACCACGGCACTCGGCCTGGCCTGCGCCATCCCCCCCTTCACCTCCCTGTGGTTCGAACGACGCATGCTCACCCGCCACACCGCCACCGTGTGACCCCCCTCACGACAAAGCGACCAACCCCCGATACTCCTCACCCCACAGATCCTCATCCGCCTCCGGCAACAACAGGACACGATCCGGCCGCAACGCCTCCACGGCCCCCTCATCATGGGTGACCATCACGATCGCCCCCGGATAGGAACCCACCGCCGCCAGCACCTCACCCCGCGACGCCGGATCGAGATTGTTCGTCGGCTCATCCAGCAACAACACATTCGCCCCCGAGTGAACCAACCCCGCCAACACCAGACGCGTCCGCTCCCCACCCGACAACACCCCGGCCGGCTTGTCGACATCGTCCCCCCGGAACAGAAAAGCCCCCAACACCCCCCGCACCTCACCATCCGTCAGATGCGGCGCCACCTCCACCAGGTTCTGCCGCACCGTACGATCCCCCCGGACGGTGTCGTGCTCCTGCGCGAAATACCCCAGCCGCAACCCCTGCCCCCGCACCACCCGGCCACCATCCGGCTCCTCCCGGCCCGCCAGCACACGCAACAACGTCGTCTTGCCCGCACCGTTGAGACCCAGCACCACCACCCGGGCACCCCGATCCACCGCCAGATCAACCCCGTCCAGCACCCGGCGGCCGCCATAGGACTTCGACAGGCCCACCGCACCCAACGGCACCCGCCCACACGGCTCAGGCTCCGGCAGCCGAATCCTCGCCACCTTCTCCGCACGCCGCACCGGCTCAAGACCGGCCAGCATCCGATCCGCCCGCCGCGCCATACTCCTGGCCACCACCGAAGTCGCCGAACGCGCCTTCATCCGATCCGCCTGCGCGTGCAACGACGCCGCCTTACGCTCAGCGTTCACCCTCTCCCGCACCCGCCGCCGCTCATCGGCCTCACGCTGCGCAAGATACGCCGCCCACCCCGTGTTGTGCACATCGACCGCACCCCGCACGGCGTCCACATGGAAGACCCGGTTGACCACCCCGGCCAGCAACGCCGTGTCATGACTGATCACCAACAGCCCACCCCGATACCCCAGCAGGAAAGACCGCAGCCACGCCAGCGCGTCGACATCCAGATGGTTCGTCGGCTCATCCAGCAACAACGTGCCCCCGCCGTACCCCGCGAACAGGATCCGCGCCAGCTCGACCCGGCGCCGCTGCCCACCCGACAACGCCCCCAACGGCTCCGCCAACACCCGCTCAGGCAACCCCAGACCGGCCGCCACCCGAGCAGCCTCCGCCTCCGCCGCGTACCCGCCGCCCGCCTGGAACTCCGCCTCCGCCCGCGCGTAACGAGCCATCGCCCGCTCCAACGCGGGCCCCTCCGCCCCGGCCATCGCCCCCTCAGCCGCCCGGAGACGACGCGAAACCGCATCCAGGCCACGAGCCGACAGAATCCGATCGGTGACCGAGACCGACTGATCAGCGGCCCGCGAGTCCTGCGCGAGGAACCCCACCGGCCCCCTACGGGTGACCGTCCCCCCAGCCGGCTCCGACAGACCCGCCAGAACCGACAACAACGTCGTCTTGCCCGCACCGTTACGGCCCACCAGGCCCACCCGATCACCGGGAGACACCGAGAAGGAGACATCGGACAGCAACAGACGCGCGCCGGCCCGCACACCGACACCACAGACAGTAATCATGAAAAAACGCTCCGGATAGCGAAAAGGACACACTCCTGACGTGGAAGCGAGTCCTCAGCTAAGAAATCCGGGCGAACATCCCCTCACCATAGACGCCACCCCCCACCCCCTCACAACCCCAATACGGCCCCCACCGCCGCCCGGCACCGCACCGGATCCTCAAGCAACTCCGCACACCCACCCAGCTGATCCACCGACCCCGTCAACGGAAACCCCCTGACCACCGGATCGACCACCCCACCGGCCAACGCCTCAGCCAACCCCCACGCGCCACCACCCCGCACCGCCGCCCCCAACCCCAGCCGCCCGTGCAACACCGACACCCGCTCGACCGCCTCCCCCAAACACCGCTCACGAACCCGCCAATCCCCCGCCCCCACCGCCGCCGACAACACCTCACCCAGCTCCGCCGTACCGGAAAGCCGCGCGAACGCACCCCCAACCCACTTCGCATACGGCGGATACCGGCGCCGCACCAGCAACACCAGCCGCATCAACTCCCCCACCAGCGACGCCGTGAACACCGCCGACCCCAGATCGTCGCCCGTCTCCCCGCACCTGCGGGGAAAGGACTCCAACCGCGCCACCCGCCGCCACTGACACGCCAGCACATAACGCTCCAGATCAGCCGGATACCAGCGCAACACCGAACGAACCCGCTCCAGAACCCCCAGACCATCGTGGAAAACCTCACCACCGGTGACCTCCGCCAACCGCTGCCAGGGAACCGACAACCAATCCAGCACCCCGGCCCCGGCCAGCGGATCGAACCCCAGCCTGCCCGGCAACCACACCGAGGGCTCCACCACCCGGACCCCGCCCTCCCCCACCACGACCGGATAACCACCGAACACCCGGGGCAACGCCTCGGCCAGCGACGCGGTGACCTCACCCACCGACCCCTCGGGAACGAACACCACCACCCGCGGCCCCCAGCCACGGGCGGCCGAACGCTCGGTGTCGAACGCCAGCACCTCCGAGCCCGGCCCGATCAACGCCGCGCTGTGCGCGACGCCGGCGATGACGGGCCGTACCTCCTGCGTGTAGAAGTCACGTGAAAACTGCAGACCAGGGACAAAACTGGACATCACTCCATTCACTCTGCCTGCCGGAACCGCCTGGCGCACCGGGTTTTCTCCCCTCCGGAGGAGGCCGCCTTCTTCCTCGATGAGGGGTTTTTGTGGTGTGTGAGGAAGAGCGTCCAACCCGATGGCTTTACAATGTAGATTTCCAGGGTTCGATAAGGTCGCCGGGTGAGCGTGCCCGTGCTGCCCGAGCCCTCGGGGCCCGTCGTCGAACCCGCCCGTGATCCCTACCGGGTGTACCTCGACTCCCTGACCAGCTCCGAGTCCCGCCGCGCCATGCGCGGCTGCCTGGACCGCCTGGCCGGTCTCGTCTCCGGCGGGCAGGCCGCCAGCGGTGAGGGCCAGCCCTGGCATCTGCTGCGTTACGAGCACACCGTGCGCCTGCGCACCCTGATGACCGAACGCGGCTGGTCGGCCGCCTATGTCAACAAACACCTCGTCGCGCTGCGCAGGGTGCTGCGCGAGGCGTGGCGCCTGGGCCAGATGACCGCCGAGGAGTACCAGCGCGCCGCCGACCTGCCCACCGTCGAACACACCCGTCTTCCCGCGGGCAGGCACGTTCCGCCCGAGGTCGTCGGCGCCGCCCTGGCCGCCTGCGACGACGACCCCTCCCCCGCCGGGACACGCGACGCCGCCCTGCTCGCCGTGCTGTACTCCACCGGCTGCAGGCGCGCCGAGATCGCCGCGATGGCCCTGGACGACTACGACCCCGGGGCCCGTTCCCTGCGGGTGCGCGGCAAGCGCGACAAGGAACGGCTGGTCTACCTGACGTCCGAGGCCGTCGGCAGGCTGGAACGGTGGCTGGCCGTACGGGGGCGTCCCGCCGGGGCGCTGTTCTGCCCCATCGGCCGGTACGGCTCGCTCAGGACCACAGGGGCCGGACCCGCCCCCATGACGGGCCAGGCGGTCGCCGACATCCTGGCCAGACGGCTGGCTCAGGCCGGGGCCTCCGCCCGCACCCCACACGACTTCCGGCGCACCTTCATCGGGGAGCTGCTCGACGCGGGCGTCGACCTGGCCACCGCCCAGGCCCTCGTGGGTCACTCCTCCCCCGCCACCACGGCCCGCTACGACCGGCGCCCCGAACGGCGCCGCCGTGAGGCGGTCGACAGGATCACCCTTCCCCCCGCCAGACCGCTGTGACCCGCGGGCGCCGGCCCGTCAGCCGGGCCTGCGCAGCGTGCGGCGTACGGCCAGCCCGGCGAGAGCCGCCGACGCGAGCGTCAGGATGCCCGCCTCGGTCCACTGGAAGCGCCAGAACCTGGACGGCGGGTGGTAGTACACCGCGTGCCGGTACCCCTTGCCAAACAGGCACGCCTCCCACGCTCTGGCGTTCCTGTCGCTCCGTCCCATGTCCGCCCGGTGCGGGCAGCCGCCGACCGACGGCTCGGTGACCTCCCTGCCCGACGGCTCCACCCAGGCGGCGCCCACCAGCCGGGCGTCCGGGTCGGCGAGCAGCACGTCGCCGGACAGCTCGGCGCGCACGGGTTCGGCGTAGTGGTCGCTCAGCTGGAACAGCGTGAACATCGTCACCGTCACCCCCGCCACGACCAGCGCCATCGCGGGCAGCGTCCGCCGGAACAGGGCGCCGGCCGCGACGCCGAGCATGAACGCGTACAGCCACCACACCCCGGGCTGGACCCCGACCATGTTGAACACGCCGATGTTGCCGAAGGTGGAGTCGGCCCCCTTCCTGAACACCGGCCGCCACAGGCTCACCATGAGCGACAGCAGCAGCCCCCCGGCCGTGACCGTCGCGCCCAGGACCGACAGCTTGACCAGCAGCCACCGCCGTACGGACACCGACTGGGTCCAGGCCAGCCGGTGGGTGCCGCGCTCGTACTCGCGGCCGAGCAGCGGCGCGCCCCAGAACGCCCCGATCAGCGCGGGGGCCACCAGCGGCATCCATCCGAAGATCGTGTAGACCGCGCCGTAGCGCCGCCCGAGCGCCACCTCCAGCTCTCCGCACGCCACGTCGGGCCCCGGGCAGCCCGGCGGGGCGTGCTCGGCCACGTACCGGCCCGCCTCGACGGCCGAACCCAGCAGCAGGAGCCCCAGCAGCGCCAGGAAGCCCGCCGTCACGAGGATCTGCGCCCGGTGCTGGCGCCAGGTCACCCAGATCACGCGTCCACCCCCGCCGGTCGCGGCAGGGCCGCCGACTCGGGGCTGCGCAGGTAGCCCATGACGAGCTCCTCCAGCCCGGGGTGTCGTGCCCGCCAGCGCGGGTCGGGCGGGAGCGGTCCCCTGACGAGCATGCCGGTCTGCCTGCCGGTACGCCTCTCGCTCACCACCCGTACCCCCGCCGCCGTGGCCTCCCGCGGCCCGGTGAGCACGAGGTGCTCCTGGAGCAGTTCCTCGATGTCACCGCTGACCTGCAGCCGTCCCCCGTTCAGCACGATCAGCCAGTCGCACGTCTCCTCCAGGTCGGAGACGACGTGCGAGGACAGCAGCACGGTCAGCTCCCGATCGGCCACTTCCGCCATGATCGAACGCATCACGTCGTGACGGGCCAGCGGGTCGAGGTTGGCCAGTGGTTCGTCCAGGATGAGCAGGTCCGGCCGGCCGGCCAGGGCCATCGTGACCGCCACCTGCGCCCGCTGCCCGCCCGACAGCCCGCTCACCTTCCGTTCCAGCGGTATGCCCAGCCCGGCGAGCCGGTCGACGGCGGAGGCCTGGTCCCAGCGGGCGTTCGTCCGGCGGCCGAAGGTGAGCATGTCGGCGACGCTGAAGCCGTCGTACAGCGGTTTGTCCTGCGCCACGAACGCGGCCGTGCCGGCCACGCGGACGCCCCCCGACCTGGGCCGCAGCAGCCCGACGGCCGCGTGCATGAGTGTGGTCTTGCCCGCCCCGTTGGGTCCGACGAGCGCCGCCACCCGGCCTGCGGGCAACGACAGCGAGCAGTCGCGTAACGCCCATGTACGGCGATAGCGGATGCCCAGCCCGGTCGCCTCCAGGACGGGGCTCATGCCACGCCCTCCTTCGCGGCGTCGGTCAGGACCACGGCGAACAGCGCCCGGAGATCCTCTTGGTCGAGTCCCGCCGCGCGGGCCTCGGACACCCACGCCTCCAGGGCGCGCCGCAGCCGTGTGTGCTCGGCGAGCGTCGCGCCCGCGACGCCCTGCCGGACGAACGTCCCCATCCCCGGCCGTCCCTCGACCAGGCCCTCGCGCTCCAGCTCCCGGTAGGCCTTGAGCACGGTGTTGGGATTGATGGCCAGGCTCTCGACCACCTCGCGGGCGGTCGGCAACTGGTCCCCGGGACGGAGCACGCCGAGCCGGAGCGCCTGTTTCACCTGGTGAACGAGCTGCAGGTACGTGGCGACGCCCGAGCCCCTGTCCAGGACGAACTCGATCAACGAAAACACCCTTTCACTATTCGATTAGTGAAAGGGTGTTGGAGCCGGTCGTCCGCTGTCAACCCGGCCCCGCGTGCGCGCTCCGTGCAGGGCTCCGTGCAGGGCCCCGCGCACGGGCCCGCGCCGCATCGGAGCTGACACACCGGGCCCGTTACGGAATAACCACCGTCCGGCGTCCGTTAGAGTGATCGTGCCGATGTGGTTTGTGTCCCCCGGGCCGCAAATTACCGCCTTCACGGAATACCGTTCGGCTGGAGCCGTGTTGTGCCTCTCGCCGAGGAGGCGACCGCCACATCGGCTCAAACGTTGCGCCCCGTGGGAGTCCGCTCCCACGGGGCGTTCGTTTTGCGGTTTCCTCTCGTGGGAGGCCTCCGGCTTTGGAGGGAGGCTACAAACATGAAGACGCCGCCTGTTCGGGTGCACACACCAGCGGGACGCCGGGACACCGCCTAGTGTGGTGATCCCATCTGATGAGGAGAGCCCGTGCTCTATCGCCTGACCAAGATCGTCAGCGCTCCTTTCCTGCACCTGATGTGGCCGACCACGGTCACCGGGGCCGAACACGTGCCGGACACGGGACCGGCGATTCTGGCCTCCAACCACCTGTCCGTGGTGGACTCCACCTTCCTGCCGCTGGTACTGCCCCGCCAGGTGCGTTTCGTCGCCAAGGCCGAGTACTTCACCGGCAACCCCGTCACCGCCGCCTGGATGCGGGCCACCGGGCAGCTCCCCATCGACCGGCAGAGCCCGACCGCAGCCCAGGACATGCTGGACGCCGCCGCCAAGGTGCTCAAGGACGGCGAGCTCTTCGGCATCTACCCCGAGGGCACCCGTTCCCCCGACGGCCGTCTCTACCGCGGCAAGATCGGAGTCGCCTGGCTCGCCCTGGCCACCGGTGCCCCGGTCATCCCGGTGGCGATGAAGGGCACGGACAAGGTCCTGCCGATCGGCACCGGCGTGCCCAGGTTCGGCAGGGTCGGCATCCGGATCGGAGCGCCCCTGACCTTCACCGGTTCGCACACCGACGCCCGTGACCGCCGCCGGGTGACCGATGAGATCATGGACGCGATCCACGCGCTGTCCGGCCAGGAGCGTGCCCCGGGATACGCCCCCAGCCGCAGTAAGGACAATTGACTATTTGTCGTCACAATTCGGGGCGTTCACGCTAGGCTGCGACCTTCGGGCACGGACAACTGGGGGGTAGCCAAGTGCCGAAGGGCAGGACGATCGCGATCACGTCGGCAGCCGTCGTACTCACCGCGGGGGCGGCGGGTGCCGGGGCCTGGTGGTTCCTGCACACCAGAGGCACCCCCCAGGAGACCGCGCAGCGATTCGTGACCGCCTGGCAGACGGGCGACCTCGCCGCCATGCGCGCCGAGACGGGCACCCCCGCCCCGGCGCTCGCCAAGACCTACGAGGACATGCGCAGGAACCTCGCGGTCGAGTCGGTCTCCATCCGCCTCGGCTCCGTCCGCGAGACCGGCGACGGCACCGGGGAGGCCGCCTACACCGCGACCCTGCGCCTGCGCGACATCGGCCAGTGGGACTACACCGGCACCCTCCCCCTGGCGGTCGTCGACCGCAACTGGCGGGTCAAGTGGTCCCCCGCCGCCTTCCACCCCCGCCTGGCCGACGGCTCCGCCTTCGCCCTGAAGACCAAGTGGCCACAGCGCGCCCGGATCACCGCCGCGGGCGGCGAACGCATCGACACCGGCGACGCCGGCGGCTCGGTCCAGCAACTCGTCGGCTACCTCGACAAGGCGACCGACAAGGACGTCAAAACCCTCGGCGCGCCGTACAAGGCGGGCGACCCGATCGGCAGGGGCGGGCTGCAGCAGACCTTTCAGCGGAGCCTGGCGGGCGCCCCCGCCACCGAGATTCAGATCGTCGGACCCGGCAAGACCGCCAAGACCCTCGACACGATCGAGGGACACGACGGCCAGGAGGTGAAGACCAGCCTCGACCTGCGGGTCCAGCGCGCCGCGGCCGACGCCGTACGCGACCTCAAGCAGACCGCGTCACTGGTGGCGGTCAAACCCTCCTCCGGCGAGATCCTCGCCGTGGTCAACAACCAGGGCGGCTTCAACCGCGCCCTCGACGGCAACTACCCGCCCGGCTCCACCTTCAAGGCCGTCACCGCCGTCGGACTGCTCGCCTCGGGAATGACCCCCGGCGAGGACGTCACCTGCCCCAAGGACGTCACCGTCGGCGGCCTGCCCATCCGCAACTCCCACCACGCGGGCTACGGGGCGGTCACCCTCTCCGACGCCTTCGCCTACTCCTGCAACACCACCTTCGCCCCCCTCACCAAGGAGCGGCTCGGCGCCGACAAACTGCTGCGGGCCGCGGAGCTGTTCGGCTTCAACAAACCGCTCACCATCGGCGTCCCCGCGACCAAGGGAAGCTTCCCCAGGGCGCAGAGCGACGCCGAACTCGCCGCCGAGTCCTTCGGCCAGGGCCGCATCACCGCCAGCCCCCTGGTGATGGCCTCCGCCGCCGCGGCCCTGGCCGACGGCACCTGGCGGCCGCCCACCCTGGTCCCCGCGCTCAAGCAGAAGGCCGAACCCCGGGAACTGCCCTCCGGAGTCCTGCAGGACATGCACAAGATGATGTCCGCGGTCGTCACCAAGGGAACGGCCAAGGACGCCGGCCTGCCCGCGGGCACCCGCGGCAAGACCGGAACCGCCGAGTACGGCCCGCAGGACGACCTCAAGACCCACGCCTGGTTCATGGGCTTCCGCGGCGACCTGGCCTTCGCGGTGATCGTCGAGGAGGGCACCGGAGGCGGAGCGGTCGCGGCCCCGGTGGCGGCGGCCTTCCTGCGCGCGCTGGGCTGAGGCTCCCCGCTCCCCGCCCGAGCCCGCCGGGTCCTCAGAGAGGGAGCGCCGCCGCGGCCTCGTGACGCAACACCAGGACGAGCAGCATGGCGATCAGGATCGCGATCAGCATCCAGCTGACCACGATGACGACCGTCGTCCCGCGCGGACCCCTGGCCGGGCCGCCCTCCCCGCGCACACGGCGCCTGCGGCGGCCCTCCTGACGCTGGACACGCTCGTTGAACGACTCCAGCCGAGCTGCCAAGCGTGGGTCCTCGTCGGTGAGGTGACGCTCGATCTGCAGCAGCATTCGCTCCTCGTCTTGCGACCAGGCCATGCCGTACCTCCCCGGGACGCAAGGCGTGTGCCGGTTTCCTGCCCAATCATGAAGATCGTTATCCATTTACATGGCGGCGATTTACCGCTTCTTTCCGCCCCTGCCACCTGTGTTCCCCGCGGCCTGCGACGTGGGCGAACGCTCTCCCGCAGCGGTTCTTTCCGTGACCCGGCGGCCGCCTTCCGCCGGCCCCGGCAAACCACCGGGCGGAGTCGACGACCGCACGGACGTATGACGCTCCTGTTTTCCGTGAACAGATCCTCGCGGCCCGCCTCACCACCGCGATCACGACCGGCGCACCGGCCACAACCCCGCCTCACCCGCGCGCGCGGCGGGGCCACGGAAACGGCCATGCGATCTAGCTTGCTAGGATGCTAGCATCGGCGTCATGGGTGACGCGGAAGTCAAGCAGTTCAACGTGTACCTCCCGACAGGGCTGATCAGACAGGTCAAGCACCACGCGATCGAGCAGGGCATGTCCCTGTCCGCGCTGGTCGCCGACGCCCTGCGCGCCTACCTCGACGACGCCCCCGGGCAACAACGGCAATCACCACACAAGGAGTCATGACAATGACGACCCAAGGACTCGAGGCGGTGTTCCTGGAGACCCACAACTGGGGAAGAACCGCGAGGTTCCTCCAGGCACTGGGTTTCGAACTGGAGATCTCCACCGGCGACGGCTCCGGCGTCTTCCGCAACGGCGAAGGCCCCTATCTCGTCACCGTCGAAATCCCCGAGAACCGCGAACCCCGAGTACAGCTCGCCCTGAAGGTGGCCGACGAGAACCTCTTCCACACCGACCCGGCCGTCGAAGTGGTCACCCCGTTCGAGGACACCCACTACGGGACCCGGGAGATGACCGTCCGCGACCCCGACGGGCGGCTGTGGAGCCTGCAGGCCCCCGCCAAGAGCTGACAGCCCAGGAGCCACGGATGAGCAGATGGCGCGGCGACCCATGGGCGGTACTGCTGACCCTCAGCCTCGGATTCTTCATGACGCTGCTGGACATCACCGTCGTCAACGTCGCCATCCCCAGCATGATCGGCGAACTGCACGCGTCACTCGACGAGATGCTGTGGGTGATCAACGTCTACGTCCTCGTCCTCGCCGCGCTGCTGATCACCTCCGGGCGCCTGGGCGACGTGCGCGGGCCACGCACCATGTTCGTCGCAGGCGTCGCACTGTTCACCGTGGCGTCCGTACTCTGCGGACTCGCCCAGGACCCGGCCCAGCTCATCACCGCCCGCGCCGTACAGGGGCTGGGCGCCGCGGCGCTGGTGCCGCAGACGATGACCATCATCATCGGCACGTTCCCGGCCGAGCGCCGCGGCGCGGCACTCGGCGTCTGGGGCGCGGTCGCCGGCGTGGCCACCATCGCAGGCCCCACCCTCGGCGGACTCCTCGTCAGCACGACCGACTGGCGCTGGATCTTCTTCGTGAACGTCCCGATCGGCGCCGTCGTCCTCGCGATGGCCCTCACCCTCGTTCCCGACACCCGGCACGGCTCCCACCTCAGACTGGACATGCCGGGCGTCACACTCGCCACGGCCACACTGTTCTGCCTGACCTTCGCCCTCACCGAAGGCGAACGATACGACTGGGGCACCGCAATCCAGGCGTTGCTGGGCGGCGCCGCGCTGTCACTGGCGGCGTTCCTGATCCACCAGCGCAGCCGGCAGGGCGACGAACCACTGCTGCCCTTCGCGCTCTTCCGCGACCGCGGCTACGCCGTCATGAGCTTCGTGTCCGCGACCGTCCAGGTCGGCATGATCGGCCTGTTCCTGCCGGTGATGATCTACCTGCAGTCGGTGCTGCACCTCAGCGCCTTCACGGCCGGCCTGGTGATGGCGCCGGCGATGATGGTATCGGCACTCCTGTCACCGCTCGCCGGCCGGATGTCGGACCGGATCGGCGGCACATACATCCTGATGGGCGGCCTGACCCTGTTCGCGGCCGGCCTGACCTGGCTCGCCTGGGTCACCGACGTCGGCCGTACAGGATGGGAGTTCCAACCCGCCCTGATCATGACCGGGGCCGGCATCGGCTGCGTGTTCGGCCCGATGGTCACGGTCGCCCTGCGCAACGTGGAACCCGGACTGGCCGGAGCCGCCTCCGGGGTGCTGAACACCATCCGGCAGATCGGCACGATCTGCGGCAGCGCCGCGGTCGGCGCCGTACTGCAGAACCGCCTCGCCGCCTCACTCCACACCGAGGCCGCCCAACAGGCCGCCGACCTTCCCGCCGGCATCCGCGACCGGTTCCTGACCGGCTTCGACAACGCCGCAGAAAGCGGCCTGGAAGCCGGCGCCGCACTGAGGCCGCCCCCGGGAACACCGGCGGACCTCGCCGAACACATTCACCGGACGGCGGAGTCGGTGTTCGAGCACGGATTCGTCCACGCGATGCGGCCGACCCTGGCACTGCCCATCGCCGTGATCGCACTCGGCGCCCTCTCCTGCGTCCTGATGCGACGCCGCCGCCCACCCGGCCACCGGCCCGGCGTCCCCGAAACCACCGGCGGCCAGACGGCCAACTGAAGCGATCGCCACGACATAATGCGGCAGAGTGACTTCCCCCCAGACAAGCCTCAAAGGCCACGCCGACTTCCAACGGCTCTGGACGGGCCTGGCCATCAGCCAACTCGGATCGGCCGTCGGCATGGTGGCACTGCCCGTCGTCGCCGTAACCGTCGTCGAAGCCTCGACCTTCCAGGTCGCGCTGCTGTCGGCACTGACCGCGATCACCACCGCACTGCTGGCGTTTCCCCTCGGCGACCACATCGAGTTCAGATACAAACGCCCAGTGATGATCACAGCCGACGTCATCAGATTCGCCTGCCTGGCGAGCGTCCCGATCGCGGCGGTCACGGGCCTTCTCACCTTCGTGCAACTGGGCGTGATCGCCGTGATCAACGCCGCGTGCCAGATCGCGTTCACCGCCGCCGCCCAGGCCCACCTCAAAGCGCTGGTCTCGGCACAACAGCTGATCGAGGCCAACAGCCGCCTTGAGTCGACACGCTGGCTCGGCGTCTCGGCCGGCCCCTCGCTGGGCGGCGCCCTCATCGGCTTCCTCACCGCGGCCGGCTCCCTGGCCGTCGACGCCCTGTCCTTCCTGGTCAGCGCGGCAGCGGTCAAGACCCTGCGCGCCCCGGAGCCGGCCCCGCCCACGCGCGACGAACGCTCGTCACGACGCGCGGAACTGTTCGCCGGATGGCGCTTCGCCTGGGGACACCCGACGCTCCGGCCGATCCTGATCAGCTGGGTGACCTTCGCCGGCGCCAGCTCGATGGCGGCCTCGGTGAGCGCCGTGTTCTACCTGCGCGACCTGCGCTTCGACGCCTGGCAGTACGGACTGCTGATGGGAGTGCCGTCACTGGGCGGGTTCCTCGGCGCCAGACTCGCACCGAAACTCGTGACCCGGCTGGGAGCCGTACGCGCCCTGTGGTGGGCCGGCATGCTGCGCGGCCCCTGGTATCTCCTCATCCCGGCGGCGCTCCCCGGCACACTCGGACTGCTGATGTGCGGCTTCGGGTTCGGCATGGTCCTGCTGTTCGCCGGTACGGCGAACTCCACCATGGCCGGATACCGGCAGGCGCAGACCCCTGACCACCTGATGGCCCGCGTGGCCACCCTGTGGTCGTTCGCCACGACGGTCACCCAGCCCCTGTTCATCCTCCTCGGCGGCCTCACCGCGACCTGGACCGGCACCCGCACATCACTCTTCGTCGCCGCGGGCGTGATGTGCGCGTCCGCCGTACTGCTGCCTCGCAGATGAGGCCCCGGCAGGCCCTTCACGTCCTCGCTGAGGGGGTTGGCCTCGTCTCTGTTCGTAATTTTCCCCTGCCAGGCGCCTTTACAATGTAGATTTTTCCTTCGTCCGATCAAGGCTGAAGCTCCGGCCGCTCGAACCAGTCACGGACCACCGGGTAGGTCCGCTGCGCGATCAGCCGCTGCCCCGCCGCGTTCGGGTGGAAGAAGTCCCACTTGCTGACCTGGTCCAGGGTGAACGGGCAGTCGAACAGGGCGTTGCCGTCGAACCTGCAGGCCGGGCCGTACGCCGCGCAGACCCTGGCCAGGGCGGCGTTGTAGGCGGCCACCCGGGCACGCACCCGGTCACGGCGGGCCCGGTCGGCCGGGGCGTCGGAGGACGCCTTGGCCAGCATCGTGGGACAGATCCTGCCGACCGCCCAGAAACCACGCGCCACCAGGTTGTCCCTGCCGACCCGCCACAACCGCTTCAGATCGGGCACACTCGCCAGGAACACCCTGCCGCCGGGCCTGGACCGCTTGAAAGCGGCCAGCGCCCCGGCCACCCGCCGCTCGTAGACGGAGACCGGGGTCATCAGCCGCTCCTGCTCGGCGCAGGCGTCCTGCGCGCCGACCAGCACCGTCACATAGTCGGCCCGCCGCGCGACCGCCTGGCCGACCTGGGCGGCCAGGCCCGCGCTGGTCGTTCCCGGCACCGCGAGGTTCACCTCGCTCCCGAGCGCGGGCCCCGCGTTCAGGTCGAGCAGGCGCATGTAGTGACTCTGGACACCCACGTCGTCGCCGGTCGACCAGGACCGGGAACGGCAGGAGACGTACCAGCCGCAGGCGTTGAAGCCCGCACTGATCGAGTCACCGAGCGCCGCGACCACCGCGGGACGCCACGGCCCCCGCGCGTCGGAGGCCGAGGACGAGACCGCGGGTGAGGCCTCAGCCGGGTAGGCGGCCCACGGGGCCGTGAACGCCGCCGCCGCCGTGAGCACCATCACAGTCCTGCCGGGCATGACACCTCCGCCTGAGAGATCACCAGTGCTTCGGATGTATCACCGCAGGACACCGGGCCGCCCGTCGCCGACCGGCCGCTTTCGGATTTCTTGACGGAGCACGGCGCCCCGGCCGGGCGAGGGACCGGGCTCCGGACGCGGCCGGAGCGCGGAATAGAGTGTTCCGGGTGAGTGTCGCGCTCGGACTGACCCGCCCCCTCGTGGTGAGAACCACCCCCGTCGACGACCCCGTCGATCTGCTCTCCCGGCTCCCCGAGGCCGCGCCGTACGCCTGGATCAGGCGCGGCGAAGGCCTGGTCGCCTGGGGAGAGGCCGCGCGGGCCGAGATTCCCCCCGGTCCCGGACGGTTCGGCTGGGCCCGCGACTGGCTGGCGGCGACCCTCGGCGAGGCCCATGTGGACGACGGTGTCGGCGTCCCCGGCTCGGGACCGGTCGCCTTCGGCTCCTTCACCTTCGACGAGGACTCCCCCGGCTCCGTCCTCGTCGTCCCCAGGATCGTCCTGGCCCGCCGTGCGGGCCGCGCCTGGCTGACCACCGTCGGCGGGCAACCGCTCGACCTGGTCACGGCACCGCGCGACCCCGGCAGGATCCGCTACGGCGACGGCAGCCTGACCGCCCCCGAGTGGGAGCACGCCGTGGCCAGGGCCGTGGCGCGGATCAGGTCCGGCCGTCTGGAGAAAGCCGTGCTCGCCCGCGACCTGACCGCCGTCGCGGAACGGGCGATCGACGTGCGTGTGCTGCTGGCCCGCCTGACCGGCCGCTACCCGGACTGCTACGCCTTCTCCTGCGACGGGCTGGTCGGCGCGACCCCCGAACTGCTGGTCAGGCGCACCGGCGAGACCGTCGAGTCACTGGTGCTCGCGGGCACGACCCCGCGGGGTGCCGACGAGACCGACGACAGACGGCGCGGCGCCGCGCTGCGCGCCTCGGGCAAGGACCGTCACGAGCACGCCTGCGCCGTCGACTCCGTCCGGGCCGCCCTGTCCCCGCTCTGCTCGGAGCTGAACGTGCCCGCCGAACCCGAACTGCTGGTGCTGCCGAACGTCCAGCATCTGGCGAGCCCGGTGACCGGCCGCCTTTCGGCGGGCGCCTCGGTGCTGGACGTGGTCGCCGCCATGCACCCGACGGCCGCCGTCGGCGGCACGCCGACACGCACGGCCCTGGAGGTCATCCGCGAGCTTGAGGGCATGGACCGGGGCGGTTACGCGGGCCCGGTCGGCTGGATCGACGCCCGGGGCGACGGAGAGTGGGGCATCGCGCTGCGGTGCGCGCGCGTCGACGGCTCCCGCGCCCGCCTGTTCGCCGGCTGCGGCATCATGGGCGACTCCGTCCCGGCCGCCGAACTGGCCGAGGCCCAGGCCAAGTTCCGGGTGATGCAGTACGCCCTGGAGGGCTGACCACCCGGGCCGGGGTCAGGCCCGCAGGTGGATCGCCTCACCCCGCTCGACCTCGGCGCCGCCCGAGGTCAGGGTGGCGACCCAGTCGGGGAAGGCCGCCAGGTCGCGCTCGCGCACCGCGACCTGGAAGGAGACCTCCGCGCCGTAACCGACCTGCCTGACCTCGTACGGCGAGGCGCGCAGGTCGTTCTCCAGGCGCCCGGCGCGGACGTGGTCGACGGTCACCGTCATCACCCTCGCCGGGACCATCTCGGCCAGCGGCGCCAGGTCCAGGGTCTTGCCGACCGCGGAGCCGTACGCCCTGACCAGGCCGCCCGCCCCCAGTTTCACCCCGCCGAAGTAACGGGTGACCACCGCGACCACGTCGCCCATCCCCCTGCGCAGCAGCGTCTCCAGCATCGGGGTGCCCGCGGTGCCGCCGGGCTCGCCGTCGTCGTCGGCCCTGCGGGCGCCCAGCTCTCCCCCGACCGCGTAGGCCGAGCAGTTGTGGGTCGCGTCGGCGTACAGCCCCTTACGGGCCGCGACGAAGGCGCGCGCCTCCTCCTCCGAGCGGACGGGGGCGAGAGCGCAGATGAACCGTGACCGCTTGATCTCGGTCTCGTGCTCGGTGACGCCCTCCGGGGTCAGGTACGGCTGGGCCATTTCTCCAGGCTACTCGCCTTTACAAAGTAGATTCACGGCGCCCCGGGCTTGACCGGCTCGCTACGGGCCCGACGGCCGGCTCGAAGCCCGAGAGGCCCGAGAGCGTGCCGGCCCCGGCACGGACGGTCGCGCCACCCGGGCCCGGTGCGGGAGCCCCGCTTGTCGGGTTCCCGATTTTCGCGCGTCTTTCCGCGAACCGGGAAAACCCATCTCTTACTAGCAGATGTCTGAATTTCTGGAGAAAGCTTGATGTAAGGGAATTCGGTCGCGTATCCCATCTGTTTCATCCACGGCGATATTCAGCACGTCCCAGGATTATGGATTTCACACTATATGGTGCACAATCAGGGACGCGCAGCCGTACGGACGATGGACGAGACCGTTTCCGGACGTTCGCGTGCCCCCGTCGAGACCTCCGGAGGAGGACATGCGCGGCCGGTTGGTTCTCGCCCTGATCGCCCTGGCGCTCGCGATCGCCGGGTTCGGCGTGTACGGGGCTTTGATCGTCACGGACGGCGGTTCCACCTCGCCCACACCGACTCCGAGGGCCGCCGGAACCTTCGTCTTCGAGCCGGCCGAGACCCCCGCGCCCGAAACGTCGCCCCCGGTGTCCCCCGCTCCGTCGTCGCCTCCGCCCGTCGCGCCCCCTGCCGCCGTCCAGGCCACCACCCAGGCCACCGTTCAGGCAGGGGATCCGCAGGAGGTCGCGGTGAGGTACCTCGCCGCCTGGCAGGCCGGGGACCTGGCCGCGATGGCCGGCCTCGTCTCGGCTCCCCCCGCCGACTTCGCCGAACGGCACCGCCGCTTCGACGCCGAACTGCGGATCACCGCGCCGCCGTCCCTGACCCCGCAGACACCGCGGCGGCGCAGCGCGCTCGAAGCCGAGGTGCCCTTCCAGGGGGTACGGCAGATCACCGGCCTCGGGCCGTGGCCGTTCTCCTCCGTGCTGCACCTGGTACGGCACGCCGGCCAGTGGCGCGTCCGCTGGACCCCGCAGACGATGCACCCCTCGCTCGGCGAGGGAAGGAGCCTGCGGCTCACCGAGACCAAGGTCAGGCGACCGGCCACGCTCACCCGCGAGGGCCTGCAGTTCCCCTCCGGCAGCAGGGCGGGTGACTACTTCACCGGGCTGGAGGGCACCACGACCGAGCTGAAGCTGCGGGAGCTCCCCTCGGGACGGGTACTGCTGGCCTCCCCCTCCAAAGGGGGTGAGGCCACCCGCACCACGATCTCCCAGGACGTGCAGAGCGCCGCGGCCCACGCCCTGGACGGCCTGCAGGCGCCCGCCGCCCTCGTGGCGATCGACCTGCGCACCCGCCAGGTGCGGGCGGTGGCCGACACCCTGGGCGGCAAGGGCGCCTTCAACGGCCTCTACCCGCCCGGCTCGACGTTCAAGGTGGTGACCGCCGCCGCGCTGCTGCGCACCGGGCTGACCTCCCGGTCCCCGGTCCCCTGCCCCGCCGCCTACACCATCCCCAACGCCAGGCGCTTCACGAACGCCGAACCGGCCGACCGCGGCGTCCTCCCCCTCACCACGGCCTTCGCGCTGTCCTGCAACACCACCTTCGTCCAGCAGTCCTACGAACGGCTGCGGGACGGCGGCCTGCGGGCCGAGGCCGCCGACCGGTTCGGCTTCAGGGAGAAGCCAGGCCTCAGCTCCTGCCGGATCAGGCCGCACACCGACCTGAACGAGCTCGGCTCCGACGCCATCGGGCAGAACTCGGTGCAGGCCAGCCCGCTGTGCATGGCCGAGGTCGCCGCGGCCGCCGCGACCGGCGTGTGGAAACCGGCGGTCATGACCGAACGACCCCCGGCCGACTCACCGCCCGAGGTGCCGATCGGAGACGAGGTGGCCGCGCAACTGCGGGACATGATGGGCGCCGTCGTCACCCAGGGCACCGCCGCGGCGGCGGGCCTGCCCCCCGGCACCGCGGGCAAGACCGGCACCGCCGAGGTCGCCGGAGGCCACTCCCACGCCTGGTTCATCGGCTACCGCGGCTCCCTGGCCTTCGCGGCCTTCGTCCAGAACGGCGGCAGCGGCGGAGCGACGGCCGCCCCGGTCGCGGCCCGCTTCCTGAACGCCCTGCGGTAGCCCTCCAGCGCTTCGCCGGTTTGCGAGCCGAGGTGACGGATGCTGTCATCGATGCCGTGACGGACGTCCATCGCACGGTCGGCGCGGTCTGGAAACTCGAATCGGCGAAGATCGTCGCCGGTCTCACCAGGCTGGTGCACGACGTCGGCCTGGCCGAGGAACTGGCCCAGGACGCGCTCGTCTCCGCGCTCGAACAGTGGCCGGACTCCGGTGTCCCCGACAACCCGGGCGCCTGGCTGACGGCCGTCGCCAAACGCCGGGCCGTCGACCACATCCGGCGCGCGCGGCGCCTCGAACTCGGTGACGAACGCCTCACCCGGGAGGCGGACCAGCCGCCGGACCCCGAGCGGGACCCCGGACAGGACGACGTGCTGCGGCTGATGTTCGTCTCCTGCCACCCGATCCTGGCGACCGAGGCTCGGGTGGCGCTGACCCTGCGGCTCGTCGGCGGCCTGACGACCGCGGAGATCGCCCGGGCCTTCCTGACCGACGAGCGGTCGATCGCCCGCCGTGTCGCCGAGGCCAAAGGTGTCCTCGCCGAGGCGCGGGTGCCGTTCGAGCTGCCGCGGGGCCCCGAGCTGGCCGGGCGGCTGGCCTCGGTGCTGGAGGTCATCTACCTGATCTTCAACGAGGGATACTCGGCGACCTCGGGGGACGACCTGACGCGTCCCGCGCTCTGCCTTGAGGCGCTGCGCCTGGGCAGGCTGCTGGCCGGGCTGGCGCCGTACGAGGCGGAGGTGCACGGGCTGGTCGCGCTGATGGAGATCCAGGCCTCCCGCGAGGCGGCGCGTACCGGTCCCTCCGGTGAGCCCGTCCAGCTGCACGAGCAGAACCGGGGGCGCTGGGACCGGTTGCTCATCCACCGTGGCTTCGCCGCGATGCTACGGGCCAGGCAGGCGGGCGGCACGCCGGGGCCGTACGTGCTGCAGGCCGCGATCGCCGTGTGCCACGCGCAGGCGGCGAGCGCCGAGGAGACCGACTGGGCGCGGATCGCGAGCCTGTACGAGGCACTGGCCCTGCTGCTGCCCACCCCGGTCGTGCGGCTCAACCAGGCCGTGGCGGTGGGGATGGCCCACGGCCCGCAGGCCGGGCTCGACCTGGTCGAGTCGCTCACCGGGGATCCCGCGCTGCGCGACTACCACCTCCTGCCCGGGGTGAGGGGCGATCTGCTGGCCAGGCTGGGACGGTACGAGGAGGCGCGGCTGGAGTTCGAGCGGGCCGCCCTTCTCACCGGCAACGCCGCCGAACGGGACTTCCTGCTCCGCCGGGCGGAGGGGTTCGCGCTCCCCCACGTGGCCGGGCCCACGCTCGGCCAGGCCGTACGGGGCTTCCTGGCGCGTGAGGACCTGGACGCGGGAACTTCGCGCTCCTACGGGCAGACGCTGCGGCGGCTGTGCCTGGCCCTGGGCGAGCGCGCCCCGCTCACCTCGATGACCCCGGAACGCGTGGCGCGGGTGTTCGAGACGGCCTGGGGCGGTTCCGCCGCCAGGACGTGGAACCGGCACCGCTCCGCCGTCCGCTCCTTCTGTGCCTGGGCCTCGCTGGAGGACCTGTCCGCCCGCCTCGACCGGCGCGCCGAGACCGGCCCGCCCGCCGAGATGATCGACCCGGCGCTGCTGGCGGCGCTCTGGGAGTGCGACGACCTGCCCGTGCGGGAGCTGGCCCTGTGGCGGCTGCTGCACGAGTCGGCCGCCGGAGTGCGGGCCGTGCTGTCGCTGAACGTCGAGGACCTGGACCTGGAGGATCGCCGGGCGCTCTCGGGCGGCGTCTGGATCGGCTGGCGCTCGGGGACGGCTCGGCTGCTGCCCCGCCTGGTGGCCGGCCGGGCCCGCGGCCCGCTGTTCCTCGCCGACCGCAGACCCGGGCCGTCCCGGCGGCCCGTCCCGGCGGATCTGTGCCCGGAGACGGGGCGCGGGCGGCTTTCCTACGAACGGGCCGAGTATCTCTTCAAGCGGGCGACCCGGTCACTCGACCCCTCGGGCGAGGGCTACACGCTGCGCCGGCTCAGGCCCCGGTGACCTGGGCGGAGTCAGAGCGTGTTCTCGTGCAGGTGCACGATGCGCCACTCGTCTCCGGAGCGCCGCAGCACGGCGGTGGTCCGCACGATCTCCGGGGCCCCCTGAGCGAAGTCCACGCGCAGCAGGTATCTGGCCAGCGCCGTGTCGCCCCACACGTCGACGACCTCGTCGTGGGCCCGTAGCCCCGTCTCGGCGGGACCGTCCTGCGGGCGGGCGTCACGGACCTTGTCCAGTTGCTCCCTGCTGGTGATCAGCACCTGCTCCGCCGAGTCCCAGATGGTCGCCTCGGGATGCAGCAGCCGGTCGATCCCCGGCCGGTCACCGCGCAGGTAGGCCTCGTACATCGCGGTGATGACCGCCCAGACGGCCTCGTGCGCCACTGCTTCCCCTCTTTCGTTGCACAGGCCTTGGCCCTTTACAAAGTAGATTCACTGACTGGCCGTGGCCGGGCCGCCGAGGTTGCCGAGCATCCGCTGCAGCAGCGCCAGCAGCTGCTCGACCTCATCGTCGGAGAAGCCCTCCAGGAGCCTGTGGGCGATGTGCCGGAAGACCGGCATCAGGCGGGGAACCAGCTCCCGCCCCTCCCCGGTGAGCTCGATGACGACGGACCTGCGGTCGCCCAGACGGGGGCTCCGCAGGATGAGGCCCTTGGCCTCCAGACGGTCGAGCAGCCTGGTCATGCCAGCGGTGTCGGTGCCGAGCTGCGCGGCGAGCTGGTTCGGGCTGCTCTCGTGCCGCGCGGCGTGCAGCAGGACGGCGGCCTGCTGGGTGGTGACGTCGAAGGGCGTCAGCTGGGCCTCGGTCGCCGCGCGCAGATCACGGCCGACCTGGCTGACCAGGGAGCCCCCGCCGAGCACGAGCCGCATGTGCCGGGGTTCCATGCGGTCATGCTAGCCGCCCGGCCGTTTCACCGTCATGACGGCCGGGCGTACGGCGGCGCCTCTCACTCCCGGTCGTCGAGCAGTCCCGCGTCGTGCACGAGCAACGCGATCTGGACCCGGTTGTTGAGGCCGAGCTTGGCCAGGACGCCGGAGACGTGGGTCTTGACCGTGGGGACGCTGAGGTGCAGCAGCGCCCCGATCTCGGCGTTCGACCTGCCTCCGGCGAGGGCGAGGGCGACCTCGCGCTCGCGGTCGTTCAGCGCCGCGAGGCGTTCCAGGGCTCGGGCGCGGTGCCGGTCGCGGCCGGTGTCGGCGACCCGGGCGATGAGGCGCCTGGTCACCGCCGGGGACAGTACGGGCAGGCCCCTGGCCACCTGACGCACCGCGTCCACGATCTCCTCCGGCGGGGTGTCCTTCAGCAGGAAGCCCGCGGCTCCGGCACGCAGCGCGCGCAGCACGTGCTCGTCGGCGTCGAAGGTGGTCAGGACGACGACCTCGGGCGCTCCCGCCCTGGCCCGCAGGGCCTCGGTCGCGCTCAGGCCGTCCATGACGGGCATCCGGATGTCCATCAGGACGACGTCGGGGGCGTGCCGGGAGACCAGGGGCAGCACCTCGGCGCCGTCACCGGCCTCGGCGACCACCCGGATGTCGGGGGCGCCGCGCAGCATCATCGACAGGCCCGCGCGCACCAGCGGGTCGTCGTCGGCGATGAGCACGCCGACCGTCCAGGGCTGCGAGGCGGTCATGGCGGTCAGGCTAGCCAACCGGGCCTCCCCCGGGCCACCCGGGCGCTTGTCTTCGCCCCAGGAAGAGCTATATTTGCGATAAAATAAGTAGGAATTAGGGGTAATACGATGCCGCTGCCAGACTTCCTCACGATCGGCGCCCCCAAGTCCGGGACGACGGCCCTGCACGCCGCGCTGTCCCGTCATCCCGGGCTCTTCCTCTCCCCCGTGAAGGAACCGAAGTTCTTCCTCAGCGACGGCCCGCCGCCCACCAGGGGCGGGCCGGGCGACGCCCAGACCTACCGTGAGCACCTCTGGCGGCGTGAGGACTACGAGGCACTGTTCGCGCAGGCGCCGGCCGGGGTGCCCAGAGGGGAGTCGACCCCGTTCTACCTCTACGACCGGGCCGCCCAGCGGCGCATCAGGAAGACCATCCCCGGCGTCCGGCTGATCGCGGCGCTGCGCGACCCGGTCGAGCGGGCACACTCCAACTGGACGCACCTGTGGTCGGCCGGGCTTGAGCCGGTCGGCGACGTGGTCGAGGCCTGCGCCGAGGAGGAGCACAGGATCGCGGCGGGCTGGGCGCCGTTCTGGCACTATCTCGCGCTCGGCCGGTACGGCGAGCAGCTCGAGCACCTGTTCACGCTGTTCCCCCGCGAGCAGGTGCTGATCTTCCGGTACCGGGACCTGGTCGACAGGCCCGTCGCCACCCTTGACCGGATCTGCCGTTTCCTGGGGGCCGAACCCGGGCTGATCACCGAGGTGCCCAGGGAGAACGTGACCGCCCACCCCGAGCCGACCCGCACCCACCGGGCGCTGTCGAGGGTGCTCCGCACCGGGGCCGCGGTCGGCCGGTTCCTGCCGCCCCGGATCAGCGGCGCCCTCACCGACCCCCTCGAACGGCGCCTGCAGCAGCGCGAGCAGCTGATCGGCCACTTCGCCGAGGACGTGGCGCTGCTGCAGCGGGTGACTGGGGAGGACTTCAGCGACTGGCTGCTGCCCCGGGAGCGTTCCGGCGGCCTGGTCGGCACCCGTCCCGACGGTCAGCGCCAGGCCAGGAACGGGCGCCCGCAGGTGTGAGCGCCGGGTTCCCGGGAGAGCCCCGGGAACCCGGCGCTCAGCGCAGTTCGGTGCGCAGTTCGTGGGCACCGTCCGCACGGGTGTACTCGTAGTAGAGCCGCCGCCCGCCGTCCGGCAGGTCCACGACGTTCACATAGCGCAGGCCGCCGCCGGCGTGCGGGGAGAATGCGGCCGGGCCGGTCCCCCGGGGGGTCAGCTCCGCCGGGTCGGTGCCGGTCGCCACCCCCGTGCGCTCCTCGTAGTTCTCCAGTGCCGAGGACCGGCCGTCGTACAGGGCCACGACCTGTTCGCCCACGAAGCGGACGGCCGAGATCCGGGCTCCGCGGGCGTCCCACATCCCCGGCCTTCCGCTGAGCGCCGTGCCCTGCCAGGTCCACTCGATCCCGTCCGCGCTGGTCGCGTAGTCGCTCACCATGCGGTCGGCCTCGTCGGGGTCGGCCAGGGGGTGGCAGGAGGCCCACAGGTGCCACAGGCCGCCGCGCCGTACGATGACGGGGTCCTTGACGCCGGTCTTGGGGTCGCCGGGCAGCACGACCTGGCGCACCGCGGGGTCGAACCCGGCGGGGTCGTCCGCTTCGAGCACCTCGACCCGCCAGTGCTTGGTGCCGTGGGTGGCGCAGCTGAGGTAGAGCCGCCAGCGGCCCTGCGGGGTGCGCACCAGTGTGGGGCGCTCCAGCGACTCGGTGTCCATCTCCTGCTGGGTGACCGTGACCAGGGTCTCGAAACGTTCGCCGTCGCGGGACCTGGCGACGACGACCGCGTAACCGCGTCCCTCGCCGACCGGTCTGCGCAACCGGTAGGCCAGATAGATCAGCCCGTCGGCCGCGACCGCGCTGGGCGCGCCCGCCCAGTGGCCCGGTGCCGCCCGTGGTGGTTCGACGGCCACGGCGGAGCGGGCGGGGTCGGGCAGGAGATCGTCGAATGTCAGCACGTCATCGACGCTAGGCAGGGCTTCGGCAGCGCTCACGGGGAATCACCAATCATGGTCACGAGTTTTGGCCGTCCCTTGACGGTCACGAGGCACAGGTCGGTGAGACGGTCAGGGCCTGCGGAGCGTCGCCGCCGGGAACGGGATGGCGGGGAAGGGATTGTCCGGCGGCAGCAGGAGCCTGCGCGCCTCCTCGGGACGCGCGGTCGCGTCCAGGTGGAGCAGCGCCGCCCCGATGCCCGCCGCCCCGACCATGTAGCCGGTGTCCGCGGTGACCTCCCAGGGGCGTAACCTGCGGTAGGCCTGGTACCAGCGCGATCCGCGCTCGTCGTGCCCGGCGGCCCTGCCGATGAGGTTGTCGCCGAGCTCGCAGGCGAACTCCAGGTGGGCGGGGCGGCCCGTCGCCGCCCAGAGGCCGACGAACAGCTCGACCAGGCCCGCGGTGCCGCAGCACTGGCAGGCCACGTTCCAGTAGCCTTCGGTCTGGCGGCCGGGCACGCCGCTGCGGACGATGCCTCTGGCCAGCCGCTCGACCCAGTCGAGGTCTCCGGCGTCGCCCGCGACCCGGTACAGCTCGTAGAACATCCGCGCCACGCCCGCCGAACCCGAGCAGAAGCCGAGATAGTGCAGGTCGCGGCCCTGCGGGATGTGGTGCGGGACCAGAGCGCACCGCTCGCTCACGGCGCTCACCGCGCGGACGAAGTCGGCCCCCCTGCGCGCCGCGCCGAGGAAGCGGGTCTGCCCGGTCAGGCCGTAGAGGCGGGCCAGCAGGAAGGCGGTGCCCGCGGTGCCGGACAGGAAGCCGGGCGTGACGGCGTCCAGCGGCAGGTCGCCGCACGCGCCGTGACCGAAGCGATGGCCGGGTACGGCGAGCTCGGCGATGCGGGTGCCCGCCTCGACGGCGACCTCCTGGTAGGCGGGGACGCCCAGGATGCCGGAGGCGTGCAGCAGGGCCAGGATGACGCCGCCGTCGCCACGCTGGGCCGGGTCGCCCGTCCAGCCGAGGCCCCCGTCGATCGAGCGGGCGCTGCGCACGACGTGGTCGGCGACCGCGACCGCCTCGGCCTCGAAGGCCTCCTCCCCGACGGCCCATCCCGCCTCCGCCAGGGTGAACATCACCCCCGCCAGGCCGTGGTGCAGGGACAGGTCGGCCTGTTCGCGCCAGGTGGCCGCGAGGTAGCGGGCTCCGGCCCTGGCGTCGTCGAGGTAGCTCTCGTCGCCGGTCGCCGCGGCCAGTTCGAGGAAGAACAGGACGATGCCCGCCGCGCCCGAGTAGAGCGAGAGCGGATGGCCGGTCAGGGCGGCCTTGCCCCGTGGGTCGGGGTTGGCCTTCCAGTGCCGTCCCCGCTCGTCGTCGACCGCCGCGGAGCGGATCCATCTCGCGGCCTCGGTCGCCGCGCGCAAGGGGCTCTCTGTCCCAGGTTCCGGGCTCATGGCGGCTCCTTCGTGCGGGGGACCACCAGTTTACCCCCTTTTCCTACAGGATCAATAGGTAATACTGGAACATGCGAGGTGGATGACGTTTACCCGGGTCTCGAAGGCAGGCTACTACGCGCGTTCACACACCGGAGGCGATATGCGGTAACCGGGCGATCACACCCGTCCACTCCCAACCCTGAACCTCTCTTGACGAGCCGTTTCGCCACCCAAGGGCATGATGGAAGTGGACATCGGGGAGAAAATCGCCTATATGATCTCGGATCTCGGACAGGACGATGCGCGGCCGGGCCCCTGAGTGGGCGACGGTCCTGCGGCTGCTGGAGACCGCGGGAGCCCCGGGCAACGTGATCCTCGTCGAAGGCGAACCGGGAACGGGCAAGAGCCTCCTGCTCGCCGAGGCGTGCGCCGCCGCCCCCGGCACGGGGGCGGCCGTCGTCTCAGGAAGGGCCGACATGCTCGGCAGGCTGACCCCGCTGGGGCCGCTGCTGTCCGCCCTCGACGAGTCCCCCTCCGCCGCCGCCGTCACCAGGAACGCCATGCCCGACGCGCCGAGCCTGCTGATGTGGCTGGCCGATCAGGTGCGCGACGCGCTCGAACGGCGCGCGAAGCAGGGACCGCTGCTGGTGACCCTCGACGACCTGCACTGGGCCGACCCCGCCACACTCATGGCACTGCGCGCGCTGCCCGCCCAGCTGACCGGCCTCCCCCTGGCCTGGCTGCTGGCCCGCCGCCCCGTGGAGGGCACCGACGACGCACGCCTGTTCGGCCTGCTGCGGCGCGAGGGGGCCGCGACGGTCACACTGCGCCCCCTGTGCGGGCAGGCGGTGGCCCAGGTGGCCGCCGACACGCTCGGGGCGCCGCCGGACGAGGAACTGACGGCCCTGGCCGCGCAGGCGGGGGGAAACCCGTTCCTGCTCGTCGAACTGCTCACCGGGCTGCGCGAGGAGGACGCGGTCAAGGTCGAGGACGGCCTCGCCAGGCTGACCGGCCCCACGCTGCCCCGCCGCGTGCACACCGCGGTACGGCGGCGCCTTGAGGAGGTCAGCACCAGGACCAGGCACCTGCTTGAGGCGGCGGCCGTACTCGGCCGGTCCTTCTCCCCCGCCTACGCCGCCGAGATGCTCGGCGAGACCCCCGCCGCCCTGTTGCCCGCCCTTGAGGAGGCTTTGGCCGCGGGCGTGCTGGACGCCACCCCCGAGGAACTGACCTTCCGGCACGAACTGCTGTGGCGCTCGGTCGTCGAGACGGTCCCCGCCCCCGTACGGCGGGCGCTGCACGGCCAGATCGAACGGGCCGTACCGGTCGCCGGGCGGCACCGGGTGAACGGCGGCGCCAACACCGAGACGCTGATGCTGCCCGCCCTGCTGGCCTGGGACGAGGGCAGGCTCTCCCACGGCCTGGACCTGGCCCGCGAGGCCGTGGAGCGGCCGGGCGCCGGGCACCACCCCGGGCCCAGAGCCGTACTGGCCACGATGCTCATCGACCTGTGGCTGCTCGATGAGGCCGAGGCCGTCACGGCCGACGCGGAGACGCAGGCGGCCCGCCACCCCGAGTGGGCCGTGGAGATCCCGCTGCTGCGGGCCCGCCTCGACCTGGCCGCCGGGCGGTTCGGCAGCGCGATCGCGCGGGCGGAGACCGGCCTGACCGCCGCCGAGGCCCTGCGCGTGCCGTCCCTGACCTCCTCCGCCCTGTCCGTGCTCGGCACCGCGTCACTGCGGGCGGGAGACCTGCCCAGGGCGATCAGATGCCTGGAGAGCGAACTGGCGCGGGGAGCACGGGACGCGCCGCCGTACACACGGCTGCGCTCGGAACTGGCGGCGGGCCGCATCAGCGAGGCCCTGGACGGGGCCGCGGGCGGGATGAGCTCCCTCGGCCGGGTCTACGACGCGCTGCCCCGGCACACCGGGGCGCTGACCAGCGAACCGGCCGCCGCCGCCTGGCTGGTGCGGGTGGCCATGGCCGTCGACGACACACGCAGGGCCGACGCCGTGGTCGGCGCCGCCGAGGACATCGCCCGCCGCAACCCCGGCCTGCCCAACCCCGCGATCTCCGCGGTCCACGCCCGGGGCCTGCGCGAACGCGACCGGCAGGCGCTCGGCCGCGCCGTGGACGGGCACACCGACCCGTGGGCCCGCGCCTCGGCCGCCGAGGACCTCGGGGTACTGCTCGGCTCCGACGGCGGCTGCCGCGACCTGGCGGTACAGGCCCTGGACGACGCGCTGTCCCGCTACGACGAGGTGGGGGCGCTGCGCGACGCGGCCCGGGTTCGCGGCAGGCTGCGCGCCCTCGGGGAACGCCGCCGCCACTGGGTCACCACCGACCACCCCGTCTCCGGCTGGGACAGCCTGACCGGCACCGAACTGGCTGTCTGCGGCCTCGTCGCCGAGGGGCTGACCAACCGCCAGGCCGCCGAGCAGATGTTCATCAGCGAGCACACCGTCGCCTTCCACCTGCGTCAGATCTTCCGCAAGCTGGACATCCACTCGCGGGTCGAGCTGACCAGGCTCACCCTTGGCCGGGGCGGTCCCTAGGTTGCGTCTGGCTGTGTCTCCTTGCTCCGCCTGGCGGCGTCGCGGGCTTGGGCACCTCCGAGTCGGCGCTTTCCCTCGTCACTGTGTCTCCTTGCTCCGCCTGACGGCGTCGCGGGCTTGGGCGCCTCCGGGTCGGCGCTTTCCCTCGTCACTGCGTCGCTGCGCTCCTGCGTTCCTCAGTCCAAGCACCGACGGCGCCCAAGCCGGAAACCCCCTCGCGCACGGCGCCGGTAGGGTCTCCGGCCAAAAGCCTTCTCCACCGGCGGGTCAGCCGGTGAGCTTCAGGCCACCTTGGCCGTCTCGGTCTCCTGGGCGACGGTGACCACGAGCTCCCCCCCGGCCATGCCGACCCGGATCACCGCGCCCTCGTGCGCGTCGCCGAGCAGCAGGGCGCGCCCGATGCGGGTCTCGACCTCCTTGGCGATGAAGCGCCTCAGCGGGCGGGCGCCGTACACGGGGTCGTAGCCCCGTTCGGCGATGTGTCTGGTGGCGTCCTCGGAGACCTCCAGCAGGATGCCCCGCTCGCCGAGCCGCGCGCGCAGGTCGCCGAACATCAGGCCCACGATGCGCTCGATCTCCTCCTCGGTGAGAGGCTTGAAGATCACGATGTCGTCGACGCGGTTGAGGAACTCGGGGCGGAAGTGTGAACGCAGGTCCGCCATCACCAGCTCCTGGGCGTCCTGTTTGATCTCCCCGCTTGAGGTGACGCCCTCAAGCAGGTAGACCGAGCCGATGTTGGAGGTCATGATCAGCACCGTGTTGCGGAAGTCGACGGTCCTGCCCTGCGCGTCGGTGAGCCGCCCGTCGTCGAGGACCTGCAGCAGCGTGTTGAACACGTCGGGGTGCGCCTTCTCGATCTCGTCGAAGAGCACCACCGAGTACGGCTTGCGCCGTACGGCCTCGGTGAGCTGGCCGCCCTCCTCGTAGCCCACGTAACCGGGCGGGGCGCCGACGAGGCGGCTGACGGTGTGCCGCTCCTGGTACTCGCTCATGTCGATGCGGATCATGTTGTCCTCGGTGTCGAACAACGCCGCGGCCAGCGCCTTGGCCAGCTCGGTCTTGCCCACCCCGGTCGGTCCGAGGAAGATGAACGACCCGATCGGGCGGCGCGGGTCCTTGATCCCCGAACGGGCCCTGATGATGGCGTCGGAGACCGTCTGCACCGCCTCGTCCTGGCCGATCACCCGCTCGTGCAGGACCTCGTCCAGGTGCAGGAGCTTCTCGCGCTCGCCCTCCTGCAGGCGGCTCACCGGGATGCCCGTCCACCTGGAGACGATCAGTGCGATCTCCTCCTCGGTGACCACCTCGCGCAGCAGCCTGGCGACCCCCTGCTTGCTGCGCAGGCGTTCCTCCTCGGCCTTCAGCCGCCGTTCCAGCTCGGGCAGTCTGCCGTGCCGCAGCTCGGCGGCACGGTTGAGGTCGTAGTCACGCTCGGCCCGCTCCGCCTCGGCGCGCACGTTCTCCAGTTCCTCGCGCAACCCCTGGACGCCGCGCAGCGCGTGCCGTTCGGCCTCCCACTGGGCGCGCATGGCGTCGGCCTCCGCGCGCAGGTCGGACAACTCCCTGCGCAGCTCGTCGAGGCGGGCCAGACTCTGCTGGTCCTCCTCCTTGCCCAGCGCGGCCTCCTCGATCTCCAGGCGCATCACCCTGCGGGTGAGCTCGTCGAGCTCGGCGGGCATCGAGTCGATCTCGGTCCTGAGCATCGCGCAGGCCTCGTCGACCAGGTCGATGGCCTTGTCCGGCAGGAAGCGGTCGGAGATGTAGCGGTGGCTCAGCACCACGGCGGCCACCAGGGCGGCGTCCTGGATCGTCACCCCGTGGAAGACCTCCAGCCGTTCGCGCAGGCCACGCAGGATCGAGACGGCGTCCTCGACGGAGGGCTCGTCGACCGTGACGGGCTGGAAGCGGCGTTCCAGGGCGGCGTCCTTCTCGATGTGCTTGCGGTACTCCTCAAGCGTCGTCGCGCCGATCATGTGCAGCTCGCCGCGGGCCAGCATGGGCTTGAGCATGTTGCCCGCGTCCATGGCGCCCTCGGCCGCGCCCGCCCCGACGACCGTGTGCAGTTCGTCGACGAACAGCAGGATGCGGCCCTCCGCGGCCACCACCTCGGTGAGCACGGCCTTGAGCCGTTCCTCGAACTCCCCCCGGTACTTCGCCCCGGCGACCAGGGATCCCATGTCGAGGCTGAAGACCACCTTGTCCCGCAGGCCCTCGGGCACGTCGCCGTTGCTGATCCGCTGGGCGAGTCCCTCGACGATGGCGGTCTTGCCGACTCCGGGGTCGCCGACCAGCACCGGGTTGTTCTTGCTCTTGCGGGACAGGATCTGGATGACGCGGCGGATCTCGGCGTCGCGCCCGATGACCGGGTCGAGCCTGCCCGCGGCGGCGTCGGCCACCAGGTCCCGCCCGTACTTGGTCAGCGCCTCGTAGGCGACCTCGGGCATCGCCGAGGTGACGCGCTGGTTTCCGCGGATGGCGGTGAGCGCCTGCAGGAAGGAGTCCCTGGTCAGCCCCTGCTGGCGCAGCAGCCGACCGGCGGGCGTCGTCTCGCCCTCCTCGATCAGGGAGACGAGCAGATGCTCGACGGAGACGTACTCGTCCTTGAGCCGGTCGGCCTCCCGCTTGGCCGTCTCCAGCAGCCGGGAAAGGCGCTGGGTCACCCGGACCTGACCGGGTTCGACGCCCGGCCCGCTGACCCTCGGCATCCGGTTCAGCGCCGCCTCCAGGTCGGCGCCGAGCCGGTCGGTGTCGACGGAGGCGTTCAGGAGCAGCCGTGGGATCAGCCCGTCCGGCTGGTCGAGCAGCGCCTGCAGCAGGTGCTCGCCGTCGACGTCGGTGTGCCCGTGGCGCAGGGCCTTGGTCTGCGCGTCGTGCAGCGCCTCCTGCGACTTCTGCGTCAGCTGGTTGACGTCCACTTCGGTCCTCCCGGGGTGCGGGAGCGCCCACGCGCGGCGCTCTCCAGCTCGGCGATGCGGTCCAGAAGGTCGACCACCAGGCCGAGGGCCGCGTAGTTGAGGGCGAACCCGGCGCGCAGCCGCTGGACCCTGGCCATGGCCGGCAGCTGGGAGAGCGGGAACCACAGCTCTCCCGCCGCGTCCCGCTGCGCGTCGAGCACGCCGAGGACGACCAGGCGGCGCACCAGGTCGGGGTGCGTGCCGGTCAGGCGGGCGAACGACTCGATGTCCAGGCGCCGCGGCCTGGTCAGGGCGTAGGGCATCACCGCCTCCTCGGGTCGAACTCCGACACCGCCGCGAGCTGCTCGAACAGCTGCCTCTCCTCGTCGGTCGGCCGTGGCGGCACCATGATCTGTATCTCGGCGAACAGGTCGCCGGGGCCTTCCCTCGGACTGGGCATGCCCCGGCCGCGCAGCCGCAGCCGCCGCCCGCTCGACGTGCCCGGCGGCACCTTGACCTTGGTCTCGCCGCCCGGTGTCTCGACGGCGACGGCCGCGCCGAGCGCCCCCTCCCAGGGCGTGATCGGGAGCCGGATGTGGATGTCGCGGCCCTCGACCCGGTAACGGGGATGCGGCGCGATCCTGACGATCAGGTAGAGGTCTCCGGGGGGTGCCCCGTCACCGCCCCTGCCGCCCTGGCCCGCCAGGCGGATCCGCCGGCCGTCGGTCACCCCTGCGGGGATGCGGACCTCGATCCTGCGGCCCCCGACGGTGAGGGACTTACGGCCGCCCCGGTAGGCGTCCTCGACGCTCAGTTCCAGCTCGGCCTCCTGGTCGGCGCCGGGGATGGGCCCCCATCCGGGGCCCGCCCTGCCCGCGCCGCCCGACCTGCCGGAGAAGAGTCCCTCCAGCAGGTCGTCGATGTCGACGCCCTCCCCGAAGCCGGAGGGGCCCTGACCGGGCCAGCCGCTCCCCCGGCCGCCCCGCCCTGCCCCCGCGCGTCCCGCCCCGGCACGGGCCCAGGTCTCGGGGTCCACGTCCTCGGGGACCTGGCGGAAGTCGGGGCCGAACGCGTCGTAGCGGCGGCGGGTCTTGGGGTCGGACAGGACGCTGTAGGCCTCGGAGATGTCCTTGAAGCGGTCCTCGGCCTCGGGGGCCTTGTTGACGTCGGGGTGGTTGGCCCGCGCAAGTTTGCGGTAGGCGCGCTGGATGTCCTCCTGGCTCGCGTTGCGCTGCAGGCCGAGGATCTCGTAGAAGTCCCGGGCTGCCGGCATCATTCCGCCTTGGAGACGACGACCGTCGCGGGCCGCAGTTGCCGTTCACCGTCCCCGTAGGCGGGCTGCACCACGTGCAGGACGGTCCCGTCCGGTGTGCCCTCCTGGCTGAGCACGCCGACCGCCTCGTGCCTGGCGGGGTCGAACCTCGCGCCGGTGTCGTCGCGGCGCGGGAAGCCCAGGCGGGCCAGCACGTCGAGAGCCTGCTCGTGGATGGCCCGCAGCCCCTCGGCGACGGAGGAGGGGTCGTTTCCGGCGTGTTCGAGGGCGCGTTCCAGGTTGTCCAGCACCGGAAGCCATTCGGCCGCCGCCCTGGCCCTTTCCTCCTCCCGCACCCGGGACGCGTCACGGCTGACCCGTTTGCGCAGGTTGTCGAGGTCGGCCAGGGCTCGCCGCCACCGGTCCTGGAGCTCGGCCACCTCGTCCTGGAGCTCGGTGACGCGCTCCTGGAGGCCGTCGGGCTCCTGCCTCACGGCCTCGTCGTCGCGGGGTTCCTCACTCATCGGTCGTGAACTCCGCGTCGATGACGTCGTCGTCCCGGCCGCCGCCCTGAGCCCCCTGCGGGCCCTGGCCGCTCTGGCCGCCGGAGGCCGAGACCGTGCCCAGGCCCTGGTAGACCTGTTGCAGCTCGCCGGTCAGCGAGCGCAGCCGGTCGATCGGTGTCTCCTGCTGCCTGACCGTCTCCCTGGCGTCGGAGACGAGCATCTCGGCCCGTGCCTTCTCATGGACCGGCACGGCCTCCCCCAGCTCGGAGAGCCGCCGCTCCACCTGGTAGGCGACACTGTCGAGCTCGTTGCGCGCGTCCACGACCTGCCGCAGCCGTAGGTCCTCCTCCCGGTGCCGTTCGGCGTCGGCGACCATCCGCTCGACCTCGCCCGTGTCGAGGGTCGAGCTCTCACTGATGGTGATGCGCTGCTCGGCGCCGGTGTCCTTGTCCTTGGCCGAGACGTTCAGGATCCCGTTGGCGTCGACGTCGAAGGTGACCTCGACCTGGGGCACACCGCGCGGCGCGGGCCTGATGTTCTCCAGCCTGAAGCGGCCGAGCACCCGGTTGTCCCCGGCGCGTTCGCGCTCGCCCTGCAGCACCACGACGTCCACCGCGTTCTGGTTGTCCTCGGCGGTGCTGAACACCTCGGAACGGCGGGCGGGGATCGTCGTGTTGCGGTCGATGACCTTCGTCATGATGCCGCCGAGGGTCTCGATGCCGAGCGAGAGGGGCGTCACGTCCAGCAGGACGACGTCCTTCAGCTCGCCCTTGATGACGGCCGCCTGCACCGCCGCGCCGAGCGCGACGACCTCGTCGGGGTTGACCGTCATGTTCGGTTCCTTGCCCCCGGTCATCCTGCGCACCAGGGCCTGTACGGCGGGCATCCTGGTCGATCCGCCGACCAGGATCACCTCGTCGATGTCCCCGGTGCTCAGCCGCGCGTCGGCCATGGCCTGCTCGACCGGCCCCTTGCAGCGTTCCAGCAGGTCGGAGGTGATGTCCTCGAACGTCGCCCGGCGCAGCGTGGTGTTCAGGTGCTTGGGGCCCGAGGCGTCGGCCGTGATGAAGGGCAGGTTGATCTGCGTCTGGGAGACCGAGGACAGCTCGACCTTGGCCTTCTCCGCCGCCTCGAAGAGCCGTTGCAGAGCCTGGGGGTCGGCGCGCAGGTCGACGCCGGTGTCCCGCTGGAACTCGTCGGCGAGGTAGTCGACGATGCGCCGGTCGAAGTCGTCACCGCCGAGGTGGGTGTCGCCCGCGGTCGAACGTACCTCGACGACGCCGTCCCCGATGGTCAGGATGCTGACGTCGAACGTTCCGCCGCCCAGGTCGAAGACGAGCACCGTCTCGTTCTCCTTGCGGTCGAGCCCGTAGGCCAGGGCCGCGGCGGTCGGCTCGTTGACGATCCTCAGTACCTCAAGACCGGCGATCTTCCCCGCGTCCTTGGTGGCCTGGCGCTGGGAGTCGTTGAAGTAGGCGGGCACGGTGATGACCGCCTCGGTGACCTTCTCCCCGAGGAACTTGGAGGCGTCGTCGACGAGTTTGCGCAGGATCAGGGCGGAGATCTCCTCCGGGGCGTACATCTTGCCGCGCACGTCGAAACGGACCGCGTCGTCCGGCCCCGGCACCACGTCGAACGACACGGCGTGCATCTCGGTGGTGACCTCGTCGTAGCGGCGGCCGATGAAACGCTTGGCCGAGTAGATCGTCCCCTTCGGGTTGAGGATCGCCTGACGACGGGCCAGCTGCCCGACCAGGCGTTCGCCGTCCTCGGTGAAGGCGACGACCGACGGGGTCGTCCGCGACCCCTCGGCGTTGGCGATCACCGTGGGCTTGTCGCCCTCCATCGTGGCGATCACCGAGTTGGTCGTCCCCAGGTCGATCCCGACTGCCTTAGCCATGCTGGTCTCCTTCTGGGCCTCCCGCGACGGCCGTACGGCGCGCGGGGCCGCGTCCTCGGATCCGACGGGCGGGCCCCTGAGGCGCGACCCGGCGTGAACCCCGCGGGCGGTCGCCGCCCTAGGTGTGCTGGGGTATGCCGGTCTCTAGCAGCCTGCGGGCCTCGGCGGCCTGGGGCGTCGTCACCCGCAGCTCGTAGCGGTTGGCGACGATGGCGCTCGACGAGAGGAAGTCCCTCCTGCCGCCGGTGAAGGCGTGGGCGATGAGCCCGAAGATGGCTCCGGCGACCACACCCCAGATCACGCTCCACAGGACCAGGATCCAGGGGAACCTGCCGGGGGTGAAGATCGCGAAGAACAGGCCGATCAGCAGTCCGATCCAGGCACCGGTCGCCGCCCCCATCCCCGCGGCGCGCAGGTAGGTCAGCCGCCCGAGCACCTTCTCGACCATCCGCAGGTCCATCCCGACGATCATCGCGTGCTGGACGGGAAAACGCTGGTCCGACAGGTAGTCGACGGCCCGCTGGGCCTCCTCGTAACGGCCGTAGGTGGCTACCGGTTCATAGCCGGTCAAGGTCTGGTCGGATAGCATGCCGCCTCCCCTCCACGGTGAGTCCGTACCGACTCAGCGTGACCGGCCCGCGGCCCGGCGCACATCCCCAGGTCTGGTAGCAGATCAGCCCGCGCCGACCGGACTGCCCGCCTGTCCGGCCTCCGGGTCCCCCTCGGCCACCCCGGGCTCCCCGGACGTCTCGGCCACCGCCCGCGCGGCCCTGCGCTTGACGAACAGCGTGGTCGCGACGCCGAACAGCAACGCGACGACCAGCGCGACCCAGGAGAAGCCCCGCAGCCACCGCTCGGCGGCCATGCCCAGGTAGTAGATCACCGCGGTGGTCCCGCCCGCCCAGACGATCCCGCCGAGCACGTTGGCGACCAGGAACCTCCAGTACGGCATGCGCAGCGCCCCGGCCAGCGGCCCCGCCAGGATGCGCAGCAGCGCGACGAACCTGCCGAGGAAGACCGTCCACATGCCGTAGCGGTGGAAGTAGCGTTCGGCCCTGCCGATGTGCTCCGGCCCGAAGTGCTTGGGGAACCTGCGTCCGAGCCGGTCGAACATCGGCTTGCCGCCCCTGCGCCCGACGGCGTAGCCGATCGAGTCGCCGACGATCGCGCCGACGCCGGCGCAGGCGCCGACCCACAGCGGGTCGACCACGCCCTTGGCCGCCAGCAGCGCGGAGCTGACCAGGACGATCTCGCCGGGCAGCGGGATGCCCAGGCTCTCGATCCCGATCACCAGACCGACCAGGACGTAGATCCACACCGCGGGAATCGCCTGGAGCAACTCGTCGACATGCATGCCCGTCACCTTATTGCGTCGTCTCCCCGATCTCATCCGGCCTCGCCCGGCCGCACCCGGCCGCACAGGGGCCGGTGTCAGGCCCTCACAGGACGCCGTGGATCGCGGTGTGGGCCGCCTCGCGCAGCGCGGCGTGCAGCACCGCGTTCGGCTCCCGGTCCGTGTGGACCTCGACGATGCGCACCCCCTCCCCGCGCAACGCCTTGGGCAGCTGTTCCGCCTCCCCGACGAAGGTGTACGGCGTGCCGGTCGCCGCCGCGACGTGGGACAGGTCCACTCCGTGCGAGGTGCCGAAGACCCGTTCGAAGGGGTCGCGCAGCGCGGCCTGGGGCAGCAGCGAGAAGATCCCGCCCCCGTCGTTGTTCACCACGACCAGGCACAGGTCGGGGCGGGGCTCGCGGGGGCCGAGGATCAGCCCGTTCTGGTCGTGCAGGAACGTCAGGTCGCCCATCAGCGCGTAGGAGGGGCCGTTGTGCGCCAGCGCCGCGCCCATCGCGGAGGACACCACGCCGTCGATCCCCGCCGCGCCCCGGTTGGACAGGATCCGCAGCCCCCTCCTCGGGCGCATCGCCTGGTCGAGGTCACGGATCGGCATGGACGAGCCGGAGAACAGCAGCGCCCCGTTGGGCAGCTGCTCGGCCAGGTCCCTGGCCAGGCGCGGCTCGCTGAGCCCGCCCGCGTCGAGCACCTCGTCGATCGCCGCCCTGGCCGCCGTGTCCGCGCGCCGCCACGAGCGCAGCCAGTCGTCGTCCCCGGCCGCGACCGGGATCTCGACCGCCTGCGCCACCTGGGTCGCGGAACGGGTCGGGTCGGGCCAGCGGGACAGGTCGGGGGCGACGACGATGTGCTCCTCGGCGTGCCTGAGCCAGTTCAGCAGCGGCCTGGACAGGCCGGGACGGCCCAGGGTGACCACCACGTCCGGACGGTGCCGGTCGGCGAACTCGGGGGTGCCGAGCAGGAAGTGGTAGGTCGAGACCGCGTGGTCGCCGTAGCGGGCGCCGCCGTTCGGCTCCGACAGGACCGGCCATCCGGCCATGCCGGCCGCCGCCACGTATCTGCGCATGTTGGCGGCGCCGTCCCCGACGACGAGCACGCCCCTTCGGGTCGGCGGCAGGTGCAGCGCGGCCGCGGGAGGCGCGACCCTGGCGCGGACCCACGGCCCGTTGGCGTCGCCCTCGAGGGACTCGCTCCAGGAGACGTCGCCGTCCGGGACGAGCGGCTCACGGAAGGCGAGGTTGAGGTGGACCGGGCCGGGGTCGGCCGGGCCGAGTGAACGCTGGTAGGCGCGGCAGGCCAGGGAACGCCAGTAGGCGACCTGCCCAGGCCGGTCCTCGGGCACGCCGACCTCGCTGAACCAGCGGACCGCGGTGCCGTACATCTTGATCTGGTCGATGGTCTGGCTGGCGCCGGTGTCGCGCAGCTCGGGCGGCCGGTCGGCGGTGAGCAGCAGCAGCGGCACCCCCGACTCGTGCGCCTCGACGACCGCGGGGTGGAAGTTCGCCGCGGCGGTGCCCGAGGTGCACATCAGCGCGACCGGCCGGCCGCCGCGCTTGGCCAGTCCGAGGGCGAGGAAGGCCGCCGAGCGCTCGTCGATGCGCACGTGCAGCCGTACGCGGCTGTCGGCGTGCGCGGCGAGTGCGAGCGGAGCCGAGCGTGAGCCCGGCGCGAGCACCACCTCGGTGAGACCGCAGCGTACGAGTTCGTCGACCAGCACGGTCGCGAGCGCGGTGGCGGGATTCACCGCACTGCCTCCTCTGGTCGTCGTCGTGCTGAGAGAAGCCGTGTCCGAAAGGACGGACACGACGGCTGACGGCGGACCGGCGCCGTCCTCACCGCGCCGGGGCGGCGCACTGCGGGGACGGGCCGGTTTCGCCTCATCGCTGGAATCGCCTGCGGCTCACGGCCTGCGCGGGAACTTGCCGAAGTCGGGGGTGCGCTTCTCCTTGAAGGCGTCGCGGCCCTCCTGCGCTTCCTCGCTCATGTAGAAGAGCAGGGTGGCGTCGCCGGCGAACTGCTGCATGCCCGCCGCGCCGTCGGTGACCGCGTTCAGCGCGCCCTTGAGCATGCGCAGGGCCAGCGGGGACTTCTCCAGCATCTCCCTGGCCCAGGCGACCGTCTCCTCCTCCAGGCGCTCCAGCGGGACGACCGTGTTGACCAGGCCCCAGCCGAGGGCGGTCTCGGCGTCGTACTGACGGCACAGGTACCAGATCTCACGGGCCCGCTTCAGGCCGACGGTCTCGGCGAGCAGCCAGGACCCGTAGCCGCCGTCGAAGGAGCCGACCTTGGGCCCGGTCTGGCCGAAGACCGCGTTGTCCGCGGCGATGGACAGGTCGCAGCAGACGTGCAGCACGTGACCGCCGCCGATCGCGTAGCCGGCGATCATCGCGATGACCGGCTTGGGGCAGCGGCGGATCTGCACCTGCAGGTCCAGCACGTTCAGCCTGCCCACGTGCGGGGTCGACTTGTCGACGTAGCCGTCGTCACCGCGGATCTTCTGGTCGCCGCCCGAGCAGAAGGCCCGGTCGCCCGCGCCGGTGAGAATGATCACACCGATCTCCGAGTCCTCCTGGGCGACGTTGAAGGCGTCCCTGAGCTCGAAGAGCGTCGTCGGGCGGAAGGCGTTGTGCCGCTCCGGCCGGTTGATCGTGATCTTCGCGATGCCCTCGGCGGTCTCGTAGACGATGTCCTCGTAGTCCCCGGAGCGCCTCCAGTCGGCGGCGCGCACCTGGACGCTCTCCGGCATGGGCCTGGCCTCGCCCTTCGCCCGCCCGTCCGTGCCCGGCACCGCCTGCTCCGTGCTCACGATGACTGCGTCCCTTCCGCCTCGCCGGGACCCGCCCGGCTGCCGTCCGTTTTCCCGGCACTAACCTTACGACTGTGACGAACGGTCCTGTGCACGCGGAGTCGTCCTGCGGGTGGCGGGAGCTGCACGCGCTCGTGCTGCCGCCGGGACCGGAGCTGTTCAGGGCGGTCGGCGCCGCGCTCGACGGCGGCCCCGCGGTGCTTCCCCTGTCTCCCGCCCTGCCCGCCGCCGCGCTGCGGGCCACGCTCGACGCCCTGCGCCCCACCCATGTCAACGGTGTACGGCGCGAGCACGGTGTGGGGGTGCCCGGCGAGGTGGCCGTCGTCATCGCCACCAGCGGCACGACCGGGGCGCCGAAGGGGGTCCAGCTGTCGGCCGCGGCCCTGCGCGCCTCCGCCTCGGCCTCGCTGCGCCGTCTGGGCGCCCGGCCCGGCGAGCGCTGGCTCTGCTGCCTGCCCCCCTCCCACGTCTCGGGGCTTCAGGTCCTGGTCAGGTCACTGGTCGGCGGGACGGAACCGATCGTGCACGAGGGCTTCTCCCCCGAGGCGGTGCTCTCCAGCGGCGCCCGGCACGTCTCGCTGGTTCCGACGCAGCTGCGTCGGCTGCTGGACGCCGACCTGTCGGTGTTCGACACGATCCTGCTGGGGGGCGCGGCGCCGCCGCCGGGGCTGGTCGAGGAGGCCAGGGCCGCGGGCGCGCGGGTGGTGCTCAGCTATGGGATGAGCGAGACCTGTGGCGGGTGCGTCTACGACGGCGCCCCCCTTTACAATGTAGATCTCAAGATTGGCGACGACGGGCGGATTCGCGTCGCGGGCCCGGTGCTGTTCTCCGGCTACCGGCTGCGGCCCGAGCTGACCGCCTCGGCCCTCGACGGCGACTGGTTCGTCACCTCCGACCTCGGCGTCATGGACGGCGGGGGCCTGCGCGTGCTCGGCCGCTGCGACGACGTCATCAACACCGGCGGCGAGAAGGTCGTCGCCGCCGTGGCCGCCGCCGCCGTGGCCGAGCACCCCGCGATCGCCGACGCCGTCGTGGTCGGCCGCCCCGATCCGGAGTGGGGCGAGCGCGTCGTGGCCGTCGTCGTCTCCCCCGACCCGCCGTCGCTGGCCGAGCTGCGGGCCTTCGTCAAGGAACGGCTCCCCGCCTGCGCGGCCCCCGCCGAACTGGTCGTGATGTCCGAAATACCACTTCTGCCCAATGGCAAGCCGAATCTCGCCGCCCTCCGTTATGGTCGTGATCGGGAACCGTGAGGAGACCCGGCACGTCAAACAGACAGCCGCGACAGAAGGGACGACCCCATGCATATCACCCGCAAGGCGTTGGTCTCCGCTGGAGTCGTCGGCGTGATCCTCGTGGGCGGCGTCTCCGTGACGGCCGCCGCCTCCGCCGGCCGGGTGGAGAAGATCTGGAGGGTCGTGGAGTCCGGCTCCGGGCCCGCGGTGTCACCGGCGACGCGGCAGACGGCGCAGCCGCAGGCCGACGACGACGCACCGCGCTCCGAGCCGACGTCCGCACCCTCCTCCGCGCCCACGTCGGCGCCCGACGACGGGTCCGTGGTCTCCAGGGACGTCAACCCCGACCCGGGGTCGGTCACGACCTACTGGACCGAGCAGCGCCTGCAGGAGGCGAGCCCCTTCCCCATGCCCGAGGCCGACGACCCGGCGGGGCCCTCCGGAAGCCGGGTGGAGGGGATCAAATAGCCCCTGACCACGGCTGATGACGGAACGGACCGCCTCGGGACGATCCGCCCATCTTATTTTCCCCGTCAAGTCGGGAACATAAAGTTCTTGACTGGGGTTATTGGTACTGGTGCGCTGAGCGGCCCGCAGGCCGCCCCACCCGACAATCTGTAAGCAGACGACTCCGTGATGGAGGAGGTGTCCTCATGCCCCAAACCGCCGTGGCGACCTCATCGGAGGCCCCGACGCCCCTTGAGAAGCTCCTTGACCGAGGGCGAGTCCAGGGTCACCTTTCGCTCGCGGAGCTGCGCCACGCCTTCGCGGAGTCCGGGACCAGCCCCACGGAGGGCCGCTCGATCCTGCGGGAGCTCACCGAGGCCGGCGTCATCCTGGCCGCCGAGGACGAGCCCGCGCTCAGCGGCGCGTCCAAGAAGACCGCCGGGCGCCGGACCACCCGCAAGGCGAAGGCCGCGCCCGCCAAGGCCACCACCAGGGCCGCCAGGACCACCGCCAAGAAGGCCGAGACCGCCGGGGCCCCCGCCGAGGCCGAGCCGGAGATCGGCGAGGAGGAGTGGGCCCCCGAGGAGGCCGAGCTCGAGGCCGAGCAGACCATGGACCTGGACGACCAGTCCTCGGTCATGGGCGACTCGGTGCACACCTACCTCAAGTCGATCGGCAGGCGCACCCTGCTCACCGCCGCCCAGGAGGTCGAGCTGGCCAAGCGGATCGAGGCGGGGCTGTACGCCGAGTCCAAGCTTGAGGCCGAGCCCGGCCTGCCCGCCGCCATGCGCGACGACCTCGAATGGATCGCCGAGGACGGCCGCCGCGCCAAGGACCACATGCTTGAGGCCAACCTCCGCCTGGTCGTCTCGGTCGCCAAGAAGTACACCGACCGTGGCATGGCGTTGCTCGACGTGGTCCAGGAGGGCAATCTGGGCCTGATCCGCGCAGTCGAGAAGTTCGACTACACCAAGGGCTACAAGTTCTCCACCTACGCCATGTGGTGGATCCGCCAGGCCATCCAGCGTGGGTTCGCCGACTCCGCGCGCACCATCCGCCTTCCCGTGCACGTGCTGGAGATGCTCTCCAAGCTGTCGCGCGTCGAGCGTGACATGCACCAGCGTCTCGGCCGTGAGCCCACCCCGGAGGAACTGGCGGTCGAGCTGGACAAGACCCCCGACCAGATCGAGGAACTGCTGCGCACCAGCCGCCAGCCGATCAGCCTCAACGCGACCATCGGCGACGACGGCGAGACCACCATCGGCGACCTCATCGAGGACGTCGACTCGCCCGAGGCGTCCGAGGTGGTCGACCGTCAGCTGCTGGGTGAGCAGCTGCGCGGCGTGCTGGGCAACCTCTCCCCCAGGGAGGCCAAGATCATGGCTCTGCGCTTCGGCCTCGTCGACGGCAAGCCTCACACCCTCGACGAGATCGGCAAGCACCTGGGCCTGACGCGCGAGCGCATCCGCCAGCTGGAGAAGGAGTCGCTGTCGAAGCTGCGCCACCCGAGCAACACCCGCCCGCTGCTCGACTGGGCCAGCTAGACCCGCTCGTGAGGGGCGTCGTGGACCACCGGTCCGCGACGCCCCTCACGCGTGCCCGGGGTCAGGCGAGCGCCCTGGCCAGCACGACCCCGCCGACGATCAACGCCAGGGCCGCGACGCGCCCCGCCCCGACGGGATCGCCGTGCAGCACGATCCCCAGGGCGATCGCGCCGACGGCGCCGATACCCGTGAAGACGGCGTAGGCGGTGCCGACGGGGAGTCCCTGCTGCATGGCCTTCGACAGCAGCCACACCGCCAGCGCCCCCAGCGCGAAACAGACCAGCGTGGGCAGCGGCCGGGTGAACCCCTCGGTCGGCTTGATGCTCTGCGACCAGGCGATCTCCACCAGCCCGGCCGCCATGAGCAGCAGCCAGCTCATCGGACGGCCAGCTTCCCGGCCAGCTCCCGCGCGGCGGCGTAGGACCGCTCGTGCACGGCCCGCCGGTCGGCGAGGGCCGGGTCCACCAGGGAGTTGACCAGTTCGGCGTGGACGAACGTGACGTCCTCGACGGCGAAGTGCCCGAGGAAGAAGTCACGCAGATAGCGTTCCTCGTGGTCGAAGGGCTCCCTGGGGGTGCCGGGGCCGTAGGCGCCGCCCCGCGCGCCCGCGACGACGAACGTCCGGCCGGTGAGCTTCATCTTGGGGAAGGTCACCTGGTCGATCCAGGCCTTCAGCGCCGAGGGGATGGAGAAGTTGTACATCGGCGTGCCGATCAGCACGACGTCCGCGGCCACCAGCTCGTCGAGCAGCGGTTCGACCACCGCCCAGGCCTCGGCCTGTTCCGGGGTGCTCACCACCTCGTGGTAGCGGCCGATGTCGGTGATCTGACCGGCCAGGACACGGTCGCACAGCTCCGTCCAGGCCTGCCCGATGTGCGGGACGGGGTCGGCGGCCAGGTCCCGGTAGGTGTATCCGCCCTCCGGGTTGGCCGCGCGCCACGCGGCGGCGTAGATCCCCGACAGGGTGCGGGAGAAGGACGCACGGCGGGCGCTGGCGTCCAGGTGCAGCAGGCGGCTCACGGCTCTCCGATCCTCGATGCCAAAGCGGACGTTGTGTCCGCTTAATCACCATAGCGACAAGCGGACACGATGTCCATTTGACCCCGGACCCAGTCGGCCGGAGGGCGGCGCCCGTCATCGCACGCGGCGACGGGCACGGCGCGGCGAGAGGGGTGCCTCGGAGGCGACGCCGGGAGCGACCACCGGCCACCCGGGCACGTCGAGGCATCCGGGCACGAGAAAGGCGGCCCCGGTATCCTGGAGCCGCCTGGTGTGTGAACGACCCGGCAGGCCGTTCACACGAGGAGTCAGCGGACGACGGTGGTCACCGGCCGCGGGACGCGGGCGATGCCGGTCAGCCGGTTCTCCTCGCGCAGGGTGCGCAGCCGGTTGACCTCGGCGGTCCACTCCGCACCCTTGGGGGTCGCCCTGCCCTTGCGGCGGCGGATCCTGTCGTCGTAGGCCTTGGGCCCGAAGGTCGCCCGCTGGCCCGCCTCGGCCGCGCGCAACGCCTCGGTCAGCGCCGCGTCGAAGACCAGCCCGGCGGCCCTGAGCTCCTCCGGGGACGCCCCGGCCGCCTGCACCCGGCGCAGTTCGGCCTCGGCCGTGCGCGCCCTCTCAAGGAACTCGGGGAAGCTCTTCCCGACCTCCTGGTCGGCGTGGTGACGGACCTCCGCCTCCCGGCTCACGCCCGGTCGGAAAAACGCCATCGTCTGCCCTCTCTCACCCGTCGCCGGGAACCTCCCGGCGGATCACGGCTGTAGCCTACGCCGTCGGCCCCCGGACCACCCACTCAGGGACCGGCCCACCCCGGACGGCACGGCGCGGCGCCCTTTACACAGTAAGGTCACCGATGGCAGGATGCGGCCCATGCCCGCCAAACGACCACCCGTCCCGCTCTCCAGGGAACGCATCATCGAGGCCGCCCTGCACATCGCCGACAGCCAGGGGCTCCGGCGGCTGACGATGCGGCGCCTGGGCGACGCGCTCCAGGTCGAGGCCATGGCCATCTACCACCATCTGCCGCGCGGCAAGGACGCCCTCATGGACGCCCTGGCCGAGCACGTCACGGCCGTCCACGCCGAGCCCGCGAGCACCTGGCAGGACAGCGCGAGGGCGTGGTGCAGGGCGAGCAGGGACGCGCTCAGGGAGCATCCCGGGGTGCTGGCGCTGGCGCTGACCAAGCCCCCGAAGGGCCGCGCGGCGATCGCCCTCATGGAGCAGACCGAGCAGCTCGCCGACGCCGGGCTGCCCGACGCGGCGCAGGCGGTACGGACGCTGCGGGCCTACGTCTTCGGCGCGGTCGCGGTCGAGGTACAGCGCTCCGGATGGGCCGACTCCCCGGCGGACGGCGCCGAGCCGTGGCGTCCCCCGTCGGCCGGCGGAGGCTCCGCGGCGGCCGACACCGACTTCGAGCACGGGCTGAACGCCCTGCTGGCGGGACTCAACGGAAAGCGAACGGAGACTGAACGGTAAAGAAACGCGAGGCCGATCCTTTTTTACCTGCCAGATGGTGCGTTTCGCTTGGCCAGATGTCCGCTATGAGGCATCCTGTGCTATAGGTCACACCTCCGGAAGAGCCCTGAAGGACCACTCTCCAGAGTTCGCAAACAGTCCTAACGGGCTATGTCCCGGGGTGAGATCCAGATCGCACACTTGAGTTTGACCAACGTGCGGACCTCACCCCGTTCGAGGCACGCACGACCCACATGTCCACACCAGATGCTCGTCACCCGTCACGCGATGGGAACGGATTCCCATCGGGGACACGGTGTCCACCCGCTGTCCGATGTCGATCCAGCGAGCCGACGATAGAGATCCGGAGGCACGCCGATGTGCCCGCACCAGCCGTCCTGTCCGCCCGCCGAGGCGCTGGACCGCGAAGCCGCCCGTACGATGGTCGCCCACCCCGAGCAGGGCTGGAGCCTGCTCTGCAACGGTGTGGTGCTGTTCGACGACACCGGTGAGATCCTGCCCGACGGCGGGGTCATCGAGCCGCACCGGCCCCTGGCCGGCGTCGCCTGATCGCCTGACCGATCACTCCGCGGCGGCGCGCATCCTCGCGCCGAGCCAGTGCGCGACCACCTCGCCCACCCTGCCGGGATGCCTTTTGAGATCGTGCCCCTCACCGGGCAGCACCACCAGGCGCGAGGTGTCCGCCGCCTCGGGGACCCCAAACGGGTCACGGTCACCGCTGACCGCCAGCACGTCGACCCCCGCCGCGCGCAGTTCCTGCGCGCGCGACCTCTCCGGCTTACCGGGAGGATGCAGGGGGAAGGCCAGCGCGACCACCGCCGTCGCCCCCGCCTGCGAGGCCGTACGGCAGGCGACCCTGGCCCCGTTGCTCCGCCCGCCCTGCACCAGCGGCAGACCGGGCCGGAGCCCGCGAAGCCCGGCGACCAGTTCCAGCCAGGCCTCGTCCTGCCTGGCCGCCGATCCGGGAGCCCTGGCCCCTCGCATCCTGAACGGCTGGAGCACCCGGGCGACCACTCCGCCGATCGGCGTCACCGCGTCCCGTACGGCCAGCAGGTCGGGTGCGTCCACTCCCCCGGCCGAGCCGTGGGTGAGCACCAGCAGGAAACGTGGATCGGCCACCTCGTCGATCTCGGCCACGGCCGGGCCGTGAACGGTGCCGATCTCCACGGACGAGGCAGTACTCCGGATGGACACCGATCTAGTCCTAACGGCTGATGTCCGGGCCTGCGGCAGGGCGGACAATCTCAGGGTGCAGGATCATCACGATATCCGACAGGACGTACGGGCGACCATCGGGGCCCGCCGTGACCTCGGCCCCGAGTACGAGGCCGCGCTCGTCGAGTCCTTCGTCGAACGCCTCGACTCGACGATCGCCGCCAGGGTGCGGGCGGAGCTGCAGGCCACGGGTTATCACCCCCAGCAGCACTATCCGCACCCCCAGGGTCCTCCCCCCGCGCCGCGGCGCAAGGGGAACGGCACCGTCCCGATCGCGCTCGGCTCGCTGGGGCTGGCCATCCCGCTGACCGCCGTCGCCGCCGAGGGCGGGACCGTGGGGATCCTGGTCGCCTGGGGCGGCATCGTGGTGATCAACATCGCCCACGCCCTCGGCGGGCTGCGCCACCGCGACTGAAGAGCGGGGCCGGAGACTCAGGCGTCCCGGTTGCGTCGCAGCCTGACCTCCTCGGCCAGTTCCTCGTCCGCGCTGTCCAGGCCGTAACGCCACACCCGCTCGGCGTCCTCGTCACGCCCTCTGAGCGGCAGCGTGCGGGCCAGCAGCTCGATGGCCAGCGCCCCGGTCTCGGCGTCGCCGCCCTCCTCCACCGCCCCGGTGAGCTCGGCGCAGGCCAGTTCGAGATGGGCGATGCCGAGCAGCACCCGCAGCCTCGCCGTCTCCACGACGTCCGGCACGGACAGCGCCTCGACGAGCACTCCCGCCGCCTCGGCCGCCTCCCCCTCCTCAAGGAGGATCTCGGCCAGCCGCTGGGCGGCGAGGGAGGAGATCTCCGGCTCTCCGGTCGCCAGCGCGGCCCTCAGGGCCTCCTCCGCCTCCACGGGGCCCACGGCGAGCCTGGCCAGGCCCATGTGCGCCAGCGGAGCGCAGGCGGCGTTCCCGGTGCCCAGCGCGGCCTGCCAGGCCGCCCGCGCCTGGTCGGGCAGGTCGTCGCGCTCGAAGCTCCTGGCGAGCAGGCAGGCGGCCTGCCCGGCGAACTCGGGATGGCCGGTGGCCAGCGCGGCACGGGCCGCCGCCCTGGCGTCGGGCGCGTCCCCCCGCTCCTCGAGCACCACCGCCAGCCCGACCGCCGCCTGCGCGCGGTCGGGCCCCTCGGGGTCCGCGGCCAGCTCCGCGAGAATCACCGCGGCGCCGTCCAGGTCACCGTCCTCGGCCAGCCGCCGCGCGGTCTCCAGCGGTCGGGTGTCCACCTCTGGCATGCAGGGTCCCTCCGGGTAAGGAATCGCCCCGGGCCCGGTGGCCCGGAGCCCTGTCCACGAGGTGGATCTTAACGGTGCGAATCAGTCCTCGTAGGCCTCAAGCGGAGGGCAGGCGCACACCAGATTGCGGTCGCCGTACGCCTGGTCGATCCGGCGGACCGGCGACCAGTACTTGGCCTCGCGCACCGACGGCAGCGGGTAGGCCGCCTCGGCCCGCGAGTAGGCGTGCTCCCAGTCGTCGGCCAGCAGGCAGGCGGCCGTGTGCGGGGCGTTGCGCAGCGGGTTGTCGGTCTTGTCGTAGGCGCCGGAGGCGACCTTCTCGATCTCCCCCCTGATCGCGATCATCGCCTCGCAGAACCGGTCGAGCTCGGCCAGGTCCTCGCTCTCGGTCGGCTCGATCATCAGCGTACCGGCCACCGGGAAGGACATGGTGGGAGCGTGGAAGCCGTAGTCGACCAGGCGCTTGGCCACGTCGTCCACGGTCACACCGGTCTCCTTGGTGATCTGGCGCAGGTCCACGATGCACTCGTGGGCGACCAGGCCGCCCCGGCCGGTGTAGAGGACGGGGTAGTGCGGGGCGAGCCTGCGGGCCAGGTAGTTGGCCGACAGGATGGCCTGCTCGGTGGCCGCCTTGAGCCCGTCTGCGCCCATCATCCTGACGTAGGCCCAGGAGATGGGCAGGATGCCCGCCGAGCCGTACGGCGCGGCGGAGACGGGACCGACCGGCGAGTCGTCGCGCAGCGGGTGACCGGGCAGGTAGCCGGCGAGGTGGGCGCGGACCGCGACGGGGCCGACGCCGGGGCCGCCGCCGCCGTGCGGGATGCAGAAGGTCTTGTGCAGGTTCAGGTGGGAGACGTCCGCCCCGAACTCGCCCGGCTTGGCCAGGCCGACCAGGGCGTTGAGGTTGGCGCCGTCGACGTAGACCTGGCCGCCCGCCTCGTGCACCCGCTCGCAGATCTGGGTGATGGTCTCCTCGTAGACGCCGTGCGTCGAGGGGTAGGTCACCATGATCGCGGCGAGCCGGTCGCGGTGCTTGCCGAGCTTGGCGTCGAGGTCGGCGAGGTCCACGTTGCCGTTGTCGTCGCAGGCGACCACGACGACCCGCATACCGGCCATGACCGCGCTGGCGGCGTTGGTGCCGTGCGCGGAGGAGGGGATCAGGCAGACGTCGCGATGGGCCTCGCCGCGGGCGTGGTGGTAGGCGCGGATCGCCAGCAGCCCGGCGAACTCACCCTGGGAGCCCGCGTTCGGCTGGATGGAGACCGCGTCGTAGCCGGTGACCTCGGCCAGCCAGCCCTCAAGCTCCCGCACCAGCTCCGTGTAGCCCTCGGCCTGCTCCGCGGGGGCGTAGGGGTGCAGCCCGGCGAACTCGGGCCAGGTGATCGGCTCCATCTCGGTGGTCGCGTTGAGCTTCATGGTGCACGAGCCGAGCGGGATCATCGACCGGTCGAGCGCGACGTCCTTGTCCTGGAGCCTGCGCAGGTAGCGCAGCATGGCCGTCTCCGACCTGTGGCTGTGGAAGACCGGGTGGGTCAGGTAGTCGCCGGTGCGCGCCAGCCCCTCGGGCAGCGCGTCGTGCGCCGCGGCGTCCAGGTCGGTCAGTACGGCGCCGCTGACCTCGAAGGCGGCCAGGACCTGCTCCAGGTGGAGCTGCTCGGTCCGCTCGTCGCAGGTGACACCGACGTGGTCGGCGTCGACCAGGCGCAGGTTGACGCCGTTGTCGCGGGCCGCGGCCACGATCCGGGCGGCGCGGCCGGGCACCCGGGCGAGCACGGTGTCGAAGAAGGCGTCGTGGACGACCTCGACGCCTCCGTGGCGCAGGCCCGCGGCCAGCACGACGGCGTGCCGGTGGACGCGCCTGGCGATCCTGCGAAGGCCCTCGGGGCCGTGGTAGACGGCGTACATGCCCGCGATGACCGCGAGCAGCACCTGCGCGGTGCAGATGTTGCTGGTCGCCTTCTCCCTGCGGATGTGCTGCTCACGGGTCTGCAGCGCCAGGCGGTAGGCGGGGCGGCCGTCGGCGTCCTGGGAGACGCCGACCAGACGGCCGGGCATCTGCCGCTGCAGGCCGTCGCGGACGGCCATGTAGGCGGCGTGCGGGCCGCCGAAGCCCAGCGGGACGCCGAAGCGCTGCGAGGAGCCGATCGCGATGTCGGCGCCGAGCTCGCCGGGGGCGGCCAGCAGGGTCAGGGCCAGCAGGTCGGCGGCGGCCACCACCTGGGCGCCGCGCGCGTGGGCGGCCTCGGCGACGGCGCGGAAGTCCCTGATCTCGCCGTCGGCCCCGGGGTACTGCACGAGCACGCCGAAACAGTCGGGAAGGGCCTCGGTGAAGTCGCTCTCGACCAGCTCGATGCCGAGCGGCTCGGCCCTGGTGCGCAGCACGGCCTTGGTCTGCGGCAACGAGCCGGCGTCGACGACGAACACGTTCGAGGAGCCGCGCACCGCCCTGCGGGCCAGCGTCATCGCCTCGGCGGCGGCGGTGGCCTCGTCCAGCAGGGAGGCGCCCGCCACGTCGAGACCGGTCAGGTCGGAGACGACCGTCTGGAAGTTGAGCAGGGCCTCAAGGCGCCCCTGGGAGATCTCGGGCTGGTAGGGCGTGTAGGCGGTGTACCAGCCGGGGTTCTCCAGGAGGTTGCGGCGGATGACCGCCGGGGTGATCGTGTCGTGGTAGCCCAGGCCGATCATCGAGGTGAGCACGGTGTTGCGCCCGGCGAGGGCGCGCAGCTCGGCGATGGCCTCCGTCTCGCTCGCGGCGGGCGGGAGGTTGAGCCTGTCCTTCGCCCTGATGGCCTCGGGGACGGCCACCGCGACCAGGTCGGCGGTCGAGGCGAATCCGACCGCCTCGAGCATGCGGGTCTGGTCGGCGTCCGCGGGCCCGATGTGACGGGTGGCGAACGGCGGGGGGGTCAGCTCGCTGAGCGGTGACAGGTCGGTCATGGGAAGCCTCCCGAGACGTTGGAGACCGGCGCTGGGCGCGGGCGTATGCCGGATCTCCCCCTCTGTCATCGCGACCTGAGAGTTTCACCTTCCGGTGCGTGGAAGGCTTTCCCCGTCGGTGAGACGCGCCTGGCGGGCGTGCCTGCTTTCCAGAGTCGCCTCGCCCACGCGGTACCGGGTGCCTGAGAGATTCCGGGGAGGTTGCTCCTTCGGCGCCCCGATCATGCCGGGGTCTCTCCCGCGCAGAGTCAGCAGCGAGACAACCTTACCCGGTGCGGCGAGCCCGGCGACGACGGGCCAGCTCATCCGCGTGGTGATCGCCTAAAGGGCTCTGGCCGGACTCCGCGCGCTCTCCGGGCAGGTCGGCCAGGGAGCCCTCCACCTCCTGCCAGACGCGGCCGAGGGCTATGCCGAAGACACCCTGCCCTCCCTGGAGCAGGTCGATGACCTCGTCGGGTGAGGTGCACTCGTACACGCTCACCCCGTCACTCATGAGGGTGATCTGGGCCAGGTCGTTGACGCCGCGGTCGCGCAGGTGCTGGACGGCGATGCGGATCTGCTGGAGGGACACACCCGTGTCGAGCAGCCGTTTGACGACCTTGAGCACCAGGATGTCGCGGAAGCCGTACAGGCGCTGGGAACCCGAACCGTGAGCGGCCCTGACCGTGGGCTCGACCAGACCGGTGCGCGCCCAGTAGTCCAGCTGCCGATAGGTGATGTCGGCCGCGGCACAGGCGGTGGGACCGCGGTATCCGATGTCGGCGGGCAGTTTCACCGGCTGCCCGTCGAACAGCAGGCCCTCTTCGCCCGCACGCTGACGTGCCTCCCCGCGCCGTTCCGGGTCATCCTGGTCGGCGTTTCTACCCTCGCCGCTGCTGACCGCCACGCGGACCTCCGGCTTTCTCTCATCCCGCGGCCTGATCTGGGGGTTTGCGCACAGCCGCGGGTTTCACTTGCACCGTAGGACTGGGGCCAAGATCAGTCAACGACCCTCCCCGGCGCGTCGTGAAGCGTAAATGCACCGAAATACCTACCCCGCGCGACCGAAGTCCTCGGGCGTGATCGTGTCAAGGAACTCCCTGAACTTCTCCACCTCGTCCTCCTGGTCGTCGGGAATGATCACCCCCGCCTCCCTGACGATGTCCTCACTGGCGAAGATACGGGCTCCCGTACGCAACGCCAGGGCTATGGAGTCCGAAGGACGGGCGCTCACCTCGACCCCGTTGGAGAACACGAGATCGGCGAAGAAGATCCCATCACGGAGTGCGACGATGTTCACGGTGCTCAGCCGGACGCCGAGCGCGTCGAGCACGTCGCGGAAGAGGTCATGGGTGAGTGGCCGGGGTGGCGGCTCTTCGGCCTGGGCCATCGCGATCGCCGTCGCCTCGGTCATGCCGATCCAGATCGGCAGGTACCGCTCCCCATGTGCCTCCTTCAGCAGGACAATAGGCTGGTTTGAGGGCATCTCAACCCGAACGCCCACGACCTCCATCTGCAACACGGGCTGCTCCGTCTTCGCTGGATTATGACCGGTTTGTTCAACGTAACACTCGTGAGGGGACGAGTGCCTGGTCAGGTTCTCACCGGCCCAAGCCCCCACGCACGGCGGAACGCAGGAGCGAGGCGTGCAATTCCAGCAGAAGACCAGAAATCTCCTTGGCGGTCTCGTCGGCCCGGTCGATGGCCCCCGGGCCTCGGCGGCGAAGCAACGGCGCGATGGCCTGTTCGACGAGGGTGGCCTCCCGCTCGGCCGCGGCCTTGACGACCCGCAGGTGGCGTGCCCTGAGCCCGAAGGCGGCCAGTGCCCCCACGCTGCGGGCCACGGCCAGCGCCTCGGCGTCGTAGTGGCGGGCGACCGCGGCGAGCAGGCCGAAGTCCTCAAGCTCGGTGAGGGTCTCCTCGTCGAGCTCGGCGGCGGCGAGCAGTTCCTTGCGGGTGAGACGAACCTCCGGCGGCGCCTCGCCGGGAAGGGCCCGCGGAGGGGTGACCGGCCGGTCCTCGCGGTCCGCGGCCTCGAGCCGGTCCTTGATCACACGCAGCGGCAGGTAACGGTCGCGCTGCTCGCCGAGGATGTAACGCAGCCGCTCGACGTCGGCGTAACTGAACTTCCGGTAGCCGGAGGGACTGCGCTCCGGCTCGATCAACCCCTCGCCCTCCAGGAAACGGATCTTGGAGATGCTGACGTCGGGGAACTCGCCCTGCAACAGGGCGAGCACCTCCCCGATGCTCATGTGCGAACGAGCCGCCTGGGAGCTCATCATCCTCCAGCGGCGCCACGGGTGAGGAAGACCAGGCGGAACTTGCCGATCTGCACCTCGTCGCCGCCGTAGAGCGGGACCTCCTCGATCCGCTCACGGTTGACGTAGGTGCCGTTGAGGCTGCCGACGTCACGGACGGTGAACACCCCTCCGCCGCGCCGGTAGAACTCGACGTGACGCCGCGAGACGGTGATGTCGTCCAGGAAGATGTCACTCTCGGGGTGACGGCCGACCGTGGTCAGGTCGCTGTCCAGCAGGAAGCGGCTGCCCGCGTTGGGACCACGCATGGCGACGAGCAGCGCGGCGCCCGGAGGCAGTTGCTCGACGGCCTGCCGCTCGGCGAGAAGCGTCTCTCCCGTCTCCGCCTCGTAGGCCTCGATCCCGGACAGGGAGATCGTCGACGTACTGTCTCCCGGGGAGTCGAACCTGGTCAGCGGCGACCCGCATCGTGAACAGAAACGGGCGTCCTCAGGGTTGGCATGACCGCACTGCGTGCAGTAGACGCTCGGCATCGATCGGCTCGGCCTCCTACCGCGAGGACGCGGCAACGGTTCTCGGTACGCGCGCCTCGCTTCATCGCTTCTCAAGTATTTGCTCAGACTGCGAATGCCGCAACATACACCGAATAGCGAGAAAGATCAAGTCCGACGCTCGAGGACGGGTTCGGTCGAGGACAAAGTTACCGCCGGGCGGCGCCCCGGTCCATGCCGCCGCGCTGGGTTTTCGCGCTCTCCGGGCCGGGGATCCCAGGGGAGACCTCAGGTCGCCGCCGCCCCCTCCACGACCCTGGCCCAGTGCTCGATCAGGCTCTGCGCCGAGTCGACGTCCCCCGCCTCCGCCCACAGGTGGGTCACCGCCTCGGCCGGGTCCGGCAGCACCAGCGCCCAGCTGCCGTCCTGCGCCACGACGCGCACCCCGTCGGTCGTGTCTATCCGGTACAGCTCGGCGGCCTCGATGACCGAACGCATCACCACGCCCTTGGCGGCCCACGGCGTGGGGACCGTACGGCGCAGCAACCGGGCCTGCGGGATCCTGGCGTCGATCTGGCTGAGCGAAAGGCGGGTCCTGGCGACCAGGCCGAGCAGCCGAAGGAACACCGCCAGGCCGTCGACCGTCGGGCCGAACTCGGGTACCACGAAGCCGCCCCGCCCGTCCGCGGCGAAGACCATGCCCTCCGCCCTGGCCGCGGTGGTCAGCGCGTCCAGCGCGGTCGAGGTCCACTCGACCTGCACGCCGTGGAAGCGGCAGACCTGCTCGGCCACCCGGGTCGTGGTGACCGGCAGGGCCACCCTGCCGCCGCGCCGCTCTGCGGCGACCAGGTCGAGCACGACCAGCAGGGCGCGCTCCTCGCTGATCAGCTGGCCCGTCTCGTCGACGAGCGCGATCCGCTCCCCCACCGGGTCGAAGCGCACGCCGAAGGCCGCCCTGGCCGAGCCGACCAGTTCGGACAGGCGTTGCAGGGCCCGGCGGCGCTCGGCGAGGGTCTCGGTCGGCGAGGCGTCGTCCAGGCGGTTGTTGACGGTGAGCACCTCGACGCCGACCCTGCCCAGGAGGCTGGGCAGCACCAGTGAGGAGGTGCCGCCCGCGCAGTCGACGACGACCTTCAGGTCGGCGTCGCGCACCCCGGTGACGTCCACGCAGCGCAACAGCTCGTAGGTGTAGTCCTCGATCGCCCTGGCCGGGAAGCTCAGCTCGGCGATCTCCCCGGGGAAGGCTCGGCGGAACTCCTGGCGGGAGAAGACCCGCTCCAGTTTGCGCTGGGCGCCCTGGGAGAGGTCGGCGCCGTGCTCGTCCATGAAGACGATGTCCACGCTCTGCGGGTCGCCCGGGGTGGTGCGCAACGCGATCCCGCCGACCGCGTTCTCCCTGGCGGTGTGGAAGCGCGAGACGGGCAGCGGGGCCGCCTCCAGGTCGAGCACGTTGATCGCGCTGGCGGTCAGCGCGCTGATCACGGCCCGCTTCAGCGCCCTGGCCGCCCGGGAGGAGTCCCGGGAGGTGATGACCGAGGCGCCCTTCCTCAGCGTGGTCGCGTAGGCGCTGGCGAGCCGTACGCACAGTTCGGGGGTGATCTCCACGTTGACCAGGCCGGAGACGCCGCGCGGGCCGAACAGGCTGCGCTGGCCCCTGGGCTCCCAGATGACGCTGGTGTTGACGACCGCCCCGGCCTCCACGGTCTTGAAGGGGTAGACCTTGACGCCCGAGGAGACGTACGCCTCGGCCTCGATGATGCACTCGTCGCCGACGACGGCGCCCTCCTCGATCCTGACCCCGGTCATCAGGTCGGTGTTCTTGCCGACGACACAGCCGCGCAGGTGGGCGCTCGGGCCGACGTAGACGTTGTCGTGGACGACGGCGCGGTGCAGGAAGGCGCCCTCCCTGACCACCACGTTGCTGCCGAGCACGGTGAACTCGCGCAGTTCGGCCCCCGCCTCGACCTTGGCGTAGTCGCCGACGTACAGGGGGCCCTTGAGCACGGCGTCGGCGTCGACCGAGGCCCCCTCGGCCACCCAGACACCCGGGGAGACCTCGAAGGCGTCGATGTCCACCCTCACCCGCCCGGAGAGCACGTCCGCCTGCGCCCTGAGGTAGCTCTCGTGGGTGCCGACGTCCTCCCAGTAACCGTCGGCGACGTAGCCGTACAGCGGGGCGCCGCGCGCCAGCAGGCGGGGGAAGACGTCGGCGGACCAGTCGACGACCCCGCCCGCGGCGATCTCATCGAGGACCTCGGGCTCCATCACGTAGACGCCGGTGTTGACGGTGTCGGAGAAGACCTGACCCCAGGTCGGCTTCTCCAGGAAGCGCTCGACCCTGCCCCGGTCGTCGACGATGACGATGCCGAACTCCAGGGGGTTGGGGACGCGTTTGAGCCCGATCGTCACCAGCGCGCCGTTCTCCCGGTGGAAGCGGATCATGTCGGTGAGGTCCATGTCGGTCAGCGCGTCGCCGGAGATGACCAGGAAGGGCTCGTCCCTGAGCTTGTCCGCGGCGTTCTTGACGCTGCCCGCCGTGCCGAGAGGGGTGTCCTCGGTGGCGTAGTACAGGCTCATGCCGAGCTCGTCGCCGTCACCGAAGTAGTTGCGGACCAGCGCCGCCAGGAACTGCACGGTCACCACGGTCTCGGTGAACCCGTGCCGCCTCAGCAGGCGCAGCACGTGTTCCATGATCGGCCGGTTGATCACGGGTAGCAGTGGCTTGGGCTGGTTGGCGGTCATCGGCCGCAGCCGAGTCCCCTCCCCGCCCGCCATCACGACGGCCTTCACACATCACCTCTTAATGCGTCCGGCTCCGCGTATGAGCTGACGCACCTGTACCCAGTAGAGCGCCCCGGACCACCAGTACAGTCCGGTGCCCCAGATCGCGAGCGACCAGCCGACGATGCGGGCGGGCCCGGCGTACCAGGCGTCGTGGTGGGCGAGGAAGAGCAGGGGGAAGGCGTAGAGCAGGTTGGCCGTCGCGGCCTTGCCGAGGAAGTGCACGGGCAGCGCGGGGCCGTACCCCAGGCGGCGCAGGATGGGCGGGATGCCCAGCAGCATGACGTCGCGCAGCGGGATCGCCAGGGCCAGCCACCAGGGGATGATCTCGCGCATGGCCAGGCCGAAGAGGGTGGCCAGGATGTAGAGGCGGTCGGCCAGCGGGTCGAGGAGGCGGCCGAGCCTGCTGGTCTGGTTCCACGCGCGGGCGATCTTGCCGTCGAGCCAGTCGGACAGGCCGGCCAGCATCAGCAGCGCCACGGCCCAGCTGTCGGCCTTCGGCCCGAGGACCAGCCACAGGAAGACCGGGACTCCGACAAGCCGGGCCAGGCTCAGCGCGTTGGGCACCGTCAAAATGCGGTCTTCGGCACCCGATGCTTCCGGATTCACCCGAATGTCTCCCTCCCCGTACCTGAAGCCGACCCTACTGCGTTCGCCGCGGCATCCCGCAGGTGACGGGCACCACAGGTCTCTTCACAGCTTCGGCAGGAACCTTGTGAAGGTTCTTCGAGGTCGTGGGGGGAGTGTGCCGCGGGCGCGGGCCGGGCGTGTCGCCCGTCCCGCACCCGGGGAGGATGCGGCGGACCCGGTCACGGTCCGCCGCAACGGCTCAGTTCGCGGCTCCCACGGCGACCGGGGAGCGGTCACGCCGCCACAGCCTGTCCAGGGCCAGCGCCCCGCCGCCGCTGAACCCGATCGCCAGGCAGATGGCGAACAGGACCAGGACGTACTCGAACCCACCCTGCTGCGAGAAGAAGCCCTTGCCCGCGTGGACGAAGACGTAGGCGCCGACCATGTTGAGGGCGAGGATGACGCCCGCGACAGGCAGGGCGGCGCCGAGGATGAAGGCGAGGCCGCAGAGGACCTCACTGCCCGCCACGGCCGGGGCCGCCACGGCGGCGAGGGGGATGCCGAGGTGGGTGAACCCGGCCGTGACCTCGTCGATCCCGCTGCTGAGGAGCTTCTGAAGGCCGTGCGCGATGAACACGATGCCGATGACGACCCGGGCGAGCAAAAGGGTGTAAGGCCCGATTCTCTCCAGCATGACTTTTCTCCTGTTGCGATGTAGTTCACTGATGAACCGGCACCCACAGGTCGACGTTTGGTTGAACGTTGAACTATTTGGGCATAGTACGGCGCTGCACAAACGCCAAAAATGGGGCCGGAACTGTGCTTTCACAGCACGAGCACTTCGATCGTCACCGAACGGGCGACAAGGACGGCGGGTGACGGACCCGGCCACGGATGTTCCTTGACCCACATAACATCCAACTATTCGCAACTGTCGTTGTCAACGACCTTCGTCTCCGGGCGGCCCTGGCGGCACGGCGAAGGCCCGGGACGCACGAGACGGATCCGTCTCGTGCGTCCCGGGCCTTCCGAGGTTCCGGGGGTCGGGCGAGGCGCGGGCCGGGAGACCGCCCGCGCCGCGCCTCAGCGGCCGCGGACCGCGGCGCGGGGCGACCAGACCCAGACGAGCAGGGCCACGGTCAGCCCGAACAGGGTGAGCCCGCTGGGCACGTGTGTGCCGAGCAGGTTCCAGGTGAAGTGCTGCCCCATGCCGATCAGGAGCAGGCCCGCGCTGGCCGCCGCGGGCCATCCCGCGCCTCGGCCCGGCCGCCAGAACAGCACGGCCGCGACGGTCTGCAGCAGTGCGATCAGGTGCACCACCATCCCGACCATGACGTGGGTCTCGGCCAGATCGGCTCCGCCCTGTACGGCCTGGCCCGCGAAGGAGGCCGCGACGATCAGACCGACGGCCTGCGCGGTCACCAGAACGCGCAGGCCGTACAGCAGGCCCGCGGAGACGGAGCGCTCCGGTGCCGCGAGCGGCCGGGTGATGCCCTCCTGCATGAGATGTGTCCTTCCTGCAATGACTGTTCAGGGACACATCGTGGCCGCGCGGATCCGCCGGGTCGTCAGCCTCCAGGGGTACCCGCCGATCCGCCGCGTGGCGGATTCGCCGTGCTCCGGGGACGTCGCCGGGACGGAACCCGTTCGCGGCGCCCGTGCCTCTCCTCCTGAGGTAGGTCGGCCCTCTCCTCCTCATGGCGGAAGGAAAATCAATCGGATTACGGGGCCATTCCGCCCGCTTCAGCCTCTACCCTTCACAGCATGACCAAAGACACCACGCTCTTTCTGGGGCAGTGGCTACGCTCCCCGGGAACCGTTGGGGCGGTGGCGCCGAGCTCACGGCGGCTGGCCGAGACGGTGACCACCCCGGTCCCCCAGCGGGGCGATCCCGTGATCGTCGAGCTGGGCCCGGGGACGGGGGCGTTCACCGCGGAGATCCAGCGGCGGCTGAACGGCAGGGGGCACCACCTGGCCGTGGAGATCAATCCCGCGCTGGCCTCGTTCCTGTCGGAGCGGCACCCGAAGGTGGACGTGGTGGTCGGCGACGCGGCGCGGCTGCCCGAGATGCTGCGTGAGCGCGGTCTTGAGAAGGCCGACGCCGTCATCAGCGGCCTGCCCTGGGCGGCCTTCTCCGCCGACACCCAGACGCGCCTGCTGGACGCCGTCGTGGCCACCATGAGCCCGCACACGGCCTTCACGACCTTCGCCTACAGCTTCGCCAAGCGCATGCGGCCCGCGCAGCGCTTCCGGCGCCGTCTGCACGAGACCTTCGAGGAGGTCGTCGTCGGCAGGACCGTCTGGGGCAACCTTCCCCCCGCCTTCGTCTACCACGTGCGCAGGCCCCGGAGCCTCGACACCGCAGGCGCCTGCGACCTGTGACGCCTCGGGGGCACCTCAGCGCGCCGCCTGGACCAGCGCCTCGAACAGCCGGTTGTCGCCGGCGCGCTCCGGATGCCACTGGACGCCGACGCAGAAGGGGTGCCCCTGAAGCTCGACCCCCTCGACGATCTGGTCGTCGGCCCACGCGACGGCGAGCAGCCCCTCGCCCAGCCTCTTGACGGCCTGGTGGTGCGGCGCGGTCACCTCCGCGTGGTCGCCGACCGCCTTGCCCAGGCCGCTTGAGACGCTGATCTGGATCAGGTGCTCCCGGCCCGCGGCGGAGTGACGGTCGTGACCGACCTCGTCGGAGAGCCACGGGATCAGCGAGCCGCCCTGGGCGACGTTGAGGACGTGCATGCCCCTGGCCACGGCCAGCAACGGCAGACCCTCCCGTACGGCGGCGCGGGCGAGGGCGAGCTCGAACCGGTCGCGGTGGGGCTGGGGCGCGCCCGCGCGGCCCTCGGGGGACGCGCCGTACAGGGAGGGGTCGAGCGCGCCACCGCCCGCGAGGACCAGCCCGGACAGACGCCGCACGTGGTCGCCGGCCGCGGCCGGGTTCGTCGGCGGGACCAGTACGGCGATCCCGCCCGCCTTCTCGATCGCACGCACGTAGGAGGGGGGTGACAGGACGGCCTCGCGGACCCAGTCGCCCCAGCGGGCGGCCTCAAGGTAAGCGGTGACACCGATCAGGGGTCGGGGCATGTGGAACTCCAAGGGGGCCATGCGACGGCGGCGTCCCCGTTCCGGGCGGCACCCGTCCCGTCTTCAGCAACTTCCCTATCATGGCGCACCCTATTTCGGTTATGTCACGCTTTTGAAGGTCTCAGTGTCGTCTCACCGCGCCATCGCCACGCAGGGACGGGACGAGCCGCACCAGGCGACACGGCAAACACCCACACAAGGGATAAATAACAAAGTTCGGATAAATACGATTTGTGACCACCCAGGTCACTCCTATAGCACGATCGCCAAAAATAGTCTCGCAATTACAGATAGTTTGAATTCCCGCCATATTGCTGAGAACACGTTGTGAGCCTCACATGGTGATGGAAGACTCAAATGCGAGCGCTCTGGTGCGCCGGGGCCGCAGGACGCTCATCACCCGGATTCGTCAGGAGGTAGGTCTGCGTGATCGGACATTCGATCCGGTCAATTAGGGTGGGTTCCGTCCATGTCCTTGAATCCGCGTCTCGTGAAGGAAAGCTTCGCCGTCATCGAACCCGTCGCGGACAAGGCCGCCGCGTATTTCTACGGCCGTCTGTTCGCGGAGAACCCGCACATGCGGGCCATGTTTCCCCCGGCGATGGACACCCAGCGCGACCGTCTGTTCGGCGCGCTGACCAGGATCGTGTGGAGCCTCGACAGCCTCGACGGCCTGTCGTCGTTCCTCGGCGAGCTCGGCCGGGGCCACCGCAGGTACGGCGTGCTCCCCGAGCACTACACCACGCTCGGCAACGCCCTGCTGGCCACGGTGCGACGCTTCGCCGCCGAGGTGTGGAGCCCCGAGATGGAGGCCGCGTGGCTGGCCGCCTACACCGCCGCCGCCGACATCATGATCACCTCCGCCGAGGAGGACGCCCGGACCTCGCCCGCCTGGTGGACCGCCGAGGTGATCGGTCACGAACTGCGCGCCCCGGACATCGCGGTGATAACCCTGCGGCCCGGCGAGCCGCTGCCGTACCTGCCGGGCCAGCACGTCGACGTGCAGACCGCGCGCTGGCCGCGGGTGTGGCGCCCGTTCTCCATCGCCAACGCGCCCAGGCGGGACAACACCGTCCGCCTGCACGTCAGGGCCGTCCCCGGCGGCTGGGTCTCCTCCGCCCTTGTCGGGCACACCCGGATCGGGGACACGGTGACGCTCGGCGCGCCGGGCGGCACGATGACGCCGCCCGAGCGCGGACGTGACATCCTGTGCGTCGCCGGGGGCACCGGCCTGGCCCCGCTGAAGGCCATCGTGGAACACGTGATCACCTCGGACGCCACCCCGCCCCGCGTCCGCCTGCTGTACGGCGCCCGCACCTCGCGCGAGCTCTACGACCTGCCCGACCTGATGAGGATGCGCTCACGCGTGCCCAGGCTCGAAGTGGTGCCCGTGGTCTCCGACGAGCCCCGCTACGGCGGTGAACGGGGGCGGCTGCCCGAGGTCGTCGACCGCCTGCGGCCGTGGGCCGGGCACGAGGTCTACGTCTGCGGACCCGACGACATGGTCGAGGAGACGATCCTCAGGCTCCAGCGCGGTGGGGTCCCGCCCGCGGACATCCACCGGGACCGTCCCCAGGAGGGACGGCGCCGGGGCGCCCACTGCCATACCTGACCGGCTGAGCGCGGGACGCGGCGTCCCGCGCCGTGACAGCATGAGGCCGCATCGGAAAGGAAGAACGTTGACCAGGTCCGCCACACTCGTCACCTTCGTGTTCCCCTCAGCCCTGGGACGCTGGGCGGGCGACATGGTCGAGCTTCGCGTCTTCGCGGTCGCCGACCGCGACGGCGGCCGCCCCACCCTGGGGGCCGCCCTCGACACGCTCTGCCGTACCCACCCGTCGCTTGAGCGCAGGCTCCGCGACGACCACGGGCGGATGCGCCGTCACATCAGCGTGTTCGTCTGCGGCGAGAACGCCAGGGGGCTCGGCGGGCTCGCCTGCGCCCTCCCCCCGGCCGCCGAGGTCCACCTGCTCCCCGTCCTGTCCCGGGTGGGCTGAGCGCGCCCTTCCCCGCGCGGGGTCAGCCCGCTCCGAGGGCCCGCGCGATGCCCGCGGTGTCCTGATACTCCCGCCAGAGCGCCACCCGGCCGTCGCGCGCCCCGAGAACCCCACGAAGAGAAGACTCGCGCGGCGCCCGGTACGGGTGGCGACCCCGGTGGTCTCGGACCGCGCCGCGGGCTTGTGGCGCGGGGGCGGGTACGGCGTGGGGAAAGGGCAGGTCAGATCCCTGCCTACCTCCTGATTGTCCGAAGTGTCCCGGTTACCATGAGGGGGTTGGGACGGCCGGGACCGGTGGTCGGCGAGGGAGGCCACGATGGACTACGACGTGTTCGAACTCGGGGACGTGCGGCTGCAGAACGGCGCGACGCTACCCGGCGCGAAGCTCGCCTACAAGACCTACGGCGAGCTCGACGCCGACAAGGGCAACGCGATCGTCTACCCCACGTGGTACTCGGGCCAGCACTACGACAACGAGTGGCTGATCGGCGAGGGCATGGCCCTGGACCCGTCGAGATACTTCATCATCATCCCGAACATGTTCGGCAACGGCCTGTCGTCGTCGCCGAGCAACACCCCGCCGCCGCACGACAGGGCGCGCTTCCCCGACGTGACGATGTACGACAACGTCGAGGCGCAGTACCGCCTGGTCACCGAGGTGTTCGGCGTCGAGCGTCTCGCGCTGGTCACCGGCTGGTCGATGGGAGCGGGCCAGACCTACCAGTGGGCGGTCAGCCATCCCGAGATGGTGCGGCGCATCCTGCCCTTCTGCGGCTCGGCCAGGACCAGCCTGCACAACATCGTCTTCCTTGAGGGGGTCAAGGCCGCGCTCACCGCCGACTCCGCCTGGAAGCACGGCTGGTACACCGAGGAGCCCTGGACCGGTCTGCGGGCGCTGGCGCGGGTCTACGCGGGCTGGGGCTTCTCCCAGCAGTTCTACCGAGAGAGGACCTACGAGCGGGACCCGTTCGACTACGGCTCGCTTGAGGACTTCCTCGTCGGCTTCTGGGAGGGGCTGTTCGTCAAACGCGACGCGAACAACCTGCTCACGATGCTGTGGACCTGGCAGAACGCCGACATCGGCAAGACCCCCGGGGCCGGCGGCACCGAGCAGGCGCTGTCCTCGATCAGGATGCCCGCGATCATCATGCCCGGCCGGCAGGACCTCTACTTCCCGCCGGAGGACAACGAGTGGGAGGTCTCCCACATGCCCTCGGCCGAACTGCGGGTGATCCCGGGGTCGTGGGGGCACTTCGCGGGTGGCGGCCTCAACCCGGTGGACACCGCCTTCATCGACGACGCGCTCAAGGAACTGCTCGCCCGGGACGCCTGAGCCGCCCGCCTCCGCCGTACGAGGAGGCATGTGGGGCCGAGCGACGGTAGCGTGTGGCGCGCCGCCTCCGCCGTCCCAGGACCGGACGGCGGGCTCGTCGGTTCCGCGTCACAGGTGATGGTGTGAGATTTCGTGTACTCGGCCCGCTGACCGTAATCTCCCAGGGCCGGGAGGTGCCGGTCGGCGGCAACAAGCTGCGTGTCGTGCTGGCCGGTCTGCTGCTGCGCCCCGGTGAGACCGTCCCGGTCTCCCGGCTTGTCTCCTGGCTGTGGGAGGAGGAGACGGACGACCCCGCCAGGGCCAGGGCGACCGTGCACAGCTACGTCAACCGGCTGCGGCGGCAACTGGAACCCGGTGAGGTCATCCGTACCCTTCCCGACGGTTACCGGGCCGAGGTCGACGCCGGGTCGCTGGACCTGCTGCGGCTGCGCTCCCTGGCGGAGAGCGGGCGGCGGTCCGCCGCCGCGGGCGACCTGGCCGCGGCCTCGCGGGCGTTGTCCGAGGCGGCGGGGCTGTGGCGGGGCCCGGCGCTGTCCAACGTGGACTCGGCCGTGCTCCACGACCAGGAGGTCGGGCCGCTCACCGAGGAGTGGCTGCGCCTGCAGGAGGAACGCCTGGAGATCGGGCTGCGCACCGGCGGGCACGCCGAGCTGGTCACCCCGCTGCGCGAGCTGACCCGTGCCCACCCGCTGCGGGAGCCGTTCTGGGAGCTGCTGATGCTCGCGCTGCACCGCTGCGGGCGTCACGCGGAGGCGATCCAGGCCTACCACTCACTGCGTGAGCTGCTGGCCGAGGAGCTCGGTGTCGATCCCGCCCCCTCGCTGCGCGCCGCCTACCAGGCGATCCTGGCCGGTGAGTCGCCCGGCCGGTCTCTGCGGGCACCCGCAGCCGCGCCGCGTGAGGAGGCTCCCGTCCCCGTTCCCGTCCCCCGGCAGCTGCGGCCCGACACGCCGGGTTTCGCCGGCCGCAGAACCGAGCTGGCCGCGCTCGACCTGCTGCTCGGGAAGGACGTTCCCACGACGGGGCCGAGAATCGTCTCCCTCCAGGGGACCGCGGGGTCCGGCAAGACGGCGCTGGCCGTCCACTGGGCGCACCGGATCTCCGACCGTTTCCCCGACGGGCAGCTCTACCTCGACCTGCACGGTTACGGACCCGAACCGCCCGTCGACCCTGCCAAGGCCCTGGAGACGCTGCTCCGGGCCCTCGGCACCCCGGCGGGCCGGATTCCCGCCGGTCTCGACGAGCGCTCCGCCCTGTTCAGGACGCTGCTGAGCGGCAGGCGGACGCTGCTGATGCTCGACAACGCGGGCAGCAGCGAGCAGGTCCGCCCGCTGATCCCCGGTTCCGGCGGGGTGGTCGTCGTCACCAGCCGCAACCAGCTGCGCGGCCTCGTCGTCGAGTACGGCGCGCGGCGCGTCGTACTCGACCAGATGTCCGAGCGGGAGGCGACGGAACTGCTGGCCGGGGTCCTCGGCCGGGACCGGGTCGCCGCCGCGCCGGAGGCGGTCGCGGAGGCCGTCGAACGGTGCGCCCGTCTTCCGCTGGCACTGCGCATCTTCGCCGAGCGCGCGGCGCGTTTCCCCGCCGTGCCGCTCGGCAGGCTCGTCGCCGACCTGCGGGACGAGGCGACCCGGCTGTCGGCGCTCGACGCCGGGGACGGCGGGCACACCGACCTGCGCACGGTCTTCTCGTGGACCTACGGCGCCCTTGAGAAGGACGCGGCACGGCTGTTCCGGCTCCTCGGCCTGCACCCCGGACCCGAGGTGAGCGCCGGGGCCGCGGCCGCGCTGATGGGCGCGGGCCTCGCGGAGGTCACCCCGCTGCTCGACCGGCTCACCGCCGACCATCTGCTCAGGTCCCGTTTCCCCGGCCGGTACGACTTCCACGACCTGCTGCGCGACTACGCCGCCGAACGGGCCGGGGAGGGAGAGGACCGGCGGGAGCGGGAGGCCGCGCTCGGCCGGGTGCTCGACTGGTACCTGCACGCGGCCCGCGCCGCCGCCGAACACCTGCCGCCGGCCGTGTGGGACTCGGGACACGGGCCGGTTCCGCCCGGGCTCAGCCTGCCGAGCTTCGGCGGTCCCGAGGAGGCGGTCGACTGGTACGAGGAGGAGCTGCCCAACCTGATGGCCGCCGCCCGGCGCGCGGCGTCGCTCGACCGGCACGAGGCCGCCTGGCGGATTCCCCGGCTGCTGGCCTCCTTCCTCGACCTGCACGTGCCCGGAGAGGCCTGGGCCACCGTCTTCCGCGTCGCGGCCGAGGCGAGCGGGCGGGCGGGTGAGCCGTACGAGGAGGGGTTCGCCCTCAACCACCTGGCCTGGGTCAGCGCGCTGCTCGGCAGGCCGGAGGAGGCCGTCGCGCACTACGAGGAGGCGCTGGCGGTGGCCCGGCGGATCGGGGAGCCGGGGCTTGAGGGGGACGTCCTGGTCAACATGGGCGCCACCTACTTCAGGCTCGGCAGGTTCGCCGACTCGGCGTCGTGCTACGGCCGGGCGCTGGAGATCGCCAGGCTGAGCGGTGACCGGCGTCTTGAGGCCGAGGCGCTCAACGACCTGGCCAGGAACGACAACGAACTCGGCCGCCATCACGAGGCGCTGGCCGGCGCGCGGGCGGCGCTCGACGGCTACACCGAGCTCGGTGACCGTTATCGCGTGGGTGAGGCGTTGCGCGTGCTGGGCACGGCCAACGCCGGGCTCGGCCGGCACGAGGAGGCCTGCGTCCTGCTGTCGCAGGCGCTGCGGGTGATGCGGGAGTTCGACGACCGTCTGGACGAGGCCGAGATCCTGGACCTGCTCGGCGAGGTCCTGCGCGACTCCGGCGACCACGAGGCGGCTCGGGCGCACTGGCGGGAGGCCGCGGAGATCTTCGCCGAGCTCGACGACGACCGGGCGGCGGCCGTACGGCTGCGCCTGGCCGAGGCTGAGAACCGGGGAGGGGCGCACACCCCCGTCCACCCCTCCCCGGCCCGGATCAGGTGATGCGAACGCCACGGGTGATGCGGACGCCGTCGTCCCGCACCGCGTCCCCGTGGCCGGCGCCCCCGCGCCCGGCGAACGTCCGCGCCGGGTCCGACGGTCCCCTCGTGACGGCACACATGGTCATGTCCATTCGTCCTCGTCTTTCTTGTCTCGGTGAGGCGTTTCGGTGAGGCGAGGACGAATCTAGGAACCTTCTCTGGCAGATCCCTCACAAAATCCTCATAACCTCTGGTACGGCTTCACGGCACCGGCGACGGGTAGGTCCGGAGGATGGGGAGTATCACGATCAGCAGGGCGTACGATCCCGAACCCACCACGGGGGCGGTCTTCCTCGTGGACGGGATGTGGCCGAGGGGCGTGCGCAAGGAGGACCTCAGGCTCGACGGCTGGACACGCGACGTCGCGCCCTCGCCGGAGCTGAGGACATGGTTCGGGCATCGCCCCGAGCGGTTCGCCGAGTTCCGTGACCGCTACCTGCGGGAGCTCGAGGCCAACCCGGAGGCCGTACGGCCGTTGCTCGACGCCGCCAGGAAGGGGCCGGTCACCCTGCTGTACTCGGCACGGGACACCGAGCACAACAACGCCGTGGTCCTGCGGGACCACCTGCGGCACCTGCTCGCCACGGTCCCGCACTGATCTTCGCCTTGCTTTTCCCCGTAGATCGCAAACAGTGACCAACCAGGGGGTTTCCATCACGGAGATGATCATGTTCCCGCTCAGGATGAGGAGGACTCGTTCGGAAAAAGGAATCGATCATGCTCCAAAAGATGCGACGGCCCGGGAAATACCGGGTTTTCAGCCGCCCTTCGCTGCTGACGGGAGGTGCCGGGGTCCTCGCCGTCGTGGTGGGAGGCGTCATCGCCCTTCCCGCCGTCATGGCCGCGACGCTGCCCTTCGGCCTGGGCCCCTGCGTACCGGGCAGCTGCCCCTCCCCCTTCCCTCCGGTGAACAACGGGCCTTTCGCGGGCCGTGACAACGCCATCAACACCTTCGTCGGCGGTGACTTCCTGGTCCGGGGCTTCGCGGCCGAGGCCGAGGGCCGGGCGGTCGTGCTGGGCGACTTCGACCAGAACAAGGACGCCGCCGCCTCCCCCGCCTACAACGTGGGCATCGCGGGGGTCGGCTCACGGGTGCCGCCTCCCGAGGGGGCCGACTTCCTGACCACCGGCGGATCGGTCACCGTCGCTCCGGGCCAGCGCCTCCTGGCCGAAGGCGGGGTGGTACGGCACGCGGGTCCCCTGACGGGCACGGTCACCGGAACCCTCGTCGAGGACCCGGACGCGGCGACCCCCTATCTGGACCTGGTGCCCGCGCTGCAGCAGGCCAGCCGGTGCTACGCCGACTCGACCGGAAACCCTCCGAGCACACCGACGGGGACCGCGGTGAACCAGGGCGCCCAGACCCTGTTCACCGGTGACGGCACCTCCGCGCTCCAGGTCTTCAACGTCGACTTCGATCTGACCGGCCCCGGGGGCTCCACGCAGGGCATCGTGTTCGAGGGCATCCCCGCGAACGCGACCGTCCTGATCAACATGCTGGGCACCAGTCGTACGATCAACACCTTCAGCGGCGACATCGCCGACGCCGACCCGTGGAACGCGCTGCGTGAGCGGTCGCTGTGGAACTTCCCCGACGCGACCACGGTGAACCTGCAGGGCGGCGGCAACTTCCAGGGCAGTGTCCTGGTGGCCGACCCGGCCAGCACCACGACGCTGAGCATGCCGGGCTTCAACGGGCGGCTGTTCGTCAACGGCTCTCTCACGCACACGGGGAACGGCGGATACGAGATCCACGCCTACCCCTTCAACGGGGACCTTCCCGACTGCGGGGCACCGACGCCCACACCGACGCCCACCCCGACCCCAACGCCGACACCGACGCCCACCCCGACTCCGACACCCACACCCACACCCACGCCGACTCCCACCCGGACCCCGCGTCCGCCCAAGCCTCCGGTGGAGGGTGGAACGGGAGGACAGGCCGGGAAGGTGTGGACCCACAGCCGGCACCACCTCGACGGCGGCCGTCACTGGTTCGGCTGCCACCGGCCGGTGTGCCACGGCCGGGGTCCCGGGGCGATCCATGAGAAGCGCCCGCTCCTTCGCATGATGACCTCCCGCTTCCTGTCGTAGAGGTCCACGGGCCCGGCGGGCGTTCCCCGCCGGGCCACGTCCCTCCCGGCACGAACACCACTGGAAAGCCCGTCAACTCCATCCGTTGCGGGAAGATCACCGGGAACATCCGCTCCCGGCAACGGACAGGCGTGAACCATGCGTACCGTCGGCCGCTGTCTTCTGGTCGTGCTCACCGCTCTCACCCCGGCCGCGCTCGTGTCCACGGGGCCCGCCCACGCGGACGACATGCCTCCTTCGGCGGCCGGGCAGCCACCGCAGACCCTGCGCTTCGGCGTCCGGCTGCAGGAGGTCCGCCAGGTGAAGAGGCGCCTGCGCGAGCTGGGGTTCGCCCCCGGCGCTCCCGGCCCCGAGTACGACTCCGCCCTGCGCATGGCCGTGTGGGCCTTCCAGAAGGCCAACGGGCTGCCCGCCCTCGACCGGGTGGACGCGGCCACCCGGCGGGCGATGGCCAGGCCCGCGCGGATCAGACCGCTGGTGCCCAGGGGAAGCCCCTCACGGGTCGAGATCGACCTGACCCGCCAGCTGCTCACGGTGTGGCGGGACGGCAGGGCCGTACTCGTCAGCCATGTCTCGACCGGCGCGCGCAAGTCCTACTGCGACCGGGGACACTGCGGGTTCGCCGACACGCCGCCCGGCGACTTCACGGTCGGCGAGCGGGTGCGCGGCTGGTCGACCGGCCCCCTGGGGGCGATGTACTACCCGGTCTACTTCAACGGCGGCATCGCCGTGCACGGCTCCACGCTCGTACCGCGCCGTCCCGCCTCCCACGGGTGCGTGCGGGTGCCGCTGCACAACGCCATACCGCTGTTTCGCATGCTCCGCCCCGGGGAGCCGGTCCACGTCCGCCGCCCGGTGCTCAGTTGGGCCGGACGAGCCTGACGACCACACTCTTCGAGGTCGGGGTGTTGGAGGTCTCCGCGACGGAGTCCAGCGGCACGAGCACGTTGGTCTCGGGGAAGTAGGCCGCGCAGCACCCCCGAGCGGTCGGATAGGCGATGACGCGGAACCGCTCCGCCCTGCGTTCGCCGTCCGGCCACTCGCTCACCAGGTCCACCGTCTCACCGTCCGCCAGGCCGCGTTCGGCCAGGTCGTCCGGGTTGACGAAGACGACCCTGCGCCCGCCGCTCACGCCCCGGTAGCGGTCGTCCATGCCGTAGATCGTGGTGTTGTACTGGTCGTGGCTGCGGACCGTCTGCAGCAGCAGCCGTCCCTCGGGGACCCGCAGCACCTCAAGCGGGTTGACGGTGAAGGTCGCCCGGCCCGTCGCCGTCGGGAAACGCCGCTCGTCGCGGGGCGCGTTGGGCAGCGCGAATCCGCCGGGGGCGCGGACCCGGGTGTTGAAGTCGCCGAAGCCGGGCACGACCCGCGCGATGCGCTCCCTGATCGCGTCGTAGTCGGCCTCGAACTCCTTCCAGGGCACATGCGGGTCGTCCTCGAAGAGCTCGCGGGCCAGGCCGCAGACGATCGCCACCTCGGGCAGCAGGTCCGGAGAGGCGGGCCTGAGCCTGCCCCGGGAGGCGTGGACCATGCCCATGGAGTCCTCGACCGTGACGAACCGGTCGTTGTCGCGTTCGGTACGGCCCAGCGTCGGCAGGATCAGCGCCCGATCGCCGCAGACGGCGTGGGAGCGGTTCAGCTTGGTGGAGACCTGCACGGTCAGCCTGGCGCGGCGCAGCGCCGCCTCGGTCACCTCGGTGTCCGGCGTCGCGGCCACGAAGTTGCCGCCCATCGCGAAGAACACCTTCGCCGCGCCCGAGCGCAGCGCCCTGATCGCCTCGACGGTGTCCAGGCCGTGCTCGCGGGGCGGCTCGAAGCCGAACTCGTCACGGAGCGCGTCGAGGAAGGCTGCGGAGGGCTTCTCGTAGATGCCCATCGTCCGGTCGCCCTGGACGTTGGAGTGGCCCCTGACCGGGCAGACCCCCGCCCCGGGGCGGCCGACGTTGCCGCGCAGCAGCAGGAAGTTGACCACCTCCCTGATGGTGGCGACGGAGTTCCTGTGCTGGGTGAGACCCATCGCCCAGCAGACGATCACCGACTTCGCGCCGAGCACGTCGCGGGCGGTCTCCTCGACCGCCCCGCGGTCGAGACCGGTCGCCTCCTCGACCTCCGCCCAGTCCAGGGCACGGGTGTCGGCCGCCCACTCCTCGAAGCCGTGGGTGTGCTCCTGGACGAAGGCGTGGTCGACCACGGTGCCGGGGGCGGCGTCCTCGGCCTCCAGCAGCAGCCGGGACAGCGCCTTGAACAGCGCCAGGTCGCCGTTGAGGCGGATCTGCAGGAACCGGTCGGCCAGTGTCGTACCGCGCCCGGCCAGCCCCGAGGGGCGCTGCGGGTTCTTGAAGCGCAGCAGTCCCGCCTCGGGCAGCGGGTTGACCGCGACGATCCGCGCCCCGTTGCGCTTGGCCCGTTCCAGGGCCGACAGCATGCGCGGATGGTTGGTGCCGGGGTTCTGGCCGACCACGAAGACGAGGTCGGCGCGGTGCAGGTCCTCCAGTGAGACCGTGCCCTTGCCGATGCCCAGGGTCTGGGTGAGGGCCGAACCGCTCGACTCGTGGCACATGTTGGAGCAGTCGGGCAGGTTGTTGGTGCCGAAGCGCCGAACGAGGAGCTGGTAGACGAACGCCGCCTCGTTCGAGGTGCGGCCCGAGGTGTAGAAGACCGCCTCGTCGGGGCCGCCGAGCGCGCGCAGTTCCTCGGCGACGACGCCGAAGGCCCGCTCCCAGGTGATCGGTTCGTAGTGGTCGGCGCCCTCCGGCTTGTACATCGGCTCGGTGAGCCGCCCCTGCTGGCCCAGCCAGTAGTCGGTGTGGCGGGCCAGGTCGCCGATCGTGTGTGCGGCGAAGAAGTCACGGGTGACCCTGCGGGTCGTGGCCTCCTCGGCGACCGCCTTGGCGCCGTTCTCGCAGAACTCCGCCGGGCTGCGGTGCCCGCCCTCCGGCCAGGCGCAGCCGGGGCAGTCGAAGCCGTCTTTCTGGTTGACCCGGGCCAGGGTGAGGAACGTACGGCCCGCGCCCATCTGGGCGTAGGACGTCAGCAGCGACCGGGTCACCCCGGGGATGCCCGCCGCCCACTCCTTGGGCGGGCCGACCTCCAGCCCGTCCTCGTTGACGTCCTCTCGCGGAGCCTTCCTGACCATCCCGGACCTTCTTTCCTCACGTGCCGCCCAGCAGCGGGCGGACCTCGCTCTCGAAAGTCTCGCACGACTGTCCAGGAAACGGACAATCCAGACGTGATCAGGGACCCACTTCCGCCCCGGGCTCCGACTGGGAAGACTGGGGAGGCATCTGCCCGGCGATCACGAAAGGACACCATGGCAGTGGGAGAACCGATCGGCCAGGACGGCTTGATCCCCCTCTTCGGGCACGCGCCCCAGGTCGGGGGGTAGCCGCGAATGCCGACGTCAAACCTCATCCGGCCGCGCACCGGTTACCGGGTCGAGCGCCTCACCCTGGACAACGGGCTGCGGGTCGTGCTCGCCCCCGAGCCGGACTGCCCCGTGACCGGGGTCGCCGTCGTGTACGGCGCCGGCATCCGGTCCGAGCCGCAGGGCCGTACCGGATTCGCCCACCTGTTCGAGCACCTCATGTTCCAGGGGTCGGAGAACCTGGAGAAACTCGCACACTTCCGGCACATCCAGGGAGCCGGAGGCACCTTCAACGGCTCGACCCACCTGGACTACACCAGATACATCCAGACGGTTCCCGCCAACGCCCTCGAACGGGTGCTGTTCCTTGAGGCCGACCGCATGCGCGCGCCGCGGATCACCCCGGAGACCCTGCGCAACCAGGTGGACGTGGTCAAGGAGGAGATCCGGGTCAACGTCCTCAACCGTCCCTTCGGGGGCTTCCCGTGGCTGCGGCTCCCCCCGGTGATGTTCGACACCTTCCCCAACGCGCACGACGGCTACGGCTCCTTCACCGACCTCGACGCGGCCGGGGTCGACGAGGCCGAGGAGTTCTTCGACCGGTACTACGCCTGCGGGAACGCCGTGTTGTGCGTCACCGGTGGTTTCTCCGTGGAACAGGCCGAGGTGCTCGTCAGGCGGCACTTCGGCGACGTGCCCGCGCGCCCGGCGCCGCCCGCGCCCGTCCTGGCGGAGCCCGATCTCACCGCGGCCCGGCACCACTCCTACGTGGACGCGGCGGCGCCGACCCCCGCGGTCGCGGCGGCGTGGCGGGTACCCGACCCGGTTTCCGACCTGGCGGGCTATCTGCCGTACGTGGTGCTGGCGGAGGTGCTCACCGATGGCGCCTCCTCGCGTCTGGTCTCCCGGCTCGTGCTCGGGGACCGTCTGGCCACCGGCGTCAGCGGCTACGTGGGTTTCATGGGCGACCCCTTCGACGTCCTCGACCCCACGGCGCTGCTGCTGCAGGCCAACCTGCCCGCGGGCGGGTCCGCCGGGCACGTGCTCGACGTCATCGGCGAGGAGACCGAGCGGCTGGCCACCGAGGGCCCGGCTCCCGAGGAACTGTCGCGCGTCCAGGCGCGGATGACCGCTCTGCTGCTGCGCGAGGGGGACACGATGATCGACCGGGCGACACGGCTGGCCGTGCTGGAGCTGCAACGAGGAAATCCGGCGCTGCTCAACGAGCTGCCCGCGCTGCTGTCCTCGGTGACGGCCGAGCAGGTCGGAGCGGCCGCGGCCAGGCTGGTCCCGGACCGGCGGGCCTCGGTCGAGGTCGTGGCGGGGAGGGGCCGATGAGCGCCCAGACCGTACGGCCCCTGCCCGATCTGGAGCCCGCCGTTCCTCTGGTCCTGCCACCGCAGGCGGAGGCGGTTCTGCCCTCGGGGCTGACGGTGGTGGCGATCGCCCGCCGTACCACGCCGCTGGTCGAGGCGCGGCTGTGGGTGCCGATGGCGGAGGTGGACATCGCCGAGGGCGCCCTGCTGGCGCAGACGCTGTTCTCCGGTACGGGGACCCGCTCGGCCGCCGTGATCGCCGAGGAGACGCAGGCCATCGGCGGCAGTCTCGACTGCGGGGCGAGCCCCGACCGGTGGCTGGTCAGCGGAGACTGCCTGGCCTCCGGTCTCGACCGGCTGCTGGAGGTGCTCGCGGACGCGCTCTGCGACGCCCGGTACCCCGACCATGAGTTCTCCGTCGAACGGGACAGGCTCGCCGACCGGTTCCGGGTGACGCTGAGCCAGCCGCCCGCGCTGGCCAGGGCCGAACTGCTGAAGCGGGTCTACGGCACACACCCGTACGCGGTGGAGACGCCCGATCCCGAGCGGGTCGGCGCGGTCGAGGCCGGGCGGGTACGCGCCCTGCACGAGCGGCGGATGCGTCCCGACGGCGCCGTCCTGGTGCTGGTCGGCGACCTGGACCCCGGCGAGGCGGTCGAACTGGCCGGGCGCAGGCTCGGGGGGTGGGCCGGAAGCGGGCACAAGGTGACGATGCCGCCCGCACCGTCACCGGTGCCGGGGCCGCTGCTGCTGGTCGACCGGCCGGGCACGCTCCAGTCGTCGATACGGTTTGCGTTGCCCGCCCCCGGCCGTGACCACCCGGACAGCGCCGCCATGCAGCTGGCCAACCTGATCTTCGGTGGCTACTTCTCCTCCCGCTGGACGGAGAACATCCGCGAGGACAAGGGGTACTCCTACGGTCCCGCTTCGATCGTCGACCACTCGCTCGGCGGTTCCGCCGTCATACTCTCCGTCGACGTCTCCACCGAGGTGACGGCTCCCGCGCTGGTCGAGACCCTCTACGAGCTGGGCAGGATCGCCACGCTGCCGCCGGAGCCGGAGGAGGTCGAGCAGGCCCGGCGGTACGCCATCGGCACGTTGCAGGTCGCCACGGCCACCCAGGCGGGGCTGGCCAGGTTCGCCGGGACGCTGGCGGGGTTCGGCCTGCGGCTGGACCACCTGGCGCGGCGTGTCGAACGGCTCACCGCGGCCACGGTCGAGGACGTGCACCGCGTGGCCTCGACCTACATGGGACCGGGCCGGGCCACGGCGGTGCTGCTCGGCGACGCCGAGCGCGTCGAGCGGAGCCTCTCCTCGGTCATGCCCGTCGAGACCAGGTGACACATCCACGGTCCCGCAGCGCCCCGGGGCGGGACCGTGGATTCGACCGTGGATTCACCCGATGGTGGCCGTGTCGATCCGCCACCGGGCCGTGTACCAGCGGACGAGCTGGGGCAGCAGGAGCAGCGGCATCAGGGCGGCGGCCGTTCCTGCGGCGGCGCGCAGCCCGAACGCCGTGGCCAGCGCTCCCCCGGCGAAGGAGCCCACCAGGCCGCCGACCTGCAGGAAGGTGCCCGCCAGCGCCATCACCTTGGCCACCTCACCGTCCTTGGCCGCGCTCTGGAGGGTTCCGTAGACCGTGGCGGCCATGACGGTGCCGCCGAGGCTGCCCGCGAGTTCGAACAGGACGACCGCGGCGGCACCGGAGACGCCGGGGGCGGAGAAGGGCAGTGCGAGCAGGGAGCACATGGAGACGGCGGTGCCGAGCGCCAGCGTCCGTCCCGGGCCGTGCCGGCCGATGACCCTGCCCAGCAGGAGTCCCCCGCCGACGCCGCCGACCGCGCCCAGGCCGAGCAGCAGCCCGATCGGTGCCGGCCCCAGGCCGAGTTCCCGGACCAGGAACAGGACGAGGATCGGCTGCATGATCCCCTGGGCGACGCACAGGGTGGCCAGTGCCTGCACTCCGGAGCGGCGGCCCAGAGCGCGGGCCAGCCGTACGACCTCGCCGAGGGTGCCGCGTGATCTCTCCCTCGGGGCCCGCTCGGAGGGTGGCGGCGTCCTGACCCGGGTGAGCAGCACCGCGGAGAGCAGGAACGACAACGCGTCGGCCAGGACGACCAGGGGGGCGGCGAGGACAGCCATCAGCATCCCGCCGGCCGCGGGGCCGCCGATGTCGGCGACGCTGCGGGTCGCGTTCGTCTTCCCGTTGGCGTCGACGAGGTGTTCCCTGGGGACGATCTGCACCAGGATCGGGCTGGACAGCGCCGACTGCAGGCCGCGGACCAGTGAGGAGACCCCGACCAGGGCCAGCAGCGCCGGATAGTTCAGCGAGCCCAGCCACCACAGCAGCGGAATCGCCCCCACGACCAGCGCCTGGACGACGTTGCAGCCGATGAGCGGCGGCAACCGCCGGTGCAGCGTGTCGGCCCAGGCCGCGGCGGGAACCCCGGCGAGCATCGCGGGCGCGAGCTCCATCACCACCAGCCAGGTCATCTGCCCCGGCGTGGCCCCGATGGTCAGCACGGCGACCATCGGGATGGTGACCATGCTGACGGCGGTACCGAACTGCGAGACCCCGATCGCCGACCAGTAGGCCTTGAATCCACGGTCAGGAAAGCCCTCGGCCACATTTTCCTCCGGACGCGTGGTGACGGTCGCCGTCAAGATCGTCCACACGATAACCGAGGAAGATCTGGATTTTTCCGCTTTTATGGAGATCTGTGGTCAGTCGTCCAGGCCGCGGGCGCTGAGGGCCTCGCCCAGGGTGTCGGCGTGCCGCAGGGCGCTCACCACCAGCGGTACGGCGAAGGCCCGCACGCTCCACTCGGTGCCCCTGGCGCGCTGCGCCTCCCTGACCCGGGTGGCCAACCCGGCGACGACGGGCACGCTGCGCAGGGTGAGGGAGAGCAGCAGCGACAGGCGGAAGGGGTCGGCGCCGACGAACCTGACGGGGGCCAGCAGCCGTTCCAGGGTGGCCATCATGACCGCGGTACGCGTGGTGAGCGTGACCAGCCCGGCCAGCGCGACGGCGAGCAGGACACGAAGCACGGACGACAGCGCCCCCGCCCAGCCGTCCAGCAGGTACTGCATGGCGAACAGGACCACGGCGAACCAGCGGACCGGTCTGATCTGCGCCCAGGCCGCCGCGGCGCCGACCCCGGAGAGCGCGTACAGCAGCGCCACGGCGAACGCCGCCCCCGCCAGCGCCACGGGCGGGCGCAGCAGCAGGAGCGCGGTGCACGACAGGGCCAGGCCGAGGAGTTTGACCCCGGCGGGCAGGCGGTGCAGGAACGAGTTCCCGGGGACGTAGGCGCCGGTGAGCGCGTTCACGCCATGAGCTTCCGGTAGTGGCCGATGGCCGCCTCCGGCTCGTCGTCGGCGACGATCCGTCCCTCGTCCAGCACCAGCACGCGGTCGAAACCCGCCAGCAGCGGCAGGTCGTGGGTGACCACCACGACCTGCTGCGGCAGCTCGCGCAGCAGGCCGGCGACCTGGCGGGAGTGGCGCAGGTCGAGCAGCGTCGTCGGCTCGTCCATGACCAGGACCTCCGGGTCGAGCACCATGACCGAGCACAGGGCGAGCAGTTGCTTCTGGCCTCCGGACAGGTGGTGCGCGGGATGGTCGGCGTGATCGGCCAGGCCGTACCTGTCCAGGACCTCCCGCACCCGCAGGTCGATCTCCTGCCGTGTCAGCCCTCCACGCCTGAGGGAGAAGGCGACGTCCTCGGCGACCGTCGGCATGACGATCTGCGCGTCGGGGTCGCTGAACAGGAACCCGACCCGGCGCCTGATCCTGGCCGCGTCACGGCGGGTGTCGAGCCCGAAGACGGTGACGCCGCCCGAGGTCGGCAGGGCCAGGCCGTTGACCAGGCGCGCGAGGGTGCTCTTGCCCGAGCCGTTGGCCCCGACCACGCCGATCCTGCGTTCGGTCAGCGAGGCCGTGATGCCGCGCAGCACCTCACGCCGCCCGAACCGCACCCCGACGTCGTTCATCTCGATCATCTACACCACCTCGAACAACGCGGCGACGCCCAGGCCGCCGCCGACCGCGGCCGTGGCCAGTCCCAGTGTCCCGGCTGGGGCGCCCTGCCGTACGAGCCTGCTGAACAGTCTGGTGACCACCACGGCGCCGGTCGCGCCCCACGGGTGGCCGAGGGCGAGCGCGCCGCCGTCCGCGCAGACCCGCTCCGCGTCCGCGCCGAGGGGGTCGAGGCCGAGTTCGTCGGTCACCGCGAGCACCTGCGCCGCGAACGCCTCCACGATCTCCACCGCGGCGACCTCCCCGAGGCCGGCCCCCGCGCGTTCGAGCACCCGCCGTACGGCGGGCACCGGTCCGAGTCCGGGAAGCGCGGGGTCGCAGCCGACGACGGCTCCGGCCCGCAGCCGCAGTCCCGCAAGCCCGAGCTCGGCCCGCAGCGACTCCGGCACGAGGGCGACGGCCGCCGCCCCGTCGCTGACCGGGGAGGAGTTGCCCGCGGTCACCGTGCCACCGGGCACGAACGCGGCGGGCAGCCGGGCCAGCGACCGGGCGCGCAGCGGGCGCGGCCACTGGTCGTCGTCCCGGCCGCCGACCGTGACGATCTCCTGGGCGAACCGGCCCGCCTCCCGCGCGGCCAGCGCCTTGGCGTGGCTCAGCAGGGCGTAGGCGTCCTGACGTTCGCGGGTCACGCCGCGCGCGGCGGCCAGCGCCTCGGCGGCGGGCCCCATCTCGGGGTCGTGCCACCCCGCGGGGACGAACGGCGCCCGCTCGTACGGAACGGCCGTGCCGCGGCGGGTCCGCAGCGGAGCGGTCGAGGCGCTCTCCACCCCTCCGGCGACGACGAGGTCCGTCTCTCCCGCGGCGACCGCGTTCCCCGCGAGCAGGATCGCGGCCAGGCCGCTGCCGCACTGCCTGTCCACGGTGACGCCGGGGACGCCGTGGCCCAGCCCGGCGGCCAGCGCGCAGATCCGTGCGACGTTGCCGCCGGGGCCGGTGCAGTTGCCGAGCACGACGTCCTCGACGGGCGGGCCCAGGTGGGCGACGTCCCGGGCGACGGCGTCGATGACAGGGGCGGCGAGCGCCTCGACCGTCAGTTCCTTGAAGGCGTGGAAGGCGGTGCCGATGGGGCCGCGGCGGGCCGCGACGACGACCGGCCGTGAGGATGGGTCCCGTCTCATGTCAGGTGAGCCGCCTGATGTCCGGGTCGCCGTCGGCCAGGCGGGCGGCGAGCAGGCCGCGCGCCGGTTTGCCCGCCGGGGTTCGCGGCAGGCTGCGGACGGCGTACCAGCGCCTTGGCCGTTGCGCGGCGTCCAGGCCGCCGCGCGCCACCTCCTCAAGCGTGGCGCGTGAGGGTCGCCGGGGACCGTCCGTCTCCAGGATCGCGGTGACCACGGAGCCGAGCTCCGGGTGCGGTGAGCCGACGACCACGACGTCGTCGACCCCCGGTGCCCGTCGGAGGACCTCCTCGACGTCCTCCGGCACCACGGTCGCGCCGCCGGTCTGTATCGCGCCGCCGCCCCGGCCGCGCAGCCGCAGAACCTCCCCCGCCCGGTACGGCTCCGCCACGTCGCCGACCGTCGCCCAGCCGTCGCCGTCGATCCGCAGCGGGCCCGCCCCTGCCGTCAGGTATCCCTCGGCCAGCCAGGGCGAACGCGCCCACACCTCACCGAGTTCCTGGCCCGGATCGGCCCTGACCTGGATCTCCACCTCGGGGAAGGGCCGCAGGCCGTGGCCGTCGGTGTCGGCGGCGACGAACGAGAGCTCGGTCGCGCCGTAGTAGGCGACCACGTCCACCCCGGCCCGCACCGCCAGGTCACGGACGCCCGCGCCCAGCGCCGCCCCGCCGACGACCGCGGTGCGCAGCCGCCCCCGTGCACCGCCGCTCTCCCGCAGCGCGTCGAGTACGGCGGGCAGCCGGTGCGGCACCACGTGGACCGCGGTCACGTCGCCCAGATGGGCGGCCGGCCTCGCCGGCCAGCGGCCGGGGACGACGGCCGTGGCGCCGGTCGCCAGGGCGTGCACGGCCGCGAAGCCGTACAGGGAGGAGGTCAGGGGACCGGGGACCAGCACGACGTCGCCTGGGCCGATCCCGGTGAGCGCGCTCAGGTGCGGGAACGAACCCGTCCACGACGCGCGGGTTCGTACCACGGCGCGTGGCCTGCCGGTGCTGCCCGAACTGAAGCAGGCCCACGCCCGGTCCTGCGGCGAGGCCCCGGAGTCCACCGGGACGGGGCCGGGGTCCGAGGGCAGCGGGGCCTCGACGCGGACGTGGGCCGGGACCGTCGCCATGATCCGCTCGCGCCGTTCCCGCTCCCAGGTGTGGTCGCAGACCAGCGGCGTGGCACCGGCCAGGTCCGCGGCGAGCACGGCGACGAGCAACTCGGCCGGGTCGGCCAGGCTGAGCGCCGTCAGCGTGCCCCGGCCGATCCCCCGGCTCCGCAGTGCCGCCGCGGCGGCCTCCGTCCGCCTCGCGAGCCCGGCGTAGCTCAGGTCGCCTCCTGGAGCGCGCAGCGCGATCCGGCGCGGGTGCTCCGAGGCGTGTCGCACCACCTGAAGGGCCACCGGCATGGGCGGGTCAACGCCTCCCCGCGGCCTTGAGCCGCTCCTGCCGCACGGCGGGGACGGCGTCGGGGTAGGCCCGCTGCGTCCCCCTGACCACCAGGGAGGCGAGCACCACCTTGATCAGGTCGCCGGGCAGGAAGGTGAGGCTGAGCAGCGCGGCCTGTCCCAGGGAGACGCCGGTCACGGCCGCCTGCACGGGAATGCCGAGGAGGTAGACCATCCCGACGCCGCCGAGGAGGCAGGCGATCAGCAGGCGGACGATGCCCGGGGTGCGCCCGCCGCGCTCGACGATCCAGCCGGTCAGCATCGCGCCGGGCAGCCAGCCGATCAGGAACCCGGCGGAGGGCGCGACGAAGACGCCGAGTCCGCCACGGCCGCCGGCCAGCAACGGCAGTCCCGTCGCGACGAGCGCCATAAGGACCGCTACGGCGAGCCCGGCCCGCCAGGTGCCCAGGATCGCTCCGGCGAGCATGACGCCGAACGTCTGCAGGGTGATGGGCACCGCGTTGCCGAAGACGTTCAGCGCCCCGGGCAGTCCGAGCACGGCGATCAGCGCGGCGAACACGCTGACCCTGGCCAGATCTCCGGTGGAGAAGCCTCGGCCCGACGAGGAGCCCGACGAGGAGCCCGACGTCCCTTCCTGCTGTGACACCGTCTTCCCTTCATCTGTCATGAGGTCGATCCCACACCAGGAGGTGCCGGGTCACGCATGGAGGAACCCCACAACATTCCACACGGCCGTCTGGGAGAACGGATACCGGTCCCCACCCGTACACCACCCATACTCGTACGAAGGAGGGTATACGGTCACTTTAGGTGCCCGAAAAGCGCCTTTCGGTGATCCTCAGGGGGTCGCCCGGCCGAGCGTTCCGAGGGCGGCGAGCGCGGCCTCGACGGCGGCGGCCTTGACCTCCTGCGCGGGGAGATCCGCGTGTTCGACCACACAGTCGGCCATGCCGCCCAGCGCCACGGTCGAGCGGATCCGGGCGGCGTCCGAGGGAGCGGGGCCGAGCAGGAGCACGGTCAGCTCCTTGCGCCAGCGCCACATCCGATCGACCATTTCCAGCTCGGCGAGCACGGTCGGCGCGTGCAGCACCATCGAGATCTCCTCGCGGTAGCGCCAGATGAGATCGAAGTAGTCTTCGAGCAGTAGCCGCCCCTCCCCCGGCTCACGCCCGATGACGAACGCCTCCAGGGTGTCCATGACGGGCTGCAGGATGCTCCTGACCAGCTCCTCCCGTGAGGAGAAGTGGTAGTAGAGAGCCGGTTTGGTGATGCCGAGCCGGTCGGAGATCTGCTTGAGGCTGGTGTTCTGCACACCCTGCTCACGAAAGAGCTCACGCGCCGTCGCCTGGATGCGGATCTTGGTGTCCGAGGGCCTCGCCATGAGCCAAGGGTATCGCTTACCTATCGTTCAGTAAGACTTGCGCCCCGCCGTCAACCGTGCTTACCTATCGTTAAGTAATTAACTTACCTCCCGTTAAGTAAGGATACGGCGCATGCGGATCCTCATCTCCGGCGCCAGCGTCGCCGGGCCCGTCCTCGCCTACTGGCTCACCAGATACGGCTTCGCCGTCACCGTCGTCGAGCGGGCCCCCTCCCCCCGCAAGGCCGGCGGCCACGCGGTCGACCTGTTCCGCCCGGCCATGGACATCGTCGACAGGATGGGACTGGCCGGGGCCGTCCAGGCGAGGAAGACCGGCACCGAGTGGCTCTCCTTCCTGGCGGAGAACGGCGACCGCCCGCACACACTCGACGTCGGCAGGCTGATGCGCGTCGTGTCCGACCGGCACGCCGAGATCATGCGCGACGACCTGGGCGAGATCCTGTACGAGGCCACCCGGCACGACGTCGAGTACGTCTTCGACGACTCCATCGCCTCCCTGACCGAGGACGCCGACGGCGTCGAGGTCACCTTCGAACGGGGACCGGCCCGCAGGTTCGACCTGGTCATCGGCGCCGACGGGCTGCACTCCAACGTCCGGCGCCTGGTCTTCGGCCCCGAGTCGCGCTACACGGCCTGGATCGGGGCCTACCTGGCGGTCATGTCGATCCCCAACTATCTGGGGCTGCGCGACCGCATATCGGGCATCACCGGCGTCAACAGGATGGTCGGCGTGTACGGCGGCGCCCACCTGGACGACGCCCGCGCCGTCTTCCTGTTCCGCCCTCCGGCCGAACTCGACTATCACCACCGGGACGTCGCCCGGCAGAAGGAACTGCTGCGGGAGCAGTTCGCCGGGATGGGCTGGGAGGTCCCCCGCCTGCTGGGCGAGGAGCTCGACCGCGCCACGGCGTTCTACTTCGACTCGATCACCCAGCTGCGCATGGACACCTGGTCACGGGGGCGGGTGAGCCTGGCCGGGGACGCGGGCTACTGCCCGGGCCCCGCGGTCGGAGGCAGCACCAGTCTGGCCGTCGTCGGCGCCTACGTCCTGGCGGGCGAGCTGGCCGAGGCAGGCGGCGACCACACCCGCGCCTTCCCCGCCTACGAGCGGGAGATCGGCGACTACGTACGGCGCAGCCGCTCCTTCGCCGTCGGCGCGGCCAAGCGGCTCATCCCCACCAGCCCCGGGGCACTGCGGACCCTGACGTGGGGGATGTGGCTGATCAACCACATCCCCACCTCCGCCGCCCGCACCCTGACCGACATGGGCGCCAGGGGGCTGCGCCTGCACGACGAGGTCAGGACGAAGGACTATTCACGCGGCCTCACCCCCAGGACCGGCGTCACCGGCTGATCGCCCCGCCGGAGGACCCCCTCTCCCACCCGTGTGCGTGCTTCTTTCTCCTGCCTGGGCTCATGAAACGGGCCGTGACCCAGGACGCCTCCGCGAGCCCTCCTCCCGGCCCGGACGCGTGGGCCGGGGCTTCCGCCCTCCCCGGTTCAGGCGGACCAGTTCGGGTCGCGGCCGAACAGGCCGAGAAGGCGGTGCTGGAGCGGGGCGTCGTCGGGGACCTCTACCTCCGGCCCCAGGACGACGACCCCGGGGCCGAAGGCACCGGGGATGCGCATCTCATCGGGAATGTACTGAACATGGGGCCACATCGCCTCGACCTCGGCCGGGTCGATCGTGTCGTCCTGCCCGGTGGCCCGGGACAGATCCCAGCCGTGCAGCACCATGTCGGCGCTGACGACCTGGTCGATGTGCTGCTCGACGGACACGTTGCCGGTCGGGGTTTCCACCTTCCTCTCGGCGGTGGCCGGGTCGTCGAGCAGGGCCTCCACGTCGGCGCGGGCCGCGGTGAAGGCGGCGAGCGGGTCCTGCGCGACGGACGGCGCGGGGCTCAGCGACCGGCCCAGGGGCCTGAGCATCACGGCGTGCATGTCGATGATGTGACCGACGACGTCTCTCGCGGTCCACTCCTCACAGGGGGACGGGTCGGACCAGCGGCCGGGCTCCACAGCGGCGATCTTGGCCGCGAAGATGTCGGCACGGGTTCGATAGCGGGTGGCGATGTCACTCATGGGGTTCCCCGTTCTCGTCGGCGTCGCCAGGGACGCTACCGCGGGGCTCAGACAATATCCGGGGCCTATCTCCAGCCCCGGTGTTCGAGCCTGCGCCCGGTTCCGTCGTCTCGCAGATGGTGCCCGGCGACCCGGCAGGCGCCACCGGGTCAGGCGAGGTCCAGCCGGACGATCGCACCGCCGTCCGGAGCGTTGGCGAAGCTGAGGTGCGCCCCGAGGACACGGGCCTGTCCCGCGGCGATGGTCAGCCCGAGGCCGACGCCGTCCTCACGGGCGGCCGACCCGGTGCCGAAGCGCTGTGGGCCGTGCTCGCGGAGCATGACGAGCATCGGTTCGGGGAAACCGGGACCGTGATCCCTGACCGTCACGCTGAACCCGGTGACGTTGACCCGAACGGGCGGGGCTCCGTGTCTTGCCGCGTTGGTGACGAGGTTGGCGAGGATCCGCTCGACCCGTCGCGGGTCGGTCTCCACCTCGGCCTCCCCTGCGACGACCACCTCGACGCCCGGCACCCCCGAGGCCACGACCGCCCGCCTGGCCAGCGCCCCCGAGGAGCGGACCTCCCTGACCGGCGTCTCGGCGGAGGCGTCGAGCCGGGCCACCTCCAGGATGTCCTCGACCAGGCGGCGCAGCGTCGCGGCGCTGTCCCTGACCAGTTCGGCGGGGCGCCCCGACGGTAACAGCCCTGCCGCCGTGACCAGTCCCGCGACGGGGGTGCGCAGCTCGTGGGCGATGTCGGCGGTGACCCGTCGCTCCGCTTCGAGCCTGGCCCGCAACGCGTCGGCCATCTGGTCGAGCGCCGCCCCGACGGCTGCGATCTCGTCCCGGCCCCGCGCCTCGACCCGGGCGGACAGGTCCCCCTCGGCGATGTGGGCGGCCGTTCTCGCCACCGCGCGGATCCTGCTGCTGAGCCCGCCCGCGACCACCAGCCCCACACCGGAGGCGAACAGCGCCGCCGCCAGGCCGGAACCGAGGAGGATGCGGTCGAGCCGGGCAAGCTCCGCGTTCTCCGCCTCGTAGGAGCGGCGCAGCGAGAGCGTCTGCCCGTCGGCCCTGGTCGCCGCCCAGAGAGTGGTGCCGTCCTGCAGGTAGGTGGCGCGTGTCCCCTCGCCGAGGGCCGCGGCCAGCGGCGCGGGAACGTCTCCGGCCGCCAGCGGGGTGTCCTGCCCCTCCTGGTGACGGATCAGGGTGCTCGTCAGCTCGGCGTCCAGACCGCGCCGCGCGGAGTCGAGTGTGACGACGGCCGTACGTGTGTGGACCAGAAGACTCAGGACCGTGGCGACGAGCACCGACATTCCCACGATGACCAGGCTGAGCTTCGCGCGCAGACCCATGCGTCATCTCCGCAGTTTGTAGCCGAAACCGCGCACGGTCTCGATGCGGTCGTTACCGATCTTGGCTCTGAGCCGTTGCACGTGGACGTCGACGACCCTGGTGTCCCCGTCCCAGGCGTAGTCCCAGACCCGGTTGAGCAGAGTGTCCCTCGACAGCACGACCCCCGGTTCCGCGGCGAACTCCAGCAGGAGCTTCAGCTCGGTCGGCGTCAGCGCCACCCGCTCGCCGCGCAGCCGTACCTCCATGGACTCGACGTCGATCGCGAGGTCGCCGAAGGCGAGTGGCGCGTTCGCCTGCCCGGGCATGGCGACACGGCGGAGCACGGCGCGGATTCTGGCGTGAAGCACGGCGGCGTCGAACGGCTTGGTGACGTAGTCGTCGGCCCCTGCCTCCAGGGCGTTGATCACGTCGATCGCGTCGGACCTGGCGGAGATCATGATGATCGGGGTCTCGCCGCCCTCCCTGATCCGCCTGGCCAGGCTGACCCCGTCCAGGTGCGGAAGCATGACGTCCAGCAGCGCGACATCCGGTGGGCGGGCGCGGAACTCGGCCAGGCCGCCCAGTCCGTCGGACGCGGTCCGCACCCGCATGCCGTACAGCTCCAGGGCCATGCCAGTGGCCTCGCGGATCACCGGGTCATCCTCGACCAGGAGCACGTCGATCATGTCTCAGGACTCCGGCACCGTGAGTTTCCCGCCGGTCAGCTCCTTGGCCTTGTCAGGAGGGAGGCCGTCGGCCCTCACCGTGAACCGGCCGTAGTATCCGGCCCGCTCGTGCCAGATCAGCTCACTGAGCGTGATCGTCCCCCGGTAGGGCCTCTCCTGACAGCCGGGCAGACACCACGTGCCGCTCAGCTCACCCGTTCCCACGGCGCTCTCTCCTCCCCAGGACTCCCAGCGAATCCCCGTGACGCTGTTGAACTCGTCCAACGCGAGCCTGCTCGGCCGTCGCAGCGGATCTCCCAGGTAGGCGATCACGTAGACGGGCCCTCTGGGGGGCTTGGAGGGCGGCGCCGACCCCTCCACCCGCACCCCGCCGTCCGCTCCGCACCCCGCCACCACCGGAATCATCGTCAGAACAGCGGTCAGAACGGCGGCGCTCAGGGGGGCTGCTCGCTTCACACCGGTCATCATCGTGTGGAGGGTATGCGACCCGCTGACCCCTCCGCTCAGAAACCCGCAGTTCAGGGGGTGGAGAACGGCAGCGGGAGCGTCCCGCTCAGAGTGTCCTTGGGGCTGTCAGGGCGGGGGAAGTCACCGGTGATGTCGAACTTCGTGAAGTAGCGCCTCTCCCCGACCTTCCTGGCCTTGCTGAGAGTGATCGTCGCATCGTACGGCCTGGCCTGACAGCCGGGCAGGCACCACGTCCCGCTCAGCCTGCCGCCGCCGACGGCCCTCTCCGGACCCCAGCTCCGCCAGGTGATCCCCTTGAGGGTGCTGAACTCGGAGGCGACCAGGTTCGCCGGGCGCCGGGCGGGCTGCCCTTCCTCGGCACCGTACAGATTGATCACATAGACCCCGCTCTCCTGCGGAACCTCGTGGGAGACCGGCTCCGCGTCCTCCGGGGACAACGTCTGGGCCAGCGGCCGCCTGACCTCGTCGGCCCCGCAGGCCGCCGCGCAGGTCACCACCACGAACCCGAGCAGCGTGACGGCCACGGCCGTTGTGATCCTTCTCATCGTCTCCCCCTTGGGCCTCGTACGCGCCGGGACCCGACGAGAGGCGTCTCAGCACGCCCCGCCCGGCACAACGATGACGGTAGGAGGGAAACTTCTCGGTCTTCCTGCGGCTTTGTAACAGCCCTCCATCGAGAGGTTCGCCGTGGAGGACCGTCGCGTGTGCCCGTTTTCCGGTCCTCCGGCAGGAGGCAGCAAACCGGTCTGTTCCCCCACGAGGCCGGGAAGCCGATGGGAGAGGGGAAACCAGGGTGGATGGGACGGTGTTTTCCGGGCAGAGGCGACGGTGGGGATCACCTGGGCGCCGGCAGGAGGAGGGCAGCATGACGAACGACATCCCGATCGTCGTGGTCGGCCTGATGGGGGCGGGAAAGACCAGCGTTTCGCGCCTGCTCGGCGAGAGCCTCGGCAGGCCGGTGCGCGACAGCGACGAGTATCTCCGGGAACGCTACGGCGCCACGGCCGCGGAGATCGCCGAGCGTGAGGGGATGGAGGTCCTGCACGCCAGGGAGGTCGAGCACCTGCGGGCCTGCCTCGCGGAGCGGCCCGCTCCGGTCATCGCCGCCGCCTCCAGTGTGCTCGACGACCCCGGCGCCCGGACCGAGATGAAGCCCGCCCTGGTCGTCTGGCTGGACGCCGCCCCCGAGTTCGTCGCCGAGAAGATCGCCGCCAAGCCGTACCGGCCGCGGTTCGGCATGGAGCCGCTGGCCCTGGCGACCGAGCTGCACGAGCGCAGGGCCGCCTTCTTCGAGGAGGTCGCCGACCTGCGCTTCCAGCGTCCCTCGGCCTCCAAACGCGAGGTGGCGCGAGCCGTACTGGACCACCTGGAGGGACTGCGGCCCCGCCGGAAGGTTCACGGCGGGCGTCACACGGCGCAGGAGTCCTCGGAACGGTAGGTGACCAGGCGGATCGCCGGGGCGGAGAGCACCTCGACGCGACCGCTGCCCGGCACCTCGACGTGCGCGAACCCCCCTTCGAAGGCGACGCGGGCCTGTCCCACGCGGGTGGTGGGCGCGCCGTCCTGGCCGGTCAGCAGGTATCCCTCGACGAGTTCGACGGAGGCGGTGCGCCAGGTGAGGGTCATACGGTCACCTCGGGGAAGTCCAGGTCGGGGCGGGCCAGGTGGTTGAAGTGGTTGGACAGGGTGTTGAGCGCCACGTGCGCGACGATCTCGGCGAGTTCGGCGTCGGTCACCCCGGCCTTCCTGGCCAGGGCGAGCTCCTCGTCGTCCACCCTGCCGCCCGTCCTGACGACCTGCCTGGTGAGGCGCAGCACCGCCTCAGTGTGCGGGTCGTCGTCGCGGGCGTCGCGGGTGCGCTCAAGCTGCCGCCCGTCCATGCCCATCAGGCCGCCGCGCAGCGTGTGCGCGCTGACGCAGTAGACGCAGCGGTTCTCCTGGGCGACCAGCAGGGCGATCTGCTCGCGCAGCCTGGCCCTGAGCACGCCGCGGGACAGCGCGTCGCGCATGGCCAGATAGCCGCGGAGCGCGGCGGGGCCGTTGGCCAGGGCTGCGTACAGGTTGGGCACTCTGCCCAGTTGCCGTCGTGTCTCCTCAAGCAGGCCGTCGGGATCCTCGGTCAGCTGCGGCAGCCTCGGCATGGTGTCCTCCATGATCAGAGCCCAAAACGGTACCGGTCGGTTCCGTTTGAGAAGACGGTACCGATCAGTTCCATTTGCGTCAACGGCGGATAGAATCGACGACGTGCCGACCCGAGCCCGCGAACGCCTGCTGGACACCGCCGAGGAGCTCTTCTACGCCCAGGGGGTGCGCGCGGTCGGCGTCGAGCAGATCCTGACCGTCTCCAAGGTGGGGCGCGCCTCCTTCTACCGCCACTTTCCCGGCAAGGACGACCTGGTCGTGGCCGTGCTCGAACGCCGTGACCGGCGGTGGCGCGAGTGGCTGGCCGAACGGGTCGCCGCGCACGGCGGCGGGCCGCTGGCGGTCTTCGACGCGCTCGCCGAACGGTTCGCCCGCGCCGACTTCCGCGGCTGCGCGTTCATCAACACGATGGTGGAGGCCGCCGACCCCGCGGGCGCCGCGCACCGGGTCGCGGCCGGCCACAAGGACCGGGTGACCGGCTACGTCGAGTCGTTGCTCACCGCCGCCGGGCACCCCCGCGCCGCCGCGCTCGCGCCGCAACTCGTCATGCTCATGGACGGCGCCATCGTCACCGCCCTGCGTGAACGCTCCACCGTCCCCGCCCTGCGGGCCCGGGCCGTCGCGGAGACGCTCATGGGGGCGGCCGGAGAACCGGCCGCCCCCTGAACTACCGGCCGGTGGGCACAGCCTGCCTGCGGGGTTCCGCCGGGGCGTCCGCCCGGCCGGGACGCGGCCCGACCGGTATCACGAGGTGGGTCGGCGGCGGAGCCGTGTCGTCGATGGAGGCGGTGAACTCCTTGCCGTCGTCACGGCAGACGAACTGCATGACGTGCCTGCCCGCCGCGGCGGCGCGGATCAGGCCGCCGGTGGTGGCCCACACGCCCGACTGGTAGAAGTTCTCCAGCCCGGGCAGGCCGGGGCCGTGCTTCTTGACCAGTTCCTCCAGGGTCTCTCCGCTCTCCACGAACGGCTGCCAGCCCAGGACGGTCCCGTCGTAGTTGCCGGTGTAGCGGACCTGGGTGAGCGGCGTCGACACGTCGCGTACGGCCACCGCGTCCGTGATGCCGGGGAAGCGCCGTTCGAGGAACTCCATGAGCGCCAGCCGCGCCCGGCGCTTGGCCGCGGAGTACTCGCGGCCGCGCCGTACCGGCATGGTGTGGATCTCCTCTCCCTTGTGCTTGCGGCTGGACTGCTCCGGCCCCTCGGCCAGGGCGCGCCAGGGGGCGATGTCACAGAAGTAGGTCGCGTAGACCACGGTGCTGTCCTCCGGCGACAGCTCGGGGTAGTGCATGCTGCGGAACTGCACGTTGATGCTCGGGTGGCGGATGCCGGTCAGGTCGGCGGCCTCCTCCTCCGTGAGCAGATAGGTGGTGCAGGGGTCCCCCTCGGGGAAGGGGCGCCGCAGGCCGAGGAACAGGCAGAAGTAGCCGGGGAAGACCATGCCCGGCTCCTTGATGGTCGTGGTGTACAGCTTCCGGTAGGCCTCGTTGAGGTAGCGCCCCTTGAGGAACTTCGTCATCGTGGTGTGGCCGTCACAGGCGGAGACCACGATGTCGGCGCGGTGTTCGCTGCCGTCGCTGAGCCGTACGCCGACCGCGCGGTCGTCCTCGACCAGCACCTCCTCGACCTTGGCGTTGTAGGTCACCTTGCCGCCGAGCCTCAGGTAGCGCTGCTCGATCGAGGTGGACAGGCCGAGCGAGCCGCCCTCGGGAACGCCCGCCGACAGGTTGGCGTGCGAGGCCAGCTGGAAGTAGAACGGCAGCACCGGGAAGGCGGCGTGCTTCTCGTAGAGGATGAAGTTGAACGCCTCCCGCAGCAGCGGGTCCTTGAACCTCGCCGAGTACTCCGTCATCAGCACCGCCATCGACTTGCGGATGACGTTGAAGTAGGGGACGAAGGAGGCCAGCATCCGCAGCCGTTCGATCCGGCCCATCAGGCCGACCGGCTTCAGGAAGGGGTAGACGGCCAGGCACTTCCTGAACGCCCGCAGCCCCGCGCAGAAGTCCTTGATCAGCTTGGCGTCGGCGGGCGAGAGGTCGAGCAGGTGCGCCTGGAGCCGGTCGGGGTCGGAGTAGAAGTACACCGCCCTGCCGTCGCGTCCCCGCACGATGTTGAACACGTCGAAGTGACGCATCTGCTTGCCCTGGAGCGCGCCGAGTTCGAGCCAGATCTGGTGCATCTGGTTGCCCGGCCCGTTGCCGAGCAGCCAGCTGATGCAGCAGTCGAGGGTGAAGTCACCCCGCTCCCACGCCGTACAGCAGCCGCCGGGGATCTCGTGCATCTCGAAGATCTGGGTCCTGTACCCGTTCATCTGCGCGTAGCAGCCGGTGGACAGACCACCGAGACCGGCGCCGATGATGATCATCGTCTCTCTGTTCTGACCGGGCCGTGACACGTCCCTGTTCTCCTTGGTGATCACTGTCGCCACCTATCGCACGAGCCGCTTGTCGAGCTGTGGCATGTGGCCGAACTTCCCCGGATGCCAGGCCTCGTCGTTGTCGCTCTCCCAGGCCTTGAACTCCATTCCCAGTTCCTCGCACAGGTACTGCACGACGAAACGCCCGGTCGAGGCGGCGCGGATCAGGCCGCCCATGCCGACCCACTGACCGGCCATGGAGAAGCCGCGCAGCCCCGGCAGCCGCATACGGTCCTCGTTGACCAGCTTGGTCGCGAGGTCGTCGGCGTCGGAGAAGGCCTTCCAGGCGAGGATGCTTCCGTTGAAGTTGCCGGTGTAGCGCCTGGTCGTCGCGGGCGAGGCCACGTCGACCAGGTCGATGCGCTCACCGAGCCCCGGATAGCGCCGCTCCAGGAAGTCCCGGACGAAGTCGGCGACCTGCCGCTTACGCGCCCAGTACTCCTTGCGGTTCTCCGTGCGCAGCGTCCTCCAGTAGCCGAAGTCACTGAAGTAGGTGCAGTGGATCACCGACTTGCCCTGCGGCGCGAACCCCTCGGAGTAGCGCGAGCGCAGCTGCACGACCAGGCTGCTCTGCAGCGCGCCGGGCAGCCTGGCCCCTTCCTCCTCGGGCAGCAGGTAGGTGGTGCTGTGCGCGTCGCCGGGCTCGAAGTCGCCGTCGATGCCGACGAAGGCCGAGACCACCGCGGGGAACAGGATGCCGGGGCGGTTCAGCATCTCGTCGTAGAGCTTCTCGATCCTCGGGCTGGTGTACTTGCCCTCCAGCAGGCCGTACACGGTGGTGTGGCCGTCGCAGGCCGAGACGACGTGGTCGGCGTAGTACCGCTTGCCGCCCCGCATCTCGACCCCGACCGCGCGCCCGTCCTCGACCAGGATCCTGTCCACCCTCGCCCGGTAGCTGATCGTGCCGCCCAGCGAGGTGTAGCGCTCCTCGATGGAGCGGGCCAGCCCCAGCGACCCTCCCTGCGGGAATCCGGCGTTGCCGTTGTGGGCGCTGGCCATGTTGAACAGGTACGGCAGCACCGGGAAGCTCTCCGGGTCCTGGAAGAAGATGTTGCGGAAGGCCCGGCGCAGCAGCGGGTCCTGGAACCTGTCGGCGAAGGTGTGCATCTGCGTCGCCGCGGTGCGCCAGAACAGCCGGAAGGCGGGCAGGACCGTCCGCAGCGTGCCGAGCTTCTCCCGCGCCGTCTGCAGCGGCGGCGGCTTCAGGAACGGGTACAGGTCGATGTTCACGAAGCGCCGCAGGTCACGGCAGAACGACCGGATCAGGGCGGCGTCTGCGGGAGAGACCTCCAGCAGGTGCCGCTCCAGGCGGTCCGGGTCGTTGTAGAACGTCACCGACCTGCCGGTCTCGTCGGTGACCTTGTTGAACATCTCGAAGTTGGTGATCGTCTTGCCGTCGAGCGCGCCGAGCTCCCGCCACACCTGGTTGGCGTTGTTGCCCGGGGCGGTGCCGATCAGCCATTCGATGCAGTAGTCGAAGACGTAACCGTCACGCGCCCAGGCGGTGCAGCAGCCCCCCGGCAGGACGTGCCTTTCGAGGACGCGGGTCTCCATCCCGCTCATCTGCGCGTAGCAGCCGGTGGCCATGCCCGCGACGCCCCCGCCGATGACGAGGACCCGGGGCCTGCCTCCTGGAGGTCGTTCGCGGACGCTCCAGTCCTGTTCGGTCTCAGCCGGCATGGGTGGCGCCTCCCGCGAGGATCTCGCGGACCAGGTCCGCGTTGCGTGCGATGTGGTCCTGGCCGAGCATCTCGGCGTGCGTGCCCGAACCGCGGAAGACCTCGGTGCGTGCCTCTGAGCTGCCGTGCCAGGTGCCGCTCTCGGCGGCGGCGTAGAAGGAGACCTTCTCCTCGTCGGAGATCACACTGACCGCGGCGGAGACCACTCCGAGGTTCGGCGTGCGGCTGGAGAAGTCGATGTACTCCCTGGCCTGGCCGAGCGTCTCCTCGGCCACGATCTCCGAGCCGGTGTGCCTGAGCAGGTGCTCGCTCAGCTCACGCTCGAAGATCGCGAGGTGCTCCTCCCCGAGCTCGAAGGACTCGGAGATGCGGTAGGAGTCCATGATGACCACGTTCGGCACCTCGCGCCCCCGGCTCTGGAGCACCTTGGCCACCTCGAAGGCGAGGTTGCCGCCGAGCGAGTAGCCGAACAGGTCGCAGGGGCCCTCGGGCCTCAGGGACTCGATCAGGTCGGCGTAGTGGGTGACCTTGTCGTCCCCCGCCACGTAGTTGAACGCGACGAACCGGTACTCGGGCAGGTGCGCCGCCAGCTGCCGGTAGACCAGGCCGTGGCCGCCGGCGGGCGGGAAGCAGAAGATCGTCCGGTCCTGGTCGGGGTTGAACCACAGGTACGGCTGCGCGCCGCCCAGCCTGCCGGTGATGATGTGCTCGACCGTCTTGGCCATGCCGTGCAGGGTCGTGACCTTGAACAGGTGGCTGACCGGGATCGTGATGTTGAACTCGCCCTGGAGCCGGTAGATGAGCTCGATCAGCTTGATCGAGCTGCCGCCGACCTCGAAGAAGTCGTGCTGTAGGCCGACCTGCTCAAGGCCGAGGAGCGCCTTCCAGTGCTCGGCCATGCGCATCTCGTACAGCGTCACCGGCGCCTCGTAGGCCCGCTCCCCGGTGTCCGCCTCGGGTGCGGGCAGCGCCGCGACGTCGACCTTGCCGTTGGGAGTCAGCGGCAGCTCGGGCAGCTCGACGAAGTACGACGGGACCATGAAGGTCGGGAGGTACCCGGCCAGGTGCCTGCGCAGCTCGCGCCAGTCCAGGGACTCGCCCTGGGCGGGCACGCAGTAGGCGCACAGCGCGTTCTCGCCGCGCGTGTCCGCGACGACCGTGACCACCGCCTGCGCCAGCGTCGGCCAGGCGGCGAGCCGCGTCTCGATCTCGCCGATCTCGATGCGGTGGCCGCGCACCTTGATCTGCGCGTCGACGCGCCCGAGGAGCCGCACGTCGCCGTGGGCGTCCCAGCTCGCCAGGTCGCCGGTGCGGTAGAGCCGTAACGGTTCGGCCCCGTCCCCGCGGCCGAGGGTCACGGTGACGAAGCGCTGCGCGGTCTGCTCGGGGTCGCCGAGGTAACCGGTCGCGACGCCGTCGCCGCCGACCCACAGCTCACCGGGGACGCCGGGCGGCACCGGCTCGCCGTGCTCGTCGAGGATGTACAGCGCGCTGTTGGGGAAGGGCCGCCCGATCGGCACCATCTGGCTGGGGTCGAGCTCGTCGGCCGGGCCCTCGAAGTAGGCGCTGTCGATGGTGGCCTCGCTGAGGCCGTAGGAGTTGACCAGGCGGGTCCGCGAGCCGCACAGGGCGCGCAGGCGCCGGTACTCCTCGACCTTCCAGGCGTCGGAGCCGACGATCAGCAGGCGCATGAAGTCCAGGCGCTCGCCCTCCCGCTCGCAGTAGGCCGTCAGGCCACGGACGATCGCGGGCACGAACTCGCCGCAGTCGACCTTCTCCTCCAGCATCGTCCGGTACAGCCGCGCGGTGTCGAACAGCAGCTCACGGCGGACCAGGACCAGGTTGCCGCCGGAGCACAGCGCGCGGACCAGGTCACCGGTGAAGACGTCGAAGGAGAAGCTCGCCATCTGCAGGTGCACCCGGACGTCCTCGTCCAGGCGGTAGGCCTCCCGCCAGGCGGCGTTGACGGAGGCCAGGTTGCGGTGGGTGACCTGCACGGCCTTCGGCCTGCCGGTCGATCCCGAGGTGTAGATGACGTAGGCGAGGTCGTCGAGCCCGACCTCGGGCTCCGGCTCGTCGTCCCGCGCCTCCGCGGTGTCCCGGTGCAGTTCCTCCAGGGTCAGCGTCATCCCCGCCGCCCCGGCCAGGCTCTCCCGGCCCGACTCGTCGACGACGGCGAGCGCGGCGCCCGCGTTGCGCACCATGTAGGCCAGGCGCTCGGCGGGGTAGTCGGGGTCGAGCGGCAGGTAGGCTCCACCGGCCCGCAGCACCGCCAGCAGGGTGACGATCAGGTCGGGGGACTTGTCCAGGCACAGCGCGACCACCGCGCCCTCACGCACGCCCAGGCCGCGCAGCCTGCCCGCCAGCGCCCTGGACCGCTCCTCAAGCTCGGCGTAGGTCAGCCGGACGGTCTCGCCCGTCTCCGAGGGGGCCGTGACCGCGACCGCGCCGGGGTTCCTGGCGGCGGCCCTGCTGATCAGCTCGTGCACGGGGGTCTCGTGCAGCGTCCTGCGCCTGGCACCGCTCCAGGTCTCCAGGACCCGCTCGCGCTCGTCGGCGGCGAGCAGTTCGAGGCGGGTGGCGGGCTGCGCCGAGGAGGCGCGGGTCAGCGCGTCGAGCAGGTTGACGTAGTGCGAGGCCAGGCGCCGTGCCGTCTCGGGCAGGAACAGGTCGGTGTTGTACTTGAACACGCAGTGGAAGCGCTGCTCGGCCTCGTCCTCGTAGGCCGAGAGCGTCAGGTCGAACTGCCCCTCCTCCTCGGGCAGCTCGATGTACTCCAGGCGGTAGCCGTACTTCTCGGTGGCGACCTTGTGGGCGAGCAGGATGAACATCGCCTGGAACACCGCCGAGCGGCTGGGGTCGTGCTGCAGGCCGAGCTTGTCCACCAGCAGCACGAACGGGTACTCCTGGTTGTCCAGGCCGTTGAGCACCGTGGTGTGGACCTGCGCCAGCAGCTCGGAGACCGACGGCTCACCGGCGAGGCTGACGTGCAGCGGCAGCGGGTTGACGAAGTAGCCGTACAGGGAGGCGAACTCCTCCTGGGTGCGGCCCGTCACCGGGCTGCCGACGATGATGTCGTCCTGTCCCGAGTAGCGGTGCAGCAGCAGGTAGTAGGCGCTCAGCAGCACCATGAACACGGTCATCTTGTTCTCACGGGCCAGCGCGTGGACGCGGGCGCTGAGGTCGGCGTCGAGCACGAAGAACTCGGAGGCGCCGTTGTTGGTCTGCACGGCCGGGCGGGGCTTGTCGACGGGCAGGCTGAGCAGCGGCACCTCGGCCGGCAGGTGACCGCGCCAGTAGTCGAGCATCCGCCGCGCGTCAGGACTGGCGAGGAAGCGGTTCTGCCAGTTGAGGAAGTCGAGGTAGGTGGCCGTCAGCGGCGGCAGCTCGACCTGCTCGCCCCGGCGCAGGCCCTCGTAGATGGCCAGCAGTTCCTCGATGAAGGTGAAGGTCGAGATGGCGTCGGAGATGATGTGGTGGACCGCCTTCATGATCACCCAGCGGTCCTCACCCCGCTTGAACAGGCGGAAGCGGACGAGCGGGTCCCGTTCCAGGTCGTACGGCCTGCGGTACTCACGGATGATCATCTGGTAGATGTCGTCCCACTCCTCGTCCTGCACGTCGAACAGGGCGAGGTCCTCCCTGGCCTCGGCGGAGATCCGCTGCAGCGCCTGCCCGTCCTGCAGGACGAAGTTGCCGCGCAGGATGGGGTGGCGCCGGATCAGCGCGCGGACGGCGTCGAACATCAGCTCCGGGTCGAGCTCGACCCGCACCTCGACCGCGCCGCCGATGTTGTAGGCGAAGCCGTCGGGGTTGAGCTGCTTGAGGAACCACAGCGCCTTCTGGTTCTGGGTCAGGGGGTACTGGTTCTCGTCCAGGTACACCTCGACCGCGGCGTCGGCGCCGTCGTCGTCCGCGTCCGCGGCGACCAGGGCGGCCAGGCCGTCGTGCAGCTGGGTGACCAGGTCTCCGACGGAGGTGCCGCTGAGCAGGGCGACCACCGGCAGCGCGACCTTGAGGTCGGCCTGGACCCGGGCCCGCACCTCCATCGCGAGCAGGGAGTCCAGTCCCAGGGTGTTGAGGCTGACCTCGGGCTCGACCTGCTCCGCCCGCACCCGCAGCACGCCCGCGACCAGCGCGGTGAACCGCTCGGTCACCAGGAGCCTGCGCTTGTCCTCGTCGGCCTCGCGGAAGGTGTCGAGGAAGCCCCCGCTCTCCGCGGGCGAGGAGGTGTCCGCGGCCGCGGCCAGCTCGGTCACCAGCAGCGGCGGCGAGTCGTACCAGGCCATGAAGACCGGCCAGTCGACGACGGTCGCGACCAGCAGCTGGGCCTTGTCCTGGCCGATGACGCGTTCGAGCACCGCCATGCCCGCGTCGGGTGGCAGCGAGCTCATCCCCCGGCTGTTGCGGTAGTGGTCGATCAGGCCGAGTTCCTCGATCATGCCGGTGGCCCAGGGGCCCCAGTCGAGGCTCAGCGCGGGCAGCCCCTTGGCGCGCCTGTGGTGCGCCAGCGCGTCCAGGAAGGCGTTGCCCGCCGCGTAGTTCGTCTGGCCCGCGGTCGTCAGCAGCGAGGCGATCGAGGCGAACAGCACGAAGTGCTCAAGCGGTTCGTCCCGCAGGTGGCGGTGGAGCAGGAAGGCGCCCGCGACCTTGGGGCCGTGGACGGCGTCGAAGGCCTGCCGGTCCATCTCGGGGACGAGCGTGTCGCGGACGTGGCCCGCGAGGTGGAACACGCCGCGGATGGGCGGGGAGTCGTTGCGCCGGTAGTCGTCGAGCCAGGCGGTCAGGGCCGCCTCGTCGGTGATGTCGAGCGGCGCCAGGATCACCTGGGCGCCGAGCGCCTCAAGCTCCTTGACGAAGCGCACGTTGCGGCCCGCGGTGGTGTCCGGGTCCGTCTCGCGCCATCGGTCTCGTTCCGGCAGCCGGGTGCGGCCGACGAGGATCAGCCTGCGGGCGCCCCGCGCGACGAGCGTGCGGCACATCAGCCTGCCGAGCGCGCCGAACGCGCCGGTCACCAGGTAGCCGCCGTCGGCGCGCAGCCGCAGCGGGAGCGGGCTGGTCAGGTCCGCGGCCTGCGCGAGCCTGCTGGTGTGGCGTTCGCCACCGCGCAGGGCGATCTCTTCCTCGTCGTCGGTCAGCAGCTCACGCAGCAACGCCTCGGCCTCGGCCTTGACGTCCCCGCCCGCGGGGTCGAGGTCGACGAGCTTGCCGCGCCAGGCGGTCAGCTCCTGGTGGCGCAGCACCCGGGTGACGCCCCACGCGGGAGCGCCGAGCGGCTCGGCCGCCTCGTCCGCGGTGACGGCCTGCGCGCCCCGGGTGACGACGTGCAGCCTGCTGTCGTCCTGCCCCGCGGGAAGCGTCTGGGCCAGCGCGACCAGCGAGTAGGCGCCGAGGCCGTTGTGCCCGGCGAGTGAGTCGCGGTCGGTCTCCTCGATCGACGGCAGGTCGAGGTTCCACAGGTGGGCGACGGTGCCGAACGACGTGCCGCTCGCCTCCAGGCCGTCGAACAGAAGGGCGAGGTCGTCGGCGGAGCCGGGGACGACCGCGGATTCGCCGTCGGCGTCCTCAAGACGGTAGACGTCCGAGGGGCGGACCAGGTGGCAGCGGGTGCCCCGGGCGCGCAGCAGGCCCGCGAGCTCGTCGGCGACCCCTCGCGAGTCGGCGAGGATCAGCCAGTCCCGCGTGGTCTCACCGGCGTTCTCCGCCGTGCCCTCGCCGCTTTCGGCCGCGGGCTCGCCGTACGGCCTGCGGACCCAGGTCACCTCGGCCAGCCAGCCGTCGATGGTGCTCCTGCCGACCGCCGTCGAGGCCTTCTCGACGTCGGCGGCGAGGATGCCGCTGATCCGGCCGAGCGAGGCGCCGTCGGCGTCGTGGACGGCGATGTCGCCGACCAGTTCGTCGCCGCCGCGCCGTACGACGGTCGCGTGCACCCACAGCGGCCGGTCGCCGACGGGGCGGACGCGCACCTCCTCGATCGACAGCGGCAGGCGGATGCCGGTCCCCTCGGTGTGGCTGAGGACCAGCGGCGTCAGCAGGGTCTGGAAGCAGGCGTCGAGCAGCGCCGGGTGGAAGTGCGCGTTGGCCGCGTCGCCGCCGAGCGCCTCGGGCGGGCGGATGCGGGCGAGCGCCTCGTCTCCGCCGATCCAGACCTCCTCGATCCCCTGGAAGGCGGGGCCGTAGTGGTAGCCCATGTCCGCCAGCGCCGCGTAGCAGCCCTCTCCCCGGAGGTGGCGTTCGCTGCGCGCCTTGATCCCCTCGATGTCGAGTGCCGGGTTGAGCCTGCGGTGCTGGCCCGCGCGCACGACGCCGCCCGCGTGCACGACCCGGTCGCCCGAGCCGTCGGGCACCGTGGCCACGGTGAAGGACGCCCCCTCCGAGGAGAAGGACAGCTGGACCGTCCTGACCTCGCCCTCGGGCAGGAACAGCGCCTTGCGCAGCTCGACGTCGGCCAGGGTCGCCTCCGTGCCGCCGGTCATCGCCAGCACCGCCTGGGTCGCCATCTCCAGGTAGCCCGCCGCGGGGAACAGCGCGTTGCCCTGGATGCGGTGGTCGTCGAGGTAGGGCAGCGCCTCGGTGTCGAGCTTGACCTCCCAGGTGGGCTCGGTCATGGCCAGGCGGCGGCCGAGCAGCGGGTGGTCGAGCCTGCCGAGCCGTACCTGCCTGACCTGCTCGGGCTCGGTCCAGTAGCGGTCGCGCCGCCACGGGTAGCGCGGCAGCGTCACCGTCTCGCCCGAGGGGTAGAGCCTGTCCCAGGCGATGTCGACGCCCAGGTTGTGCAGGGCGGCCAGCGACATGGTGAAGCGCGCGTTCTCATCCTCCTGGCGGCGGATGGAGGGCAGCGTCCTGCCCTCGACGTCCTTGGCCTCCAGGCACTCCTTGATCGAGTGGCCCAGCACCGGGTGCGGCCCGATCTCAAGGAACAGGCCGTAGCCGTCGTCGGCGAGGCGGTCGACGGCGGCGCGGAAGCGGACGCTGTCGCGGACGTTGTGCCACCAGTACTCCGCGTCCAGCTCGGGGCCGCGCGCGAGGCCCTCCTTGCCCGTCAGGTAGAGCGGGACCCGCGCGGGGTGTCCTTCGAGCCCGGCCAGCGAGGACAGCAGCTCGTCCTTGATCAGGTCCATCTGCGCGCTGTGGTAGGGCACCCGCACGGTGAGGAACTTGGCGAAGATCTGCTCGGCCTGCAGCTCGGCCTGCAACCTGCCGAGCGCCTCCTCCTCGCCCGCCAGCGTGATCGCGGTCGGGCTGTTGACCGCGGCGATTGAGATCAGGTCGCCGTAGGGGGCGACGCGGCTCCGCGCCTCGTCCTCCGGCAGGCTCACGGCGAGCATGGTGCCGGTGCCGACCAGCTTCTGCTGCAGGCGGCTGCGGTGCAGCACGACCCTGACCGCCTCGCGCAGGTCGTAGACGCCCGCCTCGTGGAAGGCGGCGACCTCGCCGGTGCTGTGCCCGACGATGGCGTCGGGGTGCACGCCGTAGGAGCGCCACAGCGCCGCCAGGCCGATCTGCACGGCGAAGTTGGCGGGCTGCGCCAGCCAGGTCTCCGCCATGTTGGAGTCGGCCTCGGCCGCGCCCATCTCCTCGATCAGCGACCAGCCCGCCTGCTGGCGGATCTCACGGTCGCAGTCTTCGATCACCTCGCGGTAGACCGGCTCGCTCTCAAGGAGCTGGCGGCCCATGGCCCACCACTGGGGGCCCATGCCGGTGAAGACCCACACCAGCTCGGGCCGCGGTCCCTCGCGCCGCTGGTCCTGCAGCACGTACGGCCCCTGCTCGCCGCGCAGGTAGTCGGCCAGGCGCTCGTCGAGCGACTCGGGTGAGGAGTAGACCACGGAGAGCCGTGATTCGAGGTGCTGACGGCGGCGGGCCAGCGTGTAGCCGAGGTCGCCGGGCGAGACACCGGCCGCGAGCTCCTGCCTGACGCCCCTGACCAGTTCGGGCAGGGCCTGCGGGTCGCGCGCGGTCAGCGGCAGGATGGCGTGTCCCGTGTCGCGCGCGGGGGCGGGCTCGGCCGGGCGTGACGGAGCCTCCTCAAGCAGGACGTGCGCGTTCGTGCCGCCGAAGCCGAAGGAGTTCACGCCGGCGCGCGCCGGTCCCTCGTGCTCGGGCCAGTCGGTCGGCTCCGCCGGGATCTCGTACGGCATCGACTCCAGGTCGATGGCCGGGTTGACCTGTTCGAGGTTGATGTGCGGGGGGATCTTCCGGTGTTTCAGGGCCAGGGTGGTCTTGATCAGACCGGCGATCCCCGCGGCCGACTCGGTGTGCCCGATGTTCGTCTTGACCGAGCCGACGTAGCACTTGGCGCCGGGTCTGCGGCCGATGGACAGCGCGCGGCCGAGCGCGCCCGCCTCGATCGGGTCGCCGACCGGTGTCGATGTGCCGTGCGCCTCCATGTACTGCAGGCTGCCGGGTTCGACGCCCGCCTCGGCGCAGACACGCTCGATCAGCCTGACCTGGGCGTCGGGGTTCGGCACCGTGATGCCGTTGGTACGGCCGTCCTGGTTGACCCCGCTGCCCACGATCACCGCGTGGATCGGGTCGCCGTCGCGCAGGCTGTCCTCAAGGCGCTTGAGGGCGACCACGGCGACGCCCTCGGCGCGCACGTAGCCGTTGGCCGAGGCGTCGAAGGTGCGCGAGCGCCCCTCGGTGGACAGGAAGCCGCCCTTGGTCTCCGCGACGGTGTACTGCGGCGTCATGTGCAGCAGGGTGCCTCCGGCGAGCGCGAGGCTGGTCTCGCCCCTGCTCAGGCTCTGGCACGCCAGGTGCACGGCCACCAGCGACGAGCTGCAGGCCGTGTCGAGGGAGACACTGGGGCCGCGGAAGTCGAAGCAGTAGGAGATGCGGTTGGAGACCATCGTCATCATGGTCCCGGTGGCGGTGTGCGCCGCCAGGGTCTCGAAGCTCAGGTCGGCGAACTGCAGGATCTTGTAGTCCAGGGTGAAGGCCCCGACGAACACTCCGACGTCGGTCCCGGCCAGTTCGCCGGGTTTCTGGCCGCCGTCCTCCAGCGCCTCCCAGGCCACCTCGAGCAGCTTGCGCTGCTGCGGGTCCATGTGGTCGGCCTCGCGGGGACTGATGCCGAAGAAGGCGGGGTCGAACTCGTCGAAGCCGTCGATGTAACCGCCCCTGCCGCCGACGAGCCTTCCCGGCTTCGTCTTGTCCCGGCTGCCGAGCGTCGCGACGTCGTAGCGGTCGGCGGGTGTCGGCGTGATGCAGTCCTTGCCCTCGATCAGGTTCTGCCAGAACGTGCGGTGATCGGAGGCTCCTCCGGGGAATCTACACCCGATACCGATAATGGCGATCTTGTCACGGAGAGTAGCATTACTGAGGTCCGTCACGATTGATCCTTGTGTGATGGCGCTGTGCGCGAGCATGAGGGGAAAGCGGACAACAGTGGACGCGCCCGTACGGCGCGCGTTCCCGGCCTGGTCAGGCGGCCGGGCCACCGGCCTCCGGCGACGAAACCGCGGGGCGTCGGCGCCAGGGGTGGGAGAAGGTGGCAAGGACTGCATCCGTCCTGGGGAAGGACGCGGGGTCCGTCAGCCCTACGGCGACCGGTGTGCGGCCGGAACGCCATGTGAAGCTGCCGAACATGAGATCCCAGATCGACAGGTCGGAGCCGTAGTGACCGGCTTCCGACAGGTCGGTGCTGTGATGGAGACGGTGCTGCTCTGGACTCGCGAAGAGGTAGTTGAGCGGGCCGATGCGGATGTCGGCGTTGACGTGTACGAAGTAGCCCTGCGCGACGACGAACAGGCCGACCGCGAAGACCGCCTCCTGGGAGAAGCCGGCCAGCGCCAGCGACAGCTGCACGATCCCTTGCTCGAACAGGACGTCGAAGGCGTGGTTGACGCCGTTGTTGGCGACGTTGACCTTCTCGGGGACGTGGTGGACACCGTGCAGGCGCCACAACAGGGGGCGGGTGTGCGCGAGCCGGTGGACCACGTAACTGGCCAGCGAGCCGACGAGAAGGGCCGTGGGGATCTCCGCCCACAGGGGGATCATCGGGACCCGGACCGCCAGGACGCCGACGAGGGTCATCACCAGGAACTGCGCCACGCTGCTGGTGGCGAGCGTCAGCACGAGGTAGAGACCGTACCAGCCCCATTCGCGGCGGTCGGGATGCCAGCCACGCTCGTAGGGGACCACCCGTTCGAGCAGTGCGAGGTATGCGATCGTGCCGGCCAGGAAAAGAGCGCTGACCTGACCGAAATCCAGGTGGCGGCCTATGGCCACCACGGCTGTCGAAACGACGGCGACGAGAAGGACGGGGTAGGCGCAACGGCGCACGAGACGGCGCGCCGGAAACGTGAAACTGTTTAACCTTCGCCGCCGTTGCGACACTTGTTCGAACATAATACCCATGCCACGCATCCACCTAAAAGGACTCGAACGACCGCAAATCGGTCAAAGGAACGGCGGATACGGAAATCGCGGCGGCGACCTCCGGCGGAACGGGAGAGCTCCCCCGAAGCCCGTCATCTTCACCCCCCCTCCCCCGAAGACGCTCTCGCGCATGACATCCCTCTATCAAGAGTCCGGACAACGTCACAGTACTCCAAAATGGCTTTGACCTGGGCAGATTTGGGCTGGCGACAATTTTCCCATGTGCGGACAATGCGGTAATTCAACCCCCATCGTTCGACATTCAGACGTAACCACAGGCACCAACCGGAATCAATATGACGCGGACCAGATTTTTTGCACGCCGCCCTCAACCTATAGATGCAATGACAGAAACCCGGGTTTGCGGGCGCAGTTAATAATCTATTCTTTCAGCCCCAAATCGGATTTACGGACAACCCTTTCTGGTTTTACATGAGCAAGTAATGGACATAAGGTGCATACAGTGCAAACCATGTAAACCATTGGTTAACTTAATATTTCGCGCCAACCTTTGATGTGTATTCGTGGCGGCGGATAACCTCGTCCCGGATTTCCGAAAAAGTTTCGGCCGCGACACCCGCCGTTCCCCCTCCCGCACCCGGTGCGCCGCTCCGCGCGGAACGGCACGGAGCGGCACTGAGCGGCACGGGTGGAGGGAACACCGTGGGGAACAGGGACGGACTCCGGGAGGCCAAAGTGAATCTGACCATGGGGCAACGCTCGAATGACCGTTCGTGGGGCACAGCGAGAAGATGAGCAGCGGACGGCCGGGTCCTGGCGCGACGACGGACGCCCGGGGCGCCCCGCGCGCCAGACCCTCCCTTCCGGATGCGACGGGCGGGATCCTGCTGACCGTCATGGTCGCGGCGCAGGTCGTGTCCGGTCTCGACTCCCGGCCCGCCCGGCTGACCGGTCTGATCGTGCTGTTGCTCACGGTCTGTGCCCTGGCCTTCGCCGCCGGGACGTACGGTCCGTTCAGGGCCTCTGCGGCCCTCTGTGCCGCGGCCGCGGCGGGGTACGCCGCCGAGTGGGTCGGCGTCAGAACAGGGCTGCCGTTCGGCGGCTACGCCTACACCGACGTCCTTTGGCCGCAGCCGGGCGGGGTGCCCGTGATCGTGGCGCTCGCCTGGGGCGGCATGGGACTGGCCGCGCACGCGACGGCACTGGCCGCCACCACGGTTTCAAGGGGCGGCCGGGTCACACGGATCGTGCTCGGCGCCTGCGCGCTCACCGCCTGGGACCTGTTCCTCGACCCGCAGATGACGCGGCTCGGCCTGTGGACCTGGCATGTCCCCGGGCCCTACCGCGGTGTCCCGCTGAGCAACTTCGCCGGCTGGCTGCTGGTCTCGCTGCTGGTCATGGTCCTGATCGACGGAATCACCGCGGCAGGCGCCACGACGAGCGCGGGACTCGTGGGTCTCTACACCGTGATGGCCCTGATGGAGACGGTCGGCTTCGCGGTGGTCTTCACCCCGCCCGACCCCCTGGTGGCCGTCCTGGGAGGGGCCTGCATGGGGTGCTTCGCCGTGGCCGCCTGGTCGGGCGTCAGAAGAAGGAGCCGCGCGTGGCAGACGTGATCGTGGTGGGAGGCGGCGTCGGCGGGATGGTCTCCGCCCTTCTGCTGGCAGGGCGGGGCCACCGGGTGCGCCTGTACGAGCGGCTTGACCGCCTCGGCGGCAAGCTGGCCGAGCACCGGCGTGACGGCTTCGCCTTCTCCCTCGGCCCGTCGCTGCTGACCATGCCGCATCTGTTCGCCGGGCTCGGCCTCGACCTCGTCGAACCCCGGGAACTGTGCCGCTACCGCTTCGCCGACGGCTCGGTGCTGACGGCCCGCCGTGATCCCGGCGCCATGGCCGCGGAGGTCGACCGGCTCGCGCCCGGGGAGGGCCGGAACTGGCTGGCCTTCCACCGCTGGGGACGGACCTGTCTTGAGGCGTCGCACCGCACGTTCTTCGCGGGCCCGATCGACCGGCCGCCCGCGCAAGCACGACTGTCCGACCTGTTCGCGGTCGCGCCAGGCCGTACGCTCGACGGTCTGGCCAGGCGTTTCTTCACCGATCCCCGCCTGCGGCAGTACACGGGACGGTACGCGACCTACGCGGGGGCGAACCCCTACCGGGCTCCGGCGGCGCTGGGATGCGTCCCCGCCCTCGAACACGGGCAGGGAGGCTGGTACGTGCGTGGCGGCCTGCCCCGTCTGGCGGACGCCCTGCGGGCACGGCTTGAGGAGGCCGGGGTCGAGGTGACACTGCGCACCGGGGTCACCGACGTGCTCGCCGACTCGGAGCGGGTCCTGGGGGTGCGGCTCGCCTCGGGAGAACGCGAGCGGGCCGACGTGGTGATCGCCAACGTCGACGCGGCGGCGCTGTACGGGCGGCTCCTGCCTGACCGGCGGCGGCTGCGGCGGATCGCCAGGCTCGGCAGGTCGTCCTCGGCGTTCCTGCTGCTGGCCGGCGTCGAGGGCAGGACCGAAGGCCTGGCGCACCACTCGGTGGTCTTCTCAGCCGACTACCGGCGGGAGTTCGCCGACATCTTCGAGCGGCACAGGCCCGCGGAGGATCCGACCGTCTACGTCGGCTGCTCGGCCGTCGACGACTCGTCGCAGGCACCGGACGGCGCGGAGAACTGGGTGATGCTGGTCAACGTCCCCGCCCGTGATCCGCTGCGGTGGCCGATGTCGCCGTCCGCCTACCGGGACCTGGTTCTGGAACGCCTGGCCGCGCGTGGTCACGACCTGTCGGGAAGGCTGCGTTTCGTCGACCTGTTCACCCCCGCCGATCTGCGGGACCGTTACGGCGCATGGGGCGGGGCTATCTACGGCGGCGCCTACGACGGCCCGCTGGCGCCCTTCAGGCGTCCGGGCAACAGAGGGCCCAGACGTGGCCTCTACCTGGTCGGCGGTTCCGCGCATCCCGGCGGCGGGCTGCCGCTGGTGACGCTGGGCGGTCGCATCGTGGCCTCGCTCGTGGAGGAGGACTTCTCCCTGAAGCAGGACGCCCGCCGTCCGCGTATCCGGACGCGCCGATGAGGACTCCGATGAGGGCACTGACCGTGCTCCAGGCGGCGGCCGCGGTCACCGCCGCGGTGCGGCTCGCCCGCGGCCGTGACCGCCTGCCTCGGCTGAGCCCCACGACGACGGATACGCCGGTCTCCGTGGTCGTACCGGCCCGCGACGAGGAGGAGCGCATCGGTCCCTGCCTGAAGGCGCTCCTGGCCGATCCCGCGGTGGCCGAGGTCGTCGTCGTGGACGACGGCGCACGGGACGGCACCGCCGCCCTGGCGGCCGGGCTTGGCGCCAGGGTCGTCGCGGGCACGCCGCCGCCCCGTGGCTGGGTCGGCAAGCAGTGGGCGCTGCGGCAGGGGGTCACGGCCGCGGTCAACGACGTCGTGGTGACCCTCGACGCGGACACCAGGCCCGCCCCCGGCCTGGTCGGGGCGCTCACCGCCGCCCTGGCGCACCACGACCTGGTCAGCGCGGGTCCGCGCTTCGTCTGCGACGGGGTCGCCGAGCAGGCACTGCACGCCTCCTTCCTGGCGACGCTGGTCTACCGGTTCGGCCCGATCGGGCCGTCAACGCCACCACCTCCCCACCGGGTCGTGGCCAACGGCCAGTGCATGGCCTTCCGCCGTACGGCGATGCTGGAGGCGGACGGGTTCGGCAGGGTGCGCGGGCACATGACCGACGACGTGGCGCTGGCCAGGCTCCTCGCGGCGGACGGCTGGGCGGTCGCCTTCCTGGACGCGGGCGGGCTGCTGGAGGTGGACATGCACGAGTCCGCCGCCGGGGTGTGGCGTGAGTGGGGCAGGTCGCTGCCGTTGCGCGACGTCACCGGGCCCGGCTGGCAGGTCGCCGACCTGGCGGTCGTCTGGCTGACGACCGCCCTGCCCGTCCTGCGGCTGCTCTCCGGCAGGCCGACCCGTCTCGATCTGGGACTGCTGGCCGCGCGGACACTGCTGGCCCGCGCGTTGCGCGGCAACTACGCCGTACCGGGGCCCGGCGTGCTGCTTTCTCCGCTGCTGGATCCGCTGACGGCCGTACGGCTGACGCAGGCGACGCTGCGCCCCGTGCGCTCGTGGCGTGGCCGCCGCTACCCCGCCGCCGAGATGGGCGCTCTCACGTACCGTCCGCCGCCCGGCCCGTGTGGGAGGACCGGGCGGCCTGTCCGAAACGAAGGCCGATGAGACACATCAGCGCCCCCGTCGCGGCCACCTGCCCGATCGGGGTGAAGAACAGCTGGAGGAGCGGCAGGCCGAAAACCGCGACCCTGGCCCCGACCGCGAAGGAACGCGCCGTCAGGGCGGCCAGGACCAGGACCACGACGCCCAGCAGGAAGGCCGGGGGGCAGATCACGGCGAAGCCGCCGACGAAGGTGAGGACGGACCGGCCGCCCCTGAATCCGGCGAACACCGGCCATGCGTGCCCGGCCATCGCGGCGGCCACCGCCAGGTACACCGGCACGACGCCGCCGCCGGCGACCACGCCGGTCCCCGTGGTGTGCGCGCCGCTCACCGCCAGGGCCAGCCCTGCGGCGAGCGTGCCCTTGAGGGTGTCGCCCGCGAAGACGGGTACGGCGGCCCGCCGGCCGAGACTTCGCATGACGTTCCAGAAGCCGGGGTTGCGGTCCCCCGCCTCGCGGGGATCGAAGCCGTGGGTCCGCCCGACCAGTACGGCGACCGGCACGGATCCCAGGAGGTAGCCGCCGATGAGAGCCACCAGCGCGCAGAGCGGTCCGGGAGTCATCGCCTCATTCCATCTCATCAGATATGCGGATCTGGGGGCTGTCGGTCACATGGCCTTCGACCGGCCTTCACTCACGGGCACCGACGGGCTGGTGTTCTGGCGGCTGCTCGGCACCGGCCGTGGCGCGTCGATGAGCCTGGGCGCGGACCTGCGCCGCTGGGCTCTGTTCGCGGTCTGGCGGCACGAGGCCGCCCTCGACGGCTTCCTCACGACCTCCCCGATCGTGGCGCGCTGGCGCGGGCGGGCCGTGGAGGCATGGCAGGTACGGCTGAGGCCGCTGGCCTCGCGTGGGAGGTGGGGTGGCGTCGAACCGTTCGGCTCCGGCATACCGGAGGCGGGCGGAGACGACGCGGCGGGCGGCGGGCCGGTGGCCGTACTCACCCGGGCGTCGATCCGGCCGTCCCGGCTGGTGGCGTTCTACCGGTCCGTTCCCCGAGTCGACCGTCTCCTGCTGGGCCAGGACGGCTGTCTGGCCTGCGTCGGCGTCGGCGAGTGGCCGCTGGCCAGACAGGCGACGTTCTCGCTGTGGCGCGACACGGGCGCGGTACGGGACTTCGCCTACCGGGGACGGGCGCATCGGGAGGTGATCGAGCGAACCAGGGCACAGCGGTGGTACTCCGAGGAGTTGTTCGCCCGGTTCGCGCCGTACGCCAGTGAGGGGACCTGGAACGGCGCCGACCCCATCGCCTGAGGGGAGCGCCCGGCTCATCGAACGGACTCGGCGGCGGGCCAGTCCCCGGGGCGGCCGGTGACGCCGCCGTCCGCCAGGGCACGGGCGAGCACGCAGGCCCGTGCGATCGTCGCAGCCCCGGACGCGCCGTGCGCGACGACGACGGTGCCGCGCAGACCGAGCAGCGCCGCCCCGCCGTGGGTTTCGGGGTCATAGCGGCGGGTGACCTCACGCAACGCCTCGGAGGTGGCGATTCCCCCCTCCGCGACCAGGGTGAGCGCCGCGCGCACCGTCCCTTCGACGTTCTTGAGCACGATGTTGCCGGTGAACCCGTCGGTGACGATCACGTCCACGGTCCCGGCCAGCACATCGTGTCCCTCGACGTTGCCGTGGAAGCGCAGGGGCAGGCTGGACAGCAGCTCCCCCGCCCCACGGGTCACCCGGTTCCCCTTCCCGGGTTCCGAGCCGATCGACAGCAGGCCGACGGACGGGTCCGGCACGCCGAGGACCAGCCGGGCGTAGGAGGTGCCGAGCACCGCGAACTGGGCGACCATCTCCGGCACCGGATCGGCGGTCGCCCCGGCGTCGATCAACACGGTCGCGCCACCGGTCACCGAGGGCAGGGCGACGGCCAGGGCGGGCCTGAGCACGCCCGGCGCCCTGCCGATGCCCCGGACGGCGCACGCCACGACGGCCCCGGTCGGGCCCGAGGACACGAACGCCGAGGCGTCGCCCCGCCCGACCAGTTCACAGCCGATCCTCAGGCTTGAGGCGGCCTCGGTGGCCGCCGCGCCCGGCTCGTCCATCGGGATCACCTCCTCCGCGTGCACCACACCGATCTCCCCGAGGGCGCCGTGGCGCGCCAGGTGCCGGCGGACCTCCCCGGATCTGCCGACGAGCACGACGGGGACGCCGTACTCGCGGCTGGCCACGACCGCGCCACCGACCGTCTCGGCTGGGCCGTGGTCTCCGCCCATGGCGTCGACGGCCACCGGATCAGGCATCGCGCCCTCCTTGGGGACTCCGGGTGACCACCCGGCGTTCGGCCCTGTCCGCCACACAGGCCGCGTACAGGTGCCGGGTGAAGACGGCCAGTCTGCGGCCCAGCGGCACGACCGCCCTGGCTCCGAGGACGTCGTGGCGGGCCGCCTCGATACGGCTGAGGATCTCGCCGTACAGCTCGTGGGCGGCGCGGACGCACGGCTGGGAGGAGGGGATCAGCAGGTCGATCCCCTCGGCCGCGCGTCTGTAGTGCTCACGAGCCCGCTCGGTCTCGAAGGCCAGCAGCTCGCGCAGGGCGCGGGTGGGGGTGGGCCGCCCCAGGTCTGCGACCCGTACCCCGAACCTCTCCAGGTCCTCCAGCGGCAGGTAGACCCGGCCGCGTCGCAGGTCCTCGGACACGTCACGCAGGAAGTTCGTCAGCTGGAAGGCGAACCCGAGCTGCCTGGCGGGTTCGCGGGCCCGTTCCACCATGCCGGGCAGCGCCTCCAGAACCGGCAGCATCATGGTGCCGACGACCGCCGCCGACCCCTCCATGTAGCCGAGCAGGTCGTCGTAGGTGGTGTAGCGGCTGACGGTCAGGTCGGCCCGCATCGAGGCGAGGAAGGACTCGATGTCGCCGTGGTCGATGCCGAACGAGCGCACGGTCTGCGCGAACGCCGGAAGCACCGGATCGTCCTGGGGGACGCCCGCGAGGGCGTGGGCCGTACGTACGGCGAACCCGTCCAGCGCGGCCGCCCGGTCCCCGGTCATCGCGAAAGAGTCCACGATCTCGTCGGCACGGCGCGCGAAACCGTACAGGGCGTGCACGTGGGGACGTTTCCAGGCCGGCAGCAGCCGGGTCGCCAGGTAGTAGGAGCGGCCGTGGCGGGCGTTGAGTCTGCGGCAGAGTTCGTAGCTGGTGGTCAGCGTCACCGGAGGCGCCAGGGTCATCGGGGTGTCCTCAGGATGCGTTCCGCGGCCAGCCTGCCGGAGATCAGCACCGGCGGCACGCCGACGCCGGGGGCGGTGTGCATTCCAGCGAAGTGCAGGCCGGGGACACGACCGGCCGCGCCCGCCGGTCTGAACCAGGCCGTCTGTGTGAGGCGGTGGTCCAGGGCGAAAGGGGTGCCCGCCGAGTGGCCGAGCCCGGCCCAGGCGGGCGGGTCGAAGGTCAGCCGGGAGTCCTGCGAAAGGTCGCCGTAGCCGAGGCCGGCCAGTCTGCCGAGCAGACGTTCGCGCAGGTACGGGGTCAGGCGGGTCCAGTCTCCTTCGCCACGCAGGTTCGCGGTCGGCTCCAGCACGGTGAGTGTCGCGTGGCCCTCGGGGGCGGCGGAGGAGTCGGACTCGGGGTAGGTGACCAGCAGGCTGGGGTCGGGCTGTGGCCTGCCCGCGCGCAGGGCGGAGAAGCCGGAGTCCCAGTCGCTGCCGAAGTGCAGCGTGTGGTGAGCCTGGTCGGCCAGCCTCCGGTCGAGGCCGAAGTGCATGACCAGGCACGAGGGGGAGAAACGGGGGCGGCGCAGACGCCAGTCCTTCGCTTCGGGCGGCAGCAGCCCCTGATGGGCGCCGGGCAGGTCGCAGGCGACCACGACGTGCCGGGCGGGCAGGCGTTCGCCGGTGTCGAGCCGTACCGCGCGGACCCCGTCGTGGCCGGTCTCGACCCTGACGGCCCGCGTGCCGTACCTGATGCGTGCCCCGGCCTTCCGCGCCACGTCGGCCAGTGCCCGCGGGATGGCGTGCATGCCGCCGTCGGCGGGGAAGAAGACACCGCCGACGGTGTCCATGTGCGCGATCACGGCGTAGATGCCGAGGGCCTGACGAGGGGACAACCCCACGTACAGAGCCTGGAAGGTGTGCGCCCTGATCAGCCTGGGGTCGGTGAGGTGGGCCTTGACGAGCCGGTCGAGGCGTCGCAGACCCCCCAGAGAGGCCAGCCTCGCCAGGGCGAGAGGGCGCAGCAGGCTCCGCAACCGGGTCACGTCACGGTCGATGAAGTCGTGCCACTCCGCGGTGAAGAGCTCGCCGAGCCTCGCCCTGAAACGGAGATACCTGTCGGCCTCGGCCGCTCCGCACAGCTCGCGTACCCGTTCGGCCATGGCGTCCCGGCCGGCGACCACGTCCAGGTGGGAACCGTCGTGGAAACGCAGCCGGTAGTAGGGGTCCAGACGCCGCAGCGGCAGCAGGCTCTCCATGTCGTGCCCTGCCGCGGCGAAAACGTCGGCCAGCACCTGCGGCATGGTCAGCACGGAGGGACCTGTGTCGAAGCGGTAGCCGTCCAGGCTCACGGAGCCGCAGCAGCCTCCAGGCACGTCCCTGGCCTCGACGAGCGTGACGTCCCTGCCCGCCGCGGCCAGCCTGACCGTCGCCGCCAGGCCGCCGAGCCCGGCGCCGACGACCACGACCGGGCTCACGCCCGCCTCCGCGTCGCCAGGTCGGCCAGCTCGCCGAGCCCGCGCACGACCTCCGCCGGCAGGTCCGCCTCGTCCAGGGCCGTCCTGGCCAGGGAGACCAGGTCCGTGATGCGTTCCTCGGCCGTCTCCAGGGCTCCCGTGGTGACGATCAGCCGTCGGGCCGCCGCGACGTCCGCCTCGTCGTGGACGTCGTCGAGCAGCGCGGCGTCGTACCGGCCCGCCCGCTCCCTGGCCGTCGCGGTGAGCCAGGTGTGTTTGCCCTGGCGCAGGTCGGCGCCGACGGGTTTGCCGGTGACCTCCGGGTCGCCGAAGACACCGAGCACGTCGTCGCGCAGCTGGAACGCCTCCCCGAGGGGCAGGGCGTAGGCGCTGAGCGGGGCGCGCCGCCTCGGGTCGCCGCCCGCGACGGCGTGGCCGAGGTGCAGGGGGCGCTCGATGGTGTACTTGGCCGACTTGTACGTCGCGACCCGAGCGGCCTCGACCGGGCTGCTCGCTCCCCCGGCCGCGTAGGCGAGGTCGAGATACTGGCCGCCGACGACCTCGGTCCGCATCCGGGTGAAGACCTCGAACGCGTCGGTGAGGTGGGGCCCGGCGCGCAGCAGCGCCGCGTCGGCCCAGGTGTAGGCGAGCATGCCGAACAGGGTCGCGGCCGACTCCCCGAAACGCCGCCCGTCCCCCCGCCAGCCCCGTCCGCCGTGGTGCTCGGCGAGCGCGAGGTGTACGGCGGGCCTCCCCCGCCGGGTCTCCGCCTCGTCCATCACGTCGTCGAGGATCAGCGCGCACGCGTGCACGAGCTCGACCGCGCAGCCCGCGGCGAGCACGGCCTCGTCCCCTGGTTCGCCGCCCGCCGCCCGGTGTCCCCAGTGGACGAAGGCGGGCCTGAGGCGTTTGCCGCCCTGGCGGACGAAACCGAGCAGGGTGTGCCGTAGTAAGTCGAGGTCCTCACCCAGGAAGGCCATCTCCGCTGTCTCCCGCTCCAGGAACTCGTCCAGGTAGCGGCTCATCCGCTCGCGAAGATGATCGGTTTCGCGGGTGACGGTGGCCATGGGCGTCGCTCCTCTGTCTTGTTGGGGGTAACTTCGCAGCCGCAACCGCATTCGGATGCGCCTACCGGAGAGCGAGCCGGAATGGGCCATGATCATCGCATTCCCTGACGATCCATCCCCGGGCTCCGTGCTAATAAATCACCCCATCACGCAAGAAGTCGCAAAAAAGGCCATAAAACGCCCTGGTGTGGTCAAGCGTGCTCCGGCACGTCCACGGGCCCGGCGGCCTGGGCGGACTCCAGGAACTGGACGGAATCGAGGAAGAGGTCGTCGCCGCCCACGGTCTCGACGTCGGTGCCGTCGCACTCGACGCAGACGGAGCGCGGGACGAACGCCGCCGCGGTCTGGCCGCACCTGCGGCAGATGAGCTGGGCGGGGACGATGAGCAGCTCCACCTTCGCCCCCTCGGCCAGCGAGCCCTCCGCGACCTTGGCGAAGGCGTGGTTGATCTCCGGCTCCGTCACCCGGAGCAGGGCGCCCGCGTGCACCCTGGCCCGGCCCACCCTCCGGCCCTCCGCGCGTTCCTCGACCGCGATGAGGATCGCCTCCGCGACCCCGAACTCGTGCATGCCCGATTCCCTCGTTCCCGGTTTGTCCTGTTCCTCAGCGGCTTCCCGCCGCGCGGAGTGTCACGTCCCACCGTTCTCCGGGCGGCCGCCCCGGCGCCCGAGACGGGGCAGGACCCGGTAGACCACCCAGCCGGCTCCCGTCACCAGCGCCCTCGTCACCACCGTCGTCGCCGCTGTCGTCACCGCGGTCAGCGGCCGTCGCGGCAGTCCTCCTCCCATGGCGAAGCTCCTCACGCGATGGCCTCCTCATCCCCCGCCTGCGCGGGGTCGTCCGGGTGGTCGGGCAGGACCACGGGCGAAGAAAGCACCGCGTCACGGTGCCCCGGCTCACCGACCAGCGCGGGCCAGGTGTGCTCGTTGCGGCAGGCACGGGCGAACGGCCCGGCCCATTCGGGGGGATCGGCGAGCGAGACGAAGCCCCCGCCGTCCGTCTCGACGATCAGGTGCGCCGAAAGCAGCGACCGCCGCAGCGCGTACTCGCCCGAGACCCCCCGCCCGATCAGGAGCGCGGTGTTGCGCGCCACGACACGCAACCGGATGAGCCCGCACGGCCCGGCCAGGCGTTCGGCGCTCATCGTGAGGGCCGCGTCCAACGGCAGGTGCTCGCAGACCACCCGCCCCTCCGGTCCGCCGCGGGGGCCGCGGATCTGCTCGGTGAAGCGGTCCCCGGGGACGTTCACCTCCGTCGTCCGCTCCCCGCCGAGCAGTACGGCCAGCGGGAAGGACACTCCGATCTCGCGCTCGGTCGCCTCGTCGTAGGACAGGAAGGTCCCCTCTCCGGACTCCGGCCGGGTGCGCTCGACACCGCACCTCCTGAGGTGCAGGAAGCGCAGGCACAGGTGGACCGAGGCGTCCTGCGCCCGTTCGAGCAGGCACTCGGTCATGCTCCACGAGGTGCCCTCCTCCTCGGGACGTCCCGGCGGCACCAGCGTTCCCGGCCGCTCCCCCGGGGCCGCGGGCGATCGGTCCCGGTACAGCACGGCGTCGGCGACCCTGCGGGCGATCCGCGCGGGCACGCCGGAGGGGATCCCGTCTCCGGTCCACGCCGTCATGCCGCCTCCCGCCACCTCGCGCCCGCCGATACCCCGTCGCCGCTGTGCCACCGTCCTGTGTCTCTGTCCTGTGTCTCTGTCCTGTCGCCGCCCGCCCTCAGCCCGTGCCCGGCGGGTTCACCCCGAGCGCTCGCTGGGTGAGTTCCCACAGCACGTGGTAGACCGTCGCCTGGGCCTCCTGGACTCGGTGCGCCGACGACGACGGGATGACGAAGAGATAGTCGAGCAGGCCGAGCCCGGCCATCCTGCCGCCCTGGTCCCCGGCCAGGCCGATGGTGAGCATGCCCTGGTGCGCGGCCTCCTCCAGGGCCCGCAGGACGTTGAAGGAGCCGCCGCTCGTGGACAGGCCGAGGGCGATGTCGCCGCGCCTTCCGAGCGTGGCCAGCTGACGCGCGAAGACGGCCTCGAAGCCCACGTCGTTCGAGAGCGCGGTGACCACGGCGACGTCGCCGGTCAGGCTGAGGGCGGGCAGCGACAGGCCGTAGGCCGGGTGCAGGAAGGCGGTCGCGACCTGCTGGGCGTCGGTGCTGCCGCCACCGTTGCCGAAGGCGAACAGCCTGCCTCCCGCGGCGAACCTGATGGCCATCTCCTGGGCGCACTCGGCCAGTTCGTCGCCCGCGACCTCGGCGACCTGCCAGCGCAGCCGTACGATCTCGGCCGCCTTCTCCTCGGCCGACCTGCGGGCCTCGGCCAGCGCCGCGGCGGAGTCGGATCGTGCGGGGGCGGCGATCCGCCGTCCCGGGGCGGGAAAGGGGTAGAGGGCGGGCACCGCCCCGGCGGCGGGATCCTCAAGCGTGCTCATCGCGCTCCCTCGCCCACGGGTCCCGCCTTCTCGAAGAACACGTGGACCAGTTCCCACAGCAGGTGGCAGAGGGTCACGTGGACCTCCTTGACCACGGCGGGGTCGTCGGAGTCGACCGTCAGCAGATGGTCGGCAACGCCCCGCCCGGCCGTGATCCCGCCGTCGCCCCCGGTGAGCGCGACGGTCAGCAGGCCCAGTTCCCCCGCCGTCTCCAGACCGCGCAGCACGTTCTCGCAGCGGCCGTCGCGGGAGATCCCCAGCGCCATGTCGGCCGGGTCCGCCCAGCGGCGCACCTGGTGGGCGAAGGCCTCGGCGAGGCCCTCCCTTCCGCTCACCCCGGTGACGGTCGCGCAGTCGTTGCTCAGCGCCAGCGCGGGAAGCGTCCGTCTGCCGACGATGACCGGGTGCATGAACTCGGCGGTGATGTGGGCCGCGTCCGTGCCGCAGCCGCCGTTGCCGAAGACGATCAGTTTTCCGCCCCTGCGGAACCGCGACGCCATCTCACGGCAGGCCAGGGCGACGCGTTCGGCGTCCGCCGCGAGTGCCCGGCCCGCGCGGTCGCGTCTGAGGAAGGCCGCGCCGACAGCCGGATGCATGGTCGATGTCACTGGCATGGGTGAACGCTCCGTTGTCCGCGGTAGTCGTCAGGCTACGACGCGTGTCCGAGACGCCGACACCTCCGGCGCTGCAAACCGGGGTAAAGGTCTGATCATGGGCATGCCGCCACCGGCCTCCCGCTCCCGAAGTCACACGTCGCAGATATACCCTATAAATCGGTAGGTAATATTGACATTATGGAGTCGGTCTGGTCGGGTGATGGCGTGGCGGGCGACAAGTCGGCGGTCCGGTGGAAGCGGGTCGGCACCGCGCGTGAGAGAACCACATGTGAGAGAACCGCGCACGGAGGACGGGCGCGGCCGCGGTCGGGCTCGCCCCACGAGGGGACGGGCCGGGGCACCGCCGCGAGACCCACGCCCGCGTGTACGGAGCACGAGCACCTGACGGCCCTGGGCGAGGCCGCCGCGGCGGTCATGGAGTCGGCTCCGGGGGTCGCCGCCTGCTGGCTGCGGGCCGCGCTGAACACCTTTCCCCCGGAACAGCGCGGCGGCCGGGAGCACACCCGGCTGCTCGGCCTGCTGGAACGCGCCCTCACCCTCTCCGGGGACCGGCGCCCGCCCTGACCCGCCCATGCCGTACGGCCGTGGCTCCCCGAACCCACCCTCTTGGTGATCGCGGGGGTTCCGGATATCTTCCTGGCATCGGGGCGGACGGGGACGGAGGCGGCGACGCCGTACGGCGCGGCCGCGTGGGCCCGCCCCGGCGGACGACCCCCGGGCCGCCGTGGCCCGGGAGACCTCTGAACCACCGAGGACGGTGCAAGCATGACCTCGCTGCTGGCCATCAGCGACCTGCACATCGGATACCAGGAGAACCGGAGGATCGTCGAGGGGCTGCGGCCGGACTCCCCCTCCGACTGGCTGCTGGTCGCCGGGGACGTCTCCGAGGCGGTCGCCGACGTCGAGTGGGCACTGCGCCTGCTCTCCGAGCGCTTCGCGAAGGTCGTGTGGGCGCCGGGCAACCACGAGCTGTGGACCCATCCCAGCGACCCCGTCCAGCTGCGCGGCGAGGAACGCTACCGGCACCTGGTGAAGGTCTGCCAGAACCTGGGGGTGGTGACCCCCGAGGACCCCTACCCGGTGTGGGAGGGGCCCGGCGGGCCGGTGGCCGTCGCCCCGCTGTTCGTGCTCTACGACTACACCTTCCGGGTGCCCGGCGCGGCGACCGAGGAGGAGGCGCTGGCCCTGGCGTACGAGAAGGGGGTGGTGTGCACCGACGAGATGTTCCTGCACCCCGACCCGTACCCCTCCCGTGCCGCCTGGTGCCGGGCCAGGATCGCCGAGACCGAACGCAGGCTCGCCGGACGCCCCGAGGGCGTGCCCACCGTGCTCGTCAACCACTATCCGCTGGTCCGTGAGCCGACCAGGATCCTGCGGCACCAGGAGTTCGCGATCTGGTGCGGCACCGAGCTGACCGCCGACTGGCACCTGCGTTTCGACGCCGCCGCGGTCGTCTACGGCCATCTGCACATCCCCAGGACGACCTGGCACGACGGCGTGCGCTTCGAGGAGGTCTCCCTCGGCTATCCCCGTGAGTGGCGGCCCCGGCCGACCCCGCCCGGCAGGCCGCGCCTGATCCTGTCCTCCCCCGGGGCGGCCTCGTGATCGACAGGATTCTGCCGTCCTGGGTGGCGAGCGCCGAGGCCTTCGACGACCCGCCCGAGGCCACGCTGTTCCCCGAGGAGGAGGCCGTCATCGCCCGCGCGGTCGGCAAACGGCGGATCGAGTTCACCACCGCGCGCCACTGCGCCAGGCGGGCGCTGGCCGATCTCGGACTGCCGTCCGTGCCGATCCTGCCCGGCGAGCGCGGGGCACCCACGTGGCCCGGCGGGGTGACGGGCGCCATCACCCACTGCGCGGGCTACCGCGCCGCCGCCGTCTCTCTTGAGGCCCTGACCGTCGGCATCGACGCCGAGCCCCACGAGCCGCTCCCCGAGGACGTGCTCGGGGCCGTCTCCTCGGAGGGCGAACGCAAGGAGCTCGAACTGCTCGGCGGGGACGTGCACTGGGACCGGCTGCTGTTCAGCGCCAAGGAGAGCGTCTACAAGGCCTGGTACCCCCTGGCCCGGCGCTGGCTCGGCTTCGAGGAGGCCCACGTCACCTTCGACCCTTCGGGCGTCTTCAGCGCCCGCATCCTCGTCGAGGGCCCGCTGGTCGAGGGGCGCCCGCTGACGGGGTTCGACGGCCGGTGGCTGGTGTCCGGCGGCCTGCTGATGACGGCCATCGCACGCCCCCGCACGGCATGAGCCGCCTTTTCCTGATTTTTCAGGATTACGGTGCTGTCCCGTCGCCCGCCCTTCCAGGACGGGGTTCGTTCAGGGCTGGAAGCGGTAGCCCATGCCGGGTTCGGTGAGCAGGTGGACCGGGCGGGCCGGGTCGGGCTCCAGTTTCCTGCGGATCTGGGCCATGTACTGGCGCAGGTAGTGGGTCTCCCTGACGTAGGCGGCGCCCCAGACCTCGGTCAGCAGCTGGCGCTGGCTGATGAGTTTGCCCGGGTTGCGCAGCAGGATCTCCAGCAACTGCCACTCGGTCGGCGTCAGCCGTACCCCTCCGGAGATCGTCTTGCCCGCCAGGTCGACCACGTGCGCGCCGACCTCGACGCGGGCGAGTTCGGCCTCGTGGACGGTGGTCCTGCGGGTGACGGCCCTGATGCGGGCCAGCAGTTCGTCGATGTTGAACGGCTTGGTGACGTAGTCGTCGGCCCCGGCGTCCAGGGCCTCGACCTTGTCCTGGTTGCCCGCCCGTCCGGACAGCACGATGATCGGCACCTTGGTCCAGCCGCGCAGCCCGTGGATGACGTCGATCCCGTCGATGTCCGGCAGCCCGAGGTCCAGGACGACGAGGTCGGGGTGCCAGTCGGCGGCCTCGCGCAGGGCGGCGCCGCCGCCGTCGGCGACCGCGACCTCGAAGTGCCTGGCCAGGAGGTTGATGCGCAGCGCGCGCAGGATCTGCGGTTCGTCGTCGACGACGAGGACGCGGGTCATGTCCGCTCCTCGGGGGCGATGGGCAGCTTCAGGATCATGGTGAGGCCTCCCCCTGGTGTCTCCTCCGGCGTGAGCGTCCCGCCCATCGCCTCGGCCAGCCCTCTGGAGAGGGCGAGGCCGAGGCCGACACCGGTGTGGTTGTCGCGGTCGCCCAGGCGCTGGAAGGGCATGAAGATCCGGTCGTGCGCCTCCCTCGGCACGCCGGGGCCCCGGTCGATGACGCGGACCTCGACGCTGTCGCCGTAGGAGCTGGCGGTGACCAGGACCTTGTGGTCTCCCGGGGTGTAGCGCACCGCGTTGGACATCACGTTGACCAGGATCCGCTCGACCAGGGCCGGGTCGGCGACGACCTCGGGCAGGCCGGGCGGGATGTCGCCCTCGACACGCTCGCCGAGCGGCCCGAGGTCGTCGACGGAGCGCGGGACGACCTCCCCCACCGCGACGGGTTCGAGGGCCAGTCCGAGCACCCCCGCCTGCAGGCGGCTCATGTCGAGCAGGTTGGCGACCAGCCGGTCGAGCTTGACCAGCGACTCGTCCGCGGTGGCCAGCAGTTCCCGCCGGTCCGTCTCGCTCCAGTCGATCTCGGTGCTGCGCAGGCTGTCGACCGCGATCCTGGCCGAGGCCAGGGGGGTGCGCAGGTCGTGGCTGACGGCGGCGAGCAGCGCGGTGCGCATCCTGTCGGCCTCGGCCAGCGGCCCGGCCAGGTCCGCCTCACGCCGCAGCCGCTCCTGGCGCAGGGCGACGGCCGCCTCCGCGGCGAAGGCCTCCAGGACCCTGCGGTCGGCCGCGTCGAGCAGCCTGCCGCGCGCGGCGAGCACCAGGTCGCGGTCGATCACCACGTCGGTGTCGGCGGCGCCGGGGGTGGCGCAGGGCGGCCCTCCCGAGGTGGCCGCGATCCGCCACGCCGCGGGCTCGGAGCGGTCGTCGGGGGCGGGCTCGCCGGTGCGTTCGAGCAGCGTGACGGAGGTCAGCCCGAAGGTCTCGCGCAGCCGCGCCAGCAGGGAAGCCAGCGCCGCCTCCCCTCTGAGCACGTGTCCCGCCAGGGTGGACAGCACCTCGGCGTCCGCGCTCGCCCTGGCCGCCTCCCTGGTCCGTCTGGCGGCCAGGTCGACCACCGCGCTGACCATGACGGCGACCAGCACGTAGACGCTGAGCGCGAAGATGTTCTCCGGGTCGGCGATGGTGAACCGGTCGACCGGCGGGGTGAAGTAGTAGTTGAGCAGCATGAACCCGGCGACGGCCGCGGTGACCGCGGGCCACATCCCTCCGGCGAGGGCGACGCAGACCACCATGAGCAGGAATATCAGGATCGCGCTCGACAGCTTCAGGCCGTCCCTGAGCGGGGCGAGCAGCGCGGTGATCGCCGGGATGCCCAGCAGCGCCATGGCCCAGCCCGCGATCCTGCGTCCTCGGGTGAGCGCCGCCCTCGGCCGGTCGCGCCCGGCTCCTCTGCCCACCTCGCCGTGCGTGATCATGTGGACGTCGATGGAGCCGGACAGGGCGGTGGTCGTGACCCCGACCCCCCGGGAGAAAAGCTGCGCGAAACGTCCCCTGCGGGAGGCGCCGAGCACGAGCTGGGTGGCGTTGACCCCGCCGGCGAAGTCGAGCAGCGCGCGCGGGACGCTGTCGCCGACCACCTGGTGGTAGGTGCCGCCCAGGCTCTCCACCAGGGCGCGCTGGCGGGCCAGGTGCGCCGGGTCGGTGCCGTTCAGCCCGTCGGAACGGGTGACGTGGACGGCCAGCAGATCGGCGCCCTTGGTCCTGGCGGCGATCCTGGCGGCCCGCCGTACCAGGGTGTCGCCCTCGGGGCCGCCGGTCAGCGCGACCACGACGCGTTCGCGCGCCTCCCAGGTCCCGGCGATGCCGTGTTCGGCGCGGTAGCGGTCGAGCTGGTCGTCGACCTTGCCCGCGACCCACAGCAGCGCCAGCTCCCGCAGCGCGGTGAGGTTGCCGACCCTGAAGTAGTTCGACAGGGCCGCGTCCACCTTCTCCGGAAGGTAGATGTTGCCGTGGGCCATCCTGCGGCGCAGCGCGTCCGGCGCCATGTCCACCAGCTGTACGGCGTCGGCCTGCCGTACCACCTCGTCGGGGACGGTCTCGCGCTGCGGAACGCCGGTGATCTCCTGGACGACGTCGTTGAGCGACTCCAGGTGCTGGATGTTGACGGTGGAGATGACGTCGATCCCCGCGTCCAGGATCTCCTCGACGTCCTGCCAGCGCTTGGCGTTGCGCGAGCCGGGCACGTTGGTGTGCGCCAGCTCGTCGATCAGCGCCAGTTTCGGTTTGCGGGCGATGACGGCGTCCACGTCCAGCTCGGTGAAGCTCGCCCCCCGGTGGACCAGGGTCGCGCGGGGGACGGTCTCAAGGCCGTCGAGCAGCGCCGCGGTGCGGGGCCGGTCGTGGGTCTCGACGAGCCCCACGACCACGTCCGTGCCGCGTCCCAGGCGCCGGTGCCCCTCGTCGAGCATCGCGTAGGTCTTGCCGACGCCGGGGGCCGCGCCCAGGTAGATCCGCAGTTTCCCGCGCGCCCCGTTCATCGCCCGCTCATCTCCTCTCGCCTCTTCCTACGATCATCCCCTGTCGAGGGCGAGGTTGAGTTCCAGGACGTCGACCGCCGCCTCGCCCATGAAGCCCAGGGGCCTGCCGGTCGTGTGCTCCCTGATCAGTTCCCTGACCCGCGCCACGCCCAGGCCGCGTTCCCTGGCCACCCGGGGGGCCTGGAGTTCGGCGTAGGCCACGGAGATGTGCGGGTCGAGCCCTGAGCCGCTCGCGGTGACGGCGTCGGCGGGCACGACCGCGACCCCCGTGCCGCGGACCGGGACCGTACGGCCCGCCGACAGGTCCTCCCCCGGCTTGGCGCAGGTGACCCTGACGCCCTGGTAGGCGGTGAGGAACGGCGTGACGGGGCAGGCCTGGTTGGCGCTGACCACCCGCTGGGGGGTGCCGGTCGTGGGGAAGACCTTCAGCACCGCGCCGACCCCGTCCGGCGTGCAGTACGGCCTGGCGCCGCTGACGCCCTCCAGCTCCCCGACCGCCCTGGAGCGGGCGCAGACCCGCGTCAGCAGGGACGGCCTACCGGCGTCACCCGGTACGGGGAGGACGTCCAGGACGTCCTCGGGGCCCAGGTTGCTCGCGCCGCTGGCCAGCGGGTCGTAGCCGTCGCCCGCCGCCGAGGGACGGCTCTGGAAGTACTTCCCGACGGGGGTTCCGTCCTTGCCGGTGAAGTTCTGGCCGATCAGCTCGCTGCCGACGTCCTTGCCGTCCTTCTGGACGGGGGATCCGTCGGCCTGGTGGCCGAACACGGCCTGGGCGACTCCGGTGACGAGAAGGGGGTAGGCCAGCCCGAGGAGCAGGGTGAGGACGAGCAGCGCGCGCAGCGCGGCGATGTGACGGCTGAGCCAGCCGGGCAGGCGTTCCATTTAAGACATCCCTGGAAGGAACTGGATGAGCAGGTCGATGACTTTGATGCCGGCGAACGGCGCGACGACGCCGCCGAGGCCGTAGACGTACAGGTTGCGGCTGAGCAGCCTGGAGGCGCTGGCAGGGCGGTAGCGCACCCCGCGCAGGGCCAGCGGGATGAGCGCGACGATGACGATCGCGTTGAACACCACCGCCGACAGGATCGCCGACTGCGGGCCGGCCAGCCGCATGACGTTGAGCGCGTCCAGGCCCGGGTAGACGGCGGCGAACATCGCCGGGATGATCGCGAAGTACTTGGCGACGTCGTTGGCGATGGAGAAGGTGGTCAGCGCGCCCCGGGTGATGAGCAGCTGCTTGCCGATCTCCACGATCTCGATGAGCTTGGTGGGGTTGGAGTCCAGGTCGACCATGTTCCCGGCCTCCTTGGCGGCGGAGGTTCCGGTGTTCATGGCCACCCCGACGTCGGCCTGGGCGAGGGCGGGGGCGTCGTTGGTGCCGTCGCCGGTCATCGCGACCAGCCGCCCGCCCTGCTGTTCCTTGCGGATCAGCGCGAGTTTGTCCTCCGGGGTGGCCTCGGCCAGGAAGTCGTCGACCCCGGCCTCGTCGGCGATGGCCCTGGCGGTCAGCGGGTTGTCGCCGGTGATCATGACGGTGCGGATGCCCATCCTGCGCATCTCGTCGAACCGTTCGCGCATGCCCTGTTTGACGACGTCCTTGAGGTGGATCACGCCGAGCACCCTGGCGGTGCCACCGGGGCCGCCCGTGATCTCGCCGACGACCAGCGGGGTGCCTCCGGAGGCGGAGACGGCGTCCACTATCGCGCCGACCTCGCCGGTCGGGTGGCCGCCGTGGTCGCGCACCCACTTCATCACCGCGGTCGCCGCGCCCTTGCGGACCTGGCGGCCGTCCACCCCGACCCCGGACATGCGGGTCTGGGCGGTGAAGGGCACCCACTCGGCGTGGGCCAGCTCACCGGGGGCGCGTTCACGCAGGCCGTAGGCCTGTTTGGCGAACACGACGATGGAGCGGCCCTCCGGGGTCTCGTCGGCGAGGCTGGACAGCTGGGCCGCCTCGGCCAGTTCCTCGGCGGAGACGCCGGGCGCCGGGACGAACTCGGCGGCCTGCCGGTTGCCGAGCGTGATGGTGCCGGTCTTGTCCAGCAGCAGCGTGGAGACGTCCCCCGCGGCCTCGACCGCGCGGCCGCTCATGGCCAGCACGTTGCGCTGCACGAGCCGGTCCATGCCCGCGATGCCGATCGCCGACAGCAGGGCGCCGATCGTGGTGGGGATGAGGCAGACCAGCAGGGCCGCGAGCACGATCCCGCTGACGCCGTCGGCGGTCAGTGCGAGCGAGTCGGGGACCCCGGGGTTGACGGCCTTGGAGTAGATGGCCAGGGGCTGCATGGTGACGGTCGCGATCAGGAAGATGACGGTCAGCGCGGCCAGCAGGATGTTGAGGGCGATCTCGTTGGGGGTCTTCTGCCGGTCGGCGCCCTCGACCAGGGCGATCATCCGGTCGATGAAGCTCTCCCCGGGCTTCTGGGTGATCCGTACGACGATCCGGTCGGAGAGGACCTTGGTGCCGCCGGTGACGGCGGAGCGGTCGCCGCCGGACTCGCGGATGACGGGCGCTGACTCGCCGGTGATGGCCGACTCGTCCACGCTGGCGATGCCCTCGACCACGTCACCGTCGCCGGGGATGATCTCCCCCGCCTCGACGACCACGTGGTCGCCCTGCCGCAGTTCGGGCGCGCCGACCTGGTCGTAGGAGGGCTCCTCGGAGCCTGGCCGCCAGTCCCTGAGCCTGCGGGCGACGGTGTCGCGCTTGGCGGCGCGCAGTGTGGCGGCCTGCGCCTTGCCCCGGCCCTCGGCCACGGCCTCGGCGAGGTTGGCGAAGAGCACGGTCAGCCAGAGCCAGACCACGACGGCCCAGGCGAAGAACGAGGGGTCGAGGATCGCGAGGGCGGTGGTGAAGACCGCGCCGACCTCGACGACGAACATGACGGGGTTGCGCCACAGCGTGGCCGGGTTGAGCTTCGTGAACGCGGCGGGAAGGGAGGTGATCAGCTGGGCGGGGTCGAGCAGGCCGCCGCCGACCCGGCTCTCCTTGCGCGGGCTCCCCGGGGCCGGGGCCTGGAGCGTTGGGGTGGACACGTCTACCGGATTCCTTCTGCGAGCGGGCCGAGCGCCAGGGCGGGGAGGAAGGTCAGCGCGACCAGGACGACCGTCACGCCGACGACCATGCCGACGAACTGCGGCCGGTGGGTCGGCAGCGTGCCCGCCGAGACCGGAACCGGGTCCTGGCGGGCCAGGGAGCCGGCCAGGGCCAGCACGAACACGATCGGCAGGAACCGGCCGAACGCCATGCACAGCCCGAGCGCGGTGTCGTACCACGGCGTGCTGACGGTCAGGCCGCCGAAGGCCGAGCCGTTGTTGTTCGAGGCGCTGGTGAAGGCGTAGAGCACCTCCGACAGGCCGTGCGGCCCGCCGTTGAGCATGCTCGCGCGCTGTTCGGACGAGCCCATCGCCAGCGCGGTGCCGACGAGCACCAGGACGGGGGTGACCAGGAAGTACATCGAGGCGAGTTTGATCTCGCGGGCGCCGATCCGCTTGCCCAGGTACTCGGGGGTGCGGCCGACCATCAGCCCGGCGACGAACACCGTGATCACGGCCAGTACCAGCATGCCGTACAGACCGGAGCCGACGCCGCCGGGCGCGACCTCGCCCAGCATCATGTTGACCATCGTGACCATGCCGCCGAGCGCGGTGTAGGAGTCGTGGAAGGAGTTGACGGCGCCGGTCGAGGTGAGCGTGGTGGCCGCGGCGAAGGTCGCGGAGTTCGCGACGCCGAAGCGCACCTCCTTGCCCTCGGTCGCGGCACCGACAGCCTGCGGGACGGTGCCGTTGTGGGCCAGTTCCAGGCCGGTCAGCACCGCGACGCTGACGACGGCGAGGGTGGCCATGATCGCGACGATCGCGTATCCCTGCCGCCGGTCGCCGACCAGGCGGCCGAAGGTGCGCGGCAGCGCGAACGGGATCAGCAGGATCGCGAAGATCTCCACCCAGTTCGTCCAGCCGGTGGCGTTCTCGAAGGGGTGGGAGGAGTTGGCGTTGTAGAAACCGCCGCCGTTGGTGCCGAGTTCCTTGATGATCTCCTGGCTGGCGACCGGGCCACCGGTGATCGCCTGGGTGCCGCCGGTCAGGGTGGTCACCTCGTACGGCGCGGCGAGGTTCTGCACCAGGCCGCCCGCGACCAGCACGAGCGCCCCGACGAAGGCGATCGGCAGCAGGATGCGGACCGAGCCGCGTACGAGATCGACCCAGAAGTTGCCCAGTTCCTCGCTCCGGCCGCGGGCGAAGCCGCGGACCAGGGCGATCGCCACGGCCATGCCGACCGCGGCCGAGACGAAGTTCTGCACCGCGAGCCCGGCCATCTGCACCAGGTGTCCCATGGTGGACTCGCCGGAGTAGGCCTGCCAGTTGGTGTTGGTGACGAAGCTGACCGCGGTGTTCCAGGCGACGTGGCCGGTGACCGGGGGCATGCCCAGGCTCAGCGGCAGCCGTTCCTGCAGGCGCTGCAGGCCGTACAGCAGCAGGACCGAGACCGCGGAGAAGGCGAGCACGGCGCGGGCGTAGGCGCTCCAGCGCTGCCCGGCCTCGGGGCGGACCCCGGCCAGCCGGTAGATCACCCGCTCGGCGGCCAGGTGCCCGGGGGCGGTGTAGACGCGGTACATGTAGTCGCCGAGCGGGCGGTGGACCACCGCGAGGGCGACGATCAGGGAGGCGATGAACACGATCCCCGACAGGGCCGGTGACATCAGAAGCGCTCCGGGAACAACAGGGCGGCGACCATGAGGGCCGCCAGCACGACGGCCACGACCAGGCCGATGGCGTTGACGGCGCTCACAGCCGTTCCACCGCCTTGACGACGAGCCCGAGGACCGCGAAGATCGCGATCGTCAGGGCGACGAAGATGACGTCGGCCATCCTCACTCCTTGTTGGCGCATACGTTCCCGGCCGCCGTTTGGCGGCCATGCGACAAGGAAATCGCGGGATTTATGGGTTTTTGCGCGCCTTGACGGGTTCCATACGCCTTCGCACCGTTTATTGACGCGTTCCCTACGCCCCGCCGGTCTCCGGCTCCGCCAGGCCGACGCGGTAGGCGTAGGTGACGGCGTGGACCCGGTCGCGCAGCCGGGCCTTGGCGAACAGGTTGTTGATGTGCGTCTTGACGGTGGCCTCGCCGATGAACAGGACGGCGGCGATCTCGGCGTTCGACAGTCCCCTGGCGATGAGGCGCAGCACCTCCGCCTCACGCGGGGTCAGCCCGTCGGGCAGCGGCCCCCGCCCCCGCCGCTCCTGCCGCTCCCGCTCCGCAGGCCGGGTACGGCCCGGCGGCGGGGACGGCTCCCCCATCACGGCGTTGAGCAGGCGGCGCTGCACGCCGGGGTCGAGCTGGGCGTCGCCGTTGACGACCGCCGCGACGGCCCTGCCGATCTCCTCCGCGCCCGCGCTCTTGGTGAGGAAGCCGCGCGCCCCGGCGCGCAGCGCGGCGAAGACCGACTCGTCGTCCGCGTAGGTGGTCAGCACCACGACCTGGGTCGCGGGGAAGGCGGCACGGATCTCCCGGGTCGCCTCGACCCCGTCCATCCTCGGCATCCGCAGGTCCATCAGCACCACGTCGGGACGCAGTTCCGCGACCAGCCGCAGCGCCTCCAGCCCGTCCCCTGCCGAGCCGACCACCTCGACGTCCGGCAGCAGGCCGAGCAGCAGGACCAGCCCCTCGCGGACCACGGCCTGGTCGTCGGCCACCAGCACCCGGGTGCTCACGCGGGCACCCGCAGCCGGACCAGGAAGATCCCCTCCCGCTCCCCCGACTCCAGCGTCCCGCCGAGAAGCTCGGCCCGTTCCCGCATGCCCACGATCCCGTATCCTCCCCCGGGCGTCCCCGGGGAGTCCGCCAGGGGGTTGGTGACCTCCAGTTCGCACGAGCCGCCGTGGAAGCCGAGCCGCACGGTCGCCGGGGAGCCGGGCGCGTGCCGACGCACGTTGGTGACCGCCTCCTGGGCGGTGCGGATCACCGCCAGCTCGGTCTCCGGCGGCAGCCGCCGCTGCCTGCCCGACGTCAGCAGGGCGCACTCCTGCCCGGTCGCGGCGTGGAACTCCTCGGCCAGCCTCCGCAGCGCCTCGGGCAGCGGCGGCTGGTTCTCCCGCAGCGCGGACACGGCCCTTCGTGCCTCCTCAAGCCCGTTCCTGGCCAGGTCACCGGCGCGCTCGACCCGTTCCAGGGCCTCTCCCGCCCGGTCGGCGCGCAGCAGCATCCTGGCCCCCTCCAGGTGCACGATCTGCGCCGACAGGCTGTGGGCGAGGATGTCGTGTATCTCCCTGGCGATGCGGGCGCGCTCGGCGAGCACCGCCTCCCGCTCCTGCGCGCTCCTGGCGGCCCTGCGCTCCCTGATCGAGTAGGCGATCATGAAGACCATGCAGAGGCTGAAGGCCAGGCTGAGGTCCCGCTCCAGGGCGCCGGTCACCGCCCCGGCCACCAGCAGCCCGCCCAGCGCGAGCCCTCCGATCGGCAGCGAGCGGGCGAGGGGATACCTGACCGCGGCGGTCCCCACGCCGAAGAGCAGGACCGCGACGGCCGGTCCGTCGACGGCCACCATCTCCAGCCAGAGCGCGAGCAGCACCGCCAGGCCGAGGGCCACGACCTTGACCGGCACCCCGAGGAGCGGCAGGCGCGGCGAGGGCCCGGTCGCCGACGGCAGGATCGCCACGGCGAGGAACCCGGCGACGGCGAAGGCCAGGAGCGTGACCGCGAGCCTCTCCCCCGACAGGCCGAACCCGGCCCCGGCACCCGCCTGCGCGACCAGGAACAACACGATCACCCCGGCCCGCAGGACAACGGGGGCGATCGTGGTGTCCCTGAGTCGCGTCGTCACGCCACGGACGTTACCGATCCCGCCCGGCCGGCTGCGAGGCGGGCACCCACGCCGGTACGGCCTCGCCGAGCATCCGCCCCCTCCTGGCGACCAGGACGGCCTGGGCCGCGACGGTCAGGCCCGCGAAGACGAGGGCGGCGGCCGGCCGGTAGGTGAGGCCGAGCGCGCCGCCCGCGGCGAACAGGGCCAGGCGGGCGGCGAAGGAGACCGCCCAGGCCGCCAGGGTCCATGCGGTGCCCCTGGCCCAGGCGACCCCGTCGGCCTCCCGCCACACCCGCACGGTCCAGGCGCGCAGGGCGCCGAAGGCGACGGCCATGACCGCCTCGACGGCGATCACGGCGACGCCGAGGACGGACGGGCTCTCCTCCAGGAGGCCGCCGCCGTACACCCCGGCCCCCGTCAGGATGAGGCCGAAGACCAGCAGGCCGCGTCCCGCGGCGGGCCGGGTCCGCATCTGGCGGTAGACGACGAGGGCGAGGACGACGAGGGAGAAGACGGCGATCTGCAGCGAATCCATGTCACCGACGGTAGGGACGGTGGTCCCGGCGCGGATCGGAGCACGGGTGGAGACAGGAGAACTCCACCCGTGGGTGGAGACGCGGGTCGTGTGGCCCCGATGTCAGGGGAGGCCCACTTTCAGGACAGTTGTCGGCGTCTGAACCGTTGCGGACACTCTGATGGTCGCCGCACGCCGGACGGGGGGACCGATCCGGCGGGCGTTCACCGGGGCCCGTGACGCGGAAAACCGTTTGACGGGGGTTTTAGCCTTTACGGGCCCTTCTGCGAGGACAGTGCTGAACCCAGTAAGGAGTGTGCTGCCTGCTGATGCCCCCCGATACCGTCGCCTCAGCGCGAGAATCCGGTACCACCCGTTCCCCTCTCCCCCACCCCCGCCGCGCCAGGATCTCGTCACTGTGGCGGTTGCGGCCCTACCTCCGTCCCTACACGACCCGGCTGATCGTCATCTGGCTGGCCGCCCTGGCCGGGGTCGGGATCGGCATCGTCATCCCGCTGATCGGCAGGGAGGTCATCGACGGCCCCGTCGCCAGCGGTGACACCGGCGCGCTGCTCCCGCTGTTCCTGCTCGCGCTGGCCCTCGGCGCGGGTGAGGCGCTGCTGGTCCTGCTGCGCAGGTGGATGCTCGGCGAGGCCGTCCTCGGCGTGGAGACCAGCATCCGCGACGACCTCTACGCCCACCTCCAGCGGCTGCCGATGGGCTTCCACGGCTCCTGGCAGTCCGGGCAGCTGTTGTCCCGCGCGACGACCGACCTGTCGGCGATCCGGCGCTTCCTCGGCTTCGGCATGCTCTTCCTCGTCCTGATCAGCGTCCAGATCGTGACGGTCACGGGCCTGCTGCTGAACATGTACTGGCCGCTCGGCCTGCTGGTCGCCGCCTCGGCGTTGCCGATCGCCCTCATCTCGCTGCGTTTCGAGCGGGGGTACGTCGACGCCTCACGCCGGGTCCAGGACCAGCAGGGCGACCTGGCCACCCTGGTCGAGGAGTCCGCGGCGGGCATCCGCACGATCAAGGCCTTCGGGCGGGGGCCGTACGTCGGCGGCGTCTTCGGCGACGCGGCGCTGAAGATCTACCGCACCGCGATGGAGAAGGTGGGCCTGTCCTCCCGCTTCTTCACCTTCCTTGAGGTCGTCCCCAACGTCACCCTCGCCGTGGTGCTGCTGACCGGTGCGCTCGCGGTCGGCACGGGAGCGCTGACCCTGGGCACGATGGTGGCCTTCACCACGCTGATGCTGCAGCTGGTGTGGCCCATCTCCGCGCTCGGCTTCATCCTGGTGATGGGCCAGGAGGCGATGACCGCGGCCGACCGGGTGATGGAGGTCCTGGACACCGAGCCCGCCATCGTCGGCGGCACGGACGCGGTCGAACGGCCCCGCGGGCACCTGCGCTTCGAGGGGGTCGGCTTCACCTTCCCCGGCACGGACAGGCCGGTGCTGCGCGACGTCTGGCTGGACGTCCGTCCGGGGGAGACGGTGGCGGTCGTCGGCGCGACGGGGTCGGGCAAGACCACGCTGACCTCGCTGGTGCCCCGCCTGTACGACGTCACCGAGGGCCGGGTCACCCTCGACGGCCACGACGTGCGGGACCTGTCCCTGACCGCGCTCCGCACCATGGTCGCCACCGCCTTCGAGGAGCCGACGCTGTTCTCGATGAGCGTCAGGGAGAACCTCACACTGGGACGGCACGACGCCACCGAGGAGGAGATGGCGGCGGCCGTCGAGATCGCCCAGGCCGGGTTCGTCCACGACCTGCCGTGGGGGCTGGAGACCAGGATCGGTGAGCAGGGCATGTCGCTGTCCGGTGGCCAGCGTCAGCGCCTGGCCCTGGCCCGCGCCGTGCTGGCCAGGCCGAAGGTCCTCGTCCTCGACGACACCCTCTCCGCCCTGGACGTCGAGACCGAGGCCCTGGTCGAGGAGGCGCTCAGGCGGGTGCTGCGGGACGCGACCGGGATCGTCGTCGCGCACCGCGCCTCGACGGTGCTGCTCGCCGACCGGGTCGCCCTGCTGCTCGACGGCACGATCACCCACGTCGGCCCGCACCACGAGCTGATGGCGACCGTTCCCGAGTACCGCGAGCTGCTGTCGGCGGCCCTCGACGAGCCGCTGGACGAACAGGAGGCGCTGCTGTGAGCGGGACCACGAAGGAGAACCAGAAGACGGACAGGACGACGATCGGCGAGAGCCCGGGCTGGCGGGGCGTCGCCGCGGAGAACCAGGACGAGCTGTCCGAGCGGGCCTCCTTCCTGCTGCGCGCCCGGTCGCGCCGGCTGCTGGCCGAGCTGCTGCGGCCGTACCGGCGGGAGATCGCGGTGCTCGTCGCGGTCATCGTGGTCTGCAACGGGGCCTCGCTGGCCATCCCGTTCCTGGTCAAGGTGGGCATCGACTCGGGCATCCCGCCGATGACCTCGGGACAGGGACCGGGCACGCTCGTCGCGGTGGTCATGGCGGTGCTGGTGGCCGCGGCGCTCCAGGCGGCGACCCGGCAGGTGTTCCTCAGGCGCTCCGGACGTATCGGCCAGGACGTCCTGCTCGAACTGCGGCGGCGGGTCTTCGCCCACTTCCAGCGGCTGTCGCTGTCCTTCCACGAGGACTACACCTCCGGCCGGGTCGTCTCCCGGCTCACCTCCGACATCGACGCCATCTACGAGATGCTCGAATCCGGCTTCGACGGGCTCGTCACCGCGGTGCTGACCCTGACCGGGACCGCCGTCCTGCTGCTCGTCCTCGACGTACGGCTCGGCCTGGTCGCCCTGCTCCCGCTGCCGGTGCTGCTGCTGTTCACCCGCTGGTTCCGGCGGCAGTCGAGCATCGCCTACCGCAGGACACGGGAGACGGTCGCGCTGCTGATCGTCCACTTCGTGGAGTCGATGGCCGGTGTCAGGGCGGTCCAGGCCTTCCGCAGGGAGCCGCGCAACCAGGAGATCTTCGGCCGGCTCAACGTCGACTACCGCGACGCCAACATCCGGGGCATGCGCCTGATCTCGATCTTCGCACCGGTCGTCAAACTGATCGGGAACGTCACGATCGCCGCGATCCTGCTCTACGGCGGGTGGCTGGCGCTCGGCGGCCACGTCACGGTCGGCGTGCTGGCCGCGTTCCTGCTCTACCTGCGTCAGTTCTACGAGCCGATGCAGGAGATCTCCCAGTTCTACAACGCATTCCAGTCGGCGGGCGCGGCGCTGGAGAAGCTCTCCGGCGTGCTGGAGGAGAGACCCGACGTCGCCGAGCCGCGTGACCCCGTGCCGCTGGTACGGCCACGCGGTGGCGTCCGGTTCGAGGCGGTCGAGTTCTCCTACCTCGACGGGACCCCCATACTGCCCAGGATGGACCTGACGATTCCCGCCGGGCAGAGTGTGGCGCTGGTCGGCACGACGGGGGCGGGCAAGACCACCCTGGCCAAGCTCGTGGCCAGGTTCTACGACCCGGTCGCCGGGCGTGTGCTGCTGGACGGGGTCGATCTGCGCGACCTGGACGACGAGACGCTGCGCGCGGCGGTGGTCCTGGTGACGCAGGAGAACTTCCTGTTCACCGGGTCGGTCGCGGACAACATCAGGTTCGGCAGGCCGGAGGCGTCCACGGCCGAGGTCGTCGAGGCCGCCAAGGCGGTCGGCGCCCACGGCTTCGTCTCCGCGCTCGCCGACGGCTACGACACCCAGGTCGGCAAGCACGGCGGACGGCTCTCCGCGGGACAGCGGCAACTCGTCGCCTTCGCCAGGGCCTTCCTCGCCGACCCGGCGGTGCTGATCCTCGACGAGGCGACCTCAAGTCTCGACGTACCGGGGGAACGGCTGGTCCAGCGGGCGATGCGCACGATCCTCGCCGACCGGACCGCCCTGATCATCGCGCACCGCCTCTCGACCGTCGAGATCGCCGACCGGGTCCTGGTCATGGAGGGCGGCGAGATCGTCGAGGACGGGCCGCCCGATCGGCTCGTCCGGGACGCGGGCCGGTTCGCGGACCTGCACCGGGCCTGGCGCGAGAGCGTCTCCGACCTGCCGGGCAGGCTTCCCGGATAACGGCGGGGGCGGTG